>DYCA01000002.1:50417-85683 GCA_019418305.1 Clostridiales bacterium
TGCTTGAGCAGTACCCTGATTTGAAGATTGTCACTTTTGACACCCAATTCAAGGACAGCAGCGGCCAGACACAGACGCTGGAAGGCGTAACACAGTTCTTCCAGCAGGATGCACAGTTTGCCCAGCTGCTGTTGGAATATGTGTGCGAAAATCTGTATCCGGACAAGGTCGCGGCAGGGGAGCCGGTCAACATTCTGAAAGTATGGGTGGGGCCGAACTTTCTTTCTCCCTTCGACCGTCGTCAGGAGGGCTACGCCGCCTGTGAGGACGAGGGCATGATCCGCACTGTGGAAACCATTGGCCCTTCGGACTTCAGCAATGCCGAGGCATCCATGGCTGACGTCACCACCGCTACGCTGGCAAAATATCAGCCAGGGGAGATCGACGCTATCTGGTGCTGCTATGACCTGTATGCCAGCGGGGTGTATACCGCCCTGACGCAGGGCGGTTATGACATCCCGATGGTCAGCGTGGATATCTGCAATGCGGATATTGAGAAAATGTCCCGTGAGGGATCGCCTTGGAAGGCCTGTGCCACAACCAACTGGAACTATAACGGCGAATTTGGTATGCGGGTGCTGGCGCTTGAGATGTCGGGTGAGTATGATGCCATTATTGACCCCATGACAGGAAAGGTCGCAAGCTGGCTGGAACTGCCCACTACTGTGGTCACGCAGGACATGGTGTCCGGCGGCGGCATCAATGTCACCAATCTGGATACGGTGGCGGGAGATTCCTATACCGACCGCAGTTGGATGCCCACCGCAGACTGGATGGCGCGGCTGCTGGGGGATTGACCAAAGAATGGAGGAAGGGGGTGGAAAACCATGACGGAAAAGCTGTTTCATGTTGCCGAAAAGGGGGCTGACATTCGAACCGAGCTGCTGGCGGGTCTGACTACATTCATGACCATGGCATATATCCTCATGGTCAACGCCGGGATGTTTGCTGAACTGCCCGGTGTATCCTATGATGCAATTTATATCGCGACAGCTGTTTCCGCAGCCATCGGCACCATTCTGATAGGGCTTCTGGCTAACCTGCCTTTGGCACAGGCGTCTGCTATGGGTTCCAATGCTTTCTTTGTCTATACCGTGTGCCTTGGTTTTGGACTGAGTTACGCCAATGCCCTTGTTTTGATCCTTTTGGATGGAATTGCCTTCGTTATTCTGACTGTGACCGGTCTGCGAAAAAAGATTTTTGAGGCCATTCCCACATCCGTGCGATTGGCTATCCCTGCGGGAGTGGGTCTGTTCATTGCTTTCATCGGACTGCAAAACGCTGGTATTGTGGTGGCAGACCCGGAAACGTTTGTCAACTTGACGTCGTTTAATCTGTTGTTTGGCTCTGTTTCATGGTCGGATGTCATGCCCATATTGGTGACGCTGGCTGTCTTGATCGTTATTGCCGTTATGACGTGCAGAGGTATCAAGGGGGCTGTTTTGTGGGGGATTCTGGGAGGTACCATTCTATATTACCTATTGGGTGTTACGGTTCCGGGGTTTTATGCAAATTTCGGTGAAGAACTGAATTTCAACCCCTTCACAGCGTTCAGTGAGTTTGGGACCTTAGCATTTGGCCGGGTCTTTACGGAGGGATTTGATTTTTCATCCTATCTGGCCTATCACAATTCCGCAGAGCTGGTGCTTCTGATTGGAACCACTGCGCTGGCTTTTTGTCTGGTGGACATGTTTGACACCATTGGCACTTTGTACGGTGCATGCGCTCGGGGTAATCTGCTGACGCGGGAGGGCGAGGTGCCGAATATGGAGCGGGCCATGCTCGCCGATGCCGTGGCAACAGTCTGCGGGGCGGTGTGCGGAACCTCTACTGTTAGCTCTTATGTGGAGGCGTCGGCCGGTATTGCCGAAGGAGGAAAGACCGGACTGGCCGCCATGGCCACCGGAGGGCTGTTTCTTCTGGCAATGTTTTTCAGTCCTGTCGCTGCCATTGTGCCAAACTGCGCCACATCGGCGGCTTTGATTTATGTGGGAATTCTAATGATAGACTGTACGAAAAAAATAGACTGGCAAAACACCCGAGAAGGCGTTCCGGCATTCTTGACCCTGGCGATCATGCCTATGACATACAATATTTCCTACGGAATTGCCTTTGGGATTCTCTCTCATGTGTTAATTGCCGTATTTACAGGAAAAAGAAAAGAACTGACTGCGGGAACTTGGGTCATTGCAGGGTTGTTTACGCTGATGTTTCTCGTAACCCATTGACAGGCGGAGGATATATGGACGAATTTACGCTTCAGGCAAATCATATCTGCGTGGAATTCCCGGGCGTAAAGGCGCTGGAGCAGGTGGACTTTCGACTCTTATCGGGAGAAATCCATGCGCTGGTGGGCGCCAATGGAGCAGGAAAGTCCACGCTGATGAAAGTGTTGGCCGGTACCAATCCCGGTTATCGCGGAGAAGTGTGGATAGACGGTAAGGCGGTCGAGTTGCGCAGTCCTGCGGCAGCGCAGCAGTTGGGCATCCAGATAGTCTATCAGGAAGTAGATGTAGCGTTGGCACCAGCCCTGTCGGCGGCGGAAAATATGCTGCTGGAAGAGTTGGGAAAACCGGGACGGTTGTGGGTCAACTGGCGTACGCTGTATCAGCGGGCAGAGGAATTAAAACGTCAGCTGAACATGGATTTCGACATTCGCACGCCGGTATGCCGGCTGACGCTGGCACAAAAACAGATGGTGCTCATTGCAAGAGCGATACATAGCCGATGCCGCATCCTGTTGCTGGACGAGCCGACCGCGCCTCTCAGTGTGGTGGAGACGGAAAGATTGTCTTCTCTTTGCCGTCGGATGGTCAAAGAAAGGCGGATTGCCATTGTATTTATTTCCCACCGCCTGCCGGAGGTTTTGCAGATCTGTGACCGCTACACGGTGCTGCGAGGCGGAAGAGTAGCTGCCAGCGCGCCTATTACGCACCAAACCACCGCCGGTGAGCTAGTGTCGCATATGCTGGGCACGGACATGGCGTCCATCCGCCGCCGGGTTTCCTTTTCGGTCGGCAGTGAGTTGCTGTCAGTGTGTGGTCTGTCCAGTCGGGATGGTAGCGTGCGGGACATCTCTATGACGGTGCGGCATGGGGAGATCGTCGGTCTGGCCGGATTGGTTGGGGCAGGGAAGAGTGAGCTGTGCAAGACAATGTTTGGCATCCTGCCCCGAGAGGCAGGAGAGATTATGCTGGACGGCAGGTTGGCGAATCCCCACAGTCCCGCGGACGCAGTGGCTCTCGGTATGGGGCTGGTGCCGGAGGAACGCCGGAAGGAAGGACTTTTCCTGCGAGAGAGTGTATCCTTTAATCTGGGAATTGCGAGTCTGAAGAAATGGAGCCGTCTGTCTTTTGTGTCCTGCAAAAAGCAGGAACAGAATGCCAGGACACAAATCGAGAAGCTGGGAATCAAAACGCCCTCGCTTAAACGGCGGATAGAGCTGCTCTCCGGCGGCAATCAGCAAAAAAACGTCGTGGGCAAATGGCTTGCGGCCAGCTGTCGGCTCTACCTGTTTGACGAGCCTACTAAGGGTGTGGATGTGGGTGCAAAGGCGGAATTGCTGCAGCTCATCACCGAACTCGCTCGAACTGGGTGCGGCATAGTGTACGCGTCTGCCGAGCCTGACGAACTGCTGCAGGTGACAGACCGGATCTATGTCCTGTACGGTGGAAGAATTGCGGCGGAACTGGTCAGCGCCCATACATCCGAGGAGGAAATCATGCACTATGCCGTCGGCGGAAAGACCCCATTTTTCCCGGCGGATCAAACAGAAAGGGAGGAACGGTCTTGAAACAACAACTTATCCCAAAGCGCGCCGGCTTGTGGATGGACTGGGCGGCGGTGATCGCGTTGGCAGCCGCCGTGGCGGTATTTGTGCTGCTGCGGGGCAGCAGCTTTTTTTCAGCTGCTAACGCTGTCAATATCCTGCGTTCCATGTCCATCACCACCATTTTTGCCATCGGCGCTACTATTACCATGGCACCCGACGGCTTTGATATGTCGGCCTGCACCCTTGCCACCGTCTCCTCCTTTCTGTTTGCCAGCTTGTTCCTATGGTTTGGCTTGCCTCTATGGCTGAGTGTGTTGCTCACCATGCTCCTGACCATGGTGCTGTATCTGCTGACCATGTTTCTCATTCTGGTTTGCCGTGTGCCCGATATGCTGGCGACCTGCGCGCTGATGTTCGTGCATCAGGGGATTGGTCTGTGGTGGACGGGGGGCGGCGCAGTGTCTGCCGGTATGCCAACGCCGTGGGGGACTGCTCCTGCCCGCATGGGGTGGACGGAGGAGGCGCTTGCCATTGGAGCCGCGCCATGGTGCATCCTAATCATGCTAGTTTGCGTGGCCTTTGCCTTTGTGTTCCTGCAATATACCCGTCATGGCCGCTGCCTGTATGCCATGGGCAGCAACCATACCGCGGCGGCATATTCCGGCATTCCCGTGAAGAAATATCGATTTTTGGCGGGAATGCTCACCGCCGTTATGATTGCGGTGGGAGCGATTGTCGTCTGTTCCCGCAATGGAGCGGCGCAGATCTCCGGCTGCGACAGCTATCTGATGCCCTCTCTGGCAGCTGTATTCGTAGGGCGATCCGTGGGTGGCGCGGAAAAGCCCAACGCCCTAGGAACGCTGGTGGGCGCCGCGCTGGTAGCGGTGCTGGAAAATGGGTTGACTCAAATGGGCGTGGTCTACTATGTGCTGCCAGCGGTTAAGGGCGGTGTGCTGGCGCTGGCTCTGGTCGCAGCTTACGGCTGTCATCGGCGAGCTGGACATAACATGACTTGAAAACGGAGGAGGATAATAAATGAGAATACTGGAGCGCTTTTTTCACCTGACGGAACAGGGGATGACCGTCCGTCGGGAGCTATTGGGTGCACTGACTTCTTTTTTCTCGGTGGCATACATCCTGTTTGTCACCCCCAGCTATTTGTCTCAGACCGGCATGGACTATACCGGTGTGCTGCTGACCACTTGTCTGTCCTCCGCCTTGGCCTGTTTCCTCTCCGCTGCCCTTAATCTGCCCTTTATACTGGCTCCGAGGGTAGGCTTCAACGCCTTTTTTACATATACCCTCTGCTTCGCTATGGGCTACACCTGGGCACAGGCGCTGGCGGTGGTGAGCCTGTCGGGCTTGGTGTATCTGCTCATCAGTTTGACACCTTTGCGGGATAAGATGATCTCCAGTATCCCGCAGAGCATGAAAAATGCTATCCGTGTCGGCCTGGGGCTGCTCATTTCCTTCACAGGACTGTTAAACTCCGGTATCGTCCGGGCGAAGGATGGCGCGCTGCTACTGGGGTCAATGGACACCCCGACCACCTTATTGGCCATTCTGGGTTTGTTGATCACCGGTATGCTAATGGCATGGAAAGTGAAGGGGGCCATGCTGATCGGCATTGTAGTCACGACACTGCTCGGGTTCCCTCTGGGAGTAACTCGGATGCCGGAATCTATCAGCCTTTCCCTGTCATCCTTGCAACCCCTGCTGTTGTCCGCAGACTTTGGAGGCGTGCTGTCGCTGGGGGTTCTGCCTCTGGTAACCGCGGTGGTCACTTTTACCATGTGCCTGTGTTTTGACACCTTAGAGGGCTTGATATGTATTACTGGGGCAGGGGATAGGTTGGATGCACAGGGAAAACTGTGCTGCCATAGACGCGGCATGATGGCGGTAGCCTTATCCACTGCTGCCGCTCCGCTGCTGGGTGCGCCTCCCATCGGCATCCCGGTGGAAGACTCTACCGACGTGGCGGATGGGGCAAAAACCGGACTTTATAACACCGCCACTGGGGTGTTGTTTCTGGCTGCCGCCTTGCTGGCTCCTATCGCTGGGGTAATCCCGCAAGCCGCGATTTCACCTGCGCTGGTGCTCATCGGGATGTTGATGCTTCGTAACGCCGCCAACATCGATTGGCGTGAGGTTGAAATTGCCTTGCCCTGCTTTCTTATCATGCTTATAATTCCTTTCACCCATTCTGTAGTAGACGGTATTGGCATGGGCTGTATCTCCTATACCGCTATGAGTCTGATCAGCGGAAAGGGGAAAAAGCTACCCATCATCATCTATGTTTTGACTATCCTGTTTGTGGCCATGTACGTCCTTGCGGCGATATAAGAGGAGAGTCCATTGTGTGGCTCCGGCGCTTTTTATAGTCATCATATTTCTTCGGATCGCCGTGCTGGGGATGGTTCTATAGCCGCTGCTTAAAAAAGATTCCCGCAGAAAATCAGTCTGCAGGAACCTTTTTTCCAAAAAACATATTACAAAACCAGCCGTAGTTGGAACCAGCCGTCTGTCAGCTCAAATTGGCAGACGGCTTTATTTTTTTGACAAAAAGCTGAGATGGATTGCACTCCAAGACCGTGCCCGTCTCTACATGCAACAGGCAGGCCTTGCGCATCAAAGGCAACCTCTCCATCGCATGGATTGGAGATCTCCAACATGATGCTGGGGGTTCCAACCATCTTGCAGCGGATCATCCGCTGCTCCTGAGGCAGCGCCAGATTGGCGTGGATGGCGTTTTCCAGCGCATTGGCAACGACAATGGCCAATGCGCCCTCATCCACTGTCAGCGTGTCCGGCAGGGAGATTTTTGTCGTTATGCGAATCCCCTGATTTCTAGCCTGCTCGAAGTAGGAGGAGAAAACAGCGTCCAGTATCGGCGGACGACACCAGCGGATTTCCTTTTGTTCATCCAGACGATTTTGAGCCGCGTTCAGGAAGTTCAGGGCCGCATCTTTGTCTCCTCGTGACACCAGTTCTGTCGCGGTCTGGAGCTGATGACGAAGGTCATGACGCTGGATGCGAATGCCTTCCTCCACTTCTTTTACCTTCTGCAATTTATCTTTTAGGGCTGAAATCTGTACTGTCAACAGTACGGCGCTTTGGCGTTCCATTTGTATGTTGTACTGCGCCACAAGGCTTTTGAATACGGCAATATACACAAAGACCAGCGGTATGACAGCGGTGTAGACATAGATGCGCTGGGGAAAGTTTTCCAGATAACTGGTGGGCCAGGCCGATACGAAAATAAGATAAATGCAGAATACGCAGGGGATAAGCGTAAGCACTCCCCAGCGGGCGGGGATGATTTGGATCAACATACGAAAGGGCTGCCGTAAAAAACGCCATTCTAGATAGATGGCTGTGAAATAGAATGCGCACATCAGCAGGATATTGACGAATGCGGAGAGGCCGAGGGACTCCGTCAGCCAGCGGATCATGGAGACTGACAATACGGATACCATGATTTGCGTTGTGTAGTTAAATACCGCCTGGGTAGGGGTATCGTTGGCGGCCCAGTAGGTAAGCAACGTGGCGGGGAGGGAAAGGGTCGGGTAAAAAAGGCGGAGCAGCAGTAATTCGCCACCAAACCACAGCAGCACTGCGCTGGAGGCGACCGACCAAACACTGTAAGCGGCCAGAATGCACAGCAGTTTTCTGCGCTCAAAGCGGAAGTCGGTCAGGCTTGCCATCATTCCCACCGTCATTACTGTGATAAGAAATGTGCGAAAGACAAGAAATATCACATTTGTCACGGTAAATTTCCCTCATCTCTTTTGCAATTTATTACAGCACCAGCCGCAATTGGAACCAGCCGTCTGTCAGTTCAAACTGGCAGACGGCTCGGTTTTTTTGACAAAAAGCCGAGATGGACTGCACCCCAAGGCCATGTCCCTCTCTATGCGCAACAGGCAGGCCTTGTGCATCAAAGGTGACGTCTTCGTTGCATGGATTGGAGATTTCCAGCATGATACTGGGGGTTGCTACCATCTTGCAGCGGATTACCCGCTGATCCTGAGGCAGTGCCAGATTGGCATGGATGGCGTTTTCTAAAGCGTTAGCAACGACAATGGCCAATGCGCCTTCGTCCACCGTTAACGTGTCCGGCAGGGAAATTTTGGCCGTTACGCGAATCCGCTGATTTTTAGCCTGATCAAAGTAGGAGGAAAACACGGCATCCAGCACCGGCGGACGGCACCATCGGATTTCCTTCTGCTCATCCAGCCGCTTTTGCGCAGCGTCCAGAAAGTCCAGAGCCGCAGCCTTGTCTCCCCGTGACACCAGCTCTGTGACAGCATGAAGTCGGTGACGAAGGTCATGGCGCTCGGTACGGATGGCGTTCTCCGCCGCCTTCACCGCCTCCATGCGGCTGCGCAGGGCAGACACCTGCAGGATGGATAGCTGTGCCTCATAACGGGCGCTGTTTTCTTTCTGTACCCGATCAAAAAAGAGATACATCAGGTAGTAGGCGTAGCTGCACACCACCAGCAGGCCATAGACCAACACCATAATGGAAGGTGAATTGTCGAAATTATTGATGATGTACAGCATGGTAATAAAGGCTGAGAACGGAATGAGGCAAAGAATCCACCAGCTGCGGTTGAGCTGGTGAAGCATCTGCCGGTAGGTAAAGCTGAACCGCCGCAGGATAAAAAACATCAGAAAGAAGGAAAGGGCGCGTACCGCAAAGGAATAGTATTCGCAGTATTTGCTGTGCTGAAGAAGCAGTGCGGTGAGCATTTCGGTGGCCGTTCCGATGCAGCCGACGAACAGGGCGGTAATAATGCTGAACGCAGCGCGGAAGTCCCGATATTGGGAGCACCAAAGTGTGACTAAAATGTAAGGGAGTGTCACGGTAAAGAAGCCCACGCGATAATAAATGTCCCAGAAATTCAGGAAAAGCAGCCCGAACAGATTGGCGCCGACAATCAGCACCACTGTGACGATCCAGCGGGTCCGCCACTTGGCGACCGGCTTGCGGAAATCGACCAAAAGCATCGCAAAGCTTCCTAAAAAAGCTTGTGAGATCCCGATATATAAGGTGTGATAGAAATCCAGCTTCAACGCCTCCTGTCCTTTTACTTATCGTTACCATTCGTTGGCTTCTGTCAGCCAGTAGTTCCCCCAGAATTTCTTGAAGTCTGTCGCCACTGTCCGAGGCAACGTTACAGTCTGTCCGTTGTCAAACAGGGCCGTTCGGCCGTCGACACCGGTCACATGCTGGAAATTCAGCACAAAGCTAGCCCCACACAGGCAAAAGCGAGGGTCTGCCAGAAGGGGAGCGGCCATCTCCCGAAAAGGAACCCGAATCGACTGGGAATCTACGGTGCCATCGGTACAGTAATAGCGCATGACGCGCCCCACCCGCTCCACATACCGGATACACTCAAATAGGATACGGCGGGGTCCATCTGATGTGGTCACCACAACGGCGCTGCTTCGCCGCCGGTTCAGCTTCTTCACCGCTCCGTCCAGCACTTGAAACAGTTTGCTTTCTTCCACCGGCTTGAGCAGATAGAAAAACGCCCGGACATCATAGCTGTCGGCGGCGAAGTCGTTGGAGCTGGTGAGATAAACGATTTCACCGCCCTCGCCCAGTGCTCGCAGGCGCCGGCCCGTATCAATTCCGCTCAGCTCCGGCATGAGAATATCCAGCACATAGAGGTCAAAGCCCCCTGCGTCTTCTGCCCGCGTCAGCAACGCGCGGCCACTCCGGAACGTCTCCACATGCCCATTCAGGCTGGTGTGGGATTGAAGATAGGTATGCAGCAGCGCCGCTGCCTGATTGAGTTGTTTTTGTTCATCATCACATACGGCGATTCGCAGCATCGCCATCCCTCCTTTACAGCAGAGTGCAAATTTTGCACAGATAGCATCAGATTTTGAACAAACGCTTTGCAATTTCACACCAATTTGTACAATGAAAATAGCATGGAAGCAAAAAACTGTCAAGAGGGTTGCCAAAAGGAGGTCTGGCTATGCGGAACAGCTGCAAAGCATATTGTGACGGGCGGGAATTCCTGCCCACCCCTAAACCGGGTGGCAGCGTGTGGCCTCGGCAGAGCTGTCCGGCATTTACCCCCAGAAAAGAGCATCTGCCTATAGAGGGCAGCCAGTGCTGGTTCTGCCGCTATGCGGATTTTCATCTGACGCGCCCTGTGGCGCTGGAGGTGGGCATCTGTTGCTGGCCGGATATGCAGACTGAGTAAAAACAGCGGGTATGTGGCTTTCCTACACCACCACCATTTTAAAAAGGATGTTTCAATGATGCGTAAAATGAAGAACTTATGCAGACACAGACTACTCATCGCAACGCAAATACCGGATTCTATCCGTCAAGAGTTTCTGCAGGAAGCGGTGCGAAAAAACAACTTTTCCGTGTGGATTATCTGTGCGATTATTTTTGCGGCAGAGCTCTTTAATATTGCCCGGGTGGTGCTTTGGTCTAAGTCCGGTCTGGGAACACGGAACAATCAAATCTATTTTTTTATGTACTGCATTCTGATCCTTCTTGCGGCCTTGTGGCTGGTGCTGCGGCATCCTCTGCAGCGGGTTCGGGTGCGCGCCCAGTGGGCTGTGCAGTATGTCATGACCAGCCTGATTTTGCTATGGCACTTGGGTCTTAACATCTACGACCTGTACCGCGATCCGACCGCGGGGACTACGGTATTGACGACAGCTCTGATGGGATTGGCCCTGCTGATCCAGTTTCCGCCCCAGTACAGCGCGGCGCTGTTTTCAGCAGTCTATCTGATGTTTCGGGTCACCATGGCCCCGCTGCTGGATACGGGCGACCAGCTCAATCTGACCATTACCTTTGTAGTGGCCCTGGCTGTTTCGCTAGCCTACGCCTATCACACCGCTGTTATGCTGCAACAGCAGAAACAGGTTGTCGAGGTGAATGCTAAGTTGCAGGAACTGGTACAACGGGATCCCCTGACCGGATTGCTCAACAAGACGACGGTGGAATGTTGGGCCGATCAGGTGCTCCACGGTCTGGAGCAAACGGGAAAGGCCGGTGGGCTGACTTTGTTCCTTGTAGATCTGGATGAATTCAAAGGGGTCAACGATCGCTATGGACACCCCTGCGGCGACCATGTGCTGGTGGAGACGGCGGAAGCCATGCGCGGTGTATTTCCGGACGCGGCAGGGCTGGGACGAATAGGCGGCGATGAATTTGCAGTACTTTACGACCGGCCCATGACAGAGGCGCACGCCACGGATCTGGCCCATAGGTTGGTGGAGCGATTAGGGAATATCCAATGGCAGGATCAGCCATTGGGGGTGCGATGCAGCGTAGGCGTGTGCATCTGCACGCGTCCTTGCTACTCTTATCAGCAGCTGTATACGGAAACAGACCGAATGCTGTATCGTGCGAAAGAGGCCGGCAAGGGCCGGTGCTGCGTCCGACAGTTGGAGCAAACGGAGAATAAACCATTTGAGGAGGTAAGAGTATGACAAAGAGGATTTTGAGCTGGGGGTTGATCCTCTCCCTTCTGCTTACCTTGCTGCCGGTGTCGGCGATGGCCACAGAGAGGAGTTTGTCCGAAGAGGGGAAACTGACAGCAGAGACGGCCACGGGAACAGACATCGGCACCGCCCATTTTTCTACATACACGGTTGAGGATGATACCACTTCAGTGGTTCTGGAAGCCCCCACCATTTACTGCACGCCACTGGATGAAGAAAACAGCAGCGACATGGTGCTGACGATAGAAGGGGAGTGGGACAGCTATGTCTGGGAAGCTTGCACCTATGGTTTCTGGTCTGATTGGGCGGGCGACAGCGCCAGCCTGACCCTCTCTAAGGAAGACTTTACTTCTTACGCCTTCCGCTGCACGGTTACCCGCGAGGGACAGGCGGTGACGAGCGAGACTTTCGCCTACGACCCTTCTGTGCTGGAGCGCCCCATGCTGATGGCCAACGGCTTGTCGGACGGCGCGCTGGAGGACAGCAGCAACTATATCAAATATTATCAAAATGAGCGCTACAAACGTTTTGACATTCAGGGCATGGATGACGGCGCAGCCTTCAAAACCACTTTTGTAAACAGCGGTTACCGCACCGCCATTTCCGTCAACGAAGCCTCCAAGGTAGAGGTTCCGTACCAGTCAAACGCGGCTTCCGTGGGCAGTTCCCTTGCTGCGCAGACGGCGCTGAATATTGCCTATGGTGGACGCTATGTGAAAATTACCTATACCGTCCAGAACAAAGGTTCCACCACGCAATCCTTCAAAATTGGATCCAGCGCCGACGTGATGATAGACAACAACGATTATGCGGCGGTAACCGGCACGAATACCGGCTTGTCCATGGACGGCAGCCCCAAAAACAATTATAAGTTCAGCCTGGTGGCCCCCGACTGCGATACGCTGTGGTTCGGGCACTACAGCCAGGCCTATAATAATATTTTCACCGATCTTGAAGATAAGGCCACCCCTTACACGCGTGACAGCGGCATGGCATGGTCGTGGAGCGGCAGCGTTGCCCCTGGCCAGACATGGAGCCGCTATGTGCTTATCGGCGCAGGCGAATTGCCGCCTACCCCCAATGCACCTGTGCTGAACAGTGATAATGATTTCAACTTGAATGCAGGCGGCACCGCTACCATCACCGGCACGGTCGCAGCCGAGGGCGATAATCCTGCGCCCGACACCGTCTATGTGAGCATCGGCGGCAAGGAGTATTCGGCTGCTGTGCAGGCGGACGGTACATTCTCTGTGGCGGTTGAGGTGCCGGAAGATATGCCCGTGGGAGACGGCACCTTTACTTACTGGGGTACCACGAGCGAGGGCGGCATTTCGGAAATCCAAAGCCAGCCTGTCAAGATTATGGCTGCGCCGTTTATCAGCCTTACCACAAGCAGCGTTACGGTGACGGAAGGGGACACTGGCCTTGATGAAGCATGGCTCAATAGCTTTATCAAGACACATTCAGACACGGTGAATATCTCTCCGAACACCATCGATACCAATACATCGGGACAGAAGACGGTTACATACACGGTGGAAAAGGATGGTTTTTCCCCTGCCGCCGCCCAACTCATCGTCATGGTTTTGCCAAAACCGGCGGAACTGACACAGACGACTGTGAGCGGAACAGGGACATTTGACCTATCTTCCACTATGGCATACACAGGCGGTCTGACCTATAAGGAAACCGGCTTCGTCTATGGTACACTGCAAAATCCTACCCTGACCCTCAACGATGGTCAAGTCCAAACGAGCAGCCTTGTGAATACCAAGGGCGGCCGACTTACCGCCACTGTGAGTGGCAGTAAGCTCGCTTATGGCGTTAATTACTACGCCCGGGCTTACGCGATTGCTGACGATGATACTGTCATTTACAGTGATCAAAGTGGTGGGTTTGGTTTGGATGCGGCACGATACGGCACTTTCTCCGTTACAAATAGCGGAAGTACCTTTACCATTACCCGCAGCGACGGCACCGACGGGGAGCAGACCGTCTATTACCGCACGGTCAACGGTTCGGCCGTCGGCGGGACGCATTTTGTGCATCAAGCGGGCAGCGTGACCTTTGCGGAAGGTGATTCTGCCCCGAAAACAGTCACCGTCACGGAAATGGACGTGACCAGCACCTATGGCGACAAAGCCGCCACCGCCTACTCCAATGCCGACCGTACCTATTCCTTTGAGATTTACCGAGTCACTGGCGGCGCGACGCTCAACAGCAGTCAGAAACGCGTCACCCGCACCATGAGTAAGGACAGCACAAAAACGATAGATCGCTCCTTGTATACCGAGGTCACACGCAATGGCACAACCGATGCAAAACTGCGTGGCGATCATAAGGATGATGGACTCGGCTGGACACAAGGGGAAATCGGAACGGCCGCAATGGAAAGCCTACCGGTTGGGAGTCTGATAGCCAGAGACTATTTGCTTGATACGGCTGACAGTCTGTATTACTGGGTGACATTTACCGCATGGGAGGAAGATTCCGGTTATCAGGCAATTCAAATTCTTGCGGGCAATACGCTGGATACCAATATTTATCCGAATGAGGGCAATCTAAACGGTACTTTAACAACCGCACAATACGTCGCTTTGTTTGAGCACAGAGGAAGCGGGGCAAATTCCACTTCATCAGAATATAGTTTTCCGACAGCAAGCCTAACGAACGGCTCAACATTGACAAAATATCAATATGCCGGCGGACAATCCGGTTCATCCATTCGTTTTGATGTAAACACCAGTCAAATCACCGTTGGCTTTGGTGCCAGCGGTGAAGATTCCGATAATTGGTACACCCAGAATATTGTCCATCACTTCAAATTCTCCGATACCGAGGAACCCAAGCTCTTGGGCGTTGCCCCCATGGCGGGCGGCAGCTACCTGCCCGGCGAAAGCGTCACTGTGGCGCTGGTGTTCGATGAAATTGTGGATAGCACCAACAGCCCGAATCTTGACGACGTGCAGATAGCGACCAACTGGGGGACGTTTGACTACGCCGACGGCGCGGGTACCAATGTGCTGTACTTCACCGGTATGGTGGCAGACAACGCCAGCGGTGCGCTGACGGTGAACTCCATCACCAACGCAGGAAATATCAAGGACATGGCGGATGATTCCGGCACGGCCACCTCAGGTACTGTCACGGACGGCAGCACGGATGCCGCTCTGGGCAATGGCCCCAGTGCGCCCGCGGTCACAGTGGGTCAGATCACCAGCGTCAACGGCACGCTGACCGGCACGATCACTGCCACCAATGCAGCGAAACTGGAATATGCTTGGAGTACGGAAGCGGAAGAAAAGAATGTGGTTGGCTGGAAGCTGCTTGCCAACACCAGCGGAGATACCGTCTCTACCCGTCAGACCAGCGGCACATGGTACCTCCACGCCCGCGCCACAAACAACGATGGTGTGACCGACCATGACAGCCGGTCCGTAACGTTGGGAGAGGAAGGCGGCACTGTGGAGTTGCCGGATCTGACCGTGACGGCGGACAACGCAAACTGGGCAAAATCCCGGGAAATTACGGTGACCCGCAGCCCTGCCAACGCCACGGTGAAAGTAAAAACACCGGGCGGCACGGACACAACCGAAGTTTCCGGCAGAACCTACACCGCCACCCAAAACGGCACGTACACCTTTACCCTGGAGAGCGGCGACGAAACGATCACCAAAATGGTTTCGGTGTCCAAGTTGGATACAACTGACCCTGCGGTGGAGATTGTGGATCTGGTCAACACGAACCATACTGAGGCCGTCAACCTAACGGTTCGTGTCAGCGACAGCGAATCGGGTATTCAATCGGTCAAAGGAAAGTGGAATAATGGAGCAGAATTCGATTTGACTCCTACCAGTGAAAAGGGTATCTATACCACAACCTCTCTCGACCAAAGCGGGACATGGACACTATCTGTCACCGCTACAGACAAAGTTGGGAACAGCGGGGCAGATACTTCCGACGCATACATCATCAACGCCACCCGGCCGGGTTTGACAGTGACGAAGGATGAAGCGGCTAGTAACAATAAGGGTATTGTTTACAATTACAATGTAGTAGACAACGGTAATACTGATATAACTGTTACCCTGCCTGACGGCAGCACTACCACCAATCTCACCGGTACGTTTACCATCACCGAAGCGGGGGACTATGTCATCACCGCCACCGACGCTGCCGGACATTTTGTATCGCAGGCCATCACCGTCACTGTGCCGGAGGGCGAAACACTGGACGGTGTGTCTCCTGATGTACGCCTGAGCATTGCGGACGAAAACTGGACGAAGGGACCGGTGACGGTTGCCGTGGCGGTCTTTGATGCCGGCAGCGCGGGCAAGAACCTCACTGCCGTCCGGGACGATTCCAATATACAACTCATGGAATCCACCGAGGATCCGGGCTCCTTCACCGGTAGTTTTACGGTTTCCGCGAACGGTATCTACACTGTCACTTGCACCGACACAGCCGATAATATGGGCGAGGGAACCATCGAGATCACAAACATTGACACCACTGGTCCTGTTATTGCCGTTTCCGGCAATCCCACAGAGTGGACAGCGGACGATGTTACTATCACCCTTGCCGTGACGGACGTTCAGTCCGGCGTGAGTGGTGTAGAGGTCAAAAAGGACGAAAGTACGGTCGCTGTCGCTGAGGATAACGGTGGGTATACCTTTACTGTGTCTGAAAACGGCACCTACACTGTCACTGCCACAGACAAGGCGGGCAACGCTGCCAATGAAACCGTGGTAATCAGCAAGATAGACAATGGTGAGCCTACCCTTGCAGTCACGGGTGGTATGGAAAGCGAAACCAGCCTGAATCTGACCGTAACCGCCAGCGCCGGCGGCAGTTCCGGGGTAACGGTCACGGTGCAGAAAAACGGCGGCACAGCGGAAGAAATTCACGGGGATAGTTACCGCATCACCTCTGCTGGCACCTATACCTTTACGGCTATCACGGGCGCAGGTGAAACCGTTACCCAGACAGTCACGGTGCATAGTGTCACCATCGGCGAGAAAGACCATCTGGTGGTAGATGGCGGCAAGGTCACAGAGCCTGCCGCTCCCACCAAGGACGGCTATATCTTTGATGGGTGGTATGATGGCGAAGCCCGGTGGGATTTTGCACAAAACGAGGTAAAGACAAACCTTGCGCTGACCGCCCACTGGACGCTTGCTCCCCCCTCGGTAGAATTGACCGCCAGCCCGGAGAACGCAAGCGGCACCTATAACGGCGGCAATGCTGTTGTCACTCTTACGGCAACCCCCAACCATGGGGCAAGTGTGGACTACACCTATGAATGGTACAAGAATGGTCAAAAGTTGGACGGCAAAACCGCCGAAACGCTGGCACTTTCCACCGTGTCCGACAGCGGTGAATACACTGTTAGGGTTACCGCCTGTGCCGAGGGGCAAAGCGTAGTTGCCAACAGTAATGCCGTTACAGTCACCATTGGAAGGGCCGACCCCAGCATCACAGTCTGGCCCACGGCATCCAACATTACTTACGGCGACAATCTCAGCGAAAGCTCCCTCACCGGCGGCAACGCTGCTGTCCCGGGCAGTTTTGCATGGAAAGATAGTAGTATCAAACCAAACAGCGGCTTGCAAGACTGTACTGTGGTGTTCACCCCGGATGATATGGAGAACTACAATACTGCTGAACAAGCCGTCACCGTAACGGTTGCAAAAAAGACATTGATTCCGTCTGTCGCCTCCGTGGAGGATAAGGAATACGACGGCGGCACTTCCGCCACTGGTACCATCACCCTTGCTGACGCAGTTTTGGGTGAAAATCCCACCGCCACCGGTGTGTTCACCTTTGATAGCGCCAACGCAGGGCGGAACAAGACAGTCAAGGTGGCCATTTCTCTGGACCGCGATTGGGGCAATAACTATGCGCTCTCCACGACCGAACTGACCGCCACGGCCTCTATCACGAAAAAAACCGTGGGTCTTGCATGGCATGGCTACGAAAACCTGACTTATACCGGTCGGCCCGTCAGCGTTACCGCTACGGCCACCGGCTTGGTGGTTGGCGACGCCTGCACCGTTATCGTGGAGGATGGCGACAAAGTGGATGTGGGCGACTATACCGCTAAAGCTATCGGCCTGAGTAACCCAAACTATCAACTGCCGACTACTGGCACCACGAAAGACTACACCATTGCCACGGCGGATGGTACTGCCTCGGTCACCATGGAAGGATGGACCTACGGCGATGTTGCAAATCGCCCGGTTCCGGCCTCTGCGACTAACGGAATCAATAATGTGACCTATCACTACAACGGCAGAGACGGAACCGCTTATAACAGTGACACCGTTCCAACGAATGCGGGCAACTATACCGTCACGGCTACCTTTGCCGCAACAGCAAACCATGAAGCAGTTACTGCCAAAACCGATTTCACCATCTCCAAGAAGTCTATTACCGGAATCTGGTTGGGGCTGAATCAAGTGTATGGCAGCAGAGAACCCGTAACGGTATCACTTTTGGGCGTAGTGGACGGCGATGATGTGGATATCAGCTTCACTGGGGGGAAGGAAACAGCAGGCAGGCATGCTTTGACTGCGGCCCTCATCGGTGCGGATATAGCCAACTATACCCTGAAAAACAGTGCAGCCATGCTGACCATACAACCGAAGTCGGTGATTTTCACTGTGACGGGCAACGCGGTGCAGGAGGACGGCAGCGAAAAGAGGGCAACCATTACCGCTGATGACGCTGCTTTCACCGATTACACGGTCTCCTACTGGCAGGACGATAAAAAAGTGTCCTCCCCGAAAGAGGTGGGCAGCTATGAGATCTGGGTGGAGCTCACCAACCCCAACTATCGCCACTCCAATGGCAGTGATACGATGCAGGTAGGTACCCTAACCATTACCCAGGCACCACCGGTACTGTACACCGTGTCTTTTGCAGGCGGGGAGGGTGCCACAGGTGCCGAACCTGTCCCGCAGACTGCTTTGGCAGCGGGGCAGATCACCTTGCCTGCAAATCCGTTTACACAAACCGGCTATCGGTTCAGCGGCTGGAAGGCCGACGGAGACACCAAGCTCTATCAGCCCGGAGACAGCTTCACCATGCCCGCGCGGAATGTGACCTTCACCGCCCAATGGCAGGATGTGTATTCCATCAGCGGTATTATTAAGGAACAAACAGATAGTGGGGAGCAGCCCGCACAAGGCGCGGTAGTCAGCATTTGGCTGGGGGCAAACCAGCTGGCCGAAGCCAAGACGGATGACGATGGTGGCTACAGCTTCTCCAACCTGCTGCCCGGTATTTACAATCTGGTGGTCACCAAGGATGTGCGCATGGTTACTCAAAAAGTGATCATTGATAACAGCAATGCAGAGAACTGCAATGTCACCCTGCCGAAAGGAGCCACCAACTCTGTTGTAGAAGTGCGCCCCGGTAGCCCGGACATCGTGGTGGGCAAGCTGGATACTGTATTTCATAGCACTGACACGGCAGTGTACACAGAGGACGATCAGAAAACTGTAAACCAAGGCGGCAAGGTGGAGATCACCTTCACTGCCGAAGAAAAAACGCAAGCCCAGCAGGAGGAGCAAATTGACAAGGATATTGCAAAAATTGAGGAAATCTCCGATAACAGAACGCTGGGTCTTGTCATGGATTACAAACTGGAAAAAACAGTGACGACGGCAGCTGGCGTTACCAGCAATCCGACCCTGATTCCACAGGCTAATGTTTTGCTGGAAGTCCTGCTGCCATTGCCCATAGAACTACAGGGCAAAGACACTTATTCCGTTTACCGTGTACACAGCAGCACTGGCCAGGAAGAGGATAAGGAAGCGCAAGAACTGAAGCAGGGTGAATCTAACAAAAATGAACTGGGCGAATACTTTACTGTCAACAGCGATAAGACCCGATTGACCCTATATGTCAAATGCTTTTCCACCTATGCCATTGGCTATGCGGAATTCTCTGGAAGCAACGGCGGCAATCAGGGCGGTGGCTCATCTGCCTCTGTCTATCCTCCCAGCATAGAGCAGACGGAGCACGGAACGGTTACCACCAGCCCGAAGAATCCGGAAACAGGAGATCAAGTTACTATTACGCCCGCTCCGGATGAGGGCTATACCGTAGATGAGATCATCGTTACCGATTCTGCTGGTAAGCCGGTTGTGGTTATTCCCAACGGCGATGGAACCTATACCTTTACACAGCCGGCCGGAAAAGTAACCATTACCGTCACCTTTGAGCAAATGAGCGACACGTCCGACTGTCCCCGGGATGACAGCTGTCCCATGTCAGCTTTCTCTGATACAAAATTGGGGGCATGGTATCATGATGGGGTGCATTATTGCCTGGAAAATGATTTGATGGTGGGGACTGGAAAAACGACATTCGAACCCGATGCTGTTACCACCCGAGGCATGATCGTCACAATCCTGTGGCGTCTGGAAGGCAGCCCAATTGTCAATCATTCTATGGATTACGACGATGTAAAATTGGAGGACTGGTATGGGAAAGCGGTTCGTTGGGCTGACAATGTAGGCGTGGTCACCGGCTACGGCAACGGCAAATTCGGCCCTAATGACCCCATCACCCGTGAGCAGATGGCAGCCATGCTGTGGCGATATGCGGGAAGCCCCGATGTGGAGGGCAGTCTCTCCTCTTTTGTGGATGGGGCGCAGGCCAGCGGCTGGGCACAGTCAGCCATGATCTGGGCCGTAGATCAGGAGTTGATTACTGGTGTAGGCCATAATCAATTGGCATCTCGTGGTCAGGCTACCAGAGCGCAGGCCGCTACGCTCCTGATGCGATTTGCCGGAAAAATACTTAACAAAAACGATAGAGCGCTCCAGTAGGAGCGCTCTTCAATATGCGTATACCAATTGAGGGTTGATTGCTTGCTCGGTCGAGCGAAACAGAGTGAGATACATTTTCTTATAATCCGAGGTAAAATCACCGCTATAACACAGAATAGGACATATGGTTCAAAACGCAAAATTGATGCAAAGGCTCTTCACTGCACCGGCGCTCCGCTGATGCTGAGCAAGGTTTGCTATCCCGAGACAATGCAGGAACTATATTACTGCCTGAAATCCGCCTACCTGTGCCGCACGGTATGCTTCAAACAATGCTATTTGTGTAGCAAGCGGTTTGCGGTGGTTGACGGCGAACGCGCCGAATATTGCAGCCGAGAAACAGAAAGCAAAAAGACTTTCTGTGAGGTTGGCGCTGCACGGCTCTATCAGAAAAAGATTCTGGGTAATCCGCTTATCCATACCTATAATCGCGCCTATAAGTCACACAAAGCCCGCATCCGCTACGGCATGATGACGCGATGATGACGAGCGAAGAATTCCGGCAGTGTACAGAGAAAGCCAAACACTTACGCGGTGCCTGCCAGGCCGGTGAAATCTTGCTGGAGCGCTTTGAGGAATGGCTGAAAGATGGCGTGTGCATAACAATAAGGTGATTTGGGAGAATGCGCGGATAACATTACACCGTAGGCTCTTTGGTTTCACAACGATGGCATTGGCACTCTGACGCTGAACAGTGCAATGATTACAGGACAACATGACGAATCTGGTGATCCGTAGGTCGCCGGGATTTATGTTGTGAGCACATCCGGCCAAACTGTGTCACTGACCATCGTGCTGGAAGGAGTGATTACTGTTCTGAGCAACTTAAGGAATTGGTGTTGATGCAGGAATAAGCAGCATAGGTGACGAAGTGTTCCCATTCTCGGTACACATGCCCCCTGAACATCCAAGCGTACACCTATCAAGCCATATGTTGGATAGCGGTGCACAGCGCAACCGGGGCGGTTTGCGCACATGTTATCTACACCGAAGCAGCGGCCATGCTGACACGGTTCTGCGAGGGTGTGTGCCCAGCTAAAAAGATATATGTCACACCTCTTTTTTGACCTCCCGCGCAAGGCAGAGTTGCCCTATCGCTCGACTGCATTACAAATATTGGGGAAAGAGCGGGCACCAATCTGTACCGGTCAGCATTCATCACAGAATGTGGGAATAACGCGCACTTGCTTCCGCGAACTTCTTGTGGATGATGCCACAAGAAGGCTATATATAGTTGAACATAGAGAAGCCGGGCACATGAGAATAACACGATAATCGATAGAACAACCTCGGTTTCGTATTCTTCTCATGCGCCCGGCAATTTAATGGGTGAAAGACATATATTTAGAGACTCGGGGTTCGGTGCAGCATATTTGTAGCGGCATTATTACCCTAACAGAATATTCGTTCTATCATCGCTTGCTATAGTGGTTATGGAAATTTCTTTCAATGGTATTGTCGACGGGTTCGATTCTTGGCGCTGCTTTTTATGATGTAATGTGGTCATTTGAAAGGCGGTAGCTTTTTGGAAAAAACGGTCTATTTCAAGAAATAGTGGCACCATGCAAAGCAAGCAAATTTTGCGCAATTGAATTTGTATTCTGCATCAGCAGTAGAGAGTTTGCGGTTCAAAATATTATAATATCCTATAATGCAATGCATTCATTTTATCATCTGTACTGTAGGTAGATGAATGTTTGAATAAGTAGTCGGCACCTGTATGCGAATTCACACATATGCTTCGACTTTTTATCTAACGTTTCATGTGAGCTTACAACAGTTGTCAGATCCGCTGCTTCTTCCATATGGTGCGACAAAAATTTCCCTTGGCAGATTCCGGGCTGTCGGTGGGCGGGCTCTGCGGACGAAAGGCGCGGGGCTTTGCTGAGCGATACCAACAGGCCGACGAGATGCTTTGCTGGGTAAAAAATGATCGCAAGCGAAAATTTAAATTGCGCAGTTTGGATTGGTTTGCAGTTTAGGTTTACACCGCGGAACGCAGGAGGAACAGGCATGAATCTTGGAAAGAAATACAACCAGCATGGCTTTACCATACAGGAAATGCTGCTTGTCATACTGATCTCCCTGGTTCTTCTGTCACTGTCTGTTGTGGGAATTGTGTCCTATATGCGTTCGCTGCGGTTAACCCAGCTGGACAACTCTGCTAAGGAGATCTTTCTGGCTGCTCAGAACCGGGCCATTCTCCTGCGCAGCAGCCAGCAGTTGGATGGATACGTTATCGAGGGCGAGAATGCAATTGAAAATGTGGAGGTTATTCCGAATTCCGATGGAGGTATTCAGATTACTGTCTACTATATTCATTGCGACAGTTCCAATATGGCGCAGTTGCTTCCCAATGGGACGATTGACCCCACTCTGTGGGATGGGGACTTCTGGATCACCTATGAGCCGGAGAGTGGAAGCGTGATCGACGTATTCTTCTGTGATCAGGATCTTGAGGTGGGAGATAGCTTCCCTGACTTTTATAAAGAATGGCGAGCTGCGTCCAAGGCCGACCGCATGGACCGCAAACCCATGGTGGGTTACTACGGGGGTGAGTCCGCCGAAAGCGGCACGACCATCTCCCTGCGCACCCCGGTTATCAATATCTATAACGAGGATACTCTGCAGGTGGAGGTCACCTACTGGGTGCCTAGAACCCTTCATACTATGGGGGAGGCGAGTAACATCAAGCTGGATGTGACCCTAACCTATCAGGATTGTCCTGCGCAGCTGAGTCAAACGGAAGCGGAAGACTACATGGACACGGAGGGAATCTCTTATTTTACTTATACCTACACTTGGACGCTGGATTCTCTGGAGGAAAATGAGAGACAGTTTCACGAAATTTCTTTTGAGGGTGCCTCTGGATTGACCTATGGCGATGACTTCACGGTTTCCGCTGAGGTAACTTACGCAGGAGATGCCTTAAAGGTCAACGGCGCCCGGAAGAGTGCCAGCGACAACAGCCTGTTTGCCAAGGACAGCAATGAGGATACCGCTTACATTGCCTGTCTGCGTCACCTGCAAAATTTGGATGTAGTTTGGTCTGAAGTGTCCGATGAAAAGACCAAGGCAGTGCAGAAGAATGATATCCAAGGCGTGGAAGATTACAAGTTCCGACCCATTGAGAATACCGCCCTGAGCAGCTACGACGGCGAAGGGTTTTCCATCTATGACTTGAATATCGGTGGAACCGGTGCGTCCATCGGTATGTTTGGCAATTTCGCTGGCAGAGCGGAAACGCGCAAAACATTACAGAATATCCGTCTGGTCAATACCAAAGTAACGGCTGGCAGTGGTTCGGCAGGCGCGCTGGTAGGCAATGGAAGCTATCTGACGATAGACAACTGCCAGTCCTACTGGGAAAACCCTTCCGAAGAGGCCACCAACCTCCGGGATGTGCTGGGCGACAGTACCGAAGGGCTCAAGTATCAAATTACCGGCAGCGGCCCGGCGGGCGGATTGGCGGGAACGCTGCTTAACTCTGCTATTATCGATAGCTCTGCCGCATCCTTGGTGAAGAGCACAGGTCCGGTGGGCGGACTGGTGGGTCGGGGCAGCGGCCTTAATATTGACCGTTCCTACGCGGCCTCCTATTTAGCTGGGCCTGCCGCAGCGGGACTGGTGGGCGATCTGACAGGGAGTGCCAATATTTACGGAAGTTATGCCGTGGGCTTCATTGACAGCGGAAAAACTGCTGCGCAGGCCGCCGGGCTGTGTCTGGGCAGCAGCACTGCTACGGTCACAAGCTGTTACAGTGCCATGCTGTTTACGGCAACGGAAACGGTGACCAACTATCCTTTGTGCAAAGCAGGTACCTATTCTCTGACGCATTTCCTAGACTCTGACCACTTTAGCTTCCAAGGGGGAAGTGGTTTGGGCGTATCTTACAGCGCTCTCATCGACTCTACTCAGTGGAATGTCCTATTCGGAAAAGGTGTTTTCACCTCCAAAAGCATTGTTCAGTCTCATCCCTACAACCTTCAGACCACCTTGTCCCTTACCACCTTTACCTACCCCGGCTTGAGAGACATAGATCACTGGGGCGACTGGGGCGCGCAGTTCCAAGACGGCAGTTTGGTGTATTATGAAATTTATCAGGGGGCAGAAAGTAACACTTATGGGTTTAATGGCGGTGGCCTGAGTCACCTGTCCGACGATAAAACCGTGGTGGAAGACGGCTATGCAGTGGCATACAAAAGTACAAATGCAATCTCCGGAATCGGAGCGACTTTAAAGGTGACCTATCAAACAGCAGCAGGAAGCTCGACTGAGGCGTTTTCCTACGGCGGCGAGGGGGAGAATCCCATCTATGAGATAACGGGTGTATCTGATACCACAGGGAAAACAGAAAACTATTATCTTCTGCCTCTGCCCAATCAAGTAGTCAACAATGATTATGCTGCCGACAATTTTTATCAAAAGATTATCATTCAAGATATTCCGGACACGGCAGGAGCTGCGGCAAAACAGAAGGGCTATTATTATAGTCCCCATTTTGCCAACACCGTTCTTTCGACTGGTGAAGTCAAGGAGGAAGAACTGCCTACCAAGGCTAGGCTGCTTCAGATAGAAGTGCGCACGCCTCGGCATCTGTATCACCTCAGCCAGTTCAGGAATTACTATTCCAGCAGCAACCAATATCGTTTTCTCCAGCAGTTGGATCTCAACTATGATACCTACACAGGGTATGGTTTGTTCACCGGCAGCTGGTCGCAGGCCCCCATTGGTCTGGATGCAGCAAAACCGTTCCGGTGTATCTATTACGGCAACTACCACAGCATTGTCGGTGTGATTCCTGCCGTTCAAGATGAAAAGGGAAATGCATACCAACATGTGGGTCTGTTTGGGTATACTACCGGTGTGCTTCATGACATTGTTTATCAGATGAAAGAAGGAGATATTCTTGCCGTAACTCAATCGGGCAGCAGTTCCAAGCCTTTGTATGTGGGCGCACTGGCTGGATACAATGGAGGTACGGTGAATAACTGTGCTGTCTTCGGCGTGCGTCTACAGGCTGACGGTTATCAATACAGCACGATTTATCTGGGCGGTCTGGTGGGGGAGAACCATGGCACGGTGCAAAGCAGCGCCGTGGAGGGGGCGTCCATCCATGCAGAAGCCTCCATGTCCCACGCTTATGCGGGCGGATTTGTAGGAGAAAACACTGCTGGCGGGCTCATCGACCGATGCTATGCTGTGGGTAAGGTGTCGGTCACTCAGGCACGGTATGGTACGGTATATGCCTGCGGCTTTGCCGGGCGCAGCAGCGCCACCCTTTCCCGCAGCTATGCCGCGGTCTATCTGCTGGCAGACGGTGAGGCGCAGCGCTACGGTTTCTGCCCGGATACCTCTAGAAACTGTGTCTACCTGAATAATGGCAACTTTACCTATCGAGAAGAGAACTATGCCGCCTTGTATGAAGATCCCTATGCTACTCCGGTAACCTGGGAGGCTTTGACGGGGCGGGCCGAGGATAATGCCAGCGAAGAGATGACGGAGCAGATTGCGGCGGTTGATGCTCTTGGCATGGCATGGGGCGCCTCATCCAATTGGAAGGGAGATTACCCTTATCCTGCTGTGGTCACAGTAGAGGAGGATGATGACACGTCGCTGATTCACTACGGCGAGTGGCCGGAGCGTATGATGCTAGGCACGATGGGCGTGTATTATTGGGAAAAGCTGACCATTGGACAAAACAGCTCTTATTATATCAGCGCCATCTCTCTGACGGCAGACGAGCAGGTGATGAAAAGTGGAACGCTGTCCACCGCGCACGGGGACAGCGGTGTGGTTACCGAGTACGGGTATGGGTATTTCCTGCAAACACAGACCCAAGAGACTGGAATACCCACTACACTGACCAGCAGCGGCATTGGATATAACACGCAGAAATGCGGAAATACAACTAACGATGTGAATTTCTCCACAGCAACTGCCGCAGAAAACAAAGCTGCCAACGATGCTTTAGCGGCACTGATGGGCGGGAAATATATCTTCCACAGCTATAACACCTGGCGGGCAGATGAAAATGAAGGCCTGTTTGTAATTCAGTCGGGCGAGGCTCTGGGAGACCAGCCCCCCCATGGGACATGGAGGCTGGAGCAAGGAGCATACGCTCTGACGGTCCAGATCAACCCCTTCTTTGCTGATGCCATGTCCTGCCAGACCGGAAGTCAAGGTGCTACTGCCCCCACAGATCTGCCGGGCACGGAAAAGAACCCCTATGAAGTGCGTTCCATTGATCAGCTGCAGTTTATTAACTGGAACAGCAATGCGAGAAATACGGTTCGCCGCATGGATACAGGAAATATGGAAAAGTTTCCGTACTTATGCTATGGCACTGGCGGCAATCTGACCATCCGAAGCTTTTGCTGGGAGCAGACTCACGATCTGAAGGGGACAAAGGGAAAAACCTATACCCCCATTGCAGCGGTCTATGACCAAACCAGCGATTCTCAAGGGGTTCTGTTTGGATGGTTTGGCGGCACCTACAACGGCAACGACTATCTCATTGCCGACGTGAACATTGCGCCCCATTCGGACCAGCTCATCGATGCGACCTCCTGCGTGGGGCTGTTTGGGGCAGTCTATAACGGCACACTGAAAAACATTGTCCTCTACTCTGCTGACGGCACAGCCACGGTAGCGGGAACCAACTGCGGCATGAGCCGCTGGTTCTCCATCGGCGCATTGGCCGGCGTGGCAGGCTCGTCTACGGGCAGCTCGGTGGTTAACTGCACCGTCGCGGGCTACACCATCAAGGACACCCACCAATCTACCTCCGCAGGCGGCTGGGGCGGCACCGGACTTGGCGGGCTGATCGGCGTGTCTGACATGAGTCTGGAGGGCTGCACTGCCGTCACAGACATTGTGCTGGATTCTGTCAACAACGACCATGTCCGTATGGGCGGACTGGTGGGCAGCTGTCAGGGCAGTATCAACAGCTGCTACGCTGGAGGCAGCCTTGCAGTGCAGGAGAGTTCCTCCACGCCAAACAACAGAGGTATTTACATTGGCGGCATTGTCGGTGGCATTTATATGAAGCCTTTGAAAGTAGGCGGCGGCAATGCCACGGTGGGTCAGTCGGGCCAGCAACTGCAAAACACCTTAAAGAATTGCTATACCTATGTAGAGCTTCCTTCTGCTGGCAGCAATCGCTTTATCAAAGGGCTATATGCTATAGGAGGCAGCGGAGAGCTGAATGTACAAGGAACGAGTGATGGCAACGCTGACCACGGCTGGACCAACTACAATAATAACTACTACCTAAACTCTGTAGTGCTGAAAAATAATAACGGAATGCTCCCCAACCGGCATCCCACTCAATATCACACGATGAAAACAGATAATGGGCACGTCAATGGCATGAGTTACCGTGATATGGCGGATACAAAAACGGAAGCCGGCCTTTTGAAAAAGTTAAACGCAAATGGGGCGGGATTCTCCACCGTCACCACCGCATCTTCCAGTGGAGCGCCCCTCTCAGGGCGGTACAGCTTTGGCAGCGATCCCAGCCTGCTGGGTCAGGATTATCCATTTCCTACTATTCTGACCCAGTCCAGCAATCTGGTGGTCAGTGGGAAAGCCAATGTCCACTATGGCGATTGGCCGCTGGCAGGCATCCGACGCGAACAAGGCGCGCTGCCGGTGAATCTGGACCTGTTTGCTGATTATAAGGCTGCGGATAAAGGCGCGGTGCATACCGAGACCCTCTCTCTGGAGGGCGCATCCTCGGGCGGAGTCTGGGGTCTTTACCTGCAGGATGACAATACGGACATCGCTGAAGCATACCTTACTCCCAACGAAGATGGAACGCAGACCTTGTCCATTATTGCGCTGAAAGCGGGCAGTACTGTGGTCACGGTAACCTATACTTCAGGCAGCAGCGAATACACATTGGACATTGAAGTCAATGTGACGGCGGAACTGCGTCTGGCAGCCACAGCCGCCTCGCCCTTACTGGTTTTCACCAATGAGACGGTGCAGTCCGCGCTCGAGCTGCGGGATCGCAACAATAAGGCGTTGTCAACAGATATCTCTATGACACTTAGAAACATCACAGTGGAAATGGACCCCGACTACTTTTCAGCAGCCGTTATTGATCAGAAAAACGGCCTGTCTCTCACCGCAGACAGCGGCACGAAAGACGGCAGCACCCAGATAACGGTGGGGTACGACTTTACTTATCAGGGTAACGACTATCATGCTACCAGCTCTATTGCACTGAGCATCGTCACCCCGGAAATTACTTTGAAACCTCTGATTTTTACCTTTGCGGCTGGAAGCCAAGAACAATCGCAGTCTCAGAATTATACAGCTAACGGAGAAGGTGAATTTGCCGTTTCAGTAGATGAGAAACTGTTGAAAATCTCCGGCCTGACCATTGCCGACTTTGAGGAGGTGCTTCAGGAATATAAAGATATTCTTTTGGTGGAGTGGGCTAAGGATGCACAAGGACAGGCGCAATCCGGAACATTGTCCATCTCGGCTTATCCCCAGACGATCTATCCGGCCTATGCCTCGGTGCGAGTCCAGTTCCAGTATGAGTATGCGGGCAGCAGACACATTGTGTGGAAAGATCTAACGGTGCAGATCAAAAACGAGACTACAGAAGAAGGCGCGCAGGGCACAGAGGAGGTTCAGACATGATACGCGCTACATTCCGTAAATTGCGCAGTCCGCGGGGAGCCTCCATGCTGCTAGCGTTACTGTTCCTGCTGATCTGTTCCATGGTCACCGCTTCCATTCTTATGGCAGCGGTGGCCAACGCCGGTAAACACCGCAGCAATCTGGAGGAGCACCAGATCTATCTTGCTCTCTCCAGTGCAGTCAGCACGCTGTGTGATGAATTAAATGCATCGCAGTATCAGGGACGGTATCGTTATTGGGAAACAATACAAACTACCACCGATCCGGTTACCGGAACGGAAACTACTGTGACTTTGCGCCATTTTGAGCAGATGGAGGGAACGTACACCCATATCAGTCCTGACACAGGAGAGGGATATATGAAGGCTGTGCTTTTAAAGGATTTCGACGGCCTCTTTGCGCAGGAGATTGACGGGAAACTGAATTCAACTGATTTTGACCCTTTTAATCTCAAACCTCAAAATACACAGATGAAACACATCTTTACGCTCATACCCGATACCGGCACCGCGCTGGATGAGACGCCGGTGCACATTACCTTAGAGATAAAAGACTCTTATGCTATCTATATTACCGCATACTTGGATGGGCTGGATACCTATAAGGTGGAGGCTGAGCTGACCCCAAAGGAAAGTAAGCCCACCGTTTTCACATCGCCTGCAATCGGCACTCACTCTACGGAGGCGATGAAATGGACGTTGGGCTGGATCACAATTCTGGGCGAAGAGGAAGGGGAGACAGCAGGAACATGACAGCACTGAAAACAAAACTCCGCAGCCAGCGGGGGGAGACCTTGGTAGAGGTGCTTGCCTCCATTCTCATCGCCTCCTTGTCGGTGGCGATGCTGATAGGGGGTGTGGCAGTTTCTGCTAATCTGGGCCGACAGGCAGATACGACAGACAAGTATTTTTATCAAACCCTGACGGCAGCGGAAAAACGTCAAACCCCTGTGACGGATGGGTTCGCTCAACTGACGGAAGGCGGCACATCTATTGAAATTCCCGTTCAGATATACGGAGACGAGGGGCTATACTCCTATGCTCGGGTGGCTGCCGGAGGTGCCGGCCCATGAAGCGCCTGCGTCGAAAACTGAAAAACAGCCGGGGGCTGACGTTGGTGGAGATGGTTGTGGCGGTGGGGGTGCTGGCTTTGTTGGGGCTGATGCTCCACACCGGCCTGTTCATGGCGCAGGATAGCTACAACAAAATGACGGGCGAAGCGGAAAGCCAGCTGCTTTTGTCCACCCTCACCGATCTGCTGTCCAATGAGCTGCGCTATGCCCGGGATGTGGTAACTGGTGAGGGGGGAACTCTCCAGCGCTATACCAGCGTCAATTACGGCCGCAACACTACCTTGTCCCTCAATGAGAACGCGCAGCTCGAGGCCAACAGCCGCCAGATGCTCTCCGGCGGAGCATACGGCAACGGAGCCTATCGGATTGAGACGTGGAGCATCGTCTATGATGCAGCGGCCGAACTGTTCACGGTTCAATTAAAAGTGACTGGGCGCGATTCTATTTCCAATGAAGCCGAATTTTCCGTCCGCTGCCTCAACGGCGCTGCGGGCGAAGAGGGAGGAAGCACATGAAATATACACGACTGGGCGACCTGCTGGTGGGCAACGGCACCATTACCCAAGAACAACTACAAGAAGCCCTCAAACTGCAAAAAGAAAACGGCAAACGCCTGGGCGATATTCTGCGGGATAACCACGTTATTACGGAAAACCAAGTGATCGAGGCGCTGATGACCCAGTTGGGGCTGGAATTTATCGACCTCAATGCCTGTACTATCTCATCGGAAATGGCGCAGTTGGTGCCTAAGAGCATCGCCAAAAAGCACTGTGTGGTTCCAGTACGGGCCACTCGCACCGAGTTGTATCTGGGCATGTCAGATCCGCTGAACTTTACTGCCATTGAAGAGGTGGCGGCGGCTACCCGCCGTCAGGTCATTCCTATGATTGCCACGGAATCCGCCTTGGAGCGGGCAGTGCAGAATCTGTACAGCAATCAGGGCACTATGAAGGCTATTGAGGATATGCGTCGGGATCTGGACTCCGGCCAGTACGGCGCGGCGATCCATATCGGTGAGGAGATGCAGCTGGCTGCCGATGAGGGCGACGAGAACGCTGCCCCTACCATCCGTCTGGTCAACTCCATTATCCATCGGGCTTACACGGAAAATGCCAGCGACATACACTTGGAGCCAACCGGGGAAAAGCTGCAGATTCGCATGCGCATTGACGGTGCGCTGCGTAATATCATTACCGTTCCCCGGGAATTGCAGATGTCGGTCATCTCCCGCATTAAAATCATGGCACAGATGGACATTGCGCAGAAAAACATCCCGCAGGACGGGCGCATTAACATGATAGTGCAGCAGGAGACGCTGGATTTGCGTGTGTCCACACTGCCCACTATCCATGGGGAGAAGATCGTGATCCGCTTACTGCGCAAGGACGCCCGGATGGTGACTATCGACGGTATCGGCCTGCAGGGGGAGAACCGGCGCAAGTTTATGGAGCTGCTTTCCGGCAGCACCGAGGGCGTGCTGCTGGTGGTAGGGCCCACCGGTTCCGGTAAAACCTCTACTCTCTACACCATGATTGACCAGAAGAAGGGAGAGGAAGTGAACCTCATCTCCTTGGAGGATCCGGTGGAGTACCACATGGAAGGGGTCTGCCAAGTGCAGATCAACGAGCGCACCGACCTGACCTTTGCAAATGCTTTGCGGGCGGTGCTGCGACAAGACCCGGATATTATCGCTGTGGGCGAGATTCGGGACGGTGAGACAGCAGAGATTGCCATGCGTGCAGCCATGACCGGCCATTTGGTGCTTACCACGATCCACACCAACGATGCCCTGTCCTCCATTGACCGATTGCTGGACATCGGGGTGGAGCCCTACCTCATCGCCGGCGCGGTGCGGGGCATCATTTCGCAGCGGCTGGTGCGCAAGATCTGCCCTCGGTGCCGACAAAGTTATCCCCCTACACCGGAGGAGACTGCCTTGCTGCAGCTGCCCTGGAGCGAGGAACTGAAATTTTACCGAGGTGTGGGCTGTTCAGACTGTTTCCAGACCGGCTATCGGGGGCGGACGGCGGTGTTTGAGATCATGCCGGTTACCCCGGAAATCCGTCGGGCCATCCATCGGCAGGATATCAAGGAGCTGCAGGAGGCCGTGCGCAAGTCTACCTTTCAGCCCCTTCTGGTCAACTGTGCCCAGCTGGTGACCCAAGGGGTCACCACTACAGAGGAAATTTTCAGGATCGTAGGGAGACAAGTGGAATGAACATCAAGGAATACATTGAAAAAGCTAAGGGCGACCGGGCCTCCGACCTGCATCTGGTCTGCGCCCTGCCTCCCAAATATCGGGTGGACGGGGTGATACAGGATCTGGAGTCCACCCCTCTTACCGCCCAGCAGTGCGTGGAGATGGCCCGGGAGCTGGCAGGGGAGAACTTTGAACAGTTGGAGACAGTGGGTGAGCTGGATCTGGCCCTTACCATTGCCGGAGTGCGCTGCCGTGTGAACCTGTTTCGCCAGCAGGGCTTCTACTCCGCCGCCATCCGGCTGCTGAACGACCATATTCCCCAGATGGAGGAGCTGGGCTTGCCCGAGGTCGTGAAGGAGTTTGCCTGCTATAATCAGGGGCTGGTGCTCATCACGGGCGAGACCGGTTCGGGTAAATCCACCACGCTGGCTGCGCTGCTCAATCAGATCAACCGCACCCAGCGGCTGCACATTCTCACGCTGGAGGACCCGGTGGAGTACATCTACACCCCTGACCAGTGCCTCATCAATCAGCGGGAAATCGGCCGGGACACCATGAGCTTTGCCGCCGGTCTGCGAGCTGCTCTGCGTGAGGACCCGGATGTAATTCTGGTCGGCGAAATGCGTGATCTGGACACCATCCAGACCGCCCTTACCGCTGCCGAGACGGGCCATCTGGTTTTCGGTACAGTCCACACCAACTCGGCCGCCGACTCCATCGACCGTATCGTGGATGTATTCCCGGCTGAGCGTCAGCAGCAGATCCGCTTGCAGTTGTCCATGACCCTGAAGGCGGTGCTGTCTCAGCAGCTGTTGCCCCGTAACGGCAAGCCGGGCCGGGTGCTGGCCTGCGAGGTGATGAAGACCGACGATGCCATCCGCAACCTCATTCGAGAGGGGAAGACGCCTCAGATCCAGAACTCCATCCAGACCAGCGGCTCCATCGGCAACATTCTCATGGACCGATCTCTGCAAAACTTGTATCGCAGCGGGGTAATCTCCTTAGAAACCATGGAGGGCGCGCTGCGGGGCGGTTTAGCTCAGATGGCGGCCTCTCCCATGGGCGGGCCGATGAGTTCCAGCTTGGGGGGACGTCCCCGGGGCTTTGGGCGGTGAAGGAGGGATAGACCATGCCGACCTATCGCTATGAAGCTATGGGAGGGGACGGCCAGCGGGCCGAGGGTGTGCTGGAGGCATCGGACAGTGCGCAGGCTGTTACCCTTGTTCGTCAGAATTACGATGTGGTGCTCAAGCTGGAAGAGATTGCCGCCCCTCGCACCGACCCGCTGGAGAAGTTCCAGAAATTGAATTTAAAGGTTTTTGCCTTGATGTGCAAGCAGTTTGCCATCATCCTCAAGGCAGGTCTGCCGCTGGTGCAGACAGTGGATTTGGTGGCCTCCCAGCTCTCGGATAAAATGCTCAAAAAGCTGCTCAACGAGGTGTCACTGGACATCGCCAACGGCTGGAGCCTGTCCTACAGCTTCTCCCAACGGGGCAAGGGCCGCTTGCCTGTAACTTTTATCGAAACCATACGGGCGGGCGAGGAGTCGGGCGATCTGGTGCGCTCCTTTGACCGCATGAGCGTTTACTACGACCGCATGACCAAAACGCGGGCCAAGGCCACCAGTGCTCTGGTTTATCCCGCTTTTCTCACGGTGGTGGCGGTGTTTGTCATTATCATTATTATGACCTACGCTGTGCCTACCTTTGCCTCAACCTTTACGTCCATGGATATGGAACTGCCCTTGCCTACCCGGATTGTGATTGCGGTATCTCGCTTTTTCAGCCGATATATCTGGGTGCTGCTGTGTGCGGTGGCGGGTATCATTTTCCTGATCCGGCTGTACGCCGGGACGGCAGGGGGACGGGTCCGCATGGCGCAGTTCCGACTGACCCTGCCCATCCTCGGGAGACTGGCTGCCATGACCTCGGCCAGCCAATTTGCCCACACCATGGCCGCCATGCTCTCGGCGGGTATGCCCATCCTGAAGGCGTTGGACACTGCCTCTCGCTCGGTGAGCAACGCTCACCTGTCCCAGCAGATCCAAAGCACCATCCCCGGCGTGGAGGGGGGGCGCCCGCTGGGTGAGTGCCTGCGCGCCTGCGGGGATCTGCCTCCCATGCTGGTGCAGATGACTGCTATGGGTGAGGCCACAGGCTCTCTCGAGAGCACTTTGGAAATTCAAGCCGAGTACTATGACAACGAGGTCGATAACCTCTCCGCCCGTGCGCTGTCCCTGCTGGAGCCCGTCATCATCTGTGTGATGGCGATATTTGTGGTAATTATTCTGCTGTCTATTTACCTGCCCATGTTCAGTATGTACGGGGCGATATAGTGGTGCCATGAAAGGGCGGCCACCCCGCCTTTTGATAAAAAATTGTGAAACCATCTGTCATAGGGCAGATAGTGATAAAGGAGGAGAGAATCCAAATGAATCTGAAACAGAAACTGTCCAAGAAGCTGAAGAAGACCGGAGGCTTTACCCTTGTTGAGATGCTCATCGTGGTAGCGATTATCGCCATTCTGATAGCGGTGTCGATTCCTCTGGTAAGCGGTGCTCTAGACAAGGCCCGCAAGGCGACTGATGCCGCCAACGAGCGTGCAGCTAAGGCCGCGGCGGTCATCAAGTATATGACTGGTGATATTGCATTTACAGGTGATCCGAGCTCTGCCGAGTTCTATTACGATGCTACGGCAGGTGATCTGAAGGATAATGCTACAGCGCCTACAGATCAAAAGTACGGCCAGTGCTCTGACCACAAGGAAGAGTATTTGACTGTTGAGATTTATGAAGACGGTAATGTTACTGTGGAGTGGAGTGGGGGAAAAGCCCTTGACAGCAATGAACTGATGAATCCTACTGAGGACGAGGACGCTTAACCCTCTCCATTTTGTAAATTCATTCTCTAGCACCGCCGAGGGGGTGGCCCTCGGCGGTTCCAAAGCGGCAAGCCGCTTTGGGAGGACTCCGGAACCTCCGGAGTCCTCCCAAGGCCCCTTGTCAATCTCCCAAAGGAGCATTCTATGGATATTGACCTGCTTTTTAATCTCTATCTGGCCCTGTGGCTGGCCGTTCTCGGGGCGGTGTTGGGCAGCTTTCTCTGCTGCGCCGCCGACCGGGGCGGTCTGCCCACCGGGCGATCCCGGTGCGACAGCTGCGGCCATGTGCTGGGAGTGGGGGAGCTAATTCCCGTTTTCAGCTACTTGTCTTCCGGGGGCCGCTGCCGCCACTGCGGCGGAGCCATTCC
>DYCA01000002.1:85693-114035 GCA_019418305.1 Clostridiales bacterium
GCCATTCCCGCACGCTGTCTGGCGGCAGAGCTGATGGGGACGGTGGGTTTTGCCGCCTTGGGAATGCGGTTTGGCCTCAGTTTGGAGCTGGTGATGCAGCTGATTCTGGCGGGACTTCTTTTGCTGCTCAGTTTAGTTGACTGGAATGCCCATGTCCTGCCCGACAAGCTGCTGCTGGCGGCAATCGTCAACCGGCTAATCTTTCTTGTTCTGCTCCGAGAGCCTTTGGGCGAGACGCTGCCCCGGATGGCTTTGGGAGCTTTCAGTGTGTCCCTGCCTCTGCTGCTGCTGTCCCTTGGAATGGATTGGCTGCTGCAAAAGGACACTCTTGGGGGCGGCGACATTAAGCTTTTGTTTGTGCTGGGGCTGTATCTCGGCTGGCTGGAGATGCTTTTGCTGCTGATTTTTGCCTGCGCACTGGCTCTTGTATGGGTCGCAGGGCCGGGACGGCGGCAGGCCAAAAGAGAAATTCCCCTGGGGCCCTTTCTGGCGGCGGCCTGGCTGGCGGTGACCCTGTTTGGAGGGTCATTAATCCAGTGGTATTTGAGTCTGCTGGGATGAGAGGATGAAATTGATGTCAAAAAAAATAAAAGTTGCCTTTGATCTGGGCAACAGCAGTTTAAAAATTGCCGCGTGGAAAAAAGGTGCACTGGAGCTGCATGAGCTTCCCATGCCTGAGAATCTGATGGAGGAGGACAATATCCTCATGCCACACGCCTTTTCGGCCTTTTTGAAAAAGGCCAAAAAGGACTTGCGTCTGCCTGGCGGGCCGGCGGGGCTGTTGCTGCCCTCCAGCAAGGCCATCTGTCGGCTGGTGACGATGCCTCGCATGTCGGTGGATCAGCTGATGCTCAACCTACCTTATGAGTTCAGCGACTTTATCCATGGCGAGCCTCACCAGTACTACTGTGACTACGCCCTGTGCCAGGATGAGCCTCAGGAGCCGGACCCACAGAAGGAGCAGGGCGAGGAGCAGCTAACCATGATGGCGGCGGTGGTTCAGCGCCAGCAGATTCAGGACCAAATTCGAATCTTCTCCGCTGGGGGCTTCTCTCTCAAGCGTATCTTGCCTCAGGAGATGTCCCTGATCCATCTGGTGCAGAGTTACTGCCGGGAGCGGCCGGAAGTATCCCGAGAGTTCTGCTTTATCGATTTAGGTTTTCTGTCAACCCGTATTTTTGTGGTCCATGGCGACCGTATTCGGGCTGCCCGCCGGGTACATATAGGCTGTCGGGATCTGGATGGGGTGGTAGCTGATCTTTTCAATATAGATCCCTTTCTGGCTGGCACCTATAAGCGGGGGAATCATCAGGGTGTTTTGGAGCATCCCCGCTGCATGGAGGTCTACGAGAACATGGCGGTGGAGGTGCTGAAGGTCATCAACTTCTACCACTTTACTTACCGTCAAAAGCAGCTGGAAGGAGTATACCTTATCGGCGGCGGCGCGGAGATTGCGCCGTTGCGCCGCTTGCTGGAGGAGACCCTGGGTCTGCCTACCTTCCCCGTAGATACCCTGATTCCAGTCGGTGAAGGGAAAGGGCGGGGGCACAACGCCACCTTCGCGGGGGCCGCCGGATTGCTGGCTGAGCCGGAAAAGGAGGGATAAGTCGTGAAACTGAATACCGATGTGCGACAACTGATGGCAGGCAAAAAGACGGCTTATCCCACTAAGCGCTCTATGAATCTGTACTTTAAGGTGGACCGCACCACCGCCCCCGCCACGGCGGCGCTGTATGTGCTGTTTGCGGTAGCAGTGCTGCTCGCATTGGGGAAAATTCTAATCTATGATTTTGTGGTGCAGGAAAAACAGATGGAAAACCAGATTCAGGCACTGGACCAGCGCGCAGCCCAGCAGATGCAGCAACTCAAGAATTATGATCAGGTGTTGGAGGACTACATTCGCTCGATTCCTACCCAGCAGGAGCAGGACCAGCCCGATGTTATGGAGCTGCTATCTCTCATTGATACTACCATTCGTCCTGCCGCTCAGGTTTCTCAGGTGGAAATCGCGAACAATCAGGTTGTGCTCTCCTTCTCCGGCGTTACGCTGGCTCAGGCTGCCGATCTGGTAGTCCGATTGGAGCAGTCCCCATTGGTTGACAACACACAGGTGGATACCGCATCTTCCACCGATGGAGACCAACAGGTGGAGGTTCATGTCTATTTTCAGGTTGCACAGGAGGGGGCTGCCTCATGAGAAAGCTTTCCACTCGTGAGCGGATTCTGTTGCTTCTGCTGGCTATGATTGCGATGATCAGCGGATATATCCTGCTCTTCTATTTGCCTACTACCCAGCGCTTAGAGTCCCTCAACGCACAGATTGCCCAGTCTCAGGAACAGGTCACCCAGCTGGATACCAAGCTGACACACCAGCAGCAGATGGAGAACAAGTTGGAGCAGTTTTCTGCTCAGGACGTTCAGGTACCCTATATGCCAGCTTATGACAACATTCAGGCTGTCATGGTGGAGCTGCACACCATTCTGGCCGGTTGTCAGGAATATTCGCTCTCCTTCCAGACAGAGCAGGGGGAGAATCATGTGTTCTATCGCCGCGTGTCCATTCCATTTACTTGCGGCAGCTATGAGCAAGTGCAAGAGATTTTGCAGAAGCTCCATGACAGCACCCAGCGCGGGCTTCTGGAGGACGTGCAAATTTCCCAGCAGGAAGATGGAACGGTAAAAGCGTCTGCAACAATAACATTTTTTGAGTATCAAACTGTAGAATCGACTGAAAAAACACAATAATATCCACAAAAATCCGCGAGCTATCATTTTGATAACCCGTGGATTTTCTTTGTCCCGTACTGGCTATACCCAGAGGGTACAATATGTACCTATGAAAAGTAACAATTTGCGGTGGGAGATTTTGTGCATTCCAATTCTTGAAATAGAGGTGCTAAGCATGAGCAGAAAAATGCACCATTTCCGTGTCACCGTGGATGGCAGAACCCGGATAGACCGTCCGCTGAAGCCACTCTGTTTTGTGGCGGGCACTCTGATTGCTCAGAGGCTGCACATTTTGGCTGGCTCTCCGAAGTTGGGCAAGTCGTAGCTTGTCCTGCGTCTGACGGTGACGTTAGCCAAAGAAGAGCTGGGATGGAATATGAGTACCAAGCAGGACACTATCCACTATTTTCCTGCCTTGGGCAGCACGAGAAAATAACCGAAACCACTCTTGAGCTGTTTCGGTTGCAGTTTCTGGCAGCTGCACGGCTTTTGAATATTGGTGGGCGTCTTTCTGAGCAGCACTTGAATGACCGAGCTGCAGTTCCGAGTGCGTGCCACCTTGCCGCCGCAATTCTGTGCGGCGCAGCAGGATACACGGCACAGCAAGCGCCTGAATAAAATGCGTCGAAATACTCTGTATATCATAACGCTTTATACAAAACGGAACAGGATGACATAGAAACAGCACGCAAGTTCCAAAATTGAGCTCTTGAAATCCTTGACCTTACGCCAAAAACCGCACTTCATCGAAAGATGAAGTGCGGTTTTTGGCGAGGTGCTGTATGCAGTCCCCAAAAGAAGCGTGATATGCGCCGGTATCTGCATGGTGGTTAACACCTACTGGTTTATCCAGTGTCCGTATTGTAGTTTCGCATCACAGCTTCAGAAATATTGGATGGATGGCTCCGAACCGATAGATAATGTTTTCTGAAGCCAAACTATTTGGTTTCAGTATTTGTTTGTGTGCATACAGAATCGGTTTTATCGATGAAAACGCTCAAATCGCTGTTATATTTGGTGCGGATGGCGATATCGGTGTAGATCAACGTCTGTGCAGGCTTTTTCTGATGCATCAGATATTCATAGAGCAGATAGGGTGGGCGGTAACCTTGCTCAAACGCCTCTTGGTCGAGTACGCAGCTCAGGCTATCGTGCAGCAGTAGCCGCATATTGGGTTCATTCAGGTCATAGGCGATAATTTTGACCTTGCCCTTTCGGCCTTCTTCTTCTACCGCCTGGCAGACGCCTTCCTGGCCGTTTGATGCGACATAGATGCCGACCAAATCTGGATTTTCCCGCAGGGCGTGCTGCGTGATTTCATGTGCATAATCATCCCGGTCAAAGCATGGTTGGAACGGCATGATGCGTAAATTATGATTGTTTTGCTGTTGCAGCGTATCTAAAAATCCGTTTAGGCGATTGTTGTGGGCGGTGTTATTGAGATGCCCGGCAAGCGGAAGCACTTTGCTGGACTCGGGCAGCATCTGGCACATCAGTCCGGCCGCCGTTTGGCCTGCGCGGTAATTATCCATTCCGATAAAACAAATCCGTTTGCTGCCGGGAAGGTCGGAATTTAAAGTGATTACAGGGATGCCTTGCTCATACAGACCGTTGATGCACTGGCGTAACTCTGAGGTGTTGTTTGGTGAAATGGCAAGCCCCTGTATGCCTTGCGAAGTCAATTCTTCTATGCTTTCCAGGACCAATTCTTCATCCAGCCCCCGCAGCTCGCGAATGATTAGCTCAACGCCGGATGCACGCAACTCATCCGCTGCGCGCTTCAGCCCTCCTAAAACAATCTGCATGGTTGGCGTTTCGACCGACTGTAATATGGCGCCAATCTTAAAATCCCTCTTGGTTCGCACCAACGCCTGCCCCACGAGATTGGGTTTATAACCCAATTCAGCCGCAATGCGATGGATGCGTGCAGCTACCTCCGGTTTGACACGACCTCGATTGTGCAGCGCGCGGTCAACGGTTCCACGGGATACGCCTGCCAATTCAGCGATTTGCTGCGCGGTGACTGCCATACTTTCTTCCTCCCCCAAATCTTTGTATCATCAAGTATATCATATTGCGCCTATTATGCAATCATCTGGCGTGCATTTTCATCATGCGGTGCCATACATTTTTGCACTGGGATAACTTGGCGAAAATTACATATAAATGCACGCTGGTGCACGCGCGCGATTTGTTTTTTTCGTCAATCTAACAAAGTCGCAGCGGTGTATTTGTCCGCATGTTACGAAAAAACGAAAAATAAGAATTTTTAGATTTTCTACGCTTGATAATAACGAAAAATAGTGATAGTCTTTAATCATAGAAACAAATCAAGCATAATCCGTTGAAGGGAAAACGTTTGATTTGCGGAAAAAAGAAAATTATTTTACCGTTGCGTTCTCGTGAACATTTAAAATCTTCTTCTTCGTTTTCCATTTCCGGGGGGCTGGCACCCACCCTGAAATATATCGGTACGGTATCGGTCGGTACCACGAACGAAATGAGGCATTTGAGAAGGAGTGTAGCAAATGAAAGGCGGAATTGCAGAACTTTTAAACTTTAAGCAGAAGAAAAAGAATATGGATGAGTTCATCAAAGTCCCGGTATCCGAAAAACTAGCGTATTGTTTTGGCGATCCTGCGCTGACATTGATGTATACCATGACTTCCACGTTGCTGATTTACTTTTATACCAATGTTGTTGGCATTTCAGCCGGTGCAGTCGGTATGATTATGTTGGTTTCGCGTATTTTTGATGGATTTTCCGATGTTGCAATGGGCACGATTATCGATCGCACGCATTCCAAGTACGGCAAAGCACGCATCTGGATTTTGCGGCTGGCAGTGCCGTACGCCCTTGCAGCTGTGCTGCTGTTTACCATGCCGAATGTCGGCAATATCGGTAAAATTCTGTATGCCTTTGTCACCTATAACCTGATGAACACGGTGGTTTATACAGCCATTAGCCAGCCGTTTCATGCGCTTGGCTCTCTGATGACCCGTGATCGGAGGGATCGTGACACCATCAGCAATATCCGTATGATGCTGTCCATCACGGCCAGCATGATTATCACTGCATTCACTCTGCCGCTGATCAACTATGTATCGGAAGTAACCGGTAGGGAACAGCTGTCATGGATTCTGGTCACAGCTGGTTATGCCATTGTTTCGGTATTCGTTTTACTGAACACCTATGCTACCTGCACGGAGCGCGTGCAGGCCGCACCGCAGACCAAAAAGGAGAATATCCCTTTCTGGAGGTCGTTTAAGATCACCTTTACCAACCGGTATTTCCTGATTGCGCTCGGTCTGATGATTACCTATACTGCGTATCAGGTGATTATCGGCACCGATCTGACCTATTATTGCCAATATGTTCTGGGGGATGCGAATCTGGTTATGCCATTGTCTGCTGCGGAAAAGATCTGCACGATTGTCGGTATCGCCATGCTGCCCCAGCTGCTGCCGCGCTTCGGTAAGCGCAATTTGATTTGTTTTGGCTGTGCAATGGGTATAATTGGCCAACTTTTGTTCCTTATCAACACCACTAGCGTGCCGCTGGGCGTAGTATCCTGCATTATCCGTGGTTTTGGTATCGCGCCGTTCTATGGTGTGCAGTATTCGCTGCCGGGCGATGCCATCGAATTTGGGCATTGGAAGCACGGCCTGCGCGTTGAGGGCTTGATGTTCTCGTCGATGAGCATGGGTCAGAAAGCTGGCTCCGGTTTCACGCAGGCAATCATGGGCGGCATCCTGTCCATGGCAGCGTTTGACGGCCTGAAAGCGACGGCTGCGGAGCAGACTGTGGAAGCAATTGCAACAATTGAAGCGTTTTATCTCTATGTTCCGATCGCTTTGTGGGCTATCATGTTTATCATTGCCTCTTTCTATAAACTCGACAAGAGCTATGACAAGATGATGAGTGAACTGCTGGAACGGGAAGGAAAAACCACCGAATTACAAGAAGCGTGAACACTATCCGCCGAAAGACGTTATGGAATGTCTTTCGGCGGATTTCTTTTTTTCTGCAAAATGAGCATGCGTGCACTTGGTTGTATGCACGCGCTTTTCGTTGTAATAATGCCTAAAAACGGATACATCTCGTCTTTCATATGCCACATGTAAAGTAACATACTTGCGTGCTTTTGGTAAATTATAATAGTTTTTTCGCATTATATTTATGGATAATATAGAATTATTTTTCTTGCGTTCTCGTGAACGCAATGATACAATCATTTTGAAGAAGAAAACAAACGATGAACGCAAGAAAAACCAATTAAGCCATGCGGCCCGCCAAACCGCACGCACAAACACAAACCATTAGTTATCAATGCAATATTACAAGTATGGAGGTATTTTTTATGGAACTGAAAATTGCAGTAATCGGCTGCGGCATGATCGGCCGCGAACACATCGAGCGCATCCAGAACCGTATCCGCGGCGCAGAGGTTGTTGCTGTGTGCGACGTATTTGAGGAAGGTGCAAAGAAGGGCGCGGAAATCGCCGGTGGAAACGTCAAGGTATATACCGATTTCCATGAGGCAATCAACGATCCGGACGTCAACGCGGTTGTCGTCACCACGCCGGGCGCATTCCACAAGGAGCCGGTTATCGCGGCGATTGAGGCAGGAAAGCCGGTATTCAGCGAGAAGCCGCTGGCCAACACTGCGGCGGACTGCAAGGCGGTTGTGGATGCCGAAATGGCATCGGGCAAGCATCTGGTTCAGGTAGGTTTTATGCGCCGCTACGACCGTGGCTATAAGCAGGTCAAGGAATTAATTGACTCGGGCAAGTTTGGCGCGCCGATGGTAATCAAGTGCACGCACCGCGCAGATGGTGTCGCCCCCGACTACACCACCGCAATGGCGGTCACCGACACGGCGATTCATGAAATCGACGTGCTGCCGTGGCTGATTGGCGATGAGTGGGACGAAGTACAGTGCATCATGCCGAAAACCTCTTCCAAGGCGCACGAAGGTCTGAAGGACCCGCAGATCATGATTATGAAGACCAAAGGCGGCATCGTCAACGTGCTCGAAGTGAACGTCAACTGCGGCTTTGGCTATGATATCAACTGCGAAGTGGTGTGCGAAAACGGTGTTATCAACCTGCCGTGTCCGTCTTTCCCGACTGTGCGGTACGCAAACAACGTATCCACCAAGATTGAGGACAATTGGATTCTGCGATTCATCGACTCTTACGACGTTGAGATTCAGGACTGGGTCGACCATGCCGTTAAGGGTGAGACCGGCGGTTCCTCCGCATGGGATGGCTATGTTGCTTCCATCACCGCGGACGCATTGGTAAAGAGCCAGACCTCCGGCAAGGTGGAAAAGGTCGTCACCGGTGGCACTCCGGATTTCTACAAGAAGTAAATACCACGAAGGGAGAAAACAACCATGAAAATTGGATTTAACGAAGGCTGCAACCGCTTCTGCGAAAATCATTCCGTACTCGAAGACCTCGATCTGTGCGAAAAATATGGTTTTGACTACATTGATATCCAGTCTGAATGCCTTGATCGCGAAATTGCGGCGGGCAAGTACACCATCGACGACCTGGCGGCATGGTTTGCCGACCCCAAGCATCATCTGAAAATGCTGTCCTATAACGCGCTGATCTTCTTCAATATGAAGCAGACGCAGGCAGAAAAGGACGCTGTTATGGATAAATTGGACCAAATCATTGCGGACTGCCTCAAGCTGCAGTGCAAGATGATTGTGGTTGTGCCGTCTATGGATTTGACGGTGCCGGCAACGGTAGACGAAATTAAGGCGGATGCCGTAGCCGTACTGAAGGAAATGGTCAAGAAAGTTGAGCCGCACGGCATCAAGCTGTCGCTTGAATTCTGCGGTGCGCCGGGGATGTCCATCAATCGCTTTGAGTATGCGTATGATATTGTGCAGGCGGTCGACTCCCCACTGGTCGGCATCACGCTTGACCAGTACCACTTCCATGCGATGGCATCCGGCTGGGATGCGCTGGAAAAGGCAGACGGAAAGAAGATTTTTGTCTGGCACCTCAACGGAATGGAAAACATGCCTTGCGGCGCGGCATATAACAACGATGAGAAGCGTCTGTGGCCGGGTGAGCCGGGTGACTGCCTCGACCATAAGCGTTATGCCGATACGCTCAAAAAGATTGGCTTCGAGGGTGATGTCTGCACGATGGAGGTGTTCCGTCCGGACTACTACAAGCTGACCAACGAGGAAAACATCAAGAAGGCTGCGGAAGTCACCCACGCACATGTTGAAAAATACTGGTAACTGCCATTCCTCTCTATTCATTGCGGAAAGCAGGCGCATCAATGATGATGCGCCTGCTTTCGGTTTGCTTGGAAAGGAAGCAGAAAATGAGTGAAAAGGGAGCGACGGATGACAAACTATACGGGATATTTGCGGAATAGGCCGGGGGAGATACCCACATGCTTTTGAAAGCTGTGGATAAAATTCTCCTCACTGTTGTAGCCGGTGGCATAAGCGATTTCTCCTACCGTCTGATCGGTCGATGTCAACAGATATTTGGCCTTATCGATGCGGCGCAGCACGATATATTCATAGGGCGAATAACCAGTGCGCGCTTTGAACTGTCGTGAAAAATGCGACGGACTCAGGTTGACCGCTGCCGCTGCATCCTGTACACCGATCCGCTCAAACAGATGACGGTTCATAAAGCGAATGGCCTGCGCGATGCGGTCGCTGCCGTCCGAGGTGCGTTCTCCTTCGCCCAGCAGCAGGAGACATAACAGCCGATGAATCAGCTGCGAGCAGGCCGCCTCACTCGGACGTTCATCCGCGGCGCAGCCCTCGAGCAGCGTGCCGAGCGCTTGTGCTACCGGTGCGACCGCATCCGGCGTAAAGCACTGCCGCCCGCCATGCGCTTGCAGAATGCGCCAGTAAAATGCGCGTACATTCAGACCGTTGAACAGCAGCCAGGTAAATTCCAGTCCGTCCGATGCGGCATACTGGTACGGCTCGCGGCAGTCGAAAAGCACGACCTGCCCCGCTGCGGCCAGCACCGGCACACCGGAAAGCGTCAGCTCCATTGCACCGCTCTGGATCAGGAACAGCATGATATTTCGGTTGTGATCGCCCTCCATCGCAATTTCCGAACGATGGCTGAACGAATACCGGCTATCGCAAAAATAATGCCCGCAGCGCGTCGGATAGTAAAAAAGTTCACGTGCTAGCGCAGATGGTGTGAAAAAGTACCGTTCTGATGTTTGGTGGACACCCGCTTCCGGAATGAGCATAGTCCTCACGCTCCTTTTGATTATCGTATCAGACACGCACCGGACCTGCAAGATAAAACAGCAGGATTTCGCAGGTTTTTGGCAAATTGTATCATTGGAAACCGGAAGGTATCGCCGTATAATAAGACCATCGAAAGGGCCCGAAAGCAAATCTAAATGCAGCCGACAAGGAGGGCGCACAAATGAAAATCGCATTTGACGTGGATGTGCTGGCCAAGCAGATGTCCATCAATGATTATGTACATAAGGTAGCCGACTGGGGCTACAAATATATTGAGCAGTCGCCGCATCCGCGCATCAACCCGTTTTATAAGCACCCGCTGTTCTCCAGAGAGTGCGAGGAGGAATACCGCTGCGCGCTGCGCGAGACAGGTGTCGAGATTTCGTCCTTTATTGTGGTCTACCGTTGGTCCGGCCCGACCGAGGAGCAGCGTCAGCACGCGGTTGCCAACTGGAAGCGCATGATCGAGATTGCCGTCAATATGGGTGTTCCGGTCATCAACACTGAGTTCTCGGGAGACCCTAACCAGCAGGAAATCTGTAACGGCATGTTCTATAAATCAATGGAGGAACTGCTGCCCATCATCGAGCGTGAGGGCCTGCGTGTTGAAATCCAGTCTCATCCGTACGACTTTTGCGAGCTGAATGACGAGACCTGCGATATTGTCAAGTCCTTCCGCTCTAAGAACCTCGGCTATGTCTATTCGGCATCCCATGGTTTCTTCTATGATCAGGGAAAAGGCGATGTGCGCCACATGCTCAAGTACGCAGGCGACGAGCTGACCCACGTACTGCTCGCGGACACTTGGAATCAGACCAAGGACTGCCGCTACATCCTCAATCCGCCCTGGCTCAACAGCCGCGGCCGCGCGGACGTCACCATTCATCAGCATACCGCCATGGGCGAGGGCGAGGTCGATTTTGACGGTATCTTTGAAACCCTGCGCGACATGGATTTCGCCAACAAGCAGCTGAAGCCTGACGCGCCTAAAGTCGGCGGCGACAACATCATCTGCGTATCCTACTTCGGCTTCCCCGAAAAGATGGATAAACAAGCCCCCGAAGCGCTCGAGCGCATCAAGCGTGAACTGCTGTAAAAGAGGTTTCTTTCCAGCGTTCATTGCGAAAAATGGTGGCTAATTAGCAAAAATGTGATGCACAAGAGCCGGACCTTGGTCCGGCTCTTGATTACTATGCTTGGTGGTATATTTTTCTGCAAAGGTCTGGTCAAAGAGGCAGACTTTTTGCATTTCCGCCTCCTGTATACATACGCAAGAGTACTGCTTAGCTTTTCTGTCAGCCAAGTAACTTTTCATTCATCCGGGATACCCACAGACAGTCCTCCACCGAAACCCAGAGGGTTTCCGGAAATACCATATCAAATATAACAGACAGATGTTGTGCTGATATGCTATAATACAGGAAAAGAGCGACAGTGCTGCAACAACATAAGGAGAACCAATGATGATTCGAGAAATCTGCAAAGACGAAACCTTTTTGGCACAGAAAGCGGAGACTGCCACGCCAGCAGATCTGCAAATCGCGGCTGACCTTTTGGAAACGCTGGAGCACCATAAGGCGGGCTGTGTCGGCATGGCGGCCAACATGATAGGCGTGAGCAAGCGCATCATTGCCTTTGATAACGAGGACAGCTATATGGTCATGTTCAATCCCGAGATTATCAAAAAGTCCGAGCCTTACGACGCAGAGGAGGGCTGCCTTTCCCTTACCGGCACACGCCCGGCCAAGCGCTGGCGGTCCATCAAGGTGCGTTGGCAGAACGAAAGGTTTCAGGAGCGCGTGAAAACATTTACCGGTTGGACGGCACAGATCATCCAGCATGAGATCGACCACTGTGAGGGCATCATCATCTGATATGGAACTTTGGCAAAGACACAAACATAGGGGGAAGAAACCATGTTCGAAAATAAAGTTGCGGTCGTTACCGGAGGCGCTAAGGGCATTGGCAAGACCATCGCGGAGGAGTTTCGCAAAGCGGGCGCTAAAGTGTGCGTCATAGATATTTTGCCCAATGACTACTATGCAGGCGATCTGGCTGACCAAACGGTTCTGGAGGACTTCGCCCGCAAGGTCATTGCGGACTGTGGTCATGTGGATTACCTTGTCAATAATGCATTGCCTCAGATGAAGGGCATTGATGAATGTACCTATGAGGAATTTAACTATGCCCTACGGGTGGGCATCACTGCACCCTTTTATCTTACGAAGCTGCTTGCACCCCATTTTGCGCCTGGCGCGGCTATTGTAAATATCTCTTCTTCCCGTGACCGGATGAGCCAGCCTCAGACCGAAAGCTATACAGCAGCCAAAGGCGGTATCTCGGCGTTGACCCATGCCTTGGCGGTAAGTCTGGCAGGCAGGGTGCGGGTAAATTCTATCTCTCCCGGTTGGATCGACACAGATTATACTGTTTATGAGGGTCCGGACGCCTATCAACAGCCCGCTGGTCGCGTGGGCAATCCTATGGATATTGCGAACATGGTGCTTTATCTCTGTTCGGACAAAGCGGGTTTTATCACGGGTGAGAACATCTGCATCGACGGCGGCATGACCCGTCTGATGATCTATCACAATGATTTTGGTTGGACGCTGGGAGGAAACGACCGATAAAAACGCGATTTGTTGCTTCTTTCGATATTGCGGCAACATTTTGAAGGCGCTTCGATGTACAGTTGTACCATTTATTGGATTTTGATAATCGTTTGGATAATAACGACTAGCCCAAGAATCGCGATTACTATGGCCTGAACATATTGTTTCCTTTTTATTCCATTGCGTATTTCCCACAGCCAACTGATGAACAGCAAAATTACACTTGCAAAAATAAAAGCAAGTCCTAAAGGAGTACCGATACGGAAAAGCATATGGGGATACGCTGTTCCCGACAAAATAACGATGAAAATCATGATGAGGCCAATGACGGCTGAAATTATGGCGAATTTATATATGATGTTCTTTTTCATATTTAGTTACCTAACAGGCTCTGCTCAGCGGGGGAGAGAACCTTATTACTGTCAAAGTTATTACAATTTCATCAGGCAATAATGACTTCCACAGGATCTGTTCCGTGGATTTGCTCTTGGTGCGTTCGGCCGGATGCCGGATATCCCGTATCCGGCGAGTCCCTGCTCTCTTTGGCCTGTACGCTGGCCCCTTTTGCTACATTTTATAATGTAGATGGTGCAGTGTCAATGTTTTGCGGCAGAAAGACACACTTTAAATACAGAGTTTTGTGTTCAGAAACAGCATATTTATGTTCGGATACTTCTGATTTACAAGGTAGATCAGCGGTATCCGCAGGAAGGGCGGCTGAGGAGAATGTTTCTTCGACCTTTGCGGTATCTATGGAGGAAAATGGGACAAAGAATTATTTTCTTGGATGTGGACGGCACGTTGGTGGATTATGAGGGCCGTCTGCCGGATTCTGCCGCTCGCGCAAATGGACACCGCGTGTATATCTGCACCGGCCGCAGCCGCGCAGAGGTCTATCCTTTCCGGTCGCAAATTGGACTGGATGGCGTGATTGGCGGCAAAGCGAAGGGGAGAGCGATGAATGCAGATGCGCACGGACACTGCGTATAGCGTTGTGAGTGCCGAATAGGATATCCTTTGTTCGCACAGATAGCCGCAGTGGGAAAAGTGTAAAAAAGCGCTGATTCTTTTGAATCAGCGCTTTTTCTATAGATTGATGTAGGAGAATAAAGAAGAACGGGAGACGACTGCAAAGTGCAGTCTGTCATGTGAGAGAAAAAGAGGATATAAATGGTTTGGATGCGTACATTCAGAAGGTTGAGGCGGTTATCATTGTCCGCTCACCCAATCGTTGATTGCCAGCACACTGCCCAAGACGGTATTCCGTTCGGAAGCATACAGCATAAGATTCTGATCAGGCGTTACAAGCACGCCCGCTCCATAGCGGAAATGCACACCCATGATTCCAGGAAAACCGCCCTGACTGGTCAGATGCGTCTCTTCCAGTGCTCCGCCGACGGTCCAATTCTGTGTATTTAATTCATAAAGATACGCATAGTCGGCAAAGGTTGCGCCTTCACTTGGCGACCAGAGACCGATCATATAAACCTTTCCGGTTTCTGCTTCGGTAACCAGACCAAATCCCTGGAAATCTTTGTCCAGCGGGAAGCTGCCTACCTTCTCAAAGGCAGCTTGCTCCAGGCCGTTTGCCGCCGGTGCGCGGTACGCATGGTACACGCTCTTATCTCCATCCAGATGGGCTACAAGCAGCAGATAATATTCTGTGCCATCTGCGTCTCTATAAGAAGTAATGCCCAGTGCGCCTGCTTTATGATTGACTGTCAAGTCAAACGTTTCTACTCTGCGCAATTCCTGTACGGAAAGCGTCCGCATATCATACAGCGCGATATGCGCCTGATTGTCGTGCTCGCTGGGCACAAGCAGATAATCACCGATGCTCTGTACGCCGCCCGGATGCTGCCAGTTCTGCAAATATGTTTTGAATCCCCACATTTCTTCGCCGTTTTTCGGACCGACAAGAATGTGTGCATACGGTGCTGTTGAAACGCTGTGTGTCAGAAGTGCGTAATTTTTTCCGTCCGCGGCCGGATATTGCGCATAACCCTGTATGTGATTGACTGATGGGTCATAATTTCCGCCAAATCCTTTCAATTCGCTGCGGATGCCTGTGTCCGGCAGTGCATGAAAAGCCTGCTGCACATGCGGCAGCGTTACGGCGTGATCATTTGCCGGACTGACCGGAGAGATAGCTTCCAGAGAAACGGCATTGACTTCGTTTCCGCCGCGCAGGAAGGAGGCGAATATCGTGTTTCCGGCTTCGTCCGCGCCAATTGCCAGCATCCGATCCGGACCGTCTGCATCTCTTGTATGCTGTCCTTTCAGCTGCCCAAACCACCAGTTGTTGCGAAAGACGGTGCTTCCCTGTGCAAAAGCCACATCCTCAAAGGTGACAGAACGTCCTTCTGGAAAAGCCGGTGCTTTGACCGTGAGCTGCAAATCGCCCACAAAGGCAAAATTCAGTTCATCCGCTGTTTGATCAAAGGTTGTTCGATCGCCGGTCACTGCCGGGTCGTTATATCCTGAGAATTTTTGATTAAACCATTGCGCCACTTCCTGCGAACCCTGACGGCCACAGGTAAAGGTAAAGGCATTTTCCGTCAGTTCATGAACTTGGCCTACATGATTTTTGCCTTCGGGATCCTGTCCTTCCGTAATTTTCAGATCCTCGACACGGAAACTGCCGTTCAGAATCTCAATATCTTTCGCACTTTCCACCAGCACGCTGTTATCCCGATAGGTTACTCCGGGCCATGCCGCATTATCTGCTTGCGGTGCATCCTGTGCAGCAAGAGCCGTGCTTGCCATCATACCTGTAAACAGGCATATCGATATCGCTTTTTTGATAGAGTTTCTCATATGCGTTTTTCTCCCTTCTTAATAAAAAAGCGGCGGCTGTATTATTACAGAACTCCGCCGTTTTTTTATATTGAACATTTTTGGTGATATTTGGGAATGCGCTTAACCGTTTGCCCGTGCGCTCTGTACCTTTGCCTTGTGGTTACGCCATGCGAACAGTACAATCGAACCGACTGCAATCACAAGGAATAACAAGCTGATCGGCCGAGTGACAAAAATGCTCAGGCTGCCATCCGACAGGACGATAGCGCGGCGGAAATTGTCCTCTGCCAGCGGCCCCAACACGATGCCGAGCAGAATCGGAACCAGTTGGAAATCCATGCGGCGCAGGAAGTAAGAGATGATACCGAAAATCAGGATGATATAGATATCATACAGACGGTTGTTGGTAGAGTACGAGCCTGCAATGCAGAAAGTGAGAACGATGCAGGCCAGAATCTCATACGGAATACGGGTGATATGCGCGTAGAATCGGGTGAATACGCTGCCGATCACATACATGAAAACATTGACTACAATCAGGCCCAGCATAATTGCGTACAGGATGTTGCCCTGATCTTTGAACAGCATCGGGCCGGGCACCATACCGTGAATCATGAACGCACCCATCAGAATGGCGGTCGCGCCGTCTCCGGGGACGCCCAGCGTAAGCATGGGGATCATGGTAGCGCCGCATGCGCCGTTGTTAGCTGATTCAGAAGCTGCGATGCCTTCGATCTCGCCCTGACCAAAGGTTTCAGGATGCTTGGAGGACTGCTTGGTCTGATTATAGGAGATGAACGCAGCCAGACCGCCGCCTGTGCCCGGAGTAGCACCGATGATAATGCCGATGAGTGAACCAAGCGCGATGGGCTTGCGGCAGCGGCGATATTCGTCGCGGGTTATCTTGTCCTTGGTGAGGGAAGCCGCATTGATATTCTGACGATCGAGTCTGGGGTTGTACTGCGATTTCATCATGATTTCCGAGATCGCAAACAGACCAATCAGGGCAATGATAAGATCAATGCCGCTCATAAGGTTGATATTGCCAAAGGTAAAGCGGGTAGTGCCGCTGATATTATCCATGCCGATAGTAGACATGAAGATACCGATGCATGCACCGATAAGTCCTTTTAAGACGCTCTTGTTGGATACACCTGCGATGACCGACAGGCCGAAGACCGCGAGTGCGAGATATTCGGCAGGACCGAACAGCAGGGTGATCTTGGCGATCTGAGGAGCGAGGAAGAGCAGGGCAAAGGCGCTGAGCAGACCGCCGATGGTTGAGGCGAACAGCGCCATGGACAGCGCCTTGTACGCATGTCCCTTTTTAGCCATCGGGTAACCATCAAACAGGGTCGCAGCATTGGCCGAGGTACCGGGGGTGTTGATCAGAATAGCGGTGATGGATCCGCCGTATGTACCGCCGCAGTAGATAGCCAGCAGCATCAGGATGGCCATGGTCGGGTCCATGCCGTAGGTCAGCGGGATACACAGAATAATACCGAGGTCAGAAGTCAGACCGGGAATAGCGCCAACAACAATACCAAGCGCTAAGCCGATCGGTATAATCAGAAAGTTCTGCCATTGCAGCAGAATTTGTAGGCCTTGAAAAAATAAATCCACAAAAATCCTCCCTTCTCACAATCACGGCAGCGAGATGCGCAGCAGGACGCCAAATACGTAGTAGACGACGCCTACCATGACGAGTGGGATCGCATAGTAGTACCACTTGCGTGCACCATAAAACAGCAAAATGGAAATAACCAACAGAATGGTCGAAATGATGAAGCCGAGCAGGGTGACAAGAAAGCAGTAGGCGATTAACATGAGGGCAAAAATAACCGAGCGCATTTCCCGGCGGAAGCCTTCAGAGTGAAACGTTTCGCGCGTGATGACGATTTCTTTTTTGTCATGGGACAACAGTCCCTGAATAAGCAGACCAGCCGAGCATAAAAACAGGCCGCCAATGGCAATGCGGGGGATAGTCTGCGCGTTGATCGCGGATTTCTCGAGAGTCTGAATCTGGGAGGGGATAAGCAGCCAGAGTATGGCGGCAACAATAACAAAGACCAGACCGGAGATGATTTCAGTATTGTATTTAATTTTCATAGTCGGTCACCTCAACAGGGAGTTCCTGGTGACCGGATGGACCGGTCACCAGGCGCGGTTGTGGCTTACTGGATGAGCGGGATATATTCCTTCATGGCATTGGTCTGGTCCTCGATCATAGTGAGGATCTCGTCCTCGGTCGCGCCCCAGGCTTCCATGCCCATTTCGCTCATAAACTTCTGGAAATCAGGATCTGCATAGACATCCTGAATGAACTTGGTCAGAACAGCCTTTTTGCTGTCATCTACCGACGAGCGAACAGCAAAGTAATCCATGCCGGTAAATTCTACGTCAATGCCCTGCTCCTTAAAGGACGGGATATGACCGATGCCTTCGACGTCGATGCCCTCGGGGATGAAAGTACCCAGGCAGTTAAGCTCGCCGCTGGCAACATAATCGCGGTATACCGGGGGAGAACCGATAGCAACGTCTACGTGCTCGCCGACCAGTGCGTTGATGGCGTCCTGACCGCCATCGTAGGGAATGGCCTCGGCCGGGATATCAAGCATCCCTGGGTCTGGCAGTCGGGATGGGGTATTACCTGCTCACTGCACTGGGAACGGTGGTGTCGTTTATCACGCTGATCGCATTCGACGGCATTCAGGACCGTATTCGCAAAAATCGCAGCACTGAGCTGGATTTCCAGATTGAATGCGAGCATATCGGAGATCTGATGGTTGAGCTGACCCACTTATCCGAGGTGCATCTTGTTTCGATGACCGATCTGGCGTTTGACCGCACCAAGCATAACACCTATGTTATCAGCTTTCACGTCAGGCTGCCTGCAAGTAGCCACGAAAAGGAGATGAACGCCTTTCAACAGCAGGTCGCGGCGATTCCGGGGCTTATCCGTATGGAGCAGCATCGAGAGTGAATGCAAAATTTCCGGGAAAAACGTTGAAGATCGTATGTCGTAATAGGCTGTGTATCCGGCTCTCAGGTGCGATATTTGTTTCGTGCGTCTGCGCATTGCCTTGGTGTAATGCGCGGGCGTTCGTTTTTTAATACGGCACAGCGCGGCGGGATAATGGGACGTATCACATCGGTGCATGCGAAGGTAGAAGAGGCAGCTGGACGGCATCGGGCTGATTTGGCTTTCGGCGAGAACGCAAACAAAGGCGGTTTGCTATTGTATTTGGAGGACAGAGAGAACTATAATATACATGGTGTCTGGGGAGGAATGACATATGTGGATTCTCTTTGCGGTGGGTTCTGCGTTTTTTGCCGGTATTACCGCTGTTTTGGCAAAATGTGGCATTCAAAAGACCGACTCTGATGTGGCAACGGCCATTCGCACTATCGTGGTGCTTGTGTTCTCGTGGCTGATGGTGCTTTTGGTGGGCTCCGCATCACAGATTGCTGCCATTTCTGCGTATACATGGACCTTTTTGGTTTTGTCCGGTCTTGCGACTGGTGCATCCTGGCTGTGCTATTTTCGCGCGCTGCAGCTGGGGGATATCAATAAGGTCGTGCCCATTGATAAATGCAGCATTGTTTTGACCGTGCTGCTTGCATTTATCCTGCTGCGGGAGCCGATCAGTTTATGGAAGCTGATCGGGCTGCTGGCAATCACCGGTGGTACGCTGCTTATGATTCAGAAAAAAGAAAAGACAACGGAGAGCACCGGCGTTTCGTGGCTGATTTACGCGGTTTTGTCTGCGGTTTTTGCCAGTCTCACTGCGATTTTTGGTAAAATCGGTATCACGGGCGTGGAGTCCAATCTTGGAACGGCGCTGCGGACCGGCGTGGTGCTGCTGATGGCGTGGTTGGTGGTTTTCGTGAAGGGAAAACAAACGGCCGTCAGGCAGGTTCCGGGCAAAGAGTTGATTTTTATTGTCCTTTCGGGAATTGCGACCGGCGCGTCCTGGCTGTGTTACTATAAAGCCTTGCAGGACGGTCTTGCCAGCGTGGTGGTGCCGATAGATAAGCTCAGCATTCTGGTGACCATTGCGTTTTCTTATGTGGTATTTAAAGAAACGCTGTCTAAAAGAGCCGGTATCGGCCTGCTGTGCGTGGTAGCCGGGACACTGCTGATGTTGTAAGCGAAAAGTACCCATATAAAAGCTGCTTTCGAACAACGAGAGCAGCTTTTTTTACACGGTGTCATTCCAGTCGCCGGAATGCATATCCGGAAGTATGGGAGGTCCTCTCTCATTGCAGGCGAAATTTTCCACAATAAGTATTTTCAATCTTTCGCAATTGCGCTATTATGTAAATGACGATTATCCACACCATAAGAGAGGAATCGCATATTATGAGCAGGAAATCAGAAAAAATGTGGAGAAAGATTTTTGATTTGCTCCCATCGCGGCAGAAACTGGGATTCTTTTTCATTTTGCTGATATTGGGCGTTTCGGCTGTTTTAAGTCAGTTTACGCCCCTCGCCATCGGTTATCTGACCGACAGCGTTTTGGCGGGTGAGCATGTTGCGTTCTGGTCGGTTGTCCCGATTCTGATTGCGATTTTGCTGGTCAATGTCGTCAATGAGGTCATTAAAGTGATTCGACGCCTGATTGTAGAGGATACGGCAACACAAGCGGAAAAAAATGCACGGCAAAAAGCCGCCACATCGCTGCTGCTGGCGCCGCTTTCCTACTTCCGCAGCCATATGACGGGCAATATCCACGGCAGGCTGAATCGGAGTCTGGAGGGGACAGTTAAGCTGATTAAGCTGCTTTTTATGGACTTTGCGCCCGCTGTGACCACCGGTGTAGCCGCTATTGTCACGATTTTTTTACAGCTTCCTGTTCTGGTTGCCTGTCTGGTCGTCCTGGTCATTCCCATCGGTACGTTTATTGTGCTGCGGCAAATCAGCACGCAAAAAGGCATTCGCGTTGAGCTGATGGAAACTAAGGCGGATTTGGACGGAACCATGGTGGAGCTGCTGGGCGGCATTGAAACCATCCGTGCACTGGACAGTGCACAGGCCGAGAGCGCTCGCATCCAGTCCTGCTCCGAGCAGCTCCGGAAAAAGGAAATGCGGCATCACAAGGCGATGGCCTTTTATGACTGCCTGAAGTTTATCAATGAGGCCGTGTTCAGCGTGATTGTAATTGGCACCTCGGTTCTGCTGGCGTCGCAGCAGATTATCACCATCGGCACTGTGCTCACGGCATATCTGTGCTTTACCCAGCTAACCGGGCCTCTGCGCGAGCTGCACCGGATTCTGGACGAATTTTCCGAGTGCACCGTGCTGGCGGCGGACTATTTTCAGATGGTCGATATCCCACTGGACTTTTCCTATCAAGGGCAAACGGTCGCACAGGATGTTGCTTTGCCATCCAATGAAATTGAAATCCGACATGTGCACTTTGCCTATCCCGAAAAAAACGATCAGGCGATTTTGCACGATATCAGCCTGTCTATTCCGGCGGGGAAATTTATCGGCATCGCCGGACCGAGCGGCTGCGGCAAATCCACGCTCATCAAAATCATTGATAAGCTGGAGAAAGCGGATGGAGAGGTCTGCTTGGGCGGCGTCGCGTTATCACAGCTTTCCCGAAGAAACATCGCGGAGCATGTTGCTGTCGTTCCGCAGACTCCGTTCCTGATTGCGGATACGGTGTATCATAATATTTGTTATGGTATGGAGCGGGAGGTCAGTCTGGACGAGGTGAAAGAGGCTGCAAGGAGAGCGAATATCGCATCCGACATCGAGAAGATGCCGGACGGGTATCAGTTTATGCTGTCTGAGGGTGGCCGAAATCTGTCAGGCGGACAGCGGCAGAGAATCGCTTTGGCGCGCATTTTCTTACGTAAGCCCAAAATCCTGATTTTGGATGAAGCGACCTCTGCGTTGGACAATACATCCGAAAAATGGATTCAGCAGGAGATTGAAAAGCTGAAAGAGGAGTGCGGCACAACGATTTTGTCAATTGCCCACCGCCTGTCCACTCTGCAAAACTGTGATGAAATTATTGTGATGGATAAGGGGGAAATCGTAGAAAGAGGCACCTTCCGCGAATTGGAAGGCAGACCTGGTATCTTTCGGGACATGGCGTTGGGCATCCTGAAATGACAGCCGGCGAGTGTGGAAGGGATATGTGAATCGAGGGCGGCAGCCGGGTAACCGGCTGCTGCTTTTTTGCGTGTAAGCAGCGGGCGGAGCCGCAAAATGCAATGCGTTGGGAATGGCAGAATCCTGCGCATAAAATGGCTGTGCAGCGGTCCGAGTGGGGAAAGAAAAAACGGAAGTTTCATTCCGGTATCAGTATGACAACAATGTTGTTACCTTTGTTGTTTTGGTTCTACGTTTGTGGTATAAAATCCTTTGCCAGAAGATTCGACAAGAAATGAGCAATGAAGGGAACGGATGAAAATGAGGGCACAGTCCATGTTGGCTGGTGTTTTGGCAGTGCTTTGCCTGACCGGTTGTTCCGGCCGGATGCAGGCTTCAGAGGGAACGGAATTGACCGATGCGCCGGGCGGGCAGCAGGCTGCCTATGAGGATACCGCGCTGGTTGGAAATTCATATATTGATAGTTTTTATATTTACGATGCGATGCCTAAAGCGGCATATTATTACCGCGTGGGCCTCAATGTGAACAGTGTTTTTGACCAGCCGATGCTGCAGGGGGAGGATACTGAGACCCCGATTATCGATCTGCTGGAGGGTAAGGATTTTGCAAATATCGTCTTTTTCTTTGGAGAGAATGAGCTTGGCTGGAGCAACCGCGATGCCTTTATTGAGGAATACGGCAAAGTGATTGACACGGCACGCTCTTATTGTCCGGATGCTGTTATCTATCTCTCAGCAATTCCGCCGGTGTCGGCGGAGGTGTCAGAAAAAAATGAGAACAACACCAATAACGCCTCCATTCAGACCTGCAATGCGGAGATCAAGCAAATTGCACAGGAGAATGGCGCGATATATGTGGATGCTTTTTCTGCGCTGGAGGATGCAAACGGCTGCCTGCCCTCGGACGCAGCGGCGGACGGCATTCATCCTGCCAAGGACTATACGGAAAAATGGGCGGAACTTTTGAAAGAGAGCATTGCGGAGGCGGAACAAAAATGAAACAGCAGATGAAACGGTGTGCGGCAGCGCTCGCTGCCGCCCTTTGTGTGGCAGCGACAGGATGCGGCAAGCAGCAGGTGGAGATTAAACCGGCAGATGCCGTGCAGCAGCTGAAGGAGAGCGTGACCTTTACCGACCAGATGATCGACATGGACAGTGCGGGCACCTGTCGGTTTTACGATGTCGGCACGGATTTGGTGCAGGACAGCGCAGCCTGTGTCGGCAGCGGTGCGACCGCAGAGAGTCTAGCGGTATTCGAGGCGGCGGATGCGGATGCAGCGCAACGCATTGCCGATGCGTTGCAGACTTTTACAGACAGCTGGATCAAGGGCTACTCGGATTATAAGCCGGAGGAAGTGCCCAAGTTGGAAAGTGCGGTGCTCGAACAGGACGGTGTTTACGTTGTGTTTTGCGTGACAGCGGACAATGCTGCGGCTAAAACGGCCGTGCAGGATTTGCTGAATCCGTAAAGGCGGTGCAGAATTGAGCTTCGCCGGTTTGGCTTTTCTGTTTTTTTTCCTGCCCGTTGTCTTGGTGGGATATTATTGTTTTCCGCGCCGGTGGCGCAATGGTTTTTTGCTGGCGGCAAATCTGGTATTTTACGGTTGGGGAGAGCCGTGGTTCCTGCCGGTCATTCTGTTGACGGCAGCTGTCAATTGGCTGATCGGGCGGCGCATTGCCGCCTGCGCCGAAACTGGTCTCCGGCGGCTTTGGTTGATAATGGCGCTGGTGCTCGATTTGGGCCTTTTAATCGTATTTAAGTATGCGGGCTTTCTGCTAAATACTATCGGACTGGGATATCTGCTTTCCAGCGCAATCCCGCTGCCGCTGGGCATCTCGTTTTACACTTTTCAAGTGGTATCCTATGTCATCGACGTATATCGCAAAACCGCACCTGCGGAGAAGAGCGCGGTTTGTTTTGCCACCTATATGACCTTCTTTCCGCAGCTGATTGCAGGGCCGATTGTGCGTTATGAGGAGCTGTGCGGACAGCTCGCAGGGCGTGAGGAAACCTGGAATAAAATTGCCAACGGCTTCTGTCTGTTGATGATCGGCCTTGGCAAAAAGATGCTGCTGGCCAATCCCATGGGACAGCTATGGGACGGTCTGCGTGCGCTGCCGGACGGCATCGGCATACTGGGAGCATGGATGGGGGCGGCTGCATTCACCATGCAGATTTACTTTGATTTTTCCGGTTATTCGGATATGGCGCGCGGACTTGGCGGTATGTTCGGGTTCGATATTCCGGTCAACTTTCGTTATCCCTATGCAGCACAGAGCATCAAGGAGTTTTGGCGGCGCTGGCATATCACACTCAGCCGTTGGTTCCGGGATTATGTGTATATCCCGCTGGGCGGCAGCCACCACGGGACGGCACGGACATTTGTCAATCTGTTTATTGTTTGGTCGCTGACCGGCTTGTGGCATGGAGCGGCGTGGAATTATGTGCTGTGGGGGCTTTATTATTTTGCGCTGCTTTCCGCAGAGCGTCTGATAGGGGAGGCACGACTGGCGCGCATTCCGCGTGCGCTGCGGCATGTGCTGACCATGGTGTTGATTGTACTGGGATGGGTGCTGTTTGCCATTGAGGATTTCGGGGCGCTGGCGGGTTACCTGCACGCCATGTTCTCCCTGTCCGGCGGTCTCATCAGCGCGCAGGCGGCAGTATGGGTGCTGTCCTATTTGCCGCTGTTTGCGGTGGCGGTGCTGGCCTCGCTGCCGCTGGCCGCTCGAGTGGTGCAGCGCCATGAAGAGGACCGTTGGGCGCGCTGGGGTGCACCGGTTTGGTGTTTGTTACTGCTTGCCGCAAGCTGCGCGGCTCTGGTGGCGCAGAGCTATAACCCGTTTTTGTATTTTCGATTCTAAAAGGAGACAAAACGCATGCAATTTCGGCATCCCCGTGCAGTGGCGCTGCTGTTTGCCGGGGTTTTGATTGGTACGCAGGCAGCATTCTGGCTGCTGCCGCACCGATCTTTTTCGGAAAATGAAAAACGTGTGCTGGCGCAGCCGCCCACTGTCAGTGCAGAGGGCATTGCGGACGGCAGTGTGTTTCAGGACGTAGAAAAATATCTGTCCGATCATTTCCTGGGACGGGATGAATGGGTCGGTGCAAATGCCTATCTGGAGCAGGTGGAAGGACGGGGCGCAGTGCGCAGCATCGTCAGCGGAGCGGACGGCTGGTTGTTTCCCGCCCCACTTCCGGATGACAGACAGATATTGCAAAATAATATGCAGGCAATTACCGCATTTGCACGGGCGCAGTCCGTACCGGTTTACCTGATGGCCGTTCCCACATCGGGCGCGGTGGTGGAGGATAAACTGCCCGCATTGCATCTGGTGTACCCGGATGCGGACATGCTGGAGCAAGCGCGGCGGATTGCGGGCGACAGCCTGCACTGGCTGGATGTGATGGGGGATTTTTGCGGCGCTGAGGATGCGCAAACACTCTATTACCGTACCGATCATCATTGGACGACCGAGGGGGCCTATCGTGCCTATCGGTTATTGATGCGGGAAAAAAGAGAGTCATCCGTGATGCGCGATGCCTTTTCCGTAGAACGGGTGCCGGATTTTTACGGCACCTCCTATTCTAAAAGCGGTTTATGGCTGACCCCGCCGGATGAGATTGAGCTGTGGACGAATCCCGATCTGCGGGCAATAACCAGGGTGTATGACGGCAACAGGCAGGAACCGGTTGTGCAGGAGGGGATGCTGTTCCGGGAGTATCTCAGTGAGGCGGACAAGTACCCGGTGTTTCTGAGCGGCAACCATGCACGCATCCATATCGAGACCAACGCGGATACGGATAAACGGCTGCTGGTTGTAAAGGATTCCTATGCCCACGCGCTGGCCCCCTTTCTTGCAGAGGAATACAGGACAATCGACCTAATCGATCTGCGGTATTTCAAACGACAGACAATTTCCGACTGGCTGAAGGAGCATCCGGCCGATGAAATCCTGTTCGTCTACGGCCTGAGCAGTCTGGCAGGGGACAAAAACCTGCAATGGCTGGCATAATAGCATATAAAAAGAAAAGCCGATGTGCAGATTATCTGCATATCGGCTTTTTTCTTATGGGGATAATGTACCGGGCGTATCAGACGAGCACTGCGTCCCGCAGATGGGACAGGTCAGCTTCGTCCGGATGGGACAACGCAGCGTCAAAGTTATCCAGCATCATCTGACGGCGGGGGCTGTCCTCCATCGTCTCATAGCGGGCGCGCACGGCTGCGGGCATTTTGCCCTGACACATGTAGCTGCCGCACACAGTTACACTGTCCGGCAGGTTCTGCCGCGCAGCGGACAGAATTTTGTCAAAATAAGCCGGTGCGCCGCCGAAGCCCGCCGTACCGAACAGGAAAATCTGCTGCGTAGTCACACGCGAGAGAAATGCTGCGGTATCCGCGTCGCAGGTGCCTTTGTCCGTCCAGAAGCCCACATAGATGCGTTCGGCGTGCAGCGCTTCGTCGCTCGGCGTACCGAAGTACAGGCAGTCGCCGGCGGGCAGGGTATCGCGCAGGGTTTCGGCCAGCAGTCGGGTGTTGCCGGTCTTGCTGCTGTAAACAATTGCGTAAGTCATGCGTTGTCCTTCCTTTCATAGATGCAGTGTACGCCTTGGTGGGCCATCATACCGCCGAGGCACTTTTTATTGCAGCGCACGCAGCGCCGAATTTCGTTTGCGTGGCCGGAGCAAACCTTGCGCGGCCAGTCCGGGTCTGCAATCAGCTGGCGGCTCATTGCGGCACAGTCGATACGGCCGGAGGCAAGCTGCTGCTCGACGAAGTCGGGCTGTGTCAGTCCGCCGACGCCACAGATGGGGAGCTTTGTCAGCTTGCGCACTGCGTCGCAGAACGGCAGAAAGCAGCCTTCCTCGTGGAAATACGGATGCTTTGCGGGCGGAATGGTGTCGGTCAGTTCGCCGTGGTTTGCCAGTGTGACATGAAAACTGGTCACGCCTGCCTGCTCGAGCAGCGGGACGAATACAGGCAGTTCCTCCTGCAATACGCCAGCGTTGCCATAGTGCGGATTTTCCTGCCGCACGGCCAGCTTGTAGTCGATCGGCAGATCGGGCAGGCGGCGACGCACCGCCTTGACAGCCTCAATGGCGAAACGCGCGCGATTTTCCGGACTGCCGCCATATTCGTCTGTACGGTGGTTGTATACGGTCGAGCTGAAGCTGCCGCACATGCGGTCACCGTGAATCTGCACCATGTCGAAGCCCGCCTTGCGTGCGAGCACGGCGGCTTCGCCAAAGCCCTCAGTGATTTCGTGAATCTTACGAGTTGACAGATTGGTGATATACGGCCCGACCTGCTCGTTCAGCAGCGGGCGCAGGTCGGCCATGCTGATACGCTTGGTCAGCACGCCCGGGACGTATTTGAGCATCGCTTTGACGTTGGAATCCGACTGATGCAGCTGGGCGCACAGCAGGCAGCCCTCGGCGTGGACGGTTTCTGCAATGCGCTGATAGAGAGCAAAGCCCTTTTTGGTGTAGAGCGACGGGCCGAAGCCGTGCCCCAGCACCGGCACATCGCCGATAATGATCATCGCGCAGCCGCCCGCGGCGATGGCACGATAGCGAGCGATTAGTTCGTCTTCGGGCAGTCCCATCGAGGTGGGGGCGAAAATAATGCGGTTTTTTAGGGTCAGCCCGCCGTAGTTTACCGGGCTGTTTATCGTCTCGTACATAGCTTGATATTCGCTTCCTTTTCTTTGACTTTGGCGAGCAGAGTCAGCAGCTGCGCGCGTTCTTCTTCACTGAGTGACTGCAGCATATCATTGTCCCAGTCGAAAAAAACCTGATGACTGATTTCAAACGCCTGCATGCCTTTTTCGCTGAGGGTCAGGCGATAGGCCCGGCCTTGCTTTTCCCGTAGGAAAAATCCATCCTCCACCAGCCGCAGTGTGCTGCGCTGGCAGTAGCCCCAGTCCAGACCGAGTGCACCGGTCAGTTCGGACTGTGTGCAGCCCGGATGCCGTCCAACATAGAGCAGCGGGTACAGCAGCCCTTGACTCAGCCCGATTTGTTCGAGCACATGTGCGGTATAGGCCGAAAAGCTGCGGGATAACACTGTGGAATAGTATGCCAGGGTATTGACCATGTTGTATGTGCTCCTTTCTTGACTTTGTCAAGTATAAGCCTGTTACTTGATAAAGTCAAGTATAAAAACACAAATTTTCTTTTTGTTCACAAATTGTGCAGATGAAACAGAATCCAGCTTGACAGTAGCCGGGCGGCGCGGTATAATACCATCCGAGGGAATGAAGTTCTCCCGTGGCCAAGGCCAAAACCGCTGATTAGCTGATGACTTCTGCAAGTTCTTTTGCAGGGTTATCAGCTTTTTTTGTGCCTGCAAAAGGGGAAATAAGGAGGAAAATACGATGCTTACAAGTCTTGCGCTGATTTTTCTGGTGGGGATGAGTTTGGGATGGATTGTGACGCGGCTGCGGCTGCCCAGTCTGCTGGGCATGCTCCTGACCGGTATTCTGCTCGGGCCGTATGTGCTTGACCTGCTCGATGCGTCTATTCTGGGGATATCGGCCGACCTGCGGCAGCTGGCGCTTATCATCATCCTGACGCGTGCGGGTCTGTCGCTCAATCTGGAGGATTTGAAAAAGGTGGGCCGTCCGGCAGTGCTGCTGTGCTTTGTCCCCGCGTGCTTTGAAATCGTGGGTATGGTGATGCTTGCGCCGCGGCTGCTCGGTATTTCGCTGCTGGATGCCGCGATTATGGGCGCGGTGGTGGCGGCGGTGTCGCCTGCCGTAATCGTACCCAAGATGCTGCGCCTGATGGAACTGGGCTTCGGTACGCGCCGCAGCATCCCG
>DYCA01000020.1 GCA_019418305.1 Clostridiales bacterium
AAGTATATACTGAGGATACCAGAAGGAGGTGGGTGCATGGCGATTGAGGTAATCCCCGGCTGGATGGCGCAGCTGGAGGAAGAGGACGTGGCGTTTATCAAGCGGTTTGTCCTTGCGTCCGGGTCGCTCAAGCAGATTGCGGGCGAATACGGCGTGACTTACCCGACCGTGCGCCTGCGGCTCGACCGGCTGATTCAGAAGATTGAACTGGGCGAGCGGGAGGATGAGGACCCGTATGTTGCACTCATCAAGCGGCTGGCGGTGAATGACAAGCTGGATTTTGATACCGCGAAGATTTTGATTCACGAATACAAAAAGCGCCGCGCGGACGGCGCGGCGAATGGGTAGAGAGGTGCGTTTGTATGGCAAAACTCGATACGATGTCAATTGTAGTGACCGCAATCAACCTGTGTCTGTGGCTTGCGATTCTGGTGGGGCTTATCGCGCTGCAGGCATGGTTGTCGCGGCGCAAGGCGTGGTGGTCGGGGCTGGTGATGCCTGCGTGCACGCTGCCGGGCGTGCTGCTCGTGCTGCCGAATATATTGCTCAACGCGCTGTCACAGGCGGAAAACGCGGGACAGGTGTTGCTGGCGGTGCTGGGGTCTGCGCTCTGCCTGCTGCCGACCGCTGTGCTGCTGGCAGTTTATTTTCTGTGCCGCCGCAGCCAAAAACACAAAAAGCAGCTGGATAAGATGAACATTCAAGACCTGTAAGCCAAGAAAGGAGGGAAGATGATGTTTGTGCCGTTTCGTATTTTGATGATGGTGTTGCTGCTTGCAGCCGTCATTGTCCTGCAAGTGTTTTTGTCACGCCGCAAGGCATGGTGGCCGGGATTGGTGCTTCCTGCGCTGGAAGTGGCCTATTCCATTTTTGCAATCGCTTCTGCCATTGCCGGATATTATGAGGTATATGGCAAGGGTGTGCCGGTGACAGCCTCGCTCATTTGTGACACCTTCTTAGCGTTTGTGCAGTGCAACATTTTTACACTGGTGCTGCTGGCAGTTTATTTTGTCTGCCGCCGCAGCCAAAAACGCAAAAAGCAGCTCGACAAGATGAACATACAAGACCTATAAGCACAAAAAACCGCCGTTTCGGACAGACGCATCCAAACGGCGGTGATTTTTTATGATTCGGGCAACGCTTTGCGGCGTGCGGGGGACAGATAGCCGCCGATAGCGGCAGCCATTTCTCTGGAAGCGACGACTTTGTCGGCAAGTGTGACAATCCATGCGATGCGCGTGCGCGGCATGGCTGCAAGAGGAAACATGTGCCGTGCGATGGCATCGCACTCTTCGTTTGAAAGGCCGAACATGCATCTGGCGCGCTCTGCCGCGATATGTCCATGCACAAAGGCGTGCATGCGCATGATGCGCTGGATACCGGAATACCGGTGCAGATAGCGGCGGAATAAATCACCGCGCCAGTCATAGCCGAAAAAGTCATGCAGCAACGCTGCACGGACGACAGAAGCGGTTTCGTCCTCGGACAGACGCATCCGACGGGCGATGGCATAGGCCGCCTCCGCTACGGCAACCGAGTGGTCGTATACCGAATTTTCGGCGCCGTGATGCTGAAACAAGCGCAGCTGCTGAAAGCGTGGATGCTCCAGAATATGCCCCACGAGCTGCTGAATCTCGCTGTCCAATGGACTCACCCCTTTCGTTATTTTCTGTCTCTATTATATGTCGCACGCTGCACAAAAACAAGCACTAATTTGTTACATTATTGTGACATTTTACTCGAGGGGTTGGAGCAGCCGCCGGGTGACACGCCGATGCAGCGCAATCGCGGCGGCAAGGCCGACGGCTTCGGCAAGCGGAAACGCAAACCACACGGCGGTCAGGCTCAGTCGGGAGAGCAGCACCGCTGTGGGAAGGATAACAATGAACTGGCGTGTAAGCGCGACCCAGAGCGATTCATTGCCGCGTCCCAGTCCCTGCATGCAGCCCGAAAGAATGACCGACGCGCCAGCAAAACAAAACGAAAGGGAAATGATGTGGATGGCGGGCACGCCGATGGAAAGCATGGCGTCCGATGCATCGAACAGGCGCAGCAGCGGCACGGGTATCAGTTCAAACAGCACGGTACCTGCCGCCATAATGCCGATGGCGAGATACAGCGCATAGCGTGTGATGCGCTCGATGCGGCGGCGGTTTTTCGCGCCGAAATTGTAGCCAATCATCGGAATGAGCGCATTGTTCAGGCCGTAAACCGGCATGAACAGAAAGTTTTGCAGCTTGTAATACACGCCGTAAAAGCTGACGGCGGTCTGGGAAAACGGCATCAGAATGCGGTTGAGGCCGACGGTCAGAATGCTCAGCAGCGACTGCTGCACCGCTGCGGGTAAGCCGATACGCACGATTTCACCAAGGATGCCGCCATCCGGCCGGAAACCGCGCAGGTGCAGTCGGACGTCGTGGTTGAAGCGTACGTTGATGAAAAAACCGATGCTCATTGCAATGATTTGGGACAGAACGGTGGCAAGCGCCGCGCCTGTCGTACCGAGGGTGGGAAAGCCAAACAGGCCGAAAATCATAATCGGGTCGAGAATGCAGTTGAGCACTGCGCCGATGAGCTGTGTGACCATATGGTAAACCGTGTTGCCGGTCGCCTGCATCAGCCGCTCGGCCACGAACAGCAGGAACACACCGCAAGAGGCAACCGTGACCACGGTCACATAGCTAGTGCCCATGTCGATGACAGCGGGTACATCAGTGAACAGCGCGATAAAACCACGTCCGAACAGCAGACCGAGCACGGCAAACACCAGCCAGAAGCACACGGACAGGAATACGCCGTTGACGGCGACCGCGTTAGCCTCCTCTTGCTTTTTCTGCCCCAGCCGCCGTGACAGCAGTGCGTTGACGCCCACGCCCGTGCCGGTCGCCACCGCAATCATCAAAAGCTGCACCGGAAAGGCGAGTGAGACAGCGGTCAGCGCGTCCTCGCTGATACGCGCGACAAAAGCACTGTCCACAATGTTATAGAGGGCCTGCACCAGCATGGACAGCATAATGGGGAAGGACATTGTTATAATCAGTCGCCCTTCGGGCATGGTGCCCATCTTGTTTTCCGACGCCATCAAACCACCTCGATTCTGCTTCTATCATATCAGAAAACACGCAAACAAAAAAGACCTGCCTCGGCAGGTCTTTTTTCACTTGTGTTACAGTGCAACCGGGGTGTCCAGCACCATCTGCCGGTAGGGCAGTTCCTCAAAGCCCAGCATGCGGTAGAGCGCCGCGGCGCGTGGATTGTCCTCGGTCACTTCCAGCCGATAGCGGGCGGCGGTGTTGTATTTTTCATGCACCGCGGCAATCATTTTGCTGCCCACACCCTTGCCGCGCAGCGTTTCGTCCACCATCAGCTCTTCCAGCCAGACACACAATCCGCCCGCCTCGTTCGACCACGTCAGCGCCAGCAGGCAGTAGGCCACCGGACGGCCGTCCTCCTCCGCAATCAGGCAGTCGGCATACGGGCTGCCGTGCAGCAGCAGCTCGAAGGTGCGCTCCGCATTTTGCACGGGAATCTCATGGCAGACGGCGGGCGAGTGGTAAAACGCCTGCACGCTGCGGATAAAGTAATCGCGGTCGCCGGACTCAATCGACCGGATAAGCATAGTAAAACCTCCTGTTTCCACAACAAAAAGCGCCGTATAGCGGTCCCATCCTATGGCATGGAGAGGGCACTTTCCGTTCGGCCAATCATACAAAGTGCAGCAGGGTTTCCACATCCTTGCGCTTGGGGCAGACCGGCTGCTCTGCCGGATGGCCAATAGCAATCAGTGCGGCGACGGACTGCTCCTCGGGCAGTGTTAGCACGCTGCGCACCTTGTTTTCGTCAAAAATACCCATGATAACCGTACCGAGTCCCAGCGCATGGGCCGCCAGACAGAAGGTTTGCGCGGCAACGCCCGCGTCAAACGATTGCCAGTGTGTGCCCTGCGAGGTGGAGAACGAGCCGTCTCGCTCATAACCCGAACGACCGGTTATCGTGGTAAGAACAACCAGCGCCGGGGCGTGCAATGTCGTTTTCTGATTGAATGCAAAATCCATCATGCATTCGTCTGCCAGCTGCTGCTTTTTCTCGCAATCTGTGACCACGGTATAGCGTGCGATTTGTGTGTTCTTCCAGCTCGGCGCATATGCCGCCGCTGCGACGATTTGCTCTATCAGCGCTCGCTCAACCGGCTGTTCGGTGAATTTGCGGATGCTGCGGCGCGTTTTGATACATTCCAATGCTTCCATATGCGTTGACTCCTTTTGCTGTTTGGATGAATTCATTGTACCAAAAGTACACCGTATATGCAACTAAATATCACAAAAACATAACCAAAATAAAACAATTATTCCCTGCTGTCTTCCAGCACCTTGATGCAATACCGGCGGGTGCGCGGGCCGTCAAATTCGCAGAAGTAGACGCCCTGCCATGTGCCGAGCAGCGGACGGCCGTCTTCAATCAGTACGGTCTGGCTGGCGCCGACGCAGCTTGCTTTGAGGTGTGCGGCCGAGTTGCCCTCGGCGTGGAGAAACTGCGGCCGGTCGGGGAATGCCGCGGCCCAGCCGAGCAGCAGGTCGTGCTGCACGTCCGGGTCGGCGTTTTCGTTGATGGTGATGCCGGCCGTCGTGTGCGGACAGTAGACAACCGCAAGGCCGCTCTGTACGCCGCTGTCCCGAATGACTTCCCGCAGGCTGGCGGTCACGTTATACATGCCCTCGCGGTCGGTGCGCAGGGTAAATTCCTTAGCTTTCATGCTCATTCACTCCTGTTCTCGTGCAGATAGGTCGCTTCCAGGTCGGACAGATGCAGCTTGACCGCAAGCGGGTATTTCTCATACGCATGCGCCAGTGCAAAGCTGCCGCCGCGCACCGAATCGTCAAACCCACCCATGTGCCAGCGCACCGCCATGGCCTCCTCGGTTTTCAGACGCAGAAAACGCTCGATGAGGTAGACTGATTTTTCGCCGTGGCCGTAAGGGAACTGGTCGTCTACGGCATAGACCGGCACCTTTTCCCATTCGCCGTGGTCGTTTTTGCGGTTGCGCAGCTCGGTCTTGTAAAAGCCTGCCTTGCACAGGTCGTGCAGCAGCGAGACAAGCGTGAAACTCTCCAAGTTGTCGGTTTCCGGGTTGTAATGCTTGGAAATCAGCACATTATAGACGTTCAGCGAGTGGTCAAGCAGACCGCCCTCATAGGCCGCGTGAAAGCGGGTGGACGCAGGCGCGGTGAAAAAGTCGGTCGTCTCCATCCATGCGAGCAGCTTATCCGCGCCCGGCCGATGGATATTTTTTTGATAGGTTTCGATAAACAGTTCTTTATTGGTCATTTTGTTCCTCCATTCGGGCGCGGGCAAAGGCCAACAGCGCCTGCTGCGTGTTGTCCAGCGTGCCGTCCACAACGGCGTCGAGCAGTCTGTGCAGCATTTCTCCGACCGCAGGGCCGTGCAGGCCCAGTGCGGTCATATCGTTTCCGTTCACCGCGAGCTGCCGCAGCGACAGGCAGGCGTCCTGCGCGAGCACTTCGTTCAGCCGCCGTTCGGTTTCCCATAGTTCCGCCACGTTTTCCGGGTGCGTCCCCTGTCCGACCGCATCGCCCTTTTTGATTGCCAGCAGGTCGCGGAAGCGGCCCTCCCCGATTTGCACCAGACGGCGGCGCACCAGCTTGTCGCTGCCGCCCAGCGGGCGGTCATGCTGCTCGACCAGCAGTAGGATGCGTGTCGTCTGTTCGCCGGAAAAGCGCAGACGGCGCAAAAGCGATGCCGCGATATCGCGGCTCACCTTGGGGTGGCCGTAAAAATGGCCGACGCCGTTTTCATCCACGGTTTTGCAGGCGGGCTTGCCGCAGTCGTGCAGCAGCATTGCCCAACGCAAACAGGATTCGGCGGGCGCCTGCCCGACCGCGCGGGCACTGTGCTCCCAAACGTCATATAGATGGTAAGGGTTTTGCTGCGCGCAGCCCACCATCGGGGCAAGCTCGGGCAGCACTGCCGTTAAAATGTCGGAAAAGTCCCGCAGCGCGCGTATCGCAAACCGGCCGCACAGCATGCCGGTCAGCTCTTCGCGGATGCGTTCGGCCGCGATGCAGGACAATCGCCCGACCTGCCCCCGCATCGCGGCAGCGGTTTCGGTTTCGACCGTAAAGCCCAGCTGCGACGCAAAACGTACGCCGCGCAAAATGCGCAGCGCGTCCTCCTGAAAGCGGGCGTCCGGGTCGCCCACGGCGCGCAGTATGCCATCCTGCAAATCATCCAGCCCGCGAAATGGGTCGCACAGGCCGCGCTGCGGATGCCACGCCATCGCGCCGACGGTGAAATCCCGCCGCGCAAGGTCGGCCGTCACGTCGGGCACAAAGCGCACTCCGTCCGGATGCCGTCCGTCCGAATAGCCGCCGTCCGCGCGGAAGGAAGTGATTTCCAGCGGGCCGCTGTCGGTCAGTACGGTCAGCGTGCCGTGCTTGAGGCCGGTTTCGAGCACCCGTTCTCCCGCGAAAACCGCCTGCATCTCGGCAGGCTTGGCTGCTGTGCACAAATCCCAGTCGTGCGGCGCAGCGCCGCGCAGACTGTCGCGCACGCAGCCGCCGACTGCCCATGTTTCATATCCCGCGTCCTCCAGCAGCGTGATGGCGCGTGCAGCGTGTGCGGGCAGATCAATCACGGTTTTCCTCTTTCTGATGCAGCTTATAGGATGTGCCGTCCGGGTTGATTACCACGGTGTTGTCCAGCTGGGATTTCAGGCTCTGGCGAAAGCCCGCAACATATTCCGCGCGCAGCGTCTGCTGCTCGGCTTTTTCCTCGTTGGTCAGTCCCTCGTTCTTGGCTTTTTTGGCAAGCGCATTGATGCGCGCAATTTTTTCATCGGTCATAACCGTATTCCTCCATCAAATTAAATGTGTCCTTATTATAGCAAACGGCGCGCGCAAAGTCGAGCGAAGGATGTGCATGCTTGACCGACTTTTCCCAGCGTGATACAATACTCTTGTGTCAAAAATCCTTGCAAAGGAGTTTTATAGATGAAAATTGAAACCAAATGCCTGCATGAGGGCTACAAGCCCGAAAACGGCGGTCCGGGCGTGATGCCCATCGTCCAGTCCACCACCTATCGCTTCGATTCGACCGCACACATTGCGGGCCTGTTCGATATGCCGACCGAGTATATGTATTCGCGCTTTGCCAATCCGACCTGCGACGCGGTTGAGAAGAAAATCGCCGCGCTGGAAGGCGGCGCAGCTGCGATGCTGACCTCGTCCGGTCAGGCGGCCAGCCTGCTGTCCATTCTCAATCTGTGCTCGGCGGGCGACAGCTTCATCGCTGTTTCCACCATCTACGGCGGCACGATTAACCTGTTTGGCGTAACGCTCAAGAAACTCGGCATTGAGTGCATCTGGGCGGATGCGGAAGCCTCCGAGGAGGAGATTCAGAAGCTGTTTAAGGATAACACCAAGGCGGTGTTCGGTGAAACACTGGCAAATCCGGCGCTGACTGTGTTCGACATTGAAAAGTGGGCGAACATTGCGCACAAAAACGGTGTGCCGCTGATTGTGGATAATACGTTTGCCACCCCGATCCTGTGCCGCCCGTTCGAGTGGGGCGCGGATATCGTTATCCACTCAACCACCAAGTACATGGACGGCCATGCCGTACAGGGCGGCGGCGTGATTGTGGACAGCGGCAAGTTTGACTGGGCCGCTTCGGGCAAGTTCCCGGATTTTACCGAGCCGGACGAAAGCTATCACGGCGTCGTTTATACCCGCGACTTCGGCAACATTGCTTACATTATCAAGGCGCGTATGCAGCTCATGCGTGATTTCGGCTGCTATCCGGCGGCGCACTCTGCATTTCTGCTCAATCTTGGTCTGGAAACCTTGCCCGTGCGCATGAAGCAGTACTGCGAGAACGCACTGACGGTTGCAAAGCATTTGGAAAAGTCGGATAAGATCCTCTCTGTTCGTTATCCCGCTCTGCCGGGCAACGAGCATTACGAGCGTGCGCAGAAGTATCTGCCGCTGGGTACTTCGGGCGTCATGAGCATCGATATCAAGGGTGGCCGCACCCCTGCGATGAAGTTCATGGACAGCGTAAAGCTGGCCTGCAACGAGGTGCATGTTGCGGATATCCGCACCTGTGTGCTGCATCCGGCATCCGAAACCCATCGCCAGCTGACCGATGAGCAGCTGGTTGCCGCGGGCATCGAGCCGGGTCTGGTGCGCCTGTCGGTCGGTCTGGAGAACGTCGAGGATATCATCGCCGACATCGATCAGGCGCTGGCACAGCTGGACTGAGCGTAGGCTCTGTGTTATTTTGTCAATCCAATAGCGTTAATAAAAGCAGGCCGCAGCATGCGGCCTGCTTTTATATATTGGTATGGCGTGGCAGAGAGCGTTCCGAAAAAAAGTAGATGGAATCATTTGCTTTATCCGATTGGAAAAAATTTTAACGGTTTATACACGCGTGAAAGTGGTATATAGCCGGAAAATTCATAGACATTTACTCGAATATATGATATACTGGCGCTGCCGGACAGAGTTGTGTCCATCGAGGCAGGAAATAAAAGGACTGCATTATTGATAATTTATATCAAATAAAAAAATCTATTAAATTTCATAAAATACTATTGACAATTTCGCGGAACAATACTATACTGATGATGTTCCAATTAGAGAAAGGAAGGAACGACTTGAGAATCACACATGAAGCGGATTATGCAATCCGCGTGACCTATTGCCTGGCGCTGGCAGGGGGCAAGCAGTGTGCAAAAGATGTGGCAGAGTCGGCAGGTGTAACGCTGCGCTTCGCACTCAAGATTTTGCGCAAGCTGACCCAGTCCGGTATCACCAAGTCCTACAAGGGCGTGGCAGGCGGGTACGAACTCAATCGGCTGCCTTCTGAAATCTCTCTTGGTGAGATCATTGAATGCATTGACGGGCCGATTGCAATCAACCACTGCCTGGCCAATGAATTTCAGTGTACTCGTGTAGGCAACCGGAAGGAATGCGATTTTCATCGCGTGTTCTCTGAGATCAACCGGTCTCTGCGGGAGCAACTTTGTTCCATTACGATGGATCGTTTTCTTCCGTCCCCAAAATAAAATCATTCAAAAAGGATATTAGGAGGAAAAAATCATGAAGAAGTTTGTTTGTTCCGTATGTGGTTATGTTTACGAAGGCGAAGCGGCTCCGGCTGAGTGCCCGGTTTGCCACGCTCCGGCTGAGAAGTTCAAGGAGCAGTCCGGCGAGAAGACCTGGGCGGCTGAGCACGTTGTCGGCGTAGCACAGGGCGCTCCGGAAGACATCATGAAGGATCTGCGTGCGAACTTCGAGGGCGAGTGCACTGAGGTTGGCATGTATCTGGCAATGGCTCGCGTTGCACACCGCGAGGGTTATCCGGAAATCGGCCTGTACTGGGAGAAGGCTGCTTACGAGGAAGCGGAGCATGCTTCCAAGTTTGCGGAACTGCTGGGCGAAGTCGTAACCGACTCCACCAAGAAGAACCTCGAGATGCGTGTTGACGCTGAGAACGGCGCTACCGCTGGCAAGTTCGACCTGGCAAAGCGTGCTAAGGCGCTCAACCTGGATGCAATCCATGACACTGTACATGAGATGGCTCGCGACGAGGCTCGTCACGGCAAGGCTTTCGAGGGCCTGCTGCAGCGTTACTTCGGCTAAGAGAAGCTGTCAGGAAGGAACCGGAAATTCCGGTTCCTTCTTTTTTGCAGAAAAAAGCGGCCTGCCGGTGCAGACCGCTTTTCATATCGTTAGAAAAATAGCGAACCGACTGACACGAGTAATGCAGTCAGCAGACCGGCCACACCAATGGCAAGGCCGCTCATCGCGCCTTCGGTTTCGCCCAGTTCAATGGCACGCGAGGTGCCGACCGCGTGGGCAGCGGTGCCGATGGACAGGCCCATCTGCACGGCGTTGCGCACGCCGATGCACTTGAGGAAAGTCGGCAGCAGGATGGCGCCCACGATGCCGGTGAATACCACGGCAATCGCAGTGATTGATGACAGACCGCCCAGCATCTCGGAAAGTGCAACGCCAATCGGCGTGGTGACCGATTTGGGAACCAGCGAACGGGTTGTGGCGTCGGACAAGCCGAACAGCCGGGAGAATAACAGCACACTCAGGATGGATGTCAGCGAACCGACCAAGGCACCGGCGAGAATGGGAATTAGATTCTCTTTCAGCACATCCAGCTTGCGGTAAATCGGCACGGCGAGCGCTACAGTCGCCGGGGTCAGGAAAAAGGAAATCAGCTGACCGGCGCTTTCGTATGTTTGATAGGAGGTGCCGGTCACCACCAGCAGCATCCCCACCAGTATGGCGGAGATCAGCAGCGGATTGCACAGCGGAGAGCCGGTTTTCTGCTGGATTTTAACGCCCAGTGCATAGCAGGCGATGGATAATGCCATCCAGAAGGTGGAGGAGGAAAGCAGGTTAGTCATGGTCAAACGCCTCCTCACTCTCACGGTGCTGTAAACGGAACACGATGTGCACGGTGAGCGCAGTGGCCGCGGCGGTGCAAAGCGTGGTCAGCACGCATACCGCAAGCATAGCCAGAATTTCGTTCTTGATCTGCGCGAAAATCTCCAGCACGCCCAAGCAGGCGGGCAGGAAGAAAAACGCCATGTTTTGCAGCAGAAAATCTGCGGAATGCTCGACATGGTCCATACGGACCGGGCCGAAAATCAATAGCAGAAGCAGCAGTGTCAGTCCGAGCACATTGCCGGGCAGCGCGCCGTGCAGGAGGATGGATAGCGCGTCGCCTGCGACGCAGCAGGCGATCAGGACGCCCAGTTGCCGAATGTAGTTCAAGGGGTTTCGTCTTCTTTCTCGGTTTCGTAGTCTGCGGTCATGGCGCCCAGAAGGGTCTGGTAGATCGCCTCCGCGTTGGTTTTGAAGGTGCGCTCAAGCATCGCGGCCTGTCCGCGGCTGACCACATCCATCTCGATAGCGAACACCTGCTCCATTTCCATGCGAATGGTCAGGTCGTTTGCGGCGCGCTCGGTCACCGTCGTATGAATCGCAGCGTCCCGGCGGATTTGGCGCACGACACGCAGCGCGGAGCGCTGTGCGGCTTCGCGCACCGGATAGGGAAGCTGCTTTTCAAACACGCGGATGGCTTCGCGGCCTTTGTCAGTAATGCGGTAGGCGGGTTCCCCGTCGCCGGGGACCTCTTCGATGTGGCCGGTCGGCACCATCTCATAAAAGGCTTCGCTCAGCTCAAAGTAACCGAAGCCTTCATCGCACCAGGTCGTCAGGTCCACAACCGTGCTGAAATTGACCGGAAAGGGCAGCAAATCCATAGAAAACAGAATGAGAAATTTGATATCCTCTTTGGAATGGATAAAACCGTGACGGACCATAATGCGCAAGCCTCCTCTGTTGACAAAATCGCTTAAAGTAGTATACCCCAAAAAGCAAGAAAAAGCAATCGGCTGAGCGGACAAGGATGCGGGTGTCCAAGCGGTTTGTGTTTGTTTGTTTTTGACGGAAAAGCGCACAAAGAACAGACGAACGCATGTACGATTTTTGGCGGCGAGGACGGTAAAAATCGGTTGAACAACAAGGGCGCGCGCGGTATAATGAAAAGACGGAAACTATCGCAACGGGAGAGAAATACTATGCCGGAAGTCGTTTTGCGCGTCGCAACCGAACAGGATGCGGCCGATATGCTGGCGCTGTATGCGCCGTATGTAATTCAAACCACGGTGTCGAGCGAGTACGCGCCGCCGTCGCTGGAGGAATTTCTCGGGCGCATGCGCACTTATGGCCAGCGTCTGCCGTGGCTCGTGTGCACGGTGGATGGGGAAGTGGTCGGCTACGGTTATGCTTCGCCTCACCGCACCCGCGCGGCGTATCAGTGGTCGGTCGAGACGTCGATTTATGTCGCGCAGGAGTGGCATCGCCACGGCATTGCGGGCGCGATTTACGCGGCGCTGTTTGAGCTGCTTGCCATGCAGGGATACTATAACATCTATGTTGGCATTACTTCGCCCAACGAGCGCTCGATGAAGTTCCATAAGGCGATGGGCTTTATCATCTCGGGCGCATATCAGGAGAGTATGTACAAGTTCGGCCAGTGGCGGGATGTGCTGTGGATGGGCAAAAGCCTGCGTCCGCATGAGGGCGAACCGCAGCCGACCGTCCCGTTCCCCGAAATTAAGGACAGTCCGCTGGTCGCCCGCGCGCTGCGGCAGGCGGAGCAGCGCATTCATCTGTAAAAAGCAAAGGAGGTCGGGCGCATGGCGGGTAAACTGCATCAAAACCATCGGGAGCGCGTGCTGGAAAAGTTCCGCCGCTTCGGGCTGGCTGTGTTCAGCGACCATGAAGTGCTCGAGCTTCTGCTGTTTTTCGCTATTCCGCGTGTGGATACCAACCCGACCGCGCACCGGCTGCTGGAACGTTTCGGTTCGCTGCACGCGGTGCTGGAAGCGCCGGTCGAGCAGCTTTGCGAGGTACAGGGCATCGGGCCCCGCTCGGCCGACCTGCTCAAGCTGTCGTTTGCACTGTGCGCGCGATATCAGCAGGACGTGGCCAAGAGCGAGCGGCACAGTGATAAGCTCAACAGCTATGAAAAAATCGGAGAGTATTTCATGCCGCAGTTTGCGGGAGAACAGGATGAGGTGCTGCTCGCCGCCTATCTGGACGGGACGGGGCGCGTCATCAAGTGCGAAGAAATTGCTCGCGGCGGGCACGCACATGTGCCGGTGGACGCTTACAAAATCGCAAGCGGCGCGCTAATTTGTCATGCGGCAGGCGTTGCGGTTGCACACAATCACCCGAACGGGACGGCGACACCGTCCGAAGCGGATATGCTTGCCACGCGGCGGCTGGAGCAGACCCTGTCGGGACTAGGATTGCAGCTGGTTGATCACTGCGTGGTCGCCCGCGGAAAATACATATCCATTTGCAGGCTGCGCGCCGGTCAGATGGGACAGAGGAGGTAGGATATGCCGGATTTTCACATTGTAAGTCCGTATAAAATGGCGGGCGATCAGCCGGAAGCGGTCGCAAAACTGGTAGAGGGTATCAATAATGGCCTGACCGAGCAGACTCTGATGGGTGTGACCGGTTCGGGCAAAACCTTCACCATGGCCAACATCATCGAGCAGACCCAGCGGCCGACGCTGGTGCTTGCGCATAACAAAACGCTCGCCGCGCAGCTGTGTACCGAGCTGCGGGAGTTTTTTCCGGATAACGCGGTTGAGTATTTTGTCTCTTATTATGACTATTATCAGCCCGAGGCATATATTGCCTCAACCGACACTTATATCGAAAAGGATTCGGCCATCAACGATGAAATCGACCGCCTGCGCCACTCTGCGACCTCGGCGCTCTCCGAGCGGCGGGACGTGATTATCGTCTCGTCTGTGTCGTGTATTTATTCGCTGGGCGATCCGATAGATTATAAGAAGATGGTTATTTCGCTGCGTCCCGGTATGGAAATCAGCCGCGAAACACTGATTCACCGGCTCATTGACATTCAGTATGAGCGCAACGACATCGCCTTCGAGCGCAACCGCTTCCGCGTGCGCGGCGATACGGTAGAGATTTGGCCGGTATATTCGGATGAGGACGTGGTGCGCATCGAGTTTTTCGGGGATGAGGTTGACCGTATCAGCCGCATCAATCCGCTCACCGGCGTGGTGCTGGGAGAACTCGGCCACACGGCCATTTTCCCCGCCAGCCACTATGTCACGCCCAAGGATAAATTGCAGGCCGCCATCAAAGATTTGGAGGAAGAGCTGGAGCAGCGCATCCAATATTTTGAGGAGAACGGCAAGCTGATTGAGGCGCAGCGCATCGGGCAGCGCACGCGGTACGATATCGAAATGTTGCAGGAAATCGGCTTTTGCAGCGGCATTGAGAACTATTCGCGCGTGCTGTCGCGCCGAGAGCCGGGCAGCGCCCCGTTTACTTTGATTGACTACTTTCCGGAGGATTTTCTGCTGATCGTGGACGAGAGCCACGTCACGCTGCCGCAGGTGCGCGCCATGTACCATGGCGACCGCGCCCGCAAGGAGAGTCTGGTCGAGAACGGGTTCCGCCTGCCTTCGGCTTATGACAACCGCCCCTTGAACTTCGACGAGTTCAACGAGCGCTTAAACCAGATTGTTTACGTCTCCGCGACGCCCGGCGAATATGAGTTGTCGCGCTCGGGACAGGTGGTGGAACAGGTCATCCGCCCGACCGGCCTGCTCGACCCGGAAGTGGTCGTGCGCCCGGTCGAAGGACAGATTGACGACCTGATTGGCGAAATCAACACGCGCACCGCCAAGGGCGAGCGCGTGCTGGTGACAACGCTGACCAAAAAGATGGCGGAGGATTTGACCGGCTATCTGGAAACCGCGGGCATTAAGGTGCGTTACATGCACCATGACGTCAAGACCATCGAACGGCAGGAGCTGGTGCGCGATTTGCGGCTGGGCGTGTTCGACGTGCTGGTCGGCATTAACTTGCTGCGTGAGGGTCTGGATATCCCGGAGGTGTCGCTGGTCGCCATCCTCGACGCGGATAAAGAAGGTTTCTTGCGTTCCGAGACCTCGCTCATCCAGACCATCGGCCGCGCCGCGCGTAATGAGCACGGTATGGTCGTGCTGTATGCGGACAGCATCACGCCTTCGATGCGCCGCGCGATGGACGAGACCGAGCGCCGCCGCGCCTTGCAGGACGCGTTCAACAAAAAACACGGCATCACGCCAAAATCGGTCAAAAAGAAGGTGCAGGACGTTATCGAAATTACGTCCAACGTGCCGACGAGTAGCAAAAAGAAGCTGCGCACCAAGGGCGAGCGGCAGCAGGAGATTGCCCGCTTGACAAAGCAGATGAAGGAAGCGGCCAAGATGCTGGAATTCGAGATTGCCGCGCAGCTGCGTGATCAGATTCGGGCGCTGGAGGAAGGAAAATGAGGATTTTCACACTCATGGAGGATACCGCGTGCGCGCCGGATTTCGCCTGTGAGCACGGGCTGAGTTTTTCTATCGAAACAAACGGCCGCAAGCTGTTGTTTGATATGGGGCAGACCGATTTGTTTTTGAAAAACGCTGAGACGCTCGGCATCGACCTGTCCGCAGTGGACATGGCCTTTGTCTCGCATGGGCATTACGACCATGGCGGCGGACTGACAGCGTTTCTGGCAATCAACGACCATGCGCCGGTTTATGTGCACGAAAAGGCGTTCGAGCCGCACTTTTCCCACAAGCCGGAGGGTATCAAGGACATCGGTCTGGACACGGCACTGGCGGCGAATCCGCGTCTGCGGCGCATCAGTGGTGTGACGCAGATAGATGAAACGCTGCCCCTGTTTTCCGACATTACAGGCGCGGATTGCGTGCCTGCGGGCAACCGCACGCTGTACGAGCGGGAAAACGGACAGTATGTTCCCGACCGTTTCCTGCATGAGCAAAGTCTTATCGTGCGTGAAAGGGATAAGGCAGTGCTGTTTACCGGTTGCGCGCATCGAGGCGTTATCAATATCTGCACGCGGGCAAAGGAGCTGATCGGCCGTGACCCGGATGCTGTTATCGGCGGGATGCACCTGTTCAGCCCGTCAACCGGCAAAAGTGAGCCGGACGAGAATATCCGTGCGGTTGCAGAACGCCTTGCGGACACAAACAGCCGCTACTATACCTGTCACTGCACCGGCCCGCACGCCTATGACGTGCTGCAGGAAACGCTCGGTGCGCGCATCGCGTTCCTGTCCGCGGGCAGTATGATAGAAATTTAATATGCGCATGCTATTCAGGATAGAGAAACCCGAAACAAAAGTGAGGATGAAGCAGAAAAAGCTATGCACGAATATATTCATGTCAAGGGTGCGCGTGAGCACAACCTGAAAAACATCGATATCAAGATTCCGCGCGACAAGCTGGTCGTGCTGACCGGTCTGTCCGGTTCGGGCAAGTCGTCGCTGGCGTTCGACACCATTTACGCCGAGGGCCAGCGCCGCTATGTCGAGTCGCTGTCCAGCTACGCGCGGCAGTTTTTGGGGCAGATGGACAAGCCGGACGTGGACTACATCGACGGTTTGTCGCCCGCCATTTCGATTGACCAGAAAACCACTTCGCAGAACCCGCGTTCAACGGTCGGCACGGTCACGGAGATTTACGACTACATGCGTTTGCTTTGGGCGCGTATCGGCACGCCGCATTGTCCGAAGTGCGGCAAGGAAATTCATCAGCAGACCATTGACCAAATCATCGACCGGCTGATGACGCTTGAGGAAAGAACGCGCGTACAGATTCTCGCGCCGGTCATCCGCGGCAAAAAAGGCGAGCATGTCAAGGTGTTCGAGGACGCCAGACGGCAAGGCTATGTCCGCGTGCGGGTGGACGGCGAAATGCGCGATCTGTCCGAGGAGATTAAACTGCAAAAGACCAAAAAACACAACATCGAGATTGTTGTCGACCGTATTTCGATTCGCGCGGATGTGCGCAGCCGTCTGACCGACTCGGTCGAGACCGCGGCGGCGCTGTCGGGCGGTCTGGTGATTGCGGATGTGGTCGGCGGCGAGCCGATCACCTTTTCGCAGAACTATGCCTGCGAGGACTGCGGCATTTCCATCGAGGAACTCACCCCGCGTATGTTCTCGTTCAACAACCCCTACGGCGCATGTCCGGTGTGTACGGGACTGGGCATGCAGATGCGCGTCGACCCGGACCGCATCCTGCCCAACCGCAAGCTGTCCATCCGCAAGGGGGCAATCCGGGCCTCCGGCTGGGGCAGCGCCGAGCCGGGCACGATTGCGGGTATGTACTTCACGGCGCTGGGCAAAAAGCACGGCTTTACGCTCGACACGCCAATCGAGGAGATGAGCGACGCGGCGGTGCACGAGCTGCTGTACGGCACAGGCGACGAGCCGCTGGAGCTGTCGGTCAGCCGTGTGTCGGGCGGCGTGATGCGCCAGCCGTTCGAGGGCATTGTGGTCAATCTGGAACGCCGCTACAAGGAAACTTCGAGCGACTATGCACGCAGTGAAATCGAAGAGTGCATGAGCGAAATTCCCTGTCCCGCGTGCCACGGCCGCCGTCTGCGGCCCGAGGTGCTGGCGGTCACGGTCGGCGGACTGAATATCGCGGAGTTTTCCGAAAAGTCGGTCGTCAAGGCGATGGAGTTTTTGCATACCTTGCAGCTGACCGAGATGCAGCACAAAATCGGCGACCGCGTCATCAAAGAAATTATGGACCGATTGGGCTTTTTGCAGTCGGTCGGACTGGAATACCTGACACTTTCGCGCTCGTCCGGCACGCTGTCGGGCGGCGAGAGCCAGCGCATCCGGCTTGCCACCCAAATCGGCTCGTCGCTGATGGGTGTGCTGTATATTCTGGATGAGCCGTCCATCGGCCTGCACCAGCGTGACAACGACAAGCTGCTTGCCACCCTGAAACGTCTGCGCGACCTCGGCAACACGCTGATTGTGGTCGAGCACGACGAGGACACCATGCTTGCGGCTGACTATATCGTGGACATCGGCCCGGGCGCGGGACGAGGCGGCGGCGAGGTCGTGTTCGAGGGCAAGGTGGATGACTTGCTGCAATGTGAAACCTCACTGACCGGACAGTACCTTTCCGGCCGCAAGTGCATTCCGGTGCCCGCGGTGCGCCGCAAGGGCAACGGCAAAAAACTGACGGTTAAGGGCTGCGCGGTTAACAACTTAAAGCACACGGACTTTACCATTCCGCTTGGGACGTTCACCTGCGTAACCGGCGTGTCCGGCTCAGGAAAATCCTCGTTTGTCAACGAGATTCTTTACAAAAAGCTCGCTGCCGAACTGAACGGCGCCAAGACGCGTGCGGGCGCGCACGATAAATTTATCGGCCTTTCCTATCTTGATAAGGTCATCGACATCAACCAGTCGCCCATCGGGCGCACGCCACGTTCCAACCCCGCGACCTACACGGGCGTATTCAACGACATTCGCGACCTGTTCGCCAAAACGGCGGATGCCAAGGCGCGCGGCTACGGTCCGAGCCGGTTTTCCTTCAACGTCAAGGGCGGACGATGCGAGGCCTGCGCGGGCGACGGCCTGCTCAAAATTGAGATGCACTTTTTGCCGGATGTGTATGTGCCCTGCGATGTGTGCAAGGGCAAGCGGTATAACAAGGAAACGCTTGAGGTGCGCTACAAGGGCAAGAACATCTATGAAGTCCTTGATATGACGGTGGACGAAGCGTGCGAGTTTTTCGCCAACGTCCCCAAAATCGCCAGACGGCTGGAGACGATGCGCGAAGTCGGACTGGGGTATGTCAAGCTCGGCCAGTCCTCCACCACGTTGTCGGGCGGCGAAGCGCAGCGTGCTAAGCTCGCCACTGAGCTGAGCAAGCGCTCGACCGGCAAGACCATCTATATCCTTGACGAGCCGACCACCGGCCTGCACGTCGCGGATGTGCACAAGCTGGTCGATGTGCTGCAAAAGCTGGTCGACGCGGGCAACACCGTGGTCGTCATCGAGCATAATCTGGACGTTATCAAAACCGCGGATTATATCCTCGACCTCGGTCCCGAGGGTGGCGACGGCGGCGGCCGACTGGTGGTGGCCGGCACGCCGGAGGAGGTCGCGGCTTGCCCGGATTCCTACACCGGACAGTACCTCGGACGGATGTTGGAACGGCAGAATGCGGCGAAAACAGAAGAATAAAGCGGCTTTTTGCGTGAAAAAAGCGGGCATTTCCCTGTGAAATGCCCGCTTTTGACAATTTGCATAAAAATGTTGAGCTTTGTGGCGCGTTTTGGTATAATAATGGTAATATAAAATAAATGAGGGAGACATATGAAAACAAAGCGATGGGTAATCGCCGACCCTTCCGAGGCGCGCGTGCGTGCGCTGTCGGAAGAGGGCGGGTATGCCCCGCTGGCTGCAGCCGTTCTGGTGGCGCGCGGCATCGACACGCCCGAGGCTGCAGCCGATTATCTGAGCTGTGATACATCCGGCCTGTACGACCCGTTTCTGCTGGCGGATATGGACAAAGCTGTCGCGGTAATACGCGGTGCAATCGCGCGCGGCGAGCATATTGTGGTATACGGTGACTATGACGTGGATGGTGTGACTGCCACCTGCGCACTGGTGGATTATCTGCGCAGCTGCGGCGCGGCCTGCGAATATTACATCCCCAACCGCTTGCGCGAGGGCTATGGTCTGTCCCGCGCGGCGATGGAGGAATTGTATGAGAAGGGGACTCGTCTGCTGATTACGGTCGACTCCGGCATCACCGCCGACGAGGAGATCGCGGTCGCGCGTGAGCTTGGCATGCAGGTGGTTATCACCGACCACCATGAGTGCCACGACGCGCTGCCCGCAGCGGATGCGGTGGTCGATTACAAGCGGTCGGACTGCACCTACCCGTTTGACAGCCTTGCCGGTGTGGGCGTAGCATTCAAGCTGATCTGCGCACTCGAGGGCAATGCGGAAACCGTACTCGAGCGGTACGCGGATTTGGTGGCGCTGGGCACGGTCGCGGATGTGATGCCCATTACGGGCGAAAACCGTATTATCGTGGCGGCGGGCCTGAAGAAAATGGCCGCGACCGGAAACATCGGTCTGGAAATGCTGCTGCGCGAGGCAGGTATGAAGCACAAACGCCTGACCTCCTCGACCATCAGCTTTGTGCTGGCCCCGCGTATCAATGCGGCAGGCCGTATGGGACGCGCGGAGCTTGCCGCCGAGCTGTTTTTGACGCATGACCCGGTGCGCGCGCAGGCGCTTGCTGCGCAGCTTTGTGAGCAGAACAAGCTGCGGCAGAATGAGGAAAATCAGATTTTAACGCAGGCGCTTGCCCGTCTGCGCAAGGAATACAATCCGCTGGAGGATAAAATCATCGTGCTGGCGGAAAAAGGCTGGCATCACGGCGTAATCGGCATTGTCTGTTCGCGCCTGTGCGACCGGTACGGCTGTCCGGTCGTGCTGATTTCGCTTGACGAGGACGGCACGGGCAAAGGCTCGGGCCGCTCGGTGGGCGGGTTTAACCTGTTTGATGCGCTGACCTCGTGTGAGGACCTGCTCGAGCGCTACGGCGGGCACGCGCTTGCCGCCGGCCTGACCGTCGACGCGGATAAGGTGGATGCGCTGCGCGAGCGGCTGCGCGCTTATGCCGAGGCCCACGTCACCATGGCGGAGCTGGTGCCGCAATTGCACATTGACTGCATGGTGCGCCCCGAATGGCTGACCGAGGAGAATATCGAAGCGCTGAACGTTCTCGAGCCATACGGCATGCGCAACGCCGAGCCGGTGTTCTGCATGAAGGACATGGTGGCGGAGGACATCACGCCCATTTCGTCCGACCGGCATGTGCGCATGACGCTGGTCAAGGACGGCGTGCGCTTTTCCGCAATCTGGTTTGGAACAGGCGCAGGCGGACTCGGCTTTGTCGAGGGCAACTACGTCGATGCCGCCTTTCATCTGGAAATCAATGAGTTCCGCGGCCGCCGCACGGTACAGCTGACGCTGTGCGACGCGCAGCTGAGCGACTGTGAGCATCTGGCCGACCAGAAGCTGCTCAATGTGTACAATACCTATATGGCCGACGGGCCGCTGACCGCGCGCGAGGCGCGCCTGCTGCTGCCCGACCGGAAGGATTTGGTGGCAGTGTGGCGGCATATCGTGTGCCGCGCGGAGGATGGCCGCCTGTCTGTGCCGGACGGCGCACTGTCGCGCCGCGTGGCGTGGGAGAGCCGCCGCGACATCAATATCGGCAAGCTGTTTGTGTGTCTGGATGTGTTTTCCGAGTCCGGACTGATCAGTTATCATTTCAAGGAAGGGATGCTCAACATCCTGCTCAAGCCTTACGAGGGTAAGGCGGATATATCCGGTTCGGTCGTTCTGGCCACGCTGCAAAGCATGGCGGGCTAACGGAATGGGGGAACGAAGTATGCAAAACAAACTGGATTTTTTAATCGAGCGCGTGCAAAAGCAAAACCCGCAGGCGAATATTCGAAAAATCCGTGCGGCTTATGAGTGCGCGGCTGCCGCGCACGAGGGACAAAAACGCAAAAACGGTGAGCCATATATCATCCATCCGGTTTCGGTTGCGGAAATCGTGGTCGAAATGGGGCTGGATACCGACTCGATTTGTGCGGCGCTGCTGCATGACTGTATCGAGGACACCAACTTCGGCTACAAGGAAATCGAAAATAAATTCGGCACGCCGGTTGCCGAGCTGGTCGACGGCGTCACCCGTCTGGGCATGCTGCGTTACTCCAAGGAGCAGGAGCAGTTCGAGGACCTGCGCAAGATGTTCCTCGCCATGGCGAAGGATATCCGCGTTATTCTCATCAAGCTGGCGGACCGTTTGCACAATGCGCGCACCTTCCAGTATCTGCCTGAGCGCAAGCAGCGCGACAAGGCGCTGGAAACGATGGAAATTTACGCGCCGATTGCCCACCGTCTGGGCATGAGCCGCATCAAGTGGGAGCTGGAGGACCTTTCGCTCAAAATTCTCGACCCTATCGGCTATAACGAGATTGTCGAGGGCTTGAAAAAGCAAAGCGAGCAGCAGGAGGAATTCCTCAAGGGCATTCAGGAGCGCATCAGCGCCAAGCTCGCGGAGGCGCATATTAAAAATACAATCTCCGCGCGCGTTAAGCACATCTATTCGATTTACCGCAAGATGTACGCCCAGCACAAGACGATTGACGAGATTTACGACATCTGCGCGGTGCGCGTGATCGTGGACACCGTGGCCGACTGCTACAATGTGCTCGGCTATGTGCACGACCTCTATAAGCCGATTCCCGGGCGTTTCAAGGACTATATCTCCACGCCCAAGCCCAACGGCTATCAGTCGCTGCACACGACGGTCATCGGGCGCGCGGGCGTGCCGTTTGAAATCCAGATTCGCACCACCGAAATGCACAAGATGGCGGAATACGGCGTGGCAGCGCACTGGAAATACAAGCAGGGCCTGACCAAAAAGGGCAATGAGGAAACCTTTGCATGGATTCGTCAGCTGCTGGAAGCGCAGCAGGACACCGAGGCCGAGGACTTCATCAAGAACATCAAGGTCGACCTGTTTGCCGACGAGGTGTTCGTCTTTACGCCCAAGGGCGACGTGGTCAACATGCCTGCGGGCGCGACCCCGATTGACCTTGCTTACGCCATTCACTCAGCGGTCGGCAACCGCATGACCGGCTGCAAAATCAACGGACGTATCGCGCCGATTGACAGCCAGCTGAAAAACGGCGATATTGTCGAAATCCTGACCTCCAAGGAGGCGCATGGACCGAGCCGCGACTGGGTCAAAATCGTCAAGACCACCGAGGCACGCAACAAGATTAAGCAGTGGTTCAAGAAGGAGTGCCGCGAGGAGAATATCGTCAACGGCCGCGAGGACCTGGACCGTGAGCTGCGCGCGAATTTGTTGTACAACGGCTTTTATGAGAACGAGGAAGTGCGCAAGAATACGCTCAATAAGTTCTCTTTCAACACGCTTGACGAGCTGTACGCCGCCATCGGTTACGGCGGCATCACGCTGACCAAGGTCATCAACAAGGTCAAGGATGATGTCGGCAAGCTGCGCCGCCAGCGTGAGCTGGCCGAGCGCGCGGCGCATCCCCAGCCGGAGCAGCAGCCCAAGCGCGTCACCCGCTCAACGACCGGCGTAGTGGTCGAGGGCATCGACAACTGTCTGGTCAAGTTTGCGCGCTGCTGTACCCCGATTCCGGGCGACGAAATTGTCGGCTTTGTTACGCGCGGCTACGGCGTGTCCATCCATCGGCGCGACTGCGTCAATGTCCACATGCAGGAGGACCCGGACCGCTGGGTGCGTGCGTGGTGGGATGAGGATTTGGCCATTTCCGACCGCTCCAACCGCTTCTCTACCGGCTTGCAGATTTCCACGCGCAGCCGTATCGGCGTGCTGAGCGATGTGACTGCGGTGCTCGCCGCCTGCAAAATCAACGTGCACGAGATTTCCGCGCGCGACCTCAACGACGGCTACGGCGTTATCAACGCGATGGTGGACGTTGCAGGCGTGCACCAGCTTGACAACCTCATCAGCCGTCTGCGCTCCATCAAGGGCGTAGTGGATGTGACGCGCACGGTGGACACTAACTGACAAAAGATAAATCCAAAAGGAACAACCATGCAGAAGAAATATTTCTTTTTTGATATCGACGGCACGCTGAGCGTTGGGCAGACTATGGTCATGCCTGAGAGTGCGGTGCGCTGTCTGGAACAGCTGCGCGCCAACGGGCATTTTACAGCACTCGCCACCGGTCGCTTACAGGCATCGGCGGCACGGTTTGCCGCGCAGCACAGTTTTACGGATTTTGTTGCGGATGGCGGATACAGTCTGACCCTCGGCGGCAAGATTGTGGAGATGAAGAGTCTGCCTGCGGCAGACTGCATCGCGCTGATTGACCGTCTGGAAACGGCGGGCATCCCATGGGCGGTCACGCCGGTCAATGAGCGCATTTGTGTGACCACGGATAAACGCTATCTGGACGCTGCGCCGCCTGAATACTTTCCGACGCGGTACGACCCGGCGTTTGATTACCGCACGTTGCAGGTGCTGTATAAGGTCAACATCGCGTGTACGGCGGAGCAGGAGTGCAACATTGATTTTGGATCGCTGCCAACTGTGCGGTACAATCGTGATATCCTGCTCGTTGAGCCAACTGAAAAGCAAAATGGCATTCGCCGTATGGTGGAGCGGCTCGGTATTCCGAATGAGGACGTGGTCATCTTCGGGGACGGCACGAACGACGTGTGTATGTTTGGACAGGGCTGGTTCTCGATCGCGATGGGCAACGCACGCGATGCGCTCAAGCGCATGGCAGATTATGTGACCGACCCGGTCGATCGGGATGGCCTGTGGAATGCCTGCCGTCATTTCGGCTGGATTTAAGGAGAGACGCACATGTTGTTTGATACGCACGCACACTACGATGATGAACGCTTTGACGAGGACCGCGACGCGCTTTTAACCTCCATGCCGGAGCACAATGTAGGACTGATTCTCAATCCGGGCTGCGATGTGGAGACTTCGCGCAAGGCCGTAAGCTATGCACAAAAATACCCGTTTGTATATGCTGCGGTCGGTATTCATCCGGAAAATATCAACGAAAACTGGAATAATGACCTCGTGGTCATCAAAGAACTGGCTGAGACCGAGCCGCGCGTGCGCGCCATCGGGGAGATTGGGCTGGACTACTATTGGGAAAAGGACGAGCGCGCCCGCGCGCGGCAGCAAGTCGTGTTCGCGCATCAGATGGAGCTGGCGCGCGAGCTGGACAAGCCGGTGATTGTGCATGACCGTGACGCACATGCGGACTGTCTGGAAATTGCGCGGCGGTATGCCGGTACGCGAGGCGTATTCCACTGCTTTGCGGGCAGTGTCCAGATGGCACGTGAGCTGCTGGACTTAGGCTATTACCTGTCGTTCACAGGTGTGATTACCTTCAAGAATGCGCGCCGCGCCATTGAGGTGATCCGCGAGGTGCCGCTGGACCGGCTGATGGTCGAGACGGATGCACCCTACATGGCGCCCGAGCCGTTTCGGGGTCGACGCAATTCGTCGCTGTATGTTTATCGTATGGCCGAAACGATTGCGCAGATTAAAGGGATGGATGCCGCGGAAGTGGAACGTGTAACGATGGAAAACGGCAAGCGGCTATTTGGCATCAATTGAGTCAGTTGACAACAGAATACACAAAAAAGCCCGCCAATGGCGGGCTTTTTGTTTGGAGCGGATGATGGGAGTCGAACCCACCTATGCAGCTTGGGAAGCTGCCGTTCTACCGATGAACTACACCCGC
>DYCA01000021.1:0-3476 GCA_019418305.1 Clostridiales bacterium
GTACACGCATAAAAAGCTGCTCGAAATGGGCAAAGAGCTGCGCGCAGGCAGCGTAGCTGCCGACCCTTGCAAAAAGGATAAGCAGTCGAGTTACTGCGACTGGTGCGACTTTCGCGCAGCCTGTCGCTTTGATGAAACCGTGGGCGACAAGGCGCGCTTTTTAAAACATTTGACAGATGAAGAGTTCTGGCAGCAAACAGGAGGTGAGTGACGTGCCGCAGTGGACAAAAGACCAACAGACCGCAATTGAAAACCGGGGCGGTACGCTGCTTGTCTCGGCAGCGGCGGGTTCGGGCAAGACCGCTGTGCTGGTTGAGCGGGTGCTCACCCGTCTGACCGACCCGAACGATCCGGTGGATATCGACCGGCTGTTGCTGGTGACCTTCACCAATGCCGCCGCTGCTGAAATGCGTGAGCGCATTGGAGCGGCATTGGCACAGGCGGTCGCGCGTAACCCGCAGGATACGCGTCTGCGTCGGCAATTGTTTCTGGTGCATCGCGCGAAAATTACGACTGTGCATGCGCTTTGCTTGTCGCTCGCGCGTGAGCAAGCCGCAGCGCTCGGCATTGCGCCGGATTTCCGGCTGATGGACGCACAGGAGGGGAAAATCCTGCGTGCTGAAGTGCTGGAAGAAGTGATGGACGCAGCTTATGAGCGCGGCGACACGGGCTTTTTTGCGCTGTGCGACCTGTTGACTGCGGGGCGCGACGACAAAAAGCTGGGTGACGTGATTTTGAGCACATACGAAAAGATTCAGGCGCACCCCGACCCGCGTGCCTTTCTGGAAACTGTGCGGCAGGGACTACATGCGGACGGTATGGACACGCCACACGCGGCGGTGCTGCTCACGCAGGCGCGCGCGGCAGCTGAGCACGGCGCAGCTTTTCTTCACATGGCGGTGGATGCCGTGACCGGCATTGACGAGCTGTATGACACCTATCTGCCCGCGCTGACGAGCGACCTTCATCAGGCTGAGCGCCTGTTGGATGCGCTGCACGGCGGGGACTGGGATGCCTGCGTGGAAGCGGCGCAGTCAATTACATTTGACCGGCTGAAGGCCGCGCGCAAATTCGAGGACAAGGCGTTTCTCGAGGAAATAAAGGCCCTGCGCGAGGAGTGGAAAACGGTTGCCAAAACCATTCGGGAAAAGTGGCTGACCGTGACGGCGGAGGAAGCGGCCTACGACCGCACGTTGACTGCGCCTGCGTTGAGCGCGTTGATTGACATGGTAAATGCTTTTGAACAGGCATTTTCCGACGCCAAACGCGCGCGCAATGCTGCGGATTTTAACGATTTGGAGCATTTCGCCGTGTGCCTGCTGTATGACGGGGGAGAGCCTTCCGCGCTTGCGCGCGCACTCAGTCAACAGTATGCGGAGATAGCGGTGGACGAATATCAGGACACCAACGCCGTGCAGGACGCGATTTTCCGCGCGCTGTCTCAGGAGGAGCATAATCTGTTTCTGGTCGGTGACGTGAAGCAGAGCATTTACGGATTCCGTCTGGCAGACCCGTCCATTTTCCTGCAAAAGTATCATGCCTTTGCCGATGCGGATGAGGTGCAGGACGATGCGCCGCGCCGTGTGGTGCTCGGGCAGAACTTCCGCTCGCGCGCGGCGGTACTGGATGCGTGCAATTATCTGTTTTCTGCTGTGATGGGCGAGACAGTCGGCGATTTGCAGTACACTGACCGCGAAGCACTGCACCTTGGCATGGACTATCCGGACGCGGGACATGCGCGCTACAAAACCGAGGTGCTGCTGCTGGATGCGGCAGGTCTGGGGGAGGATGAGGATGCGCCGGATAAAACCTCGCTGGAAGCGCGTCTGGTCGCGTCCCGCATCCGTGCGCTGCTGGATGAAGGCTTCCCGGTGTTGGACAAGGAGACGGGCGCGCTGCGGCCGGTCACACCGGGAGATATCGTCATTCTGCTGCGCTCACCGGGGCCGCGTGCGCAGGTGTTTATCGCGGCACTCGAGCAGGCGGGGCTGACCGCCAGCGCGGAGGAGCGGGGCGGATTGCTGGGAACAGCAGAAGTAGGCACCATGGTGTCGCTGCTGGCGGTCATTGATAACCCGCGGCAGGATGTGGACCTCATCGGCGTGTTGCGTTCGCCGCTGTTCGGATTTACCGAACAGGAGCTGGCCGACATTCGACTGACCGACCGACGCATCAGTTTTTACGATGCACTGGTTGCCTCGCGTGGGCAGTTTGATAAGGTCGAGCTGTTTTTGCAGCAGCTGGACGATTTGCGAACCTTCGCGTGCGACCAGCCGGTATACCGTCTGCTGTGGGAGATTTACGACCGGACAGGCGCGCTCGGTTTGTATGGCGCGCTGCCAAACGGTGCGCAGCGGCAGAGTAATCTGCTGGCCTTTTTCGAGCGGGCGCGTGCCTTTGAATCGCAGGGCTATCGCGGCTTGTTCGCCTTTGTGCGCTTGCTGCGCGGCATGCAGGAAACAGGGGAGGACTTTCAGACGGTTGGTGCGGAGGCCTCCGGCGGCGCGGTGCGCATTCTGTCCATCCACAAGTCCAAGGGACTGGAGTTCCCGGTGGTGATTGTTGCGGGCTGTGCCAGCCAGTTTAACGAGATTGACTTACGTGAGCCGGTGCTGGTTCATAAAGAGCTGGGTTTTGGTTCGAAGTGTCGTGATTTGGAGCGCGGCGTGCAGTATGACACGGTTGAGCGCATGGCAGTCGCGGTGCAACAGCGGCGCGAAATGGTCAGCGAAGAGCTGCGCGTGCTGTATGTCGCGTTAACGCGCGCGCGGGAAAAACTGATTATCACTGCGGCAAGCGGGACGCTGGAAAAATCGCTGCAAAAGTGGGCGCAGTGGGCGGCGCTCGACCAGTTGCCGCAGTACGCCATGGGCGCAGTGCGTGCGCCGCTGGCCTGGATTGTCGCCCCGCTGCTGCGGCATCCTGCGTCGCGTTCCCTAAGGGAAAGCTACGGGCTGGAGGTGCCCGAGCACGGCACGGACTGTGATGCGTTTATTCTGCGGGTGTTCCGGCCGGATGAGGTTGCCGAACCCGCGCTGCCCGAAGTGCTGCGCTTTGCCGAGGCAGATACGCAAGGCTACACCGTGCAGCCGTATTTGCAGTACCCCAATGCGTTTCTGTCCGAGCTGCCCAGCAAACTGACCGCGACCGGTTTGGGTCGCGGCTACCGCGCGGACGAGGCTGCCGAGCAGACTCCGCCGCCGCGCCGTGAGGTCAAGCTGCGCGCGCCACTGTTCGAGCAGGGACAGCGCCGCCTGACACCGGCTGAGGTCGGCACAGCGCATCATTTGTTCATGCAGTTCTGCAGCTTCGACGCTGCTGCTGCACCGGGCGGCGTGGAGCGCGAACGGCAGCGGCTGGAAGAAGCCAGACTGCTGTCACCTGAGCAGGCAGCGGCAATCGACCCGAGAAAAATCGAGGCGTTTTTTGCATCTGACTTGTATCGCGGTCTGATGTCGGCGTATCCGGTGCGGCGG
>DYCA01000021.1:3486-24571 GCA_019418305.1 Clostridiales bacterium
GGTGCCGGCGGCGCAGTATTTTCCGGTGGCGGCACAGGCGCCCGAGGAAAGGGTGCTGCTGCAAGGTGTTATCGATTGTCTGATTGACACGCCGGAGGGCTTTGTCATTCTGGATTTCAAAACCGACCGAGTGACCGAAGACGGTATTTCTGCTCGTGCGGCGCAGTACCGCGCACAGATGCAGGCCTATATGCTGGCAGTGCGCGAAATTTTTGCGCGGCCGGTTTGCCGGTGTGTCCTGTACTTCTTTCATAATGGCCTGAGTTGGGCGATGGAGGACAGTTAAGATTGTGTTAAAATCTTTGGCGTTCGGTTGACAGTGCGTAGGGAAAATGCTAACCTGATAGCGGAAAAAAGCAAGGGATACCGGCGACGGCCGGACGATTCCGCAAGCATGATTTCGCCCATAACATTCATTCCTCATTTCCAAAAGAAAGAACCGTGGTTTGACAACTGCGGTTCTTTCTTTTTGCGGTTTGCATAACGGGCAGTTGGTAAATAAACGCAAAATCTGTCACATGCCCGCTTTACTTTGTTCGGCAAAAAGGATATAATAAAAAGCAACATTAAATCCGGAAAAACAGGAATGAAGAAAAGGAGAAACAATATGGCATATTATTTCAGTGAACCTTCGCATACGTTCAACGAATATTTGCTTGTGCCGGGGTATTCCTCCGCAGAGTGCATCCCGGCGAATGTCAGCCTGCGCACTCCGATTGTCAAGTATCGCAAGGGCGAGCAATCCGCGCTGTATGCCAATATTCCGATGGTTTCCGCCATCATGCAGGCGGTTTCGGACGACCGCATGGCAATTGCATTGGCACAGGAGGGCGGCATCTCCTTTATTTATGGTTCGCAGACCATTGAAAGCGAAGCGGCGATGGTGGCCCGCGTCAAGAGCTACAAGGCGGGCTTTATCGTATCCGATTCCAATCTGCGCCCCGAGCAAACGCTCGCAGACGTTTTGGATCTGAAGGCAAAGACAGGTCACTCGACCATGGCGGTCACGGACGACGGCACGGCAAACGGCCGTCTGCTCGGTATTGTCACCAGCCGTGACTATCGTGTTTCCCGTATGGAGCGCGATGTGCCGGTGTCTGATTTTATGACGCCGTTTGATAAGCTGGTCACCGCGCCGGCGGACACCACCCTTAAGGTAGCAAACGACATCATCTGGGATCACAAGCTCAACTCGCTGCCGCTGGTGGACGAGGAGCAGCATCTGGTTTATATGGTGTTCCGCAAGGACTATGACAGCCACAAGGCCAACTCGCTGGAACTGCTTGACGAGCATAAGCGTTATGTGGTCGGCGCAGGCATCAATACCCGCGATTATGCCGAGCGTGTTCCGGCACTGGTGGAGGCCGGTGCAGACGTGCTGTGTATCGACTCTTCCGAAGGTTTTTCCGAGTGGCAGAGCCGCACGCTCGCGTGGGTTCGTGAAAACTACGGCGACAGCGTGAAGGTCGGCGCGGGCAACGTGGTTGACCGTGAGGGCTTCCGTTTCCTCGCGGACGCGGGTGCGGACTTTGTCAAGGTCGGTATCGGCGGCGGCTCCATCTGTATCACCCGCGAGCAGAAGGGCATCGGCCGCGGTCAGGCGACGGCGCTGATTGAAGTGGCCGCAGCGCGTGACGAATATTATCTGGAAACCGGTGTCTATGTGCCGATTTGCTCGGACGGCGGTATTGTGCATGACTATCACTGCACGTTGGCGCTTGCAATGGGCGCAGATTTCCTCATGCTCGGCCGCTATTTCTCGCGCTTTGATGAATCCCCGACCAATAAGGTCAATATCAATGGCAGCTATATGAAGGAATACTGGGGCGAAGGCTCGTCCCGTGCGCGCAACTGGCAGCGCTATGATATGGGCGGTGATAAAAAGCTGTCCTTCGAGGAAGGCGTCGATTCCTATGTGCCGTATGCCGGCTCGCTCAAGGATAACCTTGGTCTGACGCTGAGCAAGGTTCGTTCGACCATGTGCAACTGCGGTTCGCTCTCTATTCCGGAGTTCCAGAAGAAGGCCAAAATTACGCTGGTATCTGCTACCTCGATTGTTGAGGGCGGCGCACACGACGTGCTGCTTAAGGAGACTTCCACAACCAGCAAGTAAGCAAAGCTGCGTCTGAAAAGATTGCCCCGCAGACTAACTGCGGGGCAATTCTTGTCGGAAAGGGGAATGTATATGGAGAGTGAAGTCCACGAGATGGTCGGCGCAGCGCTCCGCATGCTGCATGGGCTGGGTTATCGCGTGCGACGCAGCGGCGGCGTATTTTTGCGCTGGTGTGTATTCGCAGTGGTCATTGGTCTGGTAGTCGGCGCGGTGGGCGCGGCGTTCCATCTGGCGCTTGAGTGGGCAGGAGAAATGCGCGCGGCGTATTTCTGGCTGCTGTACCTGTTGCCGTTTGCGGGCGTGTTCATTGCGTTCTGGTACAAGCAGGCAGACATGCCGCTCGAGCGCGGTACGAATTTCATTTTGACCTCAGTGCGGGAAAATCATCCGGTGCGGCTGCGGCTGGCGCCGAGCATTTTTGTCACTTCGATTTTGACGCATCTGTGCGGCGGTTCGGCCGGCCGTGAAGGCGCGGCGATTCAGCTGGGCGGTGCGATTTCCGGCAATATAGGACATTGGATGCGGCTGGACGATAAAGACAGCCGCACGATTACCATGTGCGGCATGGCGGCGGGCTTCGCTGCGCTGTTCGGCACGCCGCTGGCAGCGAGTGTTTTCGCCATGGAGGTCATCAGCGTGGGCGTGATGTATTATGCGGCGTTGTTCCCGTGCGTGCTGGCATCGGTGATTGCGCATTACGTGGCGCTTGCACTTGGCGGCGGGACGACTGCGTTTACGCTTTCCGGTGTGCCGCAGGAGGTCGAGCCTCTGCTGCTGGTTAAGCTGGTGCTGTTCGGCGTGGTCTGTGCGGTGCTGAGCGCTGTTGTATGCATCGTGTTCCATCGTATCGGACACCTTTTCAAAAAGTACATACCCAATCAATATTTGTGCATTGCCGTGGGCGGTCTGGTGGTTGTGCTGGTATCCTTGTTGCTCGGCACGAGGGATTACAACGGCGCGGGCATGGAGGTTATCGAGCGTGCGGTCGCGGGCGAGGCGGGGTATGCGGCGTTTTTCATCAAGCTGGTGCTGACTGCGGTCACCATCGGCGTGGGCTATAAGGGCGGTGAAATTGTACCGGTGCTGTTCATCGGAGCGACGTTCGGCGCGGCTTACGGCGGCTTTTTCGGGCTTGCGCCTTCGTTTGCGGCGGGGCTTGGCATGACAGCGGTGTTCTGTGGCGTGACTAACTCGCCCTTAACCTCGATTTTGCTGGCGTTTGAACTGTTCGGCGGCCAGAGTCTTGCATTGTTTGCGCTGGTGATTTCGATTTCCTATATGCTCAGCGGCTATTACGGCCTGTACAGCGAGCAAAAGATTCTGTATTCCAAAATGCGGCCGCAGTTTATCGACCGCAAGACCAAATAACATTGTTTCCGGGAGGAAAAAACATGCACGAATTTAAGGGTGCAATATTTGATATGGACGGTACGCTGCTCGATTCCATGCCGGTGTGGAAACGGTTGACGCAAGGGTATCTGGCGGAGTTCGGGCTGACGATTACAGACGAGGAGTATGCGGCGTGCGAAGGCTTTTCTCAGCCGCAGGTCGCACAGTATTTTGCCGACCGCTATCCGGAGCTGCCCGGCGGCGCGGCGGGACTCATGGAGGGCATGGACCGGCTGATTACCACGCGTTACGAGACGATTGCCAAGCCGAAGGATGGCGTAATCGAATTTCTCGACGGACTGCGCCGTCGCGGAATAAAAATGGCGATTGCGACGCTTACAGCGCGGCGTCACGCGGAAAAGGCGCTGCGTGACCGAAATATGATGGAATATTTTTCGTTTATGCTGACCATTGAGGATGTGGGGATTTCCAAGTATCAACCGGATATTTATTTGAAAAGCGCGGAAAAAATGGGGCTTGCGCCTGCCGACTGTATCGTGTTTGAGGATGCGCCCTATGCATGCGCCACGGCCAAGCGAGCAGGATTCCGGGTCTGCGGTATGGTGGAGCCTGCCTATGCGTCGGGTGAAAACGAACTGCGTTCGGTCAGTGATTTTGTAGTGGAACAGTCATATGGCGAATTACGCGGAAAACTGTAACAAAGGGCTTGCAATCTTGTTTTTAATCCCGTACACTATATAGCGAGAGTAAAAAACGCGGCTGCGCCGGACATGTTCCGGTGCGGCTTCATTTTGGTTAGGGGGAATGAATTTTGGAAGAACAAAATAAGATGGGTACGGCGCGCATGGGACCGCTGATTTTCTCCATGGCATTGCCGGCGATGATCTCCATGATCATCAATGCGCTGTATAACATCGTGGACAGCATCTTCGTTGCGCAGTACTCACAGAGTGCGCTGGCTGCGGTTTCGCTGGTCTTTCCGCTGCAAACGCTGGTTGTGGCAATCGGTGTAGGCACGGGCGTGGGCGTCAACTCGCTGATTGCGCGTCGTCTGGGTGAAAAGCGCCGTCTGCATGCAAATTCGGCGGCAGAGCACGGCATCGCATTGTCCGTGATTGGCGGCATCGTGTTTTTGGTATTGGGCTTTGGCTTGTCAGGTGTGTTCGTGCGCGCGTTCGGCGCGGCAGAGGATGTCACTGTTCAGGCGATTCAGTATTCGCATATTGCGGTTGGTCTGAGTATCTTCGTTATGATTTCGATGATGTGCGAAAAGCTGCAGCAGTCGACCGGCAACATGATCATCCCGATGTGTCAGGGGCTGACAGGTGCAATCATCAATATCATTCTGGACCCGCTGATGATTTTCGGCATCGGCCCGTTCCCGGAGATGGGTGTGCGCGGTGCGGCACTAGCAACTGTTATCGGACAGATTTTCGGTATGCTAATCGGACTGTGGGGCGTATTTGTCCATCAGAAGATCCTGCAGGTGAATATGCGGGAATTTAAGTGGCGCATCCAGACGGTCAAGGATATTTACCGTGTCGGCTTGCCAGGCATTGTTATGCAGAGCGTGGTGTCCGTGATGACGGCGGGCATGAATGCAATTTTGATTGGTTTTTCGCAGACGGCAGTCAATGTGCTGGCGGTCTATTTCAAATTGCAGACCTTTGTGTTTATGCCTGTATTTGGTCTGAACCAAGGTGCGCTGCCGGTTATGGGCTACAACTACGGCGCGCGCAACAAAAAACGCCTGTTTGGTGCGTATAAAATTACACTTACCGCAGCGGTGGTCATTATGATACTCGGCCTTATTCTGTTCCAGATTTTTGCGGAGCAGATGCTGATGATGTTTGTCGATCGCACGGATGCAGCCGCGGTGCAGGAAATGATTGCAGTCGGCGTTCCGGCGCTTAAAATTATCAGCCTGTCCTTCCTTGGCGCAGCTTTCGGTATCATCAATTCCACGCTGTTCCAGGCGACAGCTCGCGGTATGAACAGCCTGATCGTATCGGTTTGCCGTCAGCTCGTTATCATTCTGCCGGCAGCATGGCTGCTCGGTCGGTGGAAGGGGTTGGATGCCATTTGGTATTCGTTCCCGATTGCGGAACTGGCTGCATTTTTCATTTCGTATGTGCTGTTGTGGCGTGAGTACACCACAGAATTACGGTATATTGGTGCTGAAAAGGAGAAAAACGTATGAAACGCATTGCAAGCTTTGAAGTTAATCATGATAAGCTCAAACCGGGTATGTATACCTCCCGCATTGATGGAGATGTGACAACCTATGATATTCGTATGGTGTATCCGAACGCGGGCACCTATATCCAGCCGGCGGCCGGACACACGTTCGAGCATCTGTTTGCTACCTACGCGCGCAACTCGCGCTTTGCCGATCATATCATCTATTGCGGTCCGATGGGCTGCCAGACCGGATTTTATTTTCTGGTGCGCGATTTGGCTCCGGCGGACGCGATTGACCTTGTGCGCGAGACGATGGACTTCATTGCGTCCTATGAGGGGGAGATTCCGGGCGCAAGCCGTATCGAATGCGGCAACTATCTGCTGCACGATTTGGCAGGTGCCAAGGCGCTGGCAGCGTCCATGATTCCGGTGCTGAAAGACTGGACAGAAGAAAATTTAGTATATGAAAAATAATGCTTGCATTTTGCCGTATAATATGGTATCATATCCTTACGACTGCAAGAGAAATTTTGTGATTTCCCGTGGAAAGAGGTGAAACAACATGAAACAGGGCATCCATCCCGAGTACAAGCAGACCACGATCCGCTGTGCCTGCGGCAATGTCATTGAGACCGGCTCCACTAAGGAGAATATCGTCGTTGACGTTTGCTCCAAGTGCCACCCCTTCTTCACGGGCAAGCAGAAGCTGGTAGACACCGGCGGACGTGTTGATCGCTTCAAGAAGCGTTTCAATCTGGACAAGTAAGAGGAAGCCATCGAAACGGTTGCTGACGAAGCGCGTTTCGGTGGCTTTTCTGTTTTCAAACCCGCCTGCACACATGCGGGCATGCCCCTGAGAGGGGAGGAATGAACATGATGACCGAACTGGAAAACAAAACACAGGCCGAGCGCGCGGTGCTGGTCGGGCTGTCCTGTCCGTCCTTTACTGAGCAGCAGGATGCAGACGAGCGCACGATGGACGAACTGCGCGCGCTGGCTGAGACTGCGGGTGCGGAGGCGGTTGCGATGACCTTGCAGCGCCGTCCCGCACCGGATGCCCGCACCTTCATCGGTGAGGGCAAGGCAGAAGAGGTGCGGCAGCTTGCGGAGGCGAATGAAGCCACGCTCGTGCTGTTTGACAACGAACTGTCGCCGTCACAGACGCGCAACCTTGAGGAACTGACCAAATGCACCGTGCTTGACCGCTCGGCGCTCATTCTGGATATTTTCGCGCAGCGCGCCCGCACGGGCGAGGGCAAGTTACAAGTAGAGCTTGCGCAGTATCAGTATATTCTGCCGCGTCTGGCCGGCATGTGGACGCATCTGGTGCGTCAGACTGCGGGCGGCGGCAAAAGCCCGATTGGTACGCGCGGTCCGGGCGAAACGCAGCTTGAAACCGACCGCCGTCACATCCGTAAGCGTATCGATAAGCTCAAGACGGAATTGGAGCAGGTACGGCAGGTGCGTGCGGTGCAGCGTCGTCAGCGCAAAAAGACCGAGATGCCGTTGGTCGCCATCGTGGGCTATACCAACGCGGGCAAGTCCACCTTGCTCAATCAGCTGACCGGCGCGGGTATTGAGGCCAACGACCGCCTGTTTGATACGCTCGACCCGACCACGCGCAAAAAGCGCATTTCGGATACGCAGGAAATCCTGCTGAGCGATACGGTTGGCTTTATCCGCAAGCTGCCGCATCATCTGGTCAGTGCGTTCAAAGCAACGCTTGAGGAGCTGGCCTATGCCGACCTGCTGCTGCATGTCGTGGACGTGTCGGACGAGGATTGGCGTATACAGGCGGAGACCGTCGAGGGCGTTATTGCACAGCTGGGCGCGCAGGAAATCCCGCGCCTGATGGTTTACAACAAGGCGGATAAGTGTGCTCCGGAGTCTCTGCCGTTCTTCCGCCCGGATGAGGGTGTTGCCATTTCGGCCAAGACCGGCGAGGGCATGGATGCGCTGCTGGCAGCCATTGAGCACGCGCTCGGACGCGGAAAGCATCGCGTCAAGCTGCTGATTCCGTATGCGGACGGCGCCGTGCTGGACATGCTGCACCGGGAGGCACAGATGGAATCGACCGAGTACGCTGCGGAAGGCACGCTGGTCGAGGCGATTGTGGACGATAAGACTTACGGCCGTGTGGCGGACTATCTGGTCGAGGAATAACGCGCAAACAAAGGTGCGCAAAAACGGGGATACACAATGGAAAAGGACTATTTTGTACCCTTTGCCGCGTATGGCGAGGACAAATTTGAAGAAAAGCGCTCCAAGTTCACCGGGCGGTTGTGGCGCGTGGAGACGGCTGAGGAGGCGGTTTCGCGTATTAAGGAAATGCGCGAAACCTATTGGGACGCAACGCATAATTGCTACGCCTACATTTTGCGTGAGGGCAATGTCATGCGCTATTCGGATGACGGCGAGCCGCAGGGTACGGCGGGCATGCCTATTCTGGATGTACTCCGGCATGAACAGCTGGAAAACTGTCTGTGTGTGGTGACGCGTTATTTCGGCGGCGTGCTGCTGGGTACCGGCGGGTTGGTGCGCGCTTATACCAAGGGCGCGCAAATCGCGGTCGCGGCGGCGGGCGTGCAGCGTATGAGCCTGTTTTCGGTCGCGCTGATTGCGTGTCCATATAATCTGTACGAAATGGTGCTGCATCTGCTGCCGGACTACGATTGCGCCGCTGAACAGACCGATTTCGGGGCGGATGTGACACTGACCGTAACTTTGCCTGCAGGTGGGGAGGAGCGGCTTAATGCGGCGCTGGCCGAAGCAACCGCAGGACAGGTGTATGCTGAGGTGATGGAGACGCGCTTTATGGGCAGGCGTGTAAAATAAAGTGAAAATAATTGCCCTGAAAAAAAGGATTTTGACGATGGAGTCGGTATAAATCAAATAGACGAATTTTTTGATGCCAGCAGGCAGGGAGGTGCGTGCCGTATGACAATCCGGGAACAGCAGGAGCAACGGGAGCACCTGACGCTTGCGCCGTGGGCCACCTTTGCGGATGGTTCGCAGGGACGGCAGCGCGAAATGGAGCCGTGCGCCTATCGCACCTGCTTTCAGCGGGACCGCGACCGTATTATTCACTCCAAGGCGTTTCGGCGGCTCAGCCATAAAACGCAGGTGTTTATCTCTCCGGAGGGCGACCACTATCGCGCCCGCCTGACGCATACGCTGGAGGTGTCGCAGATTGCGCGTACAATTGCGCGCGCGCTGCGGCTCAACGAGGATTTAACCGAAGCGATTGCGCTGGGGCATGATTTGGGTCACACGCCGTTTGGCCATGCGGGCGAGCGCGCTCTGGCCGAGGTATGTCCGTTCGGGTTTCGACACAATGAGCAGAGCCTGCGCATGGTCGATTTGATTGAGGACCTGAATTTGACGCAGGAGGTGCGCGACGGCATCATCTGTCATACGGGTGCGAAAAAGGCGGACACGCCCGAGGGGCGTATCATCCACTATGCCGACCGCATTGCCTATATCAACCATGATATTGACGATGCGATGCGCGGTGGTCTCATTACAAACACGGATATCCCGCAGTATCTGCGCCGCCGTCTGGGCGACAGCCACGGCAAGCGCATTGACACTATGGTCACTGCGATGATTGAATACGGCACAGCGCATCAGGAAATCGGTATGGACGAGCAGGTGCACGACGATATGATGGAACTGCGCCAGTTTATGTTTGACCATGTGTATCACGGTACTGAGGCCCAGCGCGAGGAAATGCGCGCTAAGACTATGCTGCGCGGCCTGTATGAATATTTTGTAGTCCATCCGGACGAGTTGCCGGGGGATTATTTTGTGCTGATGACACGCGGCGAACCGCTGGAGCGCGTCGTGTGCGACTATATTGCGTGCATGACCGACCGATACTCGATTTCGGTTTACACAAAATTATTTATTCCGAAAAGCTGGAATAAGATTGAAGGATAAAAAATCCGGCTATCCTACAAAGGAGGTGGGCGAATGGCGTTTGACCGTGTGTTTCTGGATGAATTATCCGCACGGAACGATATTGTGGATGTCGTATCCCAGTACGTTCAGCTGAAAAAAAGCGGTGCAAACTATTTTGGCCTTTGCCCCTTCCATAATGAAAAAACACCGTCCTTTTCGGTTTCGCCCGATAAGCAGATTTTCCATTGCTTCGGCTGCGGTGCGGGCGGCGGGGTGATTACCTTCACCATGAAAGCCGAAGGGTTGGAATTTCCCGATGCGGTGCGTTATCTGGCGGCGCGTGCGGGCATGCAGGTGCCTGAGCAAGGCGAAGCCGACCGGCAGGCAGCCCGCCACCGCGACCGGCTGTACGCTTTGTGTAAAGACGCGGCGCGGTTTTACTATGATACACTGTGGCAGCCGGAAAACCGCGTGGCACAGCAGTATTTTCTTGGGCGCGGCTTGCACCGGCGCACGATGAACCGATTTGGGCTGGGGTATGCGCCCGACTCGTTCCATGCACTGCTCGACGCGATGACCGCGAAGGGCTACACGCGGGAGGAAATGCTGGACGCGGGACTACTCAGCCGCAGCGAAAAGGGGCGCGTGTACGACCGCTTCCGTGGGCGCGTGATGTTTCCCATCATTGACGTGCGTGGCAATGTGATTGCGTTCGGCGGGCGTGTATTGGACGATTCCAAGCCCAAATATCTCAACTCGCCCGAAACGCCGATTTTTCACAAGAGCCGCAATCTGTTCGCGCTCAACCTGTCCAAGACCACAAAGAACGGGTATTTTATCCTCGCAGAAGGCTATATGGACGTGATTGCGCTGCATCAGGCCGGATTTGACTGCGCGGTGGCCTCGCTTGGCACTTCACTGACCGAGGAGCAGGCGCGTATCATCGCCCGCCACACCGACCGCATTGTGATATCCTACGACGCGGACGGGGCAGGGCAGGCGGCGGCACAGCGCGCGATTGACATTTTGAAAAAATGCGATTTGCAGGTCAAGGTGCTTAAAATTCCGGGCGCGAAAGACCCGGATGAGTTCATTAAGGCCAAAGGAGCAGATGCGTTCCGTGCGCTCATTGAGCGCAGCGAGGACCATAACGCTTACCGACTGGAGCAAATTGCAGCGAAATACGATTTGGAGGATGACGAAGCGCGCGTGCTGTTCCTGCGGGACGCGGCGCGTATGCTCGCCGGCATCGAAAGCAGCATCGAGCGAGAAGTATACGCGGGGCGCGCGGCCAAGATGGCGGGCGTGACTACCGAAGCGATGAATGTCGAGGTGCGACGCGAGCTGAACATCCGCCGCAAGAGACAGAAAGCCGCCGAACGGCGCGAGATTCGCTCGCCGATCGGTATGGCACAGCCCAAGGACCGCACGCTTGCCTATGCAGATGTCAAATCCGCCAAGGCGGAGGAAAACGTGCTTCGCCTGCTGTTTTACGATCAGAAGCTGGCAACGGGACTGGAAAAAGAATTGCCGCCGGCGTGGTTTTCCGCGCCTGTGCTGCGTAAGATATATGAGCGCGTGCTCGCGCTCGACCGGGAAGGCCAGATGGTGGATATCCTGTCCTTCGAGGGGTGGCTGGAGGCAAATGAAATGAGCCTGCTTTCCGCTATTCTCGATCAGGGCATCCCACCGGGCGAACACCGGCAGGAAATGCAGGAATACATAAACACGATACGAATGCAGCGCGTCAGAGACGGTACGATTACCGAAGCAGGCGAGGACCCGCTGCTGACCTTTGGACGAATAAAAAAACAAAACGCGGGAGGACAAACGATATGACGACAACGGGCAATGCAAACGCACCGGAGCATGCAGTGGACCAGCAGCAGGTGCTCAAGGACCTGCTGGCGCTGGGAAAAAAGAATGGACGGCTGACGCTCAAGGAGATTGCGGATGCGCTGAGCCAGCTGGATATGGAAAGCGACGACATCGATAAGCTGTATGAAACGCTCGAAACCATGGGAATAGAGGTCGAAACCGAAGGCGTGCTGGAAAAGGCGCTGGGTGACGACGACGATGAAGTGTTTGAGCCGGACAGCGTGGAGGAGGTTCCGGAAGAGGAGCTGATAGACACCTCGGCTATGGCGGAAACCTTTGCCATTGACGACCCGGTGCGTATGTACCTGAAGGAGATTGGCAAGGTGGATTTGCTCTCGCCGGAGGAAGAGGTGACGCTGGCTGAGCAGATGCAGAAGGGCAACGAGGCAGAAGCCCGCATTGCGGCGGAGGGTGACACTATCCCGGCGGAGGAGCGTGCACAGCTGGACCGCGATGTGAAAATCGGAGAAAAGGCGAAAAAGCGTCTGGCCGAAGCAAACCTCCGTTTGGTGGTTTCGATTGCCAAGCGATATGTCGGCCGCGGCATGCTGTTTCTTGATTTGATTCAGGAGGGTAACCTTGGTCTGATTAAGGCTGTTGAGAAATTCGATTCGACCAAGGGCTTTAAGTTCTCAACCTATGCGACATGGTGGATTCGTCAGGCGATTACGCGCGCAATTGCCGATCAGGCGCGTACTATCCGCATTCCGGTACACATGGTGGAGACTATCAACAAGGTTATCCGTGTTTCGCGTCAGCTGCTGCAGGAGCTGGGCCATGATCCCAGCCCGGAGGAGATTGCCAAAGAGATGAGCATGCCGGTCGACCGTGTGCGTGATATTCTCAAGATTGCGCAGGAGCCTGTGTCGCTTGAGACCCCGATTGGTGAGGAGGAGGATTCGCACCTCGGGGATTTCATTCCGGACGATGATGCGCCCGAACCGGCCGAAGCAGCATCCTTCATGCTGCTCAAGGAGCAGTTGGTCGAGGTACTCAAGACGCTCACTCCGCGCGAGGAAAAGGTGCTGCGCCTGCGCTTCGGTATTGAGGACGGACACACCCGCACGCTGGAGGAAGTCGGTAAGGAGTTCAACGTCACGCGCGAGCGTATTCGCCAGATTGAGGCAAAGGCGCTGCGCAAGCTGCGTCATCCGTCGCGCTCGAAAAAGCTCAAGGATTTTCTGAACTAATCATAAAAAAGCAAGCGCCCCCCAAAAGTCAGACCATATCCAACCGGAAAATGGTTCGGCTTTTGGGGGGCGCTTTGTGTGAAGAAAAGGGATTGATTTTAAGCGATTACGATGCGGCCTGTATCGGCTGATTCGCGGGCCAGCAGAGCAAGACGGCTGTCCTCCAGCGATTCGTACAGGTCAAGCAGACCCGAGCCATGGCCCTCCAGTGTGTGGATGAAATCTTCAAAAATCATGGGTGGATGCTGAAGCGGCACCGGCTGGGAGCCGTCGTTTTTGTCGTTAATGAGGTAAACTGCATCGCCGCGCACCTCGATGATGCCGTGCGTACCCGCGGCACGTACGCGGTCATCCCCATGAGTTGCTGCGTGGGCCGGACGAAGATAGTCGGCACTGACCTGTGCGCATACGTCGTTTTCCATTGTCATCATCAGCTGTGCCGTCACTTCCAGGTCCTCATATCCCTGATTAGCAACTGTTGCGTGATGAGCAAATATGCTCTTTGCGGCATGCGGATATAAATAACGGATGAAATCGATGCCATGAATGGCCACCCATGGAATCAATCCGCCATGCTGCGCACGATGACGGAAAAAGGGTGCGCGCTGGCCGAGACGATAGGATTTTTGCGCGGTGAGCAAACGAATTTCTCCAATGGCATCTGCATCGACCAGCTGCTTTGCGGTGTAGAACCAGGGGTCATAGCGCGCAGTCTGCATGGCCCACAGCAAAGCAGGAGAAGCGGCAGCCGCTTGCTGCACGCGTGTCAGGCCATCCAAAGTTAATGCCAGCGGCTTGTCGCAGTAGACATGGATACCGCGCGCAAGCGCCTGACAGGTCATGGCCTCATGGTCGCAAAACATACCGTCTACAACCAGAACATCCGGCTGAACAGCGTCAATCATCGTCAGGTAGTCAGGATATTCCGTTGGTGACAGACCGAGTTTCGCAAAATCATCCAGCACTTCCGTCATGGGTTCGCCGGTCCATGTGCGGCACCAGCCTGCAATTTCCACTTGCGGCAAACGGGGGAGGGCGCGGGTGACGGTGGCTGCATGGCCGGAGTTTCCTGCAATACAAATACGAATCATGTGTGTATCTCCTCTTTTTTGCAGAATCGTTCGCCGGAAAAAGCATGATACCCTTCCAGCTGAATGTTGGTTGGGTGATGCGCCCAGTCAAAGCCTAACGCGGAAGGCAGCTTCCCGGTCTGGAAGCAGGTCCAGGCATCGTCGGCTAAGCCGCGCATAAACACACCGGGTTCCGGAGTGGAAACGCGCTCCATGCGGTCTGCGGGCAGCGGATAGACATCGGCCTGATCGAAAATGGCATTGCACATGGTTAGATGCGGCAGAACGGTATCCGGCGTACAGGGCACATCCACGCTGGGATCAGCTGCAACCGCTATCATGGTGCGCAGCTTCTGTGCGACGTGATATTCGCCTAAGGCGGCTCCATAGTTTTTGGTGCGGCCGTCATCAAAGGTGGCGATAATTTCAGCGGAATCATCGTTGCCCGAGGCAGTGACAACCGCATGCTCAAACGTATATTGCAGAATTGGGTCTACGTTGCGGTCGCCTGAGTGGGTCAGAGCCAAGAAGAAGTCACAGCCGGACGCGAATTTACCCGAAACGAACGCGGTATCAAAGGTTTCAATCCCTTTGCCGTTGTACAATTCAACAGCCAGATTTTGCGGCATGGCCGCAGTGTCAAAGCGGTCGCCCAGCACAAAACAGGTGTTATGCAGATAGTGCGCGGTGGCGTTGGTCAGGATGGAATCCAATACCCAATGGCCCTGTGCGTCCCGAATATGGCCGCGCCAAGAACTGTTGTAATAGCTGTCATAGCGCTGCCAGGAGACATAGGTGCGCAGGGATTTAGGCGCGCCTAGCAGACCGGCTTGTATGTCGCGTTTGAGGTTCTGGATGGGATCACAGAAGGACATTTGAAATCCAACTCCCAGCTTGCGGCCGGAAGCAGATACCGCGGCGCGAATGTCCAGTGCATCCTGCAAAATAGGAGCAAGTGGTTTTTCGCACAACACATGTGCGCCGTGCCGGAGCGCCAGCAGGCATTGCTCCTTGTGCAGATGAATAGGGCTGGCGATGAGCACCAGATCGGCGGAACTGGCAGCAAAAAATTCTTCCGGGGTACGGTACATCGGTACTCCCTGAGCGGTCAGCTGGGTGTAGCGAGGTATCTTTTCGTAAAACGGGTCGATTGCCGCCACCAGTCGATAGCTTTCCGGATCGACAAAGCGTTCGAGCAGCCCCAGACAGTAGTCCCCGTATCCGCCTGCGCCGATGATTGCCAGATTGATGGTTTTCATATGCGTCCTCATCCTTTTTTCAAATTCTGCTCCAAAGAGCAGCGTGATTTTCTGATTTTCATTGTATCGCAGCCGCGTCCCGACTAGTGGGATGCAGTTGCGCAATAATATGTAAAATATGCTATATTTGTTCACGCTCCCGATAGCGCAGCGGGGTGTATCCGGTTTCCCGGCGAAAGGTGCGGATAAAGTTGTTGACATCGGAAAAGCCGGCGTGGAACGCGACTTCACTGACAGGAAAATCCGAGTGGATGAGCAGGTCTTTGGCTGCGGCCAGACGGGCCTGTACCAAATACTGCTTGGGGCTGTATCCCGTCAGGCTCTTGAAGCAGTGGGTCAGATAGCAGGGAGTTAAAAAGACACGTTCCGCCAGATCGCTGACTCGGATGGGCTCGGCATAGTGTGTATCGATGTAATGCTGGACGGCAAATACTGCGGTCTTGCTGGCCTGTGAGGTGGCGTCAAACAGCGCAGGACGCAGTCGGCACAGCAGAATGAGCAGCTCGGAAATCAGGCTCATGTGCATGACGCCCGCAAGTGAGTCCTGTATATGCTGCTCTTCCAGCAGTCGCCGGAAAATCAACTCAAAGCGTTCTATATGGTCGGATACGTCATATCGGTGGCAGAAACCCTGCGGACGGCTGCGCAGAGGCATGAGCAGCCGTCGGTCGGTAATCAATCGCTCGGTCATATCCGGGTCTAAAATCACATAGTAGCGTTCATAAACCGGTGTGCGCAGTTCAAGAGAGTGTTCTTCAAATCGTCCGATAACAAAAACCGAACCCGGTCCACCGTCATAGGCTGCGTCGCCAATATGAATGCGAATGTGCCCTTCCCGAATGAACAAAAGCTCATAGGCGTTATGGAAGTGAATGCGGATGGATGTGTCGCTGTCTTTGAAACAGCATTCCTGCATCACAACGTTCTGCTCCATGAGAAAACCTCCTGATATCGCAAAAATTACATATTATCACACAACTTGATATGACTTTCTATCTGTCGGCTATTATATCATAACATTACAGTTGCTGCGCAGAAAAGCCTGAATTTAGTCAAAAAATTCTCTGTGTGTAAAGACGGCAGCGCAAGAAGAGTGAGAAGGAGGATTTATATATGGAGCATGAAAAGTTCCATTATAAGACGAAAAAAGAGCTGATTGAGAAGCTAGAGGAGCTGGAAGTACATCTGCCTCTGTCGGATAACATCGATGTATTAAAGCGGCCGGTTTCAATTGGTGCAAAGACCGCAGCAAATTCTATTGCGATTCAGCCGATGGAGGGCTGCGACGGAACGGCGGACGGCAGCCCGGATAAACTAACCTTGCGCAGATATGACCGATTCGCAAAAAGCGGCGCAGGGCTGATTTGGGCCGAAGCGGTGGCAGTTCTTCCCGAAGCCCGCGCCAATCCGCGCCAGTTATGGATTCACGAAGAAAATTTGTCGGACTTCCAAAAATTTGTGGCCGATATCAAGCAAACCTGCATGCGGGAAAACGGCTTTGAGCCGATTGTGATTATGCAGGCGACCCATTCGGGGCGCTACTCCAAGCCGGAAGGTGTGCCGGCGCCGCTGATTGCGTACAACAACCCGATTTTTGAAGGGGAACAGACAATCGCGTCCGACCGCATCGTATCCGATGACTACTTGTTTGCGCTCGAAGAGAAGTTTGCCGATGCAGCCCGTTTGGCCGAGCGGGCAGGCTTTGACGGCGTGGATATCAAGTGCTGCCACCGTTACCTGAACAGTGAACTGCTGTCGGCGTATACGCGCAAAGGCGCTTTTGGCGGCAGCCTGGAAAACCGAACCCGGCTGCTGCGTCATGGTGTCAAAAACGCGATGGACGCAACCGGAAAGGACTTTATCGTCACTTCGCGTCTGAATGTCTACGACGGTTTCCCGCATCCTTACGGTTTTGGCGTGCGTTCGGATGCAGGGGTGGAAGTCGATCTGACAGAGCCGCTCGAGCTGGTCGGCCGCCTGCATAACGAACTGGGAATGCAGCTGCTCGATGTGACCATCGGCAACCCGTATTTTAATCCGCACGTCAATCGGCCGTATGATAATGGTCCGTATGTTCCGAAGGAGCATCCGCTCGAAGGCGTGGCTCGCATGTATCACTGTGTCAGCACGGTACAGAAGGCGTATCCCGATTTGAAGGTGATTTCGTCCGGCCTGAGCTATTTGCGTCAGTATGCAGGCAATCTGGCTGCGGGCGCGGTGGAAGAGGGCGGCTGTACCATTGCGGGATTTGGCCGTGAGGCGTTTGGTTATCCGCAGTTCGCCCATGACCTGCTGCACACCGGCAAAATGGACGAGCGGAAGTGCTGCATTGCATGCGGCAAGTGCACTGAGCTGATGCGTGCAGGTTCCACTGCGGGCTGCGTCATTCGTGACCCGGAATATCTGCCGATTTATCAGCGTGATGTGCAGGGCAAGCAGTAAAGGGGGCAACTTACATGCAGAAAATCGCACTGGTGACCGGCTCGCGTCGTGGTATCGGCCTAGGTATCGCCCGCGCACTGGGCAAGGAAGGCTATTTTGTTGTGGTTTCAGCGACTGCCGCACAGGATGACGCAGTCATAGAGAAATTGCAGGCAGAGGGTGTGGATTGCATCTACTTTCCGTGCAACATTGCGGAGCGCGAGGACCGGGAGCGCGTTTTGGAGGATGTCTGTGAGCGATACGGACGATTGGACGTTCTGGTCAACAATGCGGGCGTTGCACCTGCTGTGCGTTTGGACTTGCTGGAAACCACCGAGGAGAGCTTTGACCGACTGATGCAGATAAATCTCAAGGGGACATTCTTCATGTGCCAGCTGGCAGCGCGCAGGATGATTGATTTGCAGAAAAAGGCACTGCCGGATTATGTTCCCCGCATTGTGAATATCTCTTCGATGTCGGCTTACACCTCGTCCACCAGCCGCGGCGAATACTGCATCTCCAAGGCAGGCATCTCCATGACGACCAAGCTGTTTGCCGATCGGTTGGCGGAGTACGGGATTCCGGTCTTTGAGGTGCGTCCGGGTATCATCCAAACCGATATGACCGCAGGCGTGACCGAAAAATATCAGAAGCTCATTGCAGAAGGCATTACGCCAATCAAGCGGTTTGGTCAGCCGAAGGACGTAGCGGACTGTGTCTGTGCGGCGGTCAGTGGATTATTGGACTTTGCAACCGGGCAGGTGCTCAATGCTGACGGCGGGTTTCACATCCGCCGCTTGTAAGGGGACTGCGATATGATAAAGACTTCGATTGGCTGTGCAGGGCAGACCATGCCGGTTTATGCGCTGGATACGCTGGTGGTTGGCACGGGATGTGCGGGATTGAACGCGGCTGATTGGCTGTATGATCTTGGCCGAACCGATCTTGCAATTGTGACAGAGGGCATTCAGATGGGCACCTCACGTAACACAGGCAGTGACAAGCAGACCTATTACAAGTTGTCTCTGGCCTCAGACGGTGCGGATTCCGTGCAGGAAATGGCGGAAACGCTGTTTTCCGGCGGCAGCGTCAACGGCGATACCGCTTTGGCCGAGGCAGCGGGTTCGGTGCGCAGCTTTATGAAGCTGGCAAATCTGGGCGTGCCGTTTCCAACCAATGAATACGGCGAGTATGTGGGGTATAAGACCGATCACGATCCGCGGCAGCGCGCGACCTCAGCCGGACCGTTGACCTCACGCTTTATGACGGAGGTGTTGGAGCGCAGCGTGCAGCGCAAGGGGATTCGAATTTTCAATCATATGCAGGCTGTGCGGTTGCTGGTGGAAGACGGCAAGGTGTTTGGCCTGCTGGCACTCGATTTGACCCGTCCCGGACCGGATGGCTGGACGCTGTTTGCCTGCGAACACATCCTTTTGGCGACGGGCGGACCGGCGGGCGTGTACGATGCTTCGGTTTATCCATGCGGGCATGTGGGAATGACCGGCATGGCGCTGGAAGCCGGGGCCAAGCTGGTCAATCTACAGGAATGGCAGTACGGCTTGGCTTCGATCGATTTCCGTTGGAACGTGTCGGGCACCTATCAACAGGTGCTGCCGCGGTATATTTCAGTGGACGCGGACGGAAACGAGCGGGAATTCCTGCTCGATTACTTTGATACGCCGTCGCAGGCACTGGACGCGGTTTTCCTCAAGGGATATCAGTGGCCGTTTGACGTGCGCAAGGTAAATGGCTCCTCCCGGATTGATTTAATTATCCATCACGAAACCGTTGATTTGGGACGTCGGGTGTATATGGATTTTCGCACCGACCCGACCGGACTGGATTTTTCTGCACTTTCGGAAGAAACCTTTCAATATCTCAAAAATTCGGGTGCGCTCCTGCCGACCCCGATTGCAAGACTGGCACAGATGAATCCGGATGCAATCGAGCTGTATCGTGCGCATGGGATTGATTTGAAAACCCAGCCGCTTCGGGTTGCGGTTTGCGCCCAGCATAATAACGGCGGCGTTGCAGTGGATGTCAACTGGCAGACCAATATTCAGGGGCTGTACGCGGTGGGAGAATGTGCGGGCACGTTTGGCGTGTATCGTCCGGGCGGTTCCGCGCTCAACGCCTGTCAGGTAGGCTCGATGCGTGCGGCCGAGCACATTGCCTATACGACAAAACCACAGCGGTTTTGCATGGAACAGCTGGAACGACAGGTAGAACGTGTGCTGACCGGCTGGCTGACCGAGGTGATGGCTTGTCTGGGGCATTGCGACGAAAGGAGCACTTCCTACACCATACGGCGGGAGATGCAGCAGCGGATGAGTGCGCAGGCGGCGCATATTCGAGATTTGACCGCGTTGGAAACGCTGGAAACGACGCTGGACACTGTTTTGCAGAGCTTTTTTACCGATTATAAGCTGGTGGCAGCGGGCGGTTTAGCCCAGATGCTGCGCACCCGGGATGTGCTTTTGAGCCAACGCGCTATAGTATCTGCCATGCGGCTTGCTGCTAGAGAGTGGGGCAGCCGCGGCTCAGGACTGGTGCTGGACCCGGATGGCACAGACTGTGGCGGCGGTCTGACCGGCTACCGCTATCGAGTGCCGCAATCCGCCGGCATGGACAAACAGCTCATCACCGAAATGAAAGCGGATGGGATTTTCTCTTCCTTTGCGCCCATCCGTCCCATTCCGGTGCGTGACGACTGGTTTGAAAATGTCTGGAGCGGCTACCGTGCGCGAACGGGCAGGGGAGGTGCATCCAATCAGTCGGACAGACCGAGCTGTTCAGTGTGAAGTTTTTTAAACTGATTGGGACTGACCCCGTACCATTTGCGAAAGGCACGATAGAATCCGGTATGGTCGCTGAAGCCGCAGCTTTCCCAGACCTTGGCGACCGGAACACCGGCCAAGATGCTGTTTTTTCCCGCAAGCAAGCGCATCTGAATAACATATTGATAGTAGGAAATATGCATATTTTGCTTAAATAAATGGGAAATATGATATTTGTTGGTGTAAAAAACCGCTGCGAGCTTGTCCAGCGACAGGTCTCCGTTTAAATTGTTCTGCACATAATGCAGGATATCGGTCAGCAGCGACACATGCACGCCGCCTTGCACTTGTTCGGTTTCGGCAGCAAGCGCTCGATTGTACAGGGTCAGGATGTGCATGATGACCGAGATACCCTCTGTTCGGTAGCACAGTGAGCGCTCGTGATAGGAGGTAAACAAGGTCACAAAGCTGCCGCGCAGCGTGATGACAGAAGCCTCGTCCCCTCGGAACAGATAGCGTCCCTGAATGTCCTGTTGGAGAAAATAACCGCAGTCAGCGTCCTGACGGATGAGGCGGCTGAGCGCATTGGCCGATATCCACACGACATAACGCTCATACGGAATGTCAAAGTCATGAAACACCGGATTGTGCAGCACATTCGGCGGAATAATCAGAAGGTCACCGGGGTGCAGATGGAACTGTTGGTCGTCAACGATATAATCCACGTGTCCGCCTGAAAAAAAATACATCTCGTAAAACTCGTGGTAGTGCGGCTCCACGTCATGGTAATTGTTGTCCACTGCATGCTCGACTTCAAAGTCATGCTCGGTCATGTAGTGCTTGAACAGCCAGGACTGTCGCTCTCGGTCATTTTTTCTCATCGCGGAACATCCTTTCCACCTTTGGTTATATTCGACAAAAAACGGGAATTTGGTTTGGGCAAATT
>DYCA01000022.1:0-15191 GCA_019418305.1 Clostridiales bacterium
GATTGACACACGCCCCTCAAACGTGCCTGTCTACCAGTTCCAGCACACTCGCATTCTCTTTTGCGTCGTGTCGCATCACTGTCAGCGACGGATAATATTATAGCAAAAGGAAACGGTTTTGTCAATATATTTCGTCGAATCTGTTTGATTGGATCGGTTATGTTTATTTTGCATGGTGCAAGTCAATACAAAAAAGAAAAAGTACTGAACTTCTTTCGAAATCAGTACTTTTCTTGGTGCGGATGGGGGGACTTGAACCCCCACGTCCTTGCGAACACTAGCACCTGAAGCTAGCGCGTCTGCCATTCCGCCACATCCGCATATTTAATTTTTCGTTTGAAGGTGGTGCGAGTGACGGGACTTGAACCCGTACGTCGATTGACACACGCCCCTCAAACGTGCCTGTCTACCAGTTCCAGCACACTCGCATTCTCTTTCGTATCGAGTCGCCTCACTGTCAGCGACAAATAGTATTATATCGAAGAAGACGTATGTTGTCAACATATTTTCTGCAAAAAACAAAAAAATTCGGGACCGCTTTTCGGTCCCGAAAGCTCAGCGGGCGGCGCGCCACTCGATCAGCTGCGCGGCGATCGAGACGGCAATCTCCGCAGGGGTCTGCGCGTGGATCTCCAAGCCGATGGGCGTGACAATGCGCCGTTGCGCGGCATCAGAGAACCCTTCCTGCGTCAGAGTGTGGAACAGTGTTTCGCGTTTGCGGCGGCTGCCCATCAGGCCGATGTAGGAGGCGGGGGTGGACAGCGCATAGCGCACCGCGTCTGCGTCGCCTTCATGGCCGCGCGTCATAATGCAGAAGGCATCTGCTTCAGTGGGGCGCAGCGTCCTGGTGAGCGTCTCGGCAAGTTCGGATAGGGGAACGATCAGCGTTTGCTCGGCGTGGGGAAAGCGGTTAGGCGAGCAGAAGTCCGCACGGTCGTCGATGACGATGTGCCGGAAGTCCAGCCGACACAGCAGCGCGCACAGCTCATGCGACACATGTCCGCCGCCGATGACAAATACCCGCCCCGTGTCGGTCAGAGGCACGCACAGCGCATCTTTGCCGCGCAGCGATAAAACAGACGGACGGGCAGGCAGCGCGCCATCCTGCGCGATATGAGGCGCAGAGCCGTCCAGCGGCAGGCACAGGCAGATAGGCGTTCTGTCCTGCAAGGCAGTGAGCGCTTCGCGCAGCGGCGCAGTGTTGTGCAGCGGGGTGAACAGCACCTCGGTCGAACCGCCGCACACCATGCCCAGACTGCCTGCCTTGCGGTTGTCCAGTTCAAAACGCGTCAGACGGCCGCAGGCGGGCTGTGCGGCCGCCAGCTCAAGACAGCGGTGTTCGAGTAAGCCACCGCCAATCGTGCCGCACAGCAGCCCCTGTGTGCCCGCCAGCAGCATTGCGCCTTCTTTGCGCGGCGTTGAGCCGGTCGCGCGGGCGACCGAAACCAGCAGGACAGGGCGGCCTGCCTCGATTTCGCGCAGTGCGGTGGTCAGCAGTTGCTCAAACATTTGATATCCTCCTTATCGGGTCAGCAGCAGTACGTTTTCCGGTGCGATGCCCAACACTTCGGGCGGCGCGGCGGGTTTGCGGTCTTTGGGCATGCGCCACCAAAGGGGCGGCGTGTTTTGGCCCTGTCCCGCGTAGCGGAACAGCAAAATCCATTCAAACGGTTCTTCCAGTTCGCCCACCCATTGCACGTTTGCGCGGTTAGCGGCGGCGCGGGCGTGGAAATAGTGTGCGCGCAGGCCGATGGCATGCAGTTCGTCCGGCACGGGATGCGCGGCGGTAAAACGAAGCCCCCATGCGGGCGCTTCCACTGTCCACTCGTCGACTTTGCGGGCGGGGGTGATGTTTTTGCAGCCGGTCAGGCGGGCGGCGGCTTCGCTGCGTGGGTCGGCAAAGACTTCTTTGGTTGCGCCGTCGCGCACAATGCGGCCGTTCTCCATCACGCAGAGCTGACCGCATAGGTGGTAGGCCTCATCGCGGCTGTGTGTGACCAGCACGGCCTGTCGGCCGTAGGAACGCAGCAAGGCAACAAACTGTGGCTGCAGCTGGTCGCGCAGATGACTGTCGAGCGCGGAGAACGGCTCGTCCAGCAGTAGCAGGCGCGGCTCGTTCACCAGCATGCGTGCGAGGGCCACGCGCTGTGCCTGTCCGCCGGAGAGCTGCGCCGGGCGCAGCTTTTCAAGGCCCTCCAGCTGCATCATTTCGATGATGTCCCGCAGGCGACGCTGGCGCGCGGCGGCATCGCGCTCACGGTGCAGGCCGGTCAGGATATTTCGTTCAACCGTCAGGTGCGGAAACAGGGCATACTGCTGGAATAGATAGCCCACGCGCCGTTGCTGCGGCTTGAGATTGATGCCGCGCGCGGAGTCGAACAGGGTTTCGCCGTCCAGCATGATGCAGCCGCTGTCCGGTGTTTCCACGCCCGCGATGCATTTGAGCGTCATGCTCTTGCCGCAGCCGGACGCACCCAGCAGGCCGGTGACGGCATTCTCCGCGTCAAAGGCGATTTCCAGCACAAAATCGCCCAGTTTTTTGCGGATATCCACATGCAGGCTCATACGCGACGCACCCCCTTTTGTCGGCGCTCCAGTAGGTTGACGGTCAGCAGCACCGCCGCCGAAATGGCAAGGTTGACCAGCACCCACAGAAAGGCATGGGCATCGTCGCCTGTGCGCCAGAGCTGATAGACCGTGGTCGAGATGGTTGCGGTCTTGCCGGGCGTGTAGCCAATCAGCATGCTGGTTGCGCCGTACTCGCCCAACGCACGCGCAAAGACCAGCACCACGCCTGCGATGATGCCCTGACGGCAGGCGGGCATACGGATGCGCCAGAAAATGTAGGTATTGGATAAGCCGAGCGTCTGTCCGGCCTGTGCAAGCGTTTGGTCAAAGGCCTCGAATGCGCCGCGCGCGGTACGGTAGAGCAGGGGAAAGGCGACGACCGCCGCTGCAATCACGCCGCCGTACCACGTCATGACGAATTTTACACCGATCTGCTCAAGCGCAATGCCGAGCGGACGGCGGGAACCGAACAACAGCAGCAGAAAATAGCCCACGACTGTGGGTGGCAGCACGAGCGGCAGCGTGAGCACCACGTCGAGCACGCCTTTCATTAGGCGCGGCAGACGCACGGCGTAATAGGCCGCGGCAATGCCGGTGAAAAATACGATGATGCTGCTCAGCGCCGCGATGCGCAGGGAATTGAAGAGCGGATACCAGTCCACAGGGAAATACACTCCTTTGGCAAACGGGGCAGGACACGTGCCCCGCCCCGTCTGTGTTGTTTGAAATTAGGAAACCGGGGAGAATCCCACGGACTCAAATACAGCCATCGCCTCGTCGGTGGAGAGATAGTCGAGAAACGCTTGCGCCGCCTCCGGATGTGCCGAGGTCTTGAGCACCGCGGCCGGATAGATGACCTGTTCACACATGTCGGCGGTCGCTTCATCCACGACGGTCAGGCCATCGCTGAACGCGTCGGTTGCGTAGATGATGCCTGCGTCCACGCTGCCCTCACGCACCTGTGTGGTCACTTCCTTGACGTTCGTGCCGTAGGTGATGCAGCCCGCGGCTGCAAGCGCGGCTTCGTCCAGCCCGTAATGGGTCAGAATCTTCTGGGTGTATTGCCCGACCGGCACATCGCTGTTGCCCATCGCCAGCAGGATATCGCCTGCCTGCAAGTGCTGCGCGAGCGAATCAAAGCTGTCGATGCCCTTGGGATTGCCCTCAGGTACGGCGAGCGTGACCTTGTTTTCCAGCAGGTCGAGACGGCTGTCCGACTGCACGAAATCCAGCCCTTCGGTGTTGACCGAGGCATCGGCTGCCGCGTCCAGCTGATCCATCTGCTTTTGTGCAGCCGAGATGAACACGTCGCAGTCCGCGCCCTCCTGAATCTGGGTCTTGAGTGTGCCGGAGGAATCGAAGTTGAAGGTCAGTGTCACGTCGGGCGCGACAGTCTTGTAGTCCTCCGCAATCTGTTCGAGCGTTTCGGTCAGGCTTGCCGCCGCGAATACGACCAACTCGGTCGGTTCGCCGCTGTCCGCGTTTGCCGAAGCGTCCGCTTCTTTGCTGCCCGATGAGCAGGCGGTCAGGCTGGCCGCCATACACGCGGCAAGCAGCCCTGCAAGTAGTTTCTTCATGGTGTGTCTCCTTTGTCCCGTCTTTCAGGGACGTTTTTATTTTCAACCCGCCGGTTTTACGGCGCGGTCGAATCGAAAGTCAACGGGCGCAGTCTATCCGTTCTCCGCGCAGCAGTGCGTGCGCGTGCGGAAGCTGGTCCAGAAAAACATCTATGCACTCCATGCAGGCCTTGGGGCTGCCGGGCAGGTTGATGATGAGTGTTCGTCCGCGGATGACGCTGACGGCGCGCGTCAGCATTGCGCGCGGGGTGATGCGCAGGCTGGCTGCGCGCATGGCCTCCGCGATGCCGGGCGCGAGTCGCTCGGCGGCATCCAGCGTTGCCTCTGGCGTGAGGTCACGCGGGGAAAAGCCTGTGCCGCCCGTGGTCAGAATCAGGTCGGGCTGGCGCTGGTCGGCCAGCCGGATGAGGGCTTTGGTCAGCCCTTCGCGTCCGTCGGGCAGAACAAGCTGTTCGAGAATCGTATAGCCCGCCTCTTGCAGCCGACGCGCGACGGCGGGGCCGCTTTCGTCCTGCCGCTCGCCTGCGGCGCAGCGGTCAGACAGGGTGATGACCGCCGCCTGCAAGGGCAGCGGCGTGTCGCGCGGCTGGACGGTCATTTCATCGCCTACCGCAATGCGCCCGCCCTCGAGCACACGCGCAAAAATGCCTTCGCGCGGCATGATGCAGTCTCCCATCTTGTGAAAAATCGCGCAGTGGTGGTGGCAGGCTTTGCCGATTTGCGTGACCTCAAGCAGCACCTCGCCGCAGCGCAGCAGTGTGCCGACCGGCAGTGTGCGGAAGTCGATGCCCTCGACCACCAGATTTTCGCCGAACGCGCCGGGTGCAACATCCGCGCCGCGCGCATTGAACGCGGCGATTTCATCCGCAGAAAGCAGGCTGACCTGCCGGTGCCAGTCGCCCGCGTGCGCGTCGCCTTCCAGACCGTGGTTTGCCACGAACAGTGCCGCGCCGCGGTCTTCCTTCTGTACGCCGCGCACCGCACTGGTGCACACGGCGAGTACCTTTCCCATATTATCCTCCAATTTGGTTCATGGATTTGTGTTCCGTGATGTTTTCCCGCTGTTGGAAGCAGTGCGCGGCGGGTTTTTGCAAAATTGCTTCGCGCATTGCGTTCCGCAGCGCATCATCGTCCGCGCCGCCGCGCAGCAGAGAGCGCAGCTCCACGCCCTGCTCGTAGCACAGGCAAGGCTTGAGCAATCCGGCGCTGGTCAGCCGAAGGCGGTTGCAGCGGTCGCAAAAGCCGTGGCTGACTGCATCAATCAGGCCGAGACAGCTCTGCATACCGGGCGCGCGAAAATACCGCGCCGGCCCATTGCCGCGCGGCTCAGATATCGGCTTTAGCTGCGGCCAGCGTGCGCGCAGACGGTTGAGTGCGATATCAGCGCTTGTTGTTTGGCCGGTTTGCGTTGTGCCCAGCGGCATGCGCTCAATAAACCGCACATCCACCGGCAACGTCTGCGTCAACTCGGCCAGCGGGATAAGCTGGTCGGCGGTTTCGGGCAGCAGCACAGCGTTAATCTTGGTCGGCAGGCGCGCGGCGCACAGGCGCACGGCGCGCAGCACTTCGTCGGCGGTGTGTGTGCGGCGGGTCAGACGCTGGTACTGCGCGTTGTCCAGCGTGTCCAGGCTGATGTTGACTCCGTCCAGCCCTGCCGTGCACAGTTCGCCCAGCAGGGGCGGCAGCAGCAGACCGTTGGTGGTCAGCGTGACCTGATGGACACCGGACAGCGCTTTGAGATGTCGAATAAAGTCTGCGCAGCCGCGCCGCACCAGCGGCTCGCCGCCCGTGACCTTGAAGCGGTTGATGCCGAGCGAAACCGCCGCCTCTGCGACACGCAGCAGTTCCTCATAGCGCAGCAGTTCATCGTGCACAGTGGGCGGCACGCCTTCGTCCGGCATGCAGTAGCGGCAGCGCAGGTTGCAGCGGTCGGTGATAGACAAGCGCAGGTAGCGGATTTCTCGTCCGAATGAATCCAGCATATTACATGCCCTTGCCGAAGCCGCAGTTCGGGAAGTGACACTCCGGGCAGTTCAGACACAGCCCGCCGTGGCCGAGACCGGCCAGCCACTCCGCCGTGACCGGCACATCGGCCAGCAGGCGCGGCAGGACAAGGTCAAAGATGGTGCGTTTCGCGTACATCACGCAGCCCGGCAGGCCGCAGACCGATCGGCCGTCCGGCAGGTAGGACACGAGGAACATCGCGCCGGGCAGGACAGGTGCGCCGTAGCTGACGATCTGTGCGCCTGCTTGACGGATGGCAAGCGGGGTGCGGTCGTCCGGGTCGACACTCATGCCGCCGGTGCAAAAAATCATCTGCACGCCGTCAGAGGCCATTTGCGTGATGGCGGCGGTGATTTCGTCCGGGTCGTCGCCGCAAATGGCATGCGCGGCCATTTCGCAGCCATATTCAGCGAGTTTACGCTCCAGAACGGGGGTGAACGCATCCTCAATCAGCCCGTTTGCAACCTCGCTGCCTGTGGTGACCACACCGAATGTGCGCGGACGGAAGGGGAGCAGCTGCAACAGCGGCGTATCGCCCGCCGTGCGGCGCGCCTGCTCCATCTTTTGCTTTTCGATGACGAGAGGGATAACGCGTGTGCCGCACAGCTTGTCGCCCTTTTGGACCGGAAAACCGCCTGCGCGCGTCGCAATCATCATTTGGCCCAGCGCGTTGACCGCGCGCAGACGCTCCACATCGACCAGCAGCAGACCGTCCTCGTCCGCAATCAGCTCGATTTTGCCCTCCTTAGGAGCGGTTGCGTGCATGTGCGCACCCTGACACAACGCACGCAGGATTTCCGCCGCATCGTTTTCGTGCAGCATATTTTCGTTGTTTTCCCAGATGTAGATGTGCTCCTTGCCGACGCTCAGCAGTACCGGAATGTCCTCCGGCTGGATGATGTGTCCCTTGCGGAATACCGCGTCCTTGGTCACGCCCGGAATAATCTGGGTGATATCATGGCACAGGACCTGCCCGACGGCGTCCTGTGTGCGCATCAGTTTCATGATAAGCCTCCAACAGTAAAATGCGGATTGCAGACGCAATCCTTGCTATGGTAAAATTGTATCATATTTGAGCACGGGCAAGCAACCGCTAACCGTTCGGTCGGGGCGGGCAATGTTGCCAAAGTTTTTCGTTGTATTTTTAAAAGTTCAACCAAAATGTGCAAAAATGCGGCAATTTTGTTGGATTATTGCCAATTTATGCGGAAAATGATAAGGTGGATAAAGGAGGAGCGCGGATGGAACAGCCGCTGAAGGTGCGGGCAAGCCTGCGCATCGTGCGGGAGGACAAGCTGTTTGGCCCGGGCGTGGCGCAGCTGCTGGAAGGGGTAGAGCAGCTCGGATCGCTGCGGCGCAGCGCGGCGCGCATGGAGATGAGCTACAACAAGGCGTGGAGCGTGGTGCACGGCTGCGAGGAGGCGCTGGGCTTTGCGCTGCTCGAGCGGCATATCGGCGGTGCGGGCGGCGGCGGTGCGGTGCTGACTGAACGGGGAAAAACGCTGCTTGTGCGCTATCGGGCGTTTTCGAACAAAGCGCATGAATTGCTTGACCAGATGGCAGAAGAATATTTTTCGGATATTTTGAAGGAAAGGTGACAAACATGCAGGAACAACAGCCTTGGGTATTGGTGAGAGGCGCGGGCGATTTGGCCACCGGCGTTATTGTGCGGCTGCACCAATGCGGCTTTCGTGTGGCAGTGACTGAATGCGCCAACCCTTCCGCCATCCGGCGGCGCGCAGCGTTGTGTGAAGCTGTCTGGCAGGGACAAGTAACGGTTGAGGGTGTAACCTGCCGCCGCGTGGCGGACACAGACGAAGCGGCGCACGTATCGCAGGCAGGTGAGGTGCCGCTGTTGGTGGACGAGTGTGCCGCGTGCGTATCTGTGCTGCACCCGGCAGCAGTCGTGGATGCGATTCTGGCCAAACGCAATTTAGGCACCAGCCGGGAAATGGCGTCCATCACGGTCGGCCTTGGGCCGGGCTTTACCGCGGGTGAGGATGTGGATGCGGTGGTCGAGACCATGCGCGGGCATCATCTGGGGCGCGTGATTTTGCAGGGTGCGGCGATTCCCAACACGGGCGTACCGGGCGTCATTGCGGGCTATGCTGCCGAGCGGGTCATCCATGCGCCTGCATCTGGCGAAATGGTGTTCGTGCAGGACGAAAACGGGCAGACCATTGATATTGGCGCGTTGGTCCGCAAGGGACAGGAAATTGCGCGTGTCGGCGGTGTGCCGGTGCTCGCCACGATAGACGGCGTGCTACGCGGCCTGATTCGCGCGGGTTATCCGGTGAGCGAAGGGCTGAAAATTGCGGACATCGACCCGCGGTCCGAACAGGTAGCCTATTGTGATACGGTGTCTGACAAAGCACGCGCCATCGGCGGCGGCGTGGTTGAGGCGCTGCTGCGGCTTGCGCGGGAAAAAAGCATTCGGCTGCTGTAAACAAGAAAAGAACGGGCGATTTGCCCGTTCTTTTTTATTCTGAAAATATCCAGCTGTACAGCAAGTCGGGATTGGCATACAGACTGCCGATGCGGCAGTCCAGCCCTTCTGCGGCCAGTGCTGTGGCGGCAGGTTCGGCCAGCGCCGCAAGAGCAGGTGTGTCTGCCTGATTGAGCAGCACGCGCATCGTTTCTTTCGGCAGACCGCAGGCCGTGGCGGCTTCGCGCACGCAGTACAGCAGCTCCGGGATGCCGACAAGCTGTTCCGGGTTCGCGGCCCAGTCGGGGCACAGCGCATAGCGGTGTACGGCATCGCGTATCGGCCTGCCGAGTGCGGATAGACCCGCTACAATCAGGCACAGGTCGGTCTGCGGCGGCAGCACCGGCTCGTCTGCGCGGTGCAATTTCAGCGGCAGACGGTGTGCGCCGTCTGCCTCGCATAGCACGATATCAGCTGCCGCAGCCGCTTGCGTGAGCAGGGCGGGGGGGAGCGCACACAGCTTACCGCTCTCCGCCTGTCGGCCGGCACAGACCGCACCCGGGAGCTGGAGCTGCGCAAGCAGCACATCCGGCACAGGGTTGGTCAGCACGGTGCGGCAGTCCGGTGGCGGGACAGGGAACATATGGGTCGTGGTGGTCACCAGCACGCGGCGGGATGCCAGCGCGCAGGCGAGCGCACGCAGCGCGGTCGTTTTGCCGCCCGCGCCGACAATAGAAACAATTTTCGGCTGCATTGCTCAGTCCTCATTCTGCCACAGCAGGTGGTATGCGCCATTCTCGACGGCATAGAGCGCTTCCACGTCCGTATCGAGTAGGTGGCGGCAGTCACATTCTGCCGAAAAACGCACACAGGTGCCGCAGGACGAACTGAGCGCGCGCGGCACGGGCTGCATTTTCGCCTTGCAGCCCGCGTTTTGCAGCGCCTGAAAGCTGAGCATCGCGCTCAGGTGCGTGTGGAAGGTGGCAACAAACTCGCTCATGCCTTTTTGGTTAGTGTCAGGGCGAATTCTTCGTCGCCCGTTTCGCGGGATGCCGCCTCGTAGCCGTTGTTATGAGCAAAGCGGGTGATGTTTTCCACTGCGCACGGGTCGTCGACCAGAACTTCCAGCTTGTTAGGCGCGTTTTTCTTGACTTCCTTCTGCACCATGACTACGGGCATGGGGCAGGAATATCCTCTTGCATCAATCATTTTGTTTTTCCTCCCGATGTAAATTCGCGTAAGAGATAATGGCAAGCAGGATCAGGCCGATAACAATGCCGATGCGGCCAGCCTGCGCCACGCCGCCTGCGGTGAATACGCCGTCCGTCATTGCGTCCGCATTGCCTGCCATACCGAAGTTGTGCGCCAGCGCCGCGCCGACCAGCATGCCGAACACGGTGACCGCGCTGTCGCCGCTGCCCTCACCGGCCAGAATGAGTTGACGCAGCGGACAGCCACCCAGCAGTACCGAGCCCCAGCCCGCCATCGCCATGCCGAGGAAGCTCCACACATAGTCATGGTGGGCAATCGGCTGCACGGCGAGGGTAGGGTTAAAGTTACCCAGCACAAGGTTGCCGACCAGAACGGTCACAAAAATAGCGATAAAACCGGTCAGCAGGTGAAAATCGCGGAACAGGAACACGTCGCGCAGCCCGCCCGCCATGCACAGACGGCTTTTCTGCGCCAGCACGCCGACAACCAGACCGCCCGCGAGCGAAATCAGCCACGGGGCGTGGCTTGCGCCCGGGCCTGCCTGAGAAAAACGGATGAAGGACGGCGCAAGCAGCAGCAGCGCCAGTACGGCGATGACAAAGCCGGGCAGCACAAAGCCGTCCGCTTTCTGCACTTTGCGCGCGCGGCCGAGTGAAAAGCCCTTTTTCAGGCACAGTACGCCCGCGCCGATGCCCGCGGCAAAGCCGATAAGGCCCGCAATCGCGGTCACGTCGCCGCCGCCCAGACGCAGCACCATGCGCAGCGGGCAGCCGAGGAAGGCCAGCGCGCCGACCATGACAATCATACCAAGCACAAAGCGCAGAGCGGGGGCGGAACCGGCGCGCGCGCGGAATTCCTTGCTCACAAGCGCAGCAATCGTCGCGCCGAGGACAAGGCCGACAATCTCAGGGCGCAGATACTGTACTTTTTCTGCACTGTGCAGACCCAGTCCGCCCGCGATGTCGCGGAGGAAACAGGCGATGCAGAAGCCCATATTGGCGGGGTTGCCCGCCGCCGTGAGCGCCAGCGCCGCAAGGCCGACGACCACACCGGTGCAAATCACCAGATACTTGTTTTTGTTCATGTGAATCTCCTTTGGTTTGTGAAATGTATGCTGCAACAAGGCCGGTTTTACATTTGTCCGGTCCTGTGTTACACTGATTGAAAAGTATGCGGATAAAGTGCTCCGCAGACGTCGGGAGGAAAATGCCATGCATTCGGTTTATCTGGACAACGCCGCGACCTCATTCCCCAAACCGCCTGCTGTCGCCGCGCGCATGCGGGAATATGTGGAACAAATCGGCGCGAGTGTCAGCCGTGGCTCATATGCATCTGCGCAGCAGGCCGAACTGATTACGCTGCGTTTGCGCCAGCGTTTGTGTGAGTTGTTTGCGTTTCAATCAATACCGCATGCAGTGCTGACGCCGGGCAATACTTGGGGACTGAACCTGCTGCTGTTCGGCGCGCTGCGGCCGGGCGACCATTGTCTGGTGTCTGCGATGGAACACAACGCGGTTATGCGGCCGCTCGGGCAGCTGGTCCGCCGCGGCGTGACGTTTGACCGCATCCCGTGTGACCGGGAGGGGCGCTTGCAAATCGGTCAAATCGAGCCGCTGCTGCGGGAAAACACCCGTCTGGTGCTGCTGGCGCATGCGTCCAACGTGTCCGGTACGGTACAGGACGTGCAGGCGGTCGGGGAGATTTGCCGCGCGCGCGGCATTCCCTTTGCGCTCGATGCCGCGCAGACCGCAGGGCATGTGCCGATTGACTTTGAAGCGCTCGGCCTGAGCGCGCTGTCTGTACCCGGTCATAAAGGTCTGCTCGGTCCGCAGGGTATTGGCGCGCTGCTGCTGCGTCCGGACTTCGCGGAAACGCTGGAGCCGCTGGTCAGCGGCGGCACGGGCAGCGTGTCGGACTCCGAAGAAGTGCCCGCGTATTTTCCTGATAGGCTTGAGCCGGGCACGCCCAACCTCCCCGGCATCTTCGGCTGGGAAGCCGCGCTGAACTATTTGCAGCAGGTGACTATTCCGGCGGTACAGGCGCATGACTCTGCGCTGTCGCAGCGCTTTCTGAATGGGTTGCGCACTATTCCGGGCGCATCCCTCGTCGGTCCGGACACGGCAGAAGGCCGCGTCGGGGTGTTCAGTCTGGATTTCCCGGGAAAGGATAATGCGGAGGTCGCGGTATCGCTCGAGGAGCGCTTCGGCATCCTGACGCGCTGCGGGCTGCACTGCGCGCCCAGCGCGCACCGCACGCTCGGCACGTTTCCGCGCGGCACGGTGCGCCTGTCCTTCAGTTGGTTTACTACCGAAAGCGAGGTTGACCGTGCGCTGGAGGCAATCGCTGCTGTCAGCGCAGAATAACGCGGGCCGCCCCCGCAAAATCCGAAACCGTTCCGATGCGCCGCGCATCCGGGACGGTTTTTTGCAGTTCGGCCGCCAGCGCGTCCGCGTCTGCGGCATTCACTGCAATGAGCAGACCGCCTGAGGTCTGCGGGTCATACAGTGCGTCCTGCACTTCGAGCGGCACACCATCTGCCGCGACCAAGGCTTCCGCGTATTTGCGGTTGCGGTACATGCCCTCGGGCAGAATCCCCATGCGGGCAAATTCCAGCGCTTCGGGCGGGATGGGCAGTGCGGCAACATCCAGCTCCAGCTGCACGCTGCTGCCCTGCGCCATTTCGAGTCCGTGACCGAGCAGACCGAAGCCGGTCACGTCCGTGCAGGCATGCACGCGAAACTGCATCATCGCGTCGCGCGCGGCCTTGTTGAGCGTGGTCATGCGCGCAAAAACAGCATCCAGCACGTCGGGTGGACACAGGTCGGCCTTGGCGGCGGTCGTCAGGATACCTGCGCCGAGCGGCTTGGTCAGAAACAGCACGTCGCCTGGCTGTGCGCCTGCGTTGGTCAGCACCTTGTCGGGATGCACAAAGCCGGTCACATACAGGCCGTATTTGGGTTCCTCGTCCAGAATGCTGTGGCCGCCCGCGATGACTGCGCCGGCCTCATAGACCTTGCTGTAGCCGCCGCGCAGCAGATCGTGCACCGCACTGTCCGGCATGGACTTCGGGATGCACAGTAGGTTGAGCGCGATGCGCGGCTCACCGCCCATGGCGTATACGTCAGACAAGGCGTTGGTCGCCGCAATCTGTCCAAACAGATACGGGTCGTCCGCGATGGGCGGGAAAAAGTCCACCGTCTGCACGAGCGCGAGGTCATCCGTGACGCGATAGACTGCTGCGTCATCACTTTTGTCAAAGCCGACCAGCAGATTTTCGTCCGCGCGCACGGCAAGACCGTCCAGCAGGCGGGCAAGCGTGCCCGCGCCGACCTTTGCGCCGCAGCCTGCGCAGCTGGCGAGCTTGGTGAGTTTGATTTCCTGTTCCATAGGCCGCTCCTTCTGAAAAAATGGAGGAAACGGACAAAAGACCGTTATCCTTATAAAAAGATAACATGTGTCGTATGAAAGGTCAAGCGGATGCGTGCACGCCTTTGCATACCGGGTGAAACTATGCTATAATGCAGTACATATGATAAAAATACAGGGAGGGGAAGGCCGGTGCTTTCCAATAAAAGCAAAGCAATCGGGTTTATTCTGCTGTCTGCGTTCGGCTTTGCGCTGATGAGTACGTTTGTGCGTCTGGCAGGCGATTTGCCGTCCATGCAGAAGTCATTTTTCCGTAATCTGGTTGCGATGGTGGTTGCAGCGGTGGCGCTGCGGCGCAAGGGCGTCAGCTGGAAATGGGAAAAGGGCAACCTGCCCATGCTGCTGCTGCGCGCGACCTGCGGCACGCTGGGTATTTTGTGCAACTACTATGCGATTGACCGCCTGGTGCTGGCGGATGCGAATATCTTAAATAAAATGTCGCCGTTTTTTGCCATTTTGTTTTCGCTTTTTATGCTCAAGGAGCGTGCAAATGTCTGGCAGTATCTGGCGGTGCTGGCGGCGTTCGGCGGCAGCATGCTGATTATCAAGCCGGGCTTTTCGGCGGATATGTTTCCGGCGCTGATTGGTCTGTTTGGCGGTGTTTTTGCGGGTGCGGCTTATACGGCGGTGCGCGCATTATCCAAAAAGGGGGAGAACAGCGCGCGCATCGTGTTTTTCTTTTCGACATTTTCCACGCTGGTCTGTCTGCCCTATTTGATTGTGGATTTCCACCCAATGCAATGGTGGCAGCTGGCGAGCTTGCTGGGTGCAGGTGCGGCGGCAACGCTTGGTCAGTTTGGCGTGACGCTGGCCTATGCGCATGCGCCGGCAAAGGAAATCTCGGTGTTCGACTATACGCAGGTGCTGTTTTCCGCGCTGCTCGGTTTTTTCCTGTTCAACCAGATTCCGGACGGGCTGAGTGTGCTTGGTTATATTGTGATTTGCGGTGTATCGGTGCTGATGTTCTTCTATAACCGTACGCTGGAAAGTCGGGAGCAGGCCAGTGGACGGAGTTGAACTGCGTCGCTCCCGCCGCCGCACGCTGGGGCTGGAGGTCACGCGCGAAGGGCACGTGATTGTGCGCGCTCCCTTGCGTGCGTCGTCGGCTTCGATTGAGCGGTTTGTCCGCGACCATATGGACTGGATTGCCCGTGCACAGGCGCGGCAGCGGGCGCGTTTAAAAGCGCATCCCGAGCCGGATGAGGCGCGGCAGGCGGAGCTGATGCGCCGTGCGCGGGAGGAGCTGCCGCCCAAAGTGACGTATTACGCGCAGCGGATGGGGCTGAAACCGGCCGGCGTGCGCATTACGTCGGCGCGCACGCGCTTTGGTTCGTGCAGCGCACAAAACCGATTGTGCTTTTCTTGGCGGCTGATGGATTATCCGGACGCGGCGGTCGACTATGTCGTTGTACATGAGCTGGCGCATATCGTGCACAAAAACCACGGCCCGCGGTTTTGGGCGCTGGTAGAACAGTATATGCCGGATTACCGCGCCCGTCGTGCGCTGTTGCGGGAGTAGGGGCTGAAGGAGGAAGGAAAATGACGATTGCGGAAATCGCGCGCCGCGCAGGGGTGTCCAAGGCGGCGGTATCGCGCTATCTGAACAACGGTTATGTCAGTTCGGAAAAGCGGGAGGCCATTCGCCGCGTGATTGAGGAGACCGGTTATGTGCCTTCGCAGCAGGCGCAGACACTGCGCACGGGTAAAAGCCATATGATTGGCGTGATTGTGCCGCGCATTGATTCGGAGTCTATCAGCCGCGTGGTGGCGGGCATTTCCCGCGTGTTGGAGGATTACGGCTATCGGCTGCTGCTGGCTAACACGGACAACCGCATCGAAAAAGAGCTGGAATATCTGGAGGTGTTCCGCAGCGGTAATGTAGACGGCGTGATTCTGGTGGCAACAATGCTCTCTGCTGCGCATCGCAAGGCGTTGACAGCGTTGGGCGTACCGGCGGTATTGGTTGGACAGCAGATGGA
>DYCA01000022.1:15201-19480 GCA_019418305.1 Clostridiales bacterium
TGGGATGTCCTGTGTGTTTCACGATGACCGCGGTGCGGCGCGCGCGGTGACCGAGCTGCTGCTGCAAAACAACCGCCGCCGGGTGGGGTATATCGGCGTAACACCGCGCGATAAGGCTGCAGGCGCGGCACGCCGGGCAGGCTATCAGGACGCGCTGCATGCTGCCGGAGAGGAGCCGCAGCCCGAATGGATGGAGCAGAGTGATTTCTCCATTGACGGCGGTTATGCAGCGGCGGAGCGGCTGCTGGCCCGCGTGCCGGATATTGAGGGGATTTTTTGTGCAACCGATTCCATAGCGATTGGCGCCAAGAAGCGTTTGGAGGAGCAAGGCAGACACATTCCGGACGATGTGGCGCTGGCAGGCATCGGACATTCCCGTATGAGTGAGCTGGTGCGGCCGCGTCTGGCAACAGCACATTATTATTACCAGACCAGCGGTGAGGAGGCGGCACACGATCTGCTTGAAATCATCGGACAGGGCGTGGATAGAAAAAAACAGTTGATGCTTGGATTTGAGGTTTGTCCGGGCGAATCAATATAACCATAAGAAACGCGAGAGAGCAGCCTGTGTTACACAAAACACAGGCTGCTTTTTTGTGTATGTTATACAGTGTCTGTTGCACAGTGTTCAAAAATGACAGGAAAGGTTTAGATAAAATTGCGCATTTACAAAAATACTGGTACAGCGGTATAATGAATGCAGAAAAATGAAATCGATTTCACATATAACAAGGAAAGGGCGGAACAAAGGTGGACTATAGCAAAGCGGCTTCCGAGGTGCTGGACTGCATCGGAGGAAAGGATAATGTGATTTCGGCGGCACATTGCGCGACACGTCTGCGGCTGGTGATAGCAGACAATAAAAAGGTGAATAAGGACGCGTTGGAGAATGCGACGGGCGTGCAGGGCGTATTTGAGGCGCAGGGACAGCTGCAAATCATTTTCGGCACCGGTACGGTCAACAAGGTGTATGATCAGTTTATCGCGCAGTCAGGTGCGGCGGCGGTCAGCAAGGACGAGGCCAAGGCACAGGCGGCGCAGAAGGGCAATTGGTTCCAGCGCGCTATCAAGACACTGGGCGATATTTTCGTGCCGATCATTCCGGCGATCGTGGCTTCGGGCTTCCTCATGGGTATCATGGAGTCGCTCAAGTTTATGATTAACAACGGCTTTATCACGCTCGACAGCACCAGCTCGCTGTTTGTGTTTGCCGATTTGTTTTCCAATGTGGCCTATACCTTCCTGCCGATTTTGATTGCGTTCTCGGCGGCCAGGGTGTTCGGCGGCAACCCGTTCCTCGGCGCGGTTATCGGCATGATTATGCTGCACCCCAATCTGCAAAACGCATGGACGGTGGCCACCGAGGGCGTACATACCTATCAGGAAGTGTTCTTCGGCCTGTATAAGGTGCCGCTGGTCGGTTATCAGGGTCACGTCATTCCGGTTATCATCGCGGTATGGCTGATGAGCTTTATCGAAAAGAAGCTGCACAAAGTGGTGCCGCCGATGTTCGACCTGTTTGTCACCCCGTTGGTTTCCGTGTTCGTAACCGGCTATCTGACGCTTGCGGCCATCGGCCCGGTGTTCACCACGGTCGAGAATTTCGTCATCAACGGCGTGCAGTGGCTGATTGCCATTCCGTTCGGCATCGGTTCTTTTATCATGGGCGGCCTGTATGCCACGACCGTGGTTTCCGGCATCCATCATATGTATACGATCATTGACCTCGGTCAGCTCAGCGCCTATGGTGTGACCTACTGGCTGCCGCTGGCCAGCGCGGCAAACGTCGCACAGGGCGGCGCAGCGCTTGCAGTCGCCATCAAGACCAAGAACAAAAAGCTCAAGTCCATGGCGCTGCCCGCATCGCTCTCCGCGTTTATGGGCATCACCGAGCCTGCCATCTTTGGTGTTAACCTGCGCTTTGTCCGGCCGTTTATCGCCGCATCGATTGGTGCTGCATGCGGCGCGCTGTACGCGTCGGTCGTTGGTCTGGGCGCGACCGGCACGGGCGTGACCGGTATCTTCGGCATTTTGCTGCATCTGCATCATCCGGTACAGTACATCCTCACGATTGGTATTGCCACCGGCGTCGCCTTTGTAATATCGTGGATTCTGGGCATTCCGGAGGAAAAAGACCAAAAGAAAACCGCACCCGTACAGGAGGAAAAGCCTGCGGTTGCCGCGCCGCAGGGGGATATCGCACTGGCGTCTCCGCTGAGCGGCGAGGCGGTTTCGCTGGAGGAAACCAATGATCCTGCGTTCATGGCCGGGGCACTGGGCAAGGGTGTGGCGATAAAGCCTGCGGAAAATCGCATTATTGCACCGTGTGACGCGACGGTATCTGCGGTCATGGGCCACGCGGTTGGGCTGGAATGCAACAACGGCGTAGAGCTGCTCATTCATGTGGGCGTAGACACGGTCAATTTGGAGGGCAAGTATTTTACCGGCCATGTGCAGGAGGGCCAGCGCGTTAAGGCGGGCGACCTGCTGCTGGAGTTTGACAGCGCGGAGATTCAAAAAGCCGGTTATCCGGTCATTACGCCGGTCATTGTGACAAATACGGAAAAATTTGCGTCTGTAGAGCCGTCGTTCGGTACGGTACAGGCCGGGAAAGACACGGTTCTGACGCTGAAATAATAGGAGAGAATCGCCATGAGCAATGCATTACAACGGGACCTTGTGCGGCTGGTGCGCCGCATTGAGCGGGAGGATGGGCCGCGTGCGGCGGCCGACCCCTTTCGCCAGCGCTTTCATCTGATGCCGCCGGTCGGCTGGATGAACGACCCCAACGGCCTGTGCCGCTGCGGCGAGTGGTACCATGTGTTCTATCAGTATGGTCCGTTTGACCCGACGGGCGGCGTTAAGATGTGGGGTCACTATCGCAGCCGTGACCTGCTGCACTGGGAGCAGCTGCCGCCCATGCTGTATCCCGATCAGCCGTGGGACATTCACGGGGTGTATTCCGGCTCGGCGCTGGTCGAGGACGGAACGCTGTACCTGTACTACACGGGTAATGTCAAGTTTTCGGGCGATTATGATTATATTACGGCAGGGCGCGGTCACAACACTGCGCTCGCCGTTTCGCGCGACGGAGTAACGGTCGAAAGCAATGAGCTGCTGATGGAAAACCGCGATTATCCCTCCGATTTGACCTGCCATGTGCGCGACCCCAAGGTATGGGCGCAGGACGACAAGTATTATATGGTGCTCGGCGCGCGCACCAAGGAAGATCGCGGCGAGCTGCTCGTCTATGAATCGGCAGACAAGAGGAACTGGCAGCATATCAATACGCTTACAACGCCCGATCCGTTCGGTTATATGTGGGAGTGCCCCGACCTGTTCTGTTTGGACGGACAGTGGTTTTTGCAGTGCTCACCGCAAGGTGTAAAGCAGCAGGGCAACCATTTCCAGAATGTGTACACCTGCGGATATTTCCCACTGTGCGGCGACTTCCGCAGTGAATACACGCTGGGAGAATTTCAGGAACTGGATTGTGGTTTTGATTTTTACGCGCCGCAGACCTTTGCAGATGGCCAACGTCGTGTGCTCATCGGCTGGATGGGTATGCCGGATGCGCCGTATACTAATCCGACCGTAGAGCAGGGCTGGCAGCACTGTTTGACCGTACCATGCCTGCTGCGGCGCGATGGTGAGCGGCTGCTGCGTACGCCCGTTCCGGAGATTGACGCGCTGCGCGGCAAACATGTCGCGCCTGAGGATGCAAGCGTATTCGACATGGAGTGCCGCACGCAAAAGCAGGGCAGACTTGTCATCCGTGGCAGCGCTGTGATAGAATGGAAAGAAGGACTGCTTCGTCTGACGATTGACGGCGGCGGCGCGGGCCGTACGGTTCGCTGTGCGGAGGTGCCCGCGGTGCAAATGCTGCGCGTGCTGGCGGATGCGTCCTCGTTGGAAGTTTTCATAAACGACGGAGAGCAGGTGCTGTCTACCCGCTATTATCCGGCACCCTATACGCATGGTGTGACAGTGTTTGGTGCGGAAACGCAGATTTGGGAGATGGGCTCGCTGCAAATTACGGAGCAACAGGATGTGAAATAACATATGTCGGAAATCAAGCTGCTCGCACTTGATCTGGACGGAACGCTGCTCGATTCGCACAGCCGCGTGACGAAAGAAAACGCAGATGCGGTGCGTCTGGCACAGCAGGCGGGGGTTCAGATTGTGCTGTGCACGGGGCGCAATCTCACGGAGACGCGCGCGTTCAACGCGCAGCTCGACGTCTCTGCAGACTGGGCGGTTATCTCCAATGGCGCGGCGG
>DYCA01000022.1:19490-24443 GCA_019418305.1 Clostridiales bacterium
TTCGGACGGTGTGCAGATTGCGTATGACGGGCTGGATCGCGCAATGTGCGCTTCGCTGCGTGCAATATGCGCGCAATTCGGAATTGACTTATGCCTGTATACGGCGGACAAGTTGTACTATGGGCGGGATTTTCTGCGTTTTCTGGAGGAACTGCGCCGGCGTGGACATGTCACTCTCAATGAGGCGGCCGAGGGGTACGAATTTGTCCCGGATGCGGCCGGATGGGACGAGGTGCTCGCGCGTGAGGATGGTCGTGTGGTCAAGGCGATTCTGCACCATCTTGATCCCAGAGAGATCGACAAAATCACGCAAACGCTGGAAGAGACCGGACTGTTTGAGTTAGCACCGTCCATTATGTATGGCGGTGAACTGAAAAATGTGGAGATTAACCGAAAGGGTGTGCACAAGGGATACGCGCTCGAACGGTTGGCGAAGCACCTTGGTTTCGGTATGGATGCAGTGATGGCGGTCGGCGACAGCGACAATGATTTGACCATGCTGCAAATGGCAGGTTTGGGCGTTGCCATGGCAAACGCTGCGCCGCATATCTGTTCGGCCGCGGATGCGGTGACGCTGGATAATACGTCAAACGGTGTGGCAGCAGCGGTGAAACAGTTTATTTTGGAGGGACAGTCATGAAAAAAGTGGTGGCGATTGGAGAACTGCTGATTGACTTTGTGCCGCAGCAGAAGGGATGCGCGCTCGACGAGGTGACGCATTTTGAGCGTGTCGCGGGCGGTGCGCCGGCCAATGTGGCGGCAGCGGTTGCGCGGCTGGGCGGTCATGCAGCCATGATTTCGCAGGTGGGTGAGGATGCCTTTGGTACGCATATTTTGAAGGTGCTGGAAGGCAACGGCGTGGACATTTCTTCAGTGTTCCGTACAAAGCGTGCCAACACCGGGCTTGCCTTTGTCTCGCTGGATGCCACCGGAAACCGTGAGTTTTCCTTTTTCCGCAACCCGTCGGCTGACCTGTTTCTCGATGAGTCGCAGATTCAGCCGGAAATGTTCGCCGACTGTGCAGCGCTGCATTTCTGCTCGGTCGATTTAGTGGATTGGCCCGTTCGGGCCGCGCACCGGCGTGCGATTACACTTGCGCGCGAAGCGGGCGCGCTGATTTCATTCGACCCCAACGTTCGACTGCCGCTGTGGGATGACCCGGCGGATTGTCAGGCGGCGATTCGCGCATTCCTGCCCAGTGCGGATTTGGTCAAGCTGTCGGACGATGAGGTGGAGTTCGTAACCGGATGCACGGATGAGCGCGCCGCGGCAAAGCAGCTGTTTGAAGGCGGCTGCAAGCTGCTGCTGGTCACGCGCGGCGCGAACGGATCGGCGGTTTACACGCCGCAGACCGAAGCATTTACCGATACGCTGTCCGTACCGGTGACCGATACGACCGGCGCGGGCGATTCGTTCATCGGCTCGTTCCTCTATCAGCTGACGCGGGATGGCGTGGGCGTGGATGACCTGTCTGCGCTGCCGCAGGCGCAGCTCGAAGCCTATCTGCGTTTTTCCGCGCAGTATGCATCGCTGACCGTACAACACAAGGGTGCGGTTATGGCGACGCTGGACGAGCTGAAACAGGCGTATCCGGACTGAAATACATAACAAAACGGCCTGCACCGATGTGATGCAGGCCGTTTTGCTATTAGTCGGTAAAATAAGGGGCAAGCGTGGGGACAACGGCAATGCGTTTGGCCGCGTCCGGAAAGTCGCGCCGCAGGCGCGCTGCACAGCGGCGGCAAAAATCTTCATAGAGCGTAGATTCCTCCCGCATCTGCTGTTTGAAGCCCCAAACATGCGTGAAAAATCCCTGCTGCGCGCCGGTGAACAGCGATTCCAGATCGGACAGCGCGGCGGCGCGGATATGCTTGTGCGCGGCGCACATCGCAAGCAGACGCTGCTCGGCAAAAACCATGTAGGTTAGCACATCGTCGGCATCAGGTGAGCAGCGGATAAAGCGGATAGCGGTATCCGTGTAATATCGACGGAAATTGTCGTCCGCAAGGTAGCACAGCGCAGTGTTGAACGGCTGCACCGTCCAATCGAAAGCCGCAAAGTCAAAGCCGTGCGTCTGGGTAAACGCACGCGCGTCCGGATAGATATCGGGTGTGATGTCCTCGCGATGAATCGCGGCAGCATCCAGCCCGGTCAGCAGTGGAGAGAGCGGCTTCCAGCAGATGAAGTCGGTGTCTATCATCACACAGGGGGATGGCATCGCGGACAGCGCGTACAGCTTGCCTGCCGCCCAGAATGCCATGGGGTTTACGTCCTCCGGTACAGCGTCGAGCAGGGGATGCACACCTTCATCCCACAAAAAAGTAAGGCCGAGCGCGTCATAATACCGCTGGGCCTTGGTATCACAAATCATACGGATGGGGCCGTTTTCCCGCCGCCATGCCAGCGCGGACAGTGCGGTCGTCAGAAGCTCGAACGGCTCGATCGCATAAGGTTGGTCGGGGGAGCGCACGAAAAACGGGCGTGTCCAGTTGGAGTGAAACGCACGCAGCATCAGATCAGCTCCAATCCGTAGCCGCCGACCAGATAGGTGCATGAGCCGAACACATACGAGCCGGAACCTGAGGAAAGATAGCTGGTGCGGTACGAGGTGGTGTACGAGGTCACATAGGAACCGGAACCGGAACCCGATCCGGCGTGCAGAAAAACGGTGCGGATGACCGTGACCACATGTGTGCCGTTTTCCAGAATCTCGACCGGCGGCAGCGCGCCGCCCATGATGGGAACGGGTGGCTTGCCGTCTTCAGCGGGATACCAGCCGTTGGGAAACGGATCGACCGCGAATACGCCGGTGGGTGCGGCTTGTTCGATTACAGCCTCGTCTGCCCGGGATTCGTCCGCGGGCGGCTGGTTGTGGCGCTCGAAGCTGTCCTCGTCCATGGCGACGCCGTCGAGCGCGCGATAGTGCTCCGGATCCATCGCCAGAATACCCACCGGTGCGGCAATCGGTACCGCGGGCGCGGATTCCTCTGTTGCGGGTGGGGGTTGTTCCGTGGGGGCGCAATGCTTGGCGTAGCTGTCCAGATCGAAAACCACGCCGTCGATTTCCCGGTATTTGTTTGGATCCATCGCCAGAATACCGTTGGATTTTGACATGGCCACGCCCCCTTTTCATTTGCCTTATGCCTTATATTCAAATTATACTGTACTGCGGGGTAAACCGCAATGAGAAAATTGCGCCGTGAAAAAGTTTTTTCCGCTTTACAGCGGCGTATGTGCAGATTATAATGGGAAGCACGGAAAAGGGGAGAAGAATATGGATTTTTTGTCACTGGAATGCTCGGTTTGGCAGGTTTTGCGTGAGGAAAAACGCCCAATCATTCTGTATGGCATGGGGGACGGCGCGGATAAAATTCTCGCGCAGTTTGATGCATGCGGCATTCGCGCATCGGGCGTATTTGCCAGCGACGAGTTTGTGCGCGGACACAGTTTTCACGGCTTTCGGGTGCAGAAGCTGTCTGAGGTGGTGCAACAGTTCGGCGAAGATATTGTGATTGTGATTGCGTTTGCCAGCCAGCGGCCTGAGGTGCTGGAAAAGATGTATGCGCTTGACGCGCGCTTTGATGTGGTAGCACCCGATGTGCCGGTGGTGCCCGGCGCGGTGTTTGATATGGAATTTATCCGGATGCACGAAACAGAGATGCAGCAGGCGTTTGACCTGTTCGCAGATGAGCAGTCGCGGCAGGTGTTCCTTGATACCGTACGGTTTAAGCTGTCCGGCCGGCTGCGCTACCTGCGTGCCAGCGAGACCGATAAGGACGAGGCGTTTCGCACTATCCTGCGGCCTGCGCACGAGGAGCATTTTGCCGATTTGGGTGCGTATACGGGCGATACCATCCGCGAGCTGCTGCGCTATACAGACGGCGCATTTGCGTCCATTACCGCGCTCGAGCCTGACCGGCGCAGCTTTCGTAAGCTGACCGCCTATGCCGAAGGGTTGTCCGGTAACGTGCGGTGTGAGCAGTCGGGGGCGTGGTCGAGCGACACCGTGCTGTGCTTTTCGGATAAGGCGGGGCGGCAGTCGCGGGTGGCAAAGCAAGGCAGGGAAACCCAAATGCGCGCGCTGGACAGCGTGCTGGACGGCGCACCCTGCACCTATCTGAAAATGGATGTCGAGGGCGCGGAGCGCGAAGCGATTGCAGGTGCGTCGCAGACTATCCGGCAGTACCGGCCCAAACTCAATATTGCGGCCTATCACAAAAGCGAGGATTTTTTCCAGCTGCCGCTGCTTGTCCACACGCTCTGCCCGGACTACCGGCTGTATCTGCGGCATCATCCGTATGTACCTGCGTGGGACACCAATTTATATGCGGTCTGTCCGTAAAAAACACTGGAAATTGCAGGGGACAAGCGGTATAATAAAAATACAGTAATCTGTAAAGGAGAGGTTTGCAATGGGATGTTTTTACTGTGACGAGCACCATGAGGGCCGCGAGGCAATCATGTTCAAGGTTGGTGATATGAAGGCGGGTACGCTTTACCTGTTTAAAGATCAGGCGCACAAGGGCCGCTGCGTACTGGCGCTGGGCACGCATAAGAAGGAGCTTTGCGAGTGCGACGATCAGGAACGCAACGACTTTATGGCCGATCTGGCGGCGGCGTCCGGCGCAATTAAGAAGCTGTGGGGCTGCACCAAGCTCAACCTTGGCTCGTTCGGCGATACCAACCCGCATCTGCATTTCCATATCGTCCCGAAGTACGAGGGCGGCTTTGAGTTCGGCGGCAGCTTTGCCATCACCAATCCTGAGCCGGTACATCTGAAGGACGAGGAATATCAGGAAATGATTGCGGCGCTCAAGAAAGAACTGAACATCTGATTTTCTGTGCAATCAGCAGAAAGGCGAACCCTTGACTTGCCTCCTAATAAGAAAACATGAGCGAGTCCAGTAAAATCAATGTTTTCAGAGGCAAGGAACACGATGTGAAGTCAAAAAT
>DYCA01000023.1 GCA_019418305.1 Clostridiales bacterium
TCGCCCGCATGTCGAGCCTCGCGCTCGCCCATGTGGGCGATGCCGTTTATGAGGTGCTGGTGCGGTCGCTTCTGGCCTGCGGCGGCATGCAGACCGCGAAAAACCTGCATCGACGCACGACGCAGCTGGTGTGCGCACCCGCACAGGCGGAAGCCGTGCAGCGCATTCTGCCTCTGCTTAACGAAGCGGAGCAGGAGATTTACCGCCACGGCCGCAACGCCAAGCCCAAGAGCGTGCCCAAGTCAGCGTCAACCGCGGAGTATTCGCAGGCGACCGCGCTTGAGGCGCTGTTTGGCTGGCTGTATCTCAAGGGACGGTATGAGCGCATCAATGAGCTGTTCGGCATTATTGCCGAAGGGTTTGAAGAATAAAAAAGGACGCTTTCCCAACGGGAAAGCGTCCTTTTTGTTATTTGGCGGCAACCGGCAGGCAGCTGCGTCAGCAGACTGAGGTGGTGTGGAAAGGCAAGAAGCGCTGCTTGACTTCCCTTCTTGGCTGGAGTCTGCTAAAAGCAAATAGATAGGGACAGAGGTGCGGATCAGTATTTATTTTCTTCTACCCAGTTTAGTACATCATCTAAAGTCCGAAAATCCTTAATCGGAGACGCGCCCCAAAACTGTTCGCTGAATTCTGCGTTTTCCCATGCCTCCCTGCTGGGATAAACGGTTTCCGTTCCATCTTCCGCCAATGCAAGCCAAGATCCGTCTTGCAATTCGCGGCCGGTGCAGCGAAAAGAGGATGGATCGGTTGCAACCATTTTTGATGGGAAAATTTTCTCCTGCAATCCCTGTCCATCCAAAATATTCATCTCTTGCAGAACATCAAGAAGTTCAAAACGCCGGAAAACAGGCAATTCGTCGCAATCCCCATACCGCTCCTGAAGAAATTTCATGTTGGCGCTGGACCAGCCGTTTTTATTCGGTATCTCTAGCGGCTGCTGCTGTGCTTTCCACTCCTTGTACTGATTCAGAATGTCATCTCGCGTGACACCAATCTGGCAAGGTTGGCCAAGTGCATCTACAGAGTCGACCCAGTAAACCGGTTCGGCGCAATCGAGTGATTGGCTGGTGCGATCCGATTGGAGCATCGCTGACAGATTTGGCTGTGATGCTGTTTTCGTTTGAAAAATGTTACGTAAATATGGATAATAATTTGCGTTAGTGCTGATTTTCATTGTGATCCCCCACATCATAAATCGTTGCTCAGTATCCGTTTGAATCGGTTTATATGGTTTTCCATCATTGCGATCATATATCTTGTGTATAAGAAAGTCAATTTGAAATACCAACAAAAACGGTAAGCATCCCTTGGTGAGATAAACCGAAAATCACGTGCCATGGGGAAAATGAAAAGCCATACCCGCGATTTTGGGTATGGCTTTTGTCATAATACGATGCGTTTGAAATATGCGCACACGGCAAGTTCATGCCTTCTTTTCCATCAACACGCAGGAGAAGTTTGCATGCAGCAATGCTGCGTGCCTGAAGGCCCAGTCACGGAACAGCCTTGGCGTTTATTCGTCTGCTTCGTGTTCGCGTATCTCTTCGCGTTTGAGCTTTTGCTCATTGACATACACACGATGCTGCAAGCGGCACAGCTCCTGTGCCAGCGGATCGGGCAGGTGGATCTGGTCGAGGTCGTAAGACGGCACACGCTGGCCGTCGATCTTAACCACACGGGCCTTGATGCCGACCACGGTCGAGTTGGGCGGCACTTCCTGCAAGACAACCGCATTTGCGCCGATGCGGCTGTTGTCGCCCACGGTGAACGGGCCGAGCACCTTTGCGCCTGTCGAAATCAGCACGTTGTTGCCGATGGTCGGGTGACGTTTGCCCGTGTCGTGGCCGGTGCCGCCAAGCGTCACACCATGGTAAATCGTGCAGTCGTCACCGATTTCCGCAGTCTCACCGATGACAATTCCCATGCCGTGGTCGATGAACAGACGGTGGCCGATGGTCGCGCCCGGATGAATTTCGATGCCGGTCATATGGCGGGCAAACTGTGAAAGCGCACGCGCGAGAAAAAAATGCTTGTGTTTGTACAGCCAGTGCGCCTGACGGTGATAGATTAGTGCATGAAAGCCCTGGTAAAGCAGAAAAACTTCAAGTGTGGTGCGCGCGGCCGGATCGCGGTCGCGGATCGAGCGCGCGTCATCGAGCAGCCCCTTGAAAATCATAAAACAATCATCCTATCAAAATAGTGTGAATTTGTGATACCATCCATTATAGCGGTTTCGGTGTGAAAATTCAAACCTTTGATTGAAATTAAGAAAAAAAGTGGTATAATGTAAGAAGATTTTGCTGAATGAAGGAAGATTATTATGAAAATTACTGTCATGGGACTGGGCTATATCGGCCTGCCGACCGCGATCACCCTCGCGGAAGCCGGTTTTGAAGTCTGCGGCTTTGATGTAAACGAAAAAACGATCGAAACCCTCAAGGGCGGTCACATCCATATCGTCGAGCCAGGCCTGCAGGAGGCGTTTGAAACCGCCGTGGCACATGGCCATCTGCACTTCTCCAGCGAGCTGGGCAAGTCCGATGTGTTCTATATCGCTGTACCCACGCCGTTCTATCAGGATGAAACCGGCAGCCACAAGGCCGACCTCAAGTATGTTGAATCTGCGGGCCGCATGGCGGGCAAGGTGCTCGAAGCGCCCAATCTGGTGATTCTGGAATCTACCGTGCCGCCGCACACCACCGAAATGCTCGCGCGTGTGCTCTCCGAGGAGTCCGGCATCGACATGGACAAGATTCACGTCGCGCACTGCCCGGAGCGTGTCATCCCGGGCAATATGATGTATGAACTGAAGAACAACGACCGCATCGTCGGCGCACGCACGCCGGAAGCCGCTGAAATGGCAGCCTCCATCTACGAAAAGGTGCTGGAAAAGGGCGTGGTGCACAAGACCGACGACCTGACCGCCGAGATGTGCAAGCTGACCGAGAACACCTTCCGCGATGTGAACATCGCATATGCCAACGAGCTGTCGGTTATCTGCGACAAGATGGGCATTGACGTATTCGAGCTGATTAAGCTCGCCAACTGCCATCCGCGCGTCAACATCCTGACCCCGGGCGTGGGCGTGGGCGGTCACTGCATCGCGGTCGACCCGTGGTTTATTTACGAGCAGTTCCCGGCGGAGGCCAAGGTCATTCTCGCCGCGCGTGAGCGCAACGAGAACAAGCCGCGCTTTGTGGCCGAAAAGGTCGTCTCTAAGATGGGCAAAGTCACTGATACGGTCGGCGTGCTCGGCCTGAGCTATAAGCCGGATGTGGACGACCTGCGCGAGTCCCCCTCGATCGAGCTGTGCCACATTTTGCAGGAGAAGGGCGTGAATGTCATCGCCTGTGAGCCGTTTGCAAAGGACAGCGAGGTAAAGGGTATTCCGAACGTCTCCTTTGAGGAGATTCTCGCCAAGGCGGATTATCTGGTGATTACGCTCGGTCATACTTTGTTTAAAGATAACAAAAAGTTGATTGCCGAGAAGCCGTATTACGACTGCGTCGGCCTGATGGAGTAATCACGCATGGCCCAAAACGGCACAGCAAACGCTGTGCCGTTTTTTTTATGGAAAATGCGTGGGTTTTGCGGCGGATTTGCGTAGATATAGGTAGACAGGATAGGGAAAGGGGGGCGGCAGCATGGACGACAAAATCCTCGCGCTGCTTTCTGCGGGCGATGCAGAAGGCGTAACGCTCTTGCAAAAGCAGTATGGCCCGATGGTGCAGTACATCGTGCGCGGCATCCTGCGCGACACGCAGGACACGGAAGAATGTGTCAGCGATGTGTGGATGCATGTTTGGGAGCGGTTTGCGTCATTTGACCGCACAAAGGGCACGCTGGCCGCGTGGATGACGGTTGTGGCGCGCAACGCAGCGGTCGACCGGCTGCGACGTCGGCGCGCGCCGGACGAGGCATGGGACGAGCAGACAGGGGCTTCTCCCTCACCGGAGGAGGAAGTGCTGCGGCGTGAGCGCACGCGGCTTTTGCAAAAAGCGGTTGACGCGCTCGGTGCGTCCGAGCAGCTGCTGTTTTACCGCAAGTATTATTATTTGCAGTCCACCGCGCAGATCGCGGCGGAAATGGGACTGACCGAGCGGGCGGTCGAGGGACGGTTGTACCGTCTGCGCCGCCATCTGCAAAAGGCGTTGGGAGGTGACGCGCTATGACCGGACCCGAACGGGACGAATTTGACCGGATGATCGAGCAGGAGATCGCCGATACCATACCCTCGCAGGGCGTGGTCGACGAGGTCAACCCGTGGCATGAGCCGATTGACCGCATTGCAGGGGGCCTGGCACTGACCGGTATTACGCTCAACTTTCTGTATTTACAATACCTGCTGCCCGCGGTGGGCGTAGTGCTGCAATATCTGGGCTTCCGTGCGCTGCGCCGCAACGGCGCGGCCTTTCGACTGGCGTGGGCGCTTTCTGCCGTGCGGCTGGTCTGGGAAGGGGCGTTTCTGGTGCTGTCGGTCACGCCTTGGCTGCCAACGGGTGATTTGGATATCGGCCTCGGACTGGCGGGCATGGGCATCCAGATTGTGCAGATGCTTGCACTGCGTGCTGGGCTGCGGCAGGTGTGCCGCGCGGCGGGCATCGAACCGAAGAACGACCCGCTCAAAGCGGCTGTGTGCTGGGAGGGGCTTATCCTTGTGCTGGCGTTTTCGCCGTTGGCGCACAGCTGGCTGGCTGCTATCCCCATGCTGATTGCCTTTGTGTGCATCGTGCGCGCATTGTTCCGGCTGGGTGAGACGATGGGCGAAGCCGGGTACTGTTTTACTGCGGCTCCGGTGCGTCTGAACACGAGTGCGGTGAGATGGGGCTATCTCGGCGGCTGTCTGCTGCTCATGCTGGCCTTGAGCGTGTGCGTCAACCATCCGCGGCTGGATGCCGCGCCGATGGAGGAGCATGGGGAAACCGAAATCCGGCAACAGCTCGCTGACCTCGGCCTGCCGGAAGAGGTGCTGGCCGATCTCACGGATGAGGACGTGCGCGCGCTGGACGGCGCGTTCCATGTCGCCTGCTGCGCGGAAATGCTGGCGTTTGGAACAAATGCGCAAAGCATGACGCTGTGTGATCAGACCAACGCGCCCGAACGTGCGCCGGTTGAGCCGGAGATCCCGCCCGGCAACGATACGATGATTGCGTCCACCTACTATATTGAGCTGCCGGAGTACCGCATGGCGGTGTTGCACCGTCTTGCGTGGGTGCAGGGCAGCGCGTACTGGGGCGATGCGTTTTCTGTTTTCGAGGACAGCGATTACGGCTATGACCTGCTTGGCGGGCGGCTGGTGTACGAAAAACGGGGGCAAACCTATGCCGCGCCCATTCCCGACCTTGTGGATAGTACCGTGACGACAACCAACATGTTCGGCACATACACCAGCAACCAGATTAACGGCGTTATCAGCTATCCGCTGGGTGCGGATAATCCGCGCAGCTATGTGCTCTATGTGATGTATCTGGATGAAAACCGCGTGTTTGGTGCTACGGGAATCAATTATTATCATGCTCCGCAGCCGTTTCGCCTTCCGTATCGCACGCCGCGGGATCGAACGCTGGGCTGGAACGACCATTCGCGGCTGCAGCATTACACCAATTTCAATACGCAGCTGGAGCGATCGGCAGCGGCAGCTTGACGGATTGTGACGATTTTGTGTTTTTGCTTGTATCGCCCTCCGAAAGGTGCTATACTGATTAAAGTCTGTTTCGATTACGCGATAAGGAGAGTTAGAATATGAGCAAAATGGTGCAGCGCGTCGTCGCGCTGGTTGTGATGCTGGTTGTCGTTATGGGCGGTACCATCTGGGGAACGGCAAGCATGACCATCCAGTATCAGCCGCTGAACAGCGGCGCACCGGTCGTGATGACGGTCAACGGCGACGAGGTGTGCGCGGATGAATATGCGGGATATATGCTGTACAACATGGCGTATTATGCCAATATGTATGCGCAGTTCGGCATGAGCGATGTGTGGAACGACGAATATGCCGCTGCAACACTGGGTGCTTCCATGCCGCAGGCTGCCAAGGATCAGTCGGTATATGCGCGCGTGGTATTGCAGAAGTTTAACGAGCTGGGCCTCAAGCTGACCTACAATCAGGAAAAGCAGATGACCCAGCTGCGTCAGGATACCATTGATTCGATGGGCTATGACGCTTTTGTCAAGCAGATCGCCGGCTTTGGCTTCTCGGATCAGAGCTATAGCAACTTTATGTATATCAGTCAGTGCTACAATGCGCTCAACGAATACTATTACGGCGAAAACGGCGCCAATGTGCCGAGCGACGAGGAGTTGCGGCAGTATTTTGCCGATAACTACATCGCTGCCAAGCACATCCTGATTTCGACCGTCGATCCCACCACAGGCGAAACCATCCGCACGGATGAGGAGGCCAAGGCCGAGGCGCAGAAGATTCTGGACCGCATCAACGCAGGCGAGGACTATGACGCACTGATGAACGAGTATAGCGAGGATCCGGGTCTTTCCGGCAATCCGGATGGCTACATCTTCACCGATGGGGATATGGTTACCGAGTTCTACGACGGCGCTAAGGCGCTGGCTGAGGACGAGGTATCCGGTCTGGTCAAGTCGCCCTACGGCTATCATATCATCAAGCGCATGGCGCTGGATGTGGACGGTCAGCTCGAGAATTACAAAAACCAGCTGACGACGGCAGTGGCCGGTACGATGGACGACCTGCTGACCCAGTGGATGCAGGAGGCGGACGTACAGACAACCGACGTATATGATGAAATTACCTATCAGAATGTGCGCGATTATGTTCCGGCCGAAGTGCAGGAGATTCTCAATGCGCAGGACGCGGCAGCGGACGCATCTGCCACGGACGATACAGCGGCGACGGATGACGCTGCTGCAACGGATGACACGGCTGCGACGAATGACGCTGCTGCCGAGACCGCAGACGCGGCAGAATAACGATATCACACAAAAAGGACGCCCGAAGGCGTCCTTTTTGCTGTTATTCCAACGTCCACGCCAGCGGAGTGCGGCCGAAAAAGCTGTTATGGAACAGTGTGAGCGCCGCCCAGGTGGCCCGGTCGGTTTGACCGGTCTGCGGGAGGAGAAATACCCCCTGTGCTTGGCGTACACCGGCCTCGGTGTCCGCGTCGTATTCGCCGGTAAGCGGGACGGGAAGCGTGCCTCCAAAGTGCGGCGTAGCCGTACCCAGCATGAGCTGGAGCACAAAGACCGAGGGGCCTTTGTCGCCGCGCTTGAGTTTGGCATCCATGCCCGCGGGGAAAAAGTCGACCGCAGCGGGCAGCGCGTCAAGGTCGGTCAGCGCGAGATAGGCGGCGTAGATGGCCGTCCATGTGTCGAAATTGGCTGTACCAGTCACGGGCAGACGGCCCCGCCGCTGAAATTCCCTCACGGCGGCGGCGGTTTCCGGACCGAAAATACCGTCCGGCGCGAGCGGCTGCACCGCGCCCTGCTCTTGCTGGATGCGGCGCAGAAACCGCTGTAAATCATAAATGTGCGTTCTGCGTTGGCTGTCGGTATACATCAGGCGGTCGTCTCCTCTCCCACCGGATAGCCCGGGTATTGTCCTTCACTGGTTTGCGAGGAAACCAGCACGTCGCGCGCAAGCAAGGCCATTTCCTCCCATGTCAGCGGGCCGATTGCGCCGGTGGCGGGCAGGCCGGATATCGACTGGATGACCGAAACTGCATTTCGTGTTGCGGGACCGAAAATGCCGTCGACCGCGACGGACGGCACCTCGGGATAGCCGCGCGCGATGATGTTGATAAGCTCCTGTGCCTCGCGGACTGATTCGCCGCGCATACCTTCGACCAGGAAGATGTCCGGCAGACCGGCGACCTCACCCAGAAAGCCCTGGTCGGGCTGCACGGCCAGCACGGACTGGTAGGTGGACACCAGCGCATTCCATGTGTTGCGGCCGACGATGCCGTCCACGGTCAGCCCCATCATGCGCTGATAGGCTTCGACGGCCTCGCGCGTGCGCGGTCCGAAGATGCCGTCAATCTGGCTGGGCTGCCAGCGCGGTAGCTGGTCGTAATACTCACCCACAATGGCGAGAAAATACTGGAGCAGCTGCACGCCCGGGCCGGTCGCGCCTTCGCGTAGCGTTTCGGGGAACTGGCGCGAGATTTCGTCGAGCAGCAGTCCTTCGCTGTCCAGCTCGCTCAGGCGCTTGACGTTGTTGTAAATGAACGCGATGCGGTACCATGTCGCGCGGCCGACGATGCCGTCCACGCCGAGGTTAAACTGCTTCTGGAAAGCGCGCACCGCGCGTTCGGTGTCCGCGTCGTAGATGCCGTCGACCGGATAGATTTTCGGGATGTTGGGATAGTTGGTTGAAATGCGGTTGAGCCGGTTCTGGATGGTGCGAACCTCCTCGGACACATCGCCCAGCCGGAAGGTTACGCCCGGCCACGACCCGCCAAGGTTGGGGGCGATGGGGGCATTTCGCACAATGTTGATGTCATCTCCATAGTAATATCGCACAATTTCCTCCGCAGTCATGCCCTGCTCGGCCAGCGGCACCGTTCCCCATTGGCTCAGGCCACCGGGACAGGTCACCGTCGTGCCGTTGCAGTATTGGGCGAACAGCGGCTCGATGGCGTTGCCGCGAGTCAGGTAGCTGTTGAACATATCGTCGACAATAGTGGAAATATTCTCGAAAATGTCGCGCCCGGGGACAAAGGACTGGTCGTAGCGCGTGGAGTTGGTGATGTCAAAGTCGTAGCCCTGCGCGCGGTACCATTCGGTGAACACGCGGTTGAGCGCATAGGAGATTTGCGCATAAATATTGGCGCGGATGGCCTCCTCGGGCCATGTCGGATAGATTTCCGACGAAGCCACGTTCTTAATGTAGTCGGCAAAGGGCACGGTGACGTTCTGTGCGGCGGATGAAGGCGGGCCTAAATGCACCGTGATGGTTTCCGGGATGGTCACCGGGGACTGGGGCAAAGCGAATCACTCCTCTGCATTGGGATTGGATTGGTCGTGGTACAGCACCTGTGGCTCACCCGTAGCGGTCAGGTCGGTCTGGGCGGAGGACCGGTTTTCCGGCAGCGGCGTGAGCGCGACAGGCAGCACGGCGGGTACGCCGGAAAACATGGTCACATGCAGCGCGGTGACCGGGGTGTAGCCTGGGCGCGCGACTTCGACCGTATAGACTGCGTAGGGCAGACCGCCGTCCGGCGTCATGGAGTTGGAGCGCGGCGGGGTGGGCAGCGTCATGGGCGGCGTCATACCGCCCGCGTCCGTGCGCACCGAGTAAAGCAGCTCGCGCGCGCCGGTCTCGTCTGCGGCGGTCGATACCGTAACCGAGGCATCTGCCAGCGGCAGCGCACCGAGCGCAGTTGTGACAACCACGCGCAGCACGGCAGAATCTTCGGTGGGATTGGGCATGGGCAAAACCTCCTTGTCAAGCGGAATGGGCGGCTGAATTACACCAGCCGCACCTTGTACTGCCGCAGCCAGCGGTCGATTTGGATGATATAGGCGAAAATCTGCGGGGTGCGCATGAGCTGACCGTACCAAGGCTCGGCCAGACTTTCCGGCTTTTCCATGAGTGCTTCGACCGCGGCATGGTTAAAGAGATGCGCGGCAATGGAGTCGCTGTCCTCAAAGATGCGGCGGACGTAGTCCGCGCACAGGCGGGTATAGGCCGGATGGAAGGTTTTGGGGTAAGGGCTTTTCTTGCGCAGGACGATTTCCTCCGGCAGTTCGTGCGCAAATGCGCGGCGCACAACGCCTTTTTCCCGTCCGTTCAGCGCCTTGAAATCCCATGGCATGTTGTAGGCATACTCGACAATGCGGTGGTCGCAGAAGGGCACGCGCACCTCCAGACCGGAATACATGCTCATGCGGTCCTTGCGGTCGCGCAGCGTTGCAGCAGGATACCGACCGGAGAAAATCAGAAATCTGTAAAAATCCGCGAAAAAAAGGTATACAGCGCGCGCGAAAAATGTTATGCTTTTAACAAGAACATATGAGGATGAAACGGACAAGGAAGAGCAAGAGCATGGAACTTTTGAAAGAACGAATCAGAAAAGACGGCGTCATTAAAGAGGGAAATGTGCTGAAGGTGGATAATTTCCTCAATCACCAGATGGATATTGACCTGTTCAACGAGATCGGCAAGGAATTCAAGCGGCGGTTTGCCGACGTCAAGGTTGACAAAATCCTGACCATTGAAGCCTCCGGTATCGGTATTGCGGCGATTGTGGCGCAGTATTTCGGTGTGCCGGTGGTGTTCGCCAAAAAATCGCAGTCGATCAATCTGGACGGCACGATGCTGTCCGCGCCGATCGAATCGTTTACGCACAAGCGCAAGTATGAGGTCATTGTGGCCAGCCGCTTTTTACAGCCGGGCGAAAATGTGCTCATTATCGACGATTTCCTCGCCAACGGCTGCGCGGCGATGGGCCTGTGCCAGATTATTGAGGCGGCGCACGCAAAGGTCGCGGGCATTGGCATCGTAATCGAAAAGGGCTTCCAGTGCGGCGGCAAAATGCTGCGGGAAAAGGGGCTGCGCGTCGAGTCGCTGGCAATCGTGGACGGTATGGATGCCGAAACACAGACCGTGCGCTTCCGGGACGACTGAGAACATACAAAACCGGCTGGTACAGCCGGTTTTGTCTTTTGCGGCGGCGCAGACACGGCGGCAGTTTGCGTCAAACAAGACAAGAGAAGCCGCTTTGATGCGCGGTCTGTTGGCTTATTTGTAGAAAATACGGGTTCGGGGCAAAAAAACAGCAAAAGCAGGTGGGAGCAGCCGCCTGTTTTTGTTATAATAAAAACGCTTCATTACACAAAACGGTAAGCAGGGAGGATAAAATGGAAAAAGAAAAGCAGCAAAACGGTGCGGCTGCGGAAAAGAAGTTTTTCGGACCGTACGACTTTCATGCCAAGCTGCCGCTGGGGCAGGCGATTCCGCTGGGCCTTCAGCACGTGCTGGCAATGTTTGTGGGCAACCTAACGCCCATTCTCATCATCACGAGCGCATGCGCCGCGATGAGCGACGCGGAGCAGTTCGCGGCGATTCAGGTGTCGCTGTTGCAGAACGCGATGCTGATTGCTGGTATTGTAACGCTGGTGCAGCTGTTCGCCATCGGACCTGTCGGCGGCAAGGTGCCGATCATCATGGGTACCAGCTCGGGCTTTATCGGCGTGTTCCAGAGCGTGGCCAACGTCATGGGCGGCGGTATTCTCGCTTACGGCGCGATGATGGGTGCATCCATCATTGGCGGTCTGTTTGAGGGCGTATTGGGCTTCTTCCTCAAGCCGCTGCGCCGGTTTTTCCCCGCGGTCGTAACCGGTACGGTTGTGCTGTCCATCGGTCTGTCGCTCATCAGCGTGGGCGTTGCCTCGTTTGGCGGCGGAACGGGCGCGAAGGATTACGGATCGGTCGAAAACCTGCTGATTGCGCTGGCGGTGCTGGTCGTTATTTTGATTTTCAAGCATTTCACCAAGGGCGTTTTGAGCTATTCGTGCATCCTGCTCGGCATCATTTTCGGTTATGTGCTGTGCGCGGTGTTGCCGCTGTTTATCTCGTCCACCGGCGTGACTGCCGAGGGCGTGGAGTACACCAAGGCATGGGTGCTCAACTGGGACAAGGTAGCGCAGGCCAGCTGGTTTGCCGTACCGGAGATCATGCCGGTGCCGATTGTGTTTGATGTGCGCGCCATTGCACCCGTTATGATTATGTTTATCGTCACTGCGGTTGAGACCGTGGGCGATATTTCTGGCGTAATGGAGGGCGGCATGGGCCGCGAGGCGACCGATAAGGAGCTGTCCGGCGGCATTATCTGCGACGGCCTCGGCTCTTCCTTCGCCGCCATCTTCGGCGTGCTGCCCAACACCTCGTTCAGCCAGAACGTGGGTCTGGTCACGATGACCAAGGTGGTCAACCGCTTTGCGCTCGCATGCGGCGCGGTATTCCTTATCCTGTGCGGTCTGTTCCCCAAGCTGGCGGCGTTGGTTTCCATCATGCCGCAGAGCGTGCTCGGCGGCGCGGCGGTTATCATGTTCTCGTCGATTGTCATGAGCGGTATTCAGCTCATCACCCGTGAGCCGCTGACCGCACGCAGCATGACCATCGTATCCGTGGCGCTCGGTCTGGGCTACGGTCTGGGCGCGAACAGCGCGGTGCTGGCTGGTCTGCCGCAGGCGGTGCAGCTGGTGTTCGGCGGTTCCGGCATTGTCCCGGCGGCGTTCGTTGCCATCATCCTGAACGTGCTGCTGCCCAAGGAGAAACCGGCAGAAAACTAAACAGTATGAAAAAGCTCCTCTGCGCGATGCAGAGGAGCTTTTTGCTATTCGTTTGCCGTGCCGTAGTGGTATACGACGCGCAGACGGACCAGATAGCGGATGGAAACCGCAATGCCGAGTACCTCGGCCGCCGGAACAGCCAGCCACACGCCGATTTCACCCAGCAGCAGAGGCAGAAGCAAAAGCATGCCGACCAGAAACACCAGCGTGCGGGCAAACGAGATAATGGCCGAGACGCGGCCGTCGGAAAAGGCAGTAAACAGGGAGGAAGCGAAAATGCTTACGCCCATAAACAGGAACGAGACGGCATAAATCGGAAAACCGTCGATGGTGATGGAGAATACACGGCTGTCCGCATTGGTGAACAACGCCAGACAGGGTCGGATGACGAGGAGCGACAGCACGGTGCAGAACACCGAGCACAGAATGACAAAGCCGATGCAGTAGCGGAACAGCCGCTGCAGCTGCGGCGTGTCCTGCGCGCCGTATTTATAGCTGAACACTGGAGCCACGCCCATCGAGAAGCCGAAAAATACGGCGGTGAACACAAACTGGAAATACAAAACGATGGTGATGGATGCGACACCGTCCTCGCCCCAGTAGTGCAGGAAAATCAGGTTGAACAGGTAGGTTGTGATGGCATTTGCGATGTTGGTGACCATTTCGGACGAGCCATTGGCACAGGCGAACAGCAGCATGCGTCCGTCCGCGCGCGGGCGGACGAAAAACAGCGTGCCGCGCCGGTTGCAGGAGAAGAAGAACAGTCCGACCACGGCGGGCACCAGATAGCCCAGTCCGGTGGCGATTGCCGCGCCCGCGATGCCCCAGTGAAAGCGCGCGATGAACACATAGTCCAGTACGATGTTGGTCAGACCGCCGCCCACGGTTGCCGCGAGGCCCAAGCCGGGCCGGCCCGCCGTGATGAACAGTGTCTGGAACGCGGTTTGCAGGAAAAACGCGGGCGCAAACAGCAGCAGGATGCGCGCGTAGGTACGGCACAGGTCAAACTGCGCCTCACTTGCGCCGAGCGCGGAAATGATCGGGTCGAGGAAGAATATCGCGGCAAGTAAAAACACCAGACTGACCACGACCGATACCATTATCAGAAAAGAAAAGTTATGCCGCGCCTTGTCCTCCTCGCCTTCGCCCAGCTGCCGTGCGATAACCGCGCTGCCGCCTGTGGCAAGCATAATGCCCAGCGCCATTTCCAGACAGTTGAGCGGATAAGTCATGTTGACAGCGGAAAGCGCCAGTGTGCCGACATAGCGGGAGATAAACATTCCGTCCACAATGGTATACATGGAGAGAAAAACCATCATAATGATATTGGGCAGCGCAAAGCGCATCAGCGAGGGCAGGGTAAACTGACGCGCCAGTGCGTTATTCTCCGACATGACCGCGCACCTCCTGTTGAAATTTGGGAAAAATAGGCCGGGGGTAAATTGCCTACAGTATAGTATGATTTAGGGGCAAAGTCAAGCGGATAAAATACAAATGCGCTTTCTGTGGAAAAATAGTGGAAACCGCTTTGGAAAAGCCGCTTTCTATGGTATAATGTCTGCGAAGCAGGCAGAAAAACAGAGTATGACTGCAAGATGGCTGCGCTTCAAAGGATGCCGGCGGATGAGTGGCATCCGCGCAGCAGGAGATGGAACATGAGGACGGAAGGATGGGAAAGGTGCTTTCGATCAATCAATATGTACGGGCACAGAGCCTGGACGAAGCATATACGCTTTGCCAAAAGAAAAATAATGTGGTGCTGGGCGGCATGCTGTGGCTCAAGATGCACCGGCGACAGGTCGGCACGGCGATTGACCTGTGCGATTTGGGTTTGAATAAAATTGAGGAAACCGAAACCGAATACCGCATCGGCGCAATGGTGCCGCTGCGCGCGCTGGAACAGCACGAAGGATTGGATAAACTCACGCAAGGCGCGATGGAGGAAGCGGTACGCCACATCGTCGGCGTGCAGTTTCGCAACTGTGCGACGCTCGGCGGCAGTTTGTGGGGCCGGTTCGGCTTTTCCGATGTGCTGACGCTGTTTCTCGCACTGGATGCGCGGGTCGTGCTGCATCACGCGGGCGAGATGGCGCTCACGGATTTTGCGGCGCTGCCGCGCACGACGCGCGACATCCTGACTGAGGTGATCGTGCCCAAGACGGCGCGACGGGTCGTATACCTGTCCCAGCGAAACATTTCCACTGATTTCCCGGTGCTGACCGTGGCGCTTGCCGCGCAGGATGGGGCGTATACCTGCGTCGTCGGCGCGCGGCCGATGCCTGCGGTTGTTTTTACCGATGACAAGGGCATTCTGGCGCAGGGCATCACTGAGGACAGCGCGCGCGCCTTCGCGGAGGATATTGCATCTCGCGCGGCGCTTGCGGGCAATCTGCGCGGCAGCGCGGACTATCGGCGCGAAATCTGCAAGGTGCTGGTGCGCCGGGCGGCGCTGGCGCTCGGGAAGGAGGGATAAGGCATGGAAATCAAACTGACGCTCAACGGCAGGCCGCTGATCGCCGAAATCGACGCGGACACGCTGCTGATTGACTTTGTGCGCGCGCATGGCTGCTATTCGGTCAAGCGCGGTTGTGAAACGGCCAACTGCGGTCTGTGCACTGTGCTGCTGGACGGCACGCCGGTGCTGTCGTGCAGTGTGCTGGCCGCGCGCGCGGCGGGCCACCATGTGCAGACGCTCGAGGGCTTGCAGGAAGAGGCCGAGGATTTTGTCGGCTTTATCGCCGATCAGGGCGCGGAGCAGTGCGGCTTCTGCAATCCCGGCTTTGTGATGAATACGATTGCTCTGCTGCGCGAGAATCCCGACCCGACCGATGACGAAATCCGCGCCTATCTCGCGGGCAACCTGTGCCGCTGCTCGGGCTACGAGGGCCAGCTGCGCGGTATCCGCGCCTATCTGGACAGCCGAAAGGGGGATGCATGATGGCGGAAACAAATTTTCGCGTGGTGAACAAGGCCGTGCGCAAAAAGGACGCGATGCAGCTGCTGCTGGGCAAGCCGGCCTATGTGGACGACGTGACCCCGCATGACTGTCTGGTGGTCAAGGTGCTGCGCTCTCCGCACGCACACGCGCTGATTGAGGAAATTAACACGGATATTGCGCGCAAAGTGCCGGGCATCGAGTGTATTTTCACCTATAAGGATGTTCCACAGAAGCGGTTTACCATGGCGGGACAGACCTTCCCCGAGCCGTCGCCCTACGACCGGCTGATTCTCGATCAGCGCGTGCGCTTTGTGGGTGACGCGGTGGCTATCGTCGCGGGCGAAACCGAAAAGGCGGTCGATAAGGCGTTAAAGCTCATCAAAGTGAAATATCAGGTGCTCGAACCGGTGCTGGATTTCCATACGGCGAAGGATAACAAGGTTCTGGTGCATCCCGAGGACAACTGGCGTTCGCTCTGCCCGGTCGGTGCGGACAACCAGCGCAACCTGTGCGCGAGCGACGCTTGCGGCGACGGCGACGTGGATGCGGTGCTGGCCGACTGTGATGAGGTCGTCGAGCACACCTATCACACCAAGGCCTGCCAGCAGGCGATGATGGAGACCTTCCGCACCTATACCGAGATGGACCACTACGGACGGCTGCACATCATTTCCTCGACGCAGATTGTGTTCCATGTGCGCCGCATCATTGCAAATGCGCTGGACATTCCGAAGAGCAAGATTCACGTCGAAAAGCCGCGCATCGGCGGCGGCTTCGGCGCAAAGCAGTCGGTCGTGGCTGAGGTGTATCCCGCGCTGGTGACATGGAAAACCGGCAAGGCGGCCAAGATGATCTATACCCGCGAGGAATGCCAGATTGCAGGTTCGCCGCGGCACGAAATGGAAGTGCATGTGCGTGTCGGTGCAAATAAGGACGGCGTCATCCGCGCAATTGACGTATATACGCTGTCCAACACGGGCGCGTTCGGGGAACACGGCCCGACAACGGTCGGCCTGTCCGGTCACAAGTCGATTCCGCTTTACACGGGTAATCTGGAGGCGTTCCGCTTTGCGTACGACGTGGTGTACACCAATGTGCAGGCTGCGGGCGCGTATCGCGGTTACGGCGCAACGCAGGGCATTTTCGCGGTCGAAAGCGCGGTCAGCGAACTGGCCGACCGGCTCGGCATTGACCCGGTCGCCATCCGCGAGCGCAACATGGTGCGCGAGGGCCAGATTATGACCGCATATTATAATGAGCAGGCGAACGCCTGCGCGCTCGACCGCTGTATGGCACGCTGTAAGGAGCTGTTTGGCTGGGATGAGAAATATCCCGTGCGCGACATGGGAAATGGAAAGGTGCGCACCGCGGGCGTGGCGATGGCGATGCAAGGCTCGGGCATTTCGGGCGTGGACGTTGGTTCCGCGACCATCAAGCTGAGCGATGAGGGCTTCTATAATCTGTTGATTGGCGCGGCGGATATGGGCACGGGCTGCGACACCATTCTGGCGCAGATGGCGGCCGAATGTCTGGATTGCTCGGTGGATGATATCGCGGTGTTCGGCGCGGATTCGGACGCGTCGCCGTATGATTCCGGCTCGTATGCGTCCTCGACGACCTATGTCACCGGCAAGGCGGTCGAAAAGGCGTGCGCGCAGCTCAAAGAGAATCTGTGCAAGGTTGCGGCGGACATGCTGAACTGCGGCACGGATGAGGTCGAATTTGCGGGCCGTACGGTCAAAAAGCTCGACGGCACGGGCGAGGTTTCGCTGTTTGACATTGCGACCAAGTCGATGTGCGGCAATGAGACCGCCGTGCAGGCGACCGCTTCGCATTCGTCGCCCGTCTCACCTCCGCCGTTCATGGTCGGTATGGTCGAGATTGAGCTGGATAAGGAAACCGGACAGGTCGACGTGGTGGATTACGTCGCGGTCGTGGACTGCGGCACGCCGGTCAATCCGGCGCTGGCCCGTGTGCAGACCGAGGGCGGTCTGGTACAGGGCATCGGCATGGCCCTTTTCGAGGATGTGACCTACGAGCCGACCGGACGCATCGTGGAAAACTCCTTCATGCAGTACAAAATTCCGACGCGGCTGGATATGGGCAAGCTGCGGGTGGAATTTGAGTCGAGCTATGAGCAGAGCGGCCCGTTCGGCGCAAAATCGATTGGTGAAATCGTCATCAACACACCCTCGCCCGCGCTGGCGCATGCCATCGCGCACGCGACCGGCGTTTGGCACCGTGAGTTGCCGATCACACCGGAAAAGGTGCTCTGGGGCATTCGGAAGGGACAGGAATGAAGCACATTCTGTTTTTAGCGTCGGGCAACAGCCGGCGTTTCGGAGAAAATAAGCTGTTGCATGTGCTGGACGGCAAGCCGCTTTACCGGCATGGGCTGGACATGCTGGCAGAACTGACGCGCGGGCGGGAGGACTGCACGTTGACCGTGGTTTCCCGCTATGCGGCGGTGCGCACGGGCGCGGAGGCGCTCGGTGTTCACGCGGTGGACAGTCCGGAGAGCGAAAAGGGCCTGACCTACACCATCCGCGCGGGGCTGGATGCGCTCGACTTGCAGGACGAAGATTTTGTGGTGTTCGTTGTGGCCGACCAGCCGTATCTGACCGCTGAGACGGTCGCGCGGCTGCTGGATGCAGCGGGTCCCGGCGTGCGCATGGCGCGCGTGGTATTTGGAGAGCGGCGCGGCAATCCCAACCTGTTTTGCGCGGCGCTGGCATCCGAATTGCGCGCGCTCGAGGGCGACGAGGGCGGCCGGGAACTGCTGCGCGGCGCGGACTGCGTGCTGGTGCAGGCAGGGAGCGAGCGGGAGCTGTACGACGTGGATGCATGGTCGGATTTGGACCAATAAAATAAACGGGACTGCCGCGGAAGGGGGACTTCTGCGGTAGTCCTTTTTTGCAGTGATTGTCATATCAATCGCCGTATGGCGCGCGGAAAACCACTTGGATGGTATCCTCTTCGACCAGCACCTGTTCGATGGCGGCTTTGGCAATCTGTTTTTTCTCTGCGATGGTGTAGGTCGGCCACTCGTCCAGTACGGCGGAAAAGAATGGCTCGAGGTCGGGGGGCTGATTTTGATAAAGTAATGCGTCGCGCTGCGTCTTGCAGGTGCGCAATTCGTCATTTTCCTCATGAATTTGCGCGGAGATAATATGTATGACATCGGTTTCATGGATGTGAGCGAGGTTTTGCGTCAGCTGTCGGATGGTCTGCTCATGTTGGGCGATGACGATTTCCAGTCGATTGACCTGTGTGCTGCGCCGCTGCGGTGCCTGAAGCGGTATCGCGCGGTAGCTTCGCAGAAAGTGCAGCAGCCGGGCCTCCACCGCGCCCTCGATTTGCTCCAGCGTCACCGTTTTGCTGCGGCCGGGGCAGACCGCGCTGCCGCGCTTGCGCCCGCCGCAGTTGATATAGTGTCCGCGCATGCCGCCGGGTTTGTTGACGACCGTGATGGCGTATCCGCATTTTGCGCACTTCATCAGGCCGGAAAGCCAGCTGTGCGAACCTGAACCGCTGCTTTTGAGCGCCCGGTTCCGGTCAAGCTTGTGCTGTACGTCCAGCCAGAGCATAGCGTCGACAAGACCCTCGTGCGGGGCAAGCGTGATGCAGCAGGCTGATAAATCGGTGAATTTGCGTCCGGTCGGCGGCTGTCCGGACGATGCGGCCGCGCGCGGTGCATAGCAATAGCAGCCGCGCCGTTGGTCGTAGGACTCGATCGGGTCGTTCATGGTTGCGCCCTTGCCTTGCAGGTAGCGGTAGACCGCCGCATCCGCCCGCACAAACGCGGGATTGCGCAGCAGACGGCCGAGCGGGAGTGTCGACCAGCTGCCGTCGCGCGCGGTGCGGTGTCCGTTGGCGTTGAGCCATCGAACCAGCGAGCCGAGCGTTTCGCCGTCCTGTGCGTAACGCGTATATAGTTCGGCCATCAGTGCGGCCTGCTCGGGGTGGGGAACATAACAGGCGGTATGTTTGCTCTCGATAAGCGTTTGCCCCTTGGCAAAGCCGAACGGCGGGCGGCCGCCCAGATACATGCCGGGTTTTGCGCGGGCATAGTAGTTGTCGGTGACGCGTCGCTGGATGGTTTCGCGCTCAAACTGCGCGAACACCATCATAATCTGCGCCATGACCGTACCCGAGGGGCTGTCGTCCAGCGTGATACCTTCGGTGACCGACTGAAAATGCACGCCCTTGGCAGACAGGCGGCTGCACAGACCGGTAAAATCGTGGACCGAACGGCTGATACGGTCGAGCCGGTAGACCAGAATTTTGTCGATGAACCCAGCTTCCGCGTCGGCCAGCAGCTGTTGCAGGGCCGGACGGTCAATATTCTTGCCGGAAAAGCCCTTATCGGTGTAGACCTTGCAGGTTTCCAGTTCGCGCGCAGTCAGTGCGTCGCGGCAGAGCTGCGCCTGCTGTTCGACCGAAATGCTGTCCGCCCGTTCGACCGACTGACGGGTGTAGACGGCCACCATGCATTTTCCTCCTTTCCTGTGGTATGTGCGCGGTCATGAACGGTTATTTATCGGGCAGCGGGCGGTCAAATCCCTGACGGATGCGCGCAATCTGCGCTTTGAGCGCACCCGGCGTCAGCGCGGTGCCGCCGGTGGAAACGGTTGCCGTTGTGGTCATCGAAAAGATGCCTCCCTTATTGTGGAAAATAGAAAAATAAACCGTCGATTGCTCTGGTATTTTTATACTGGTTTGATATAATACAGGATATAGGCCGATGCAGAACCGGTTGTGGGGAAACGGGTTTACGTCCCGTGTATGGTTTGGGAAAGCGGTGCGCTATGAAAGAGCGAGTCAAAAACGGAAGTCTGTTTGTGTTGGCAATCATAGGGATTTTGCTGATTGCTTTCTCCCTCTATGGGTTGTTTTCGCAGCTTTGGGCGAAATGGAACGATGGCGGAAAAGATGAGACCGTGCAAACGGAAACCGTGCAGGAAGAGGTATTGCCGGACGAAGAAATGCAGGCGCAGCCAATTGCGCCGACAGACAGCGCCGATGTGTCGGTGCCGGAGGAGGAGCTGTACCAGCCGGGGGACAATCCGGATATTGACGCGGCGATACGTGAGGAACTGAACCGCATTCTGAACGAAACCGCTTTTTCCTACCATAATGATACGGGCAGGAACAAGGGATATGCGGGTGAACACCGCGCCAGCTTCACCAATCAGACCGATGTGGATTTCGGTATGATACAGCTGGAGATTTCATTATATAAACTGGACAATCCGCGGCAGTACGGGGATGATGCGACCATTCCGGACGAGCCGCTGGAGGTACATAACGCCTATGTCGGGCCGCTGGCCGCGGGAGAGACCGTTCCCCTCTCCTTTACATCGGACACGGATGACTATAACTACTTTCTGTTCGGTTACGGTTATACCTTGGAGGAGTAGACGGGAGCGGAGGACTCTAAGCTGCGGTATCCCTGTGTAACGCTTCCTTCGAGCAGGGTCGCCATAAACCAGTCCAGATTGAGCACGAACATTTCACGCATGCGCGCATCCTTTTTGCTGTCGGTCGGCAGCTTTTCCGCGCGGCGGCAGGTGGCAAGATAATGCTCGCGGACAAATTCCGCGCCGTTTTGCACGATGCCGGGCGCAAGCAGGCCGAGCCGCAAATCGACCGAGCGCGACCACGGGAAGGTGTCTTCGAACAGGATTTCCTCCCGGTGGTACCACGGATAGCCGCCGAATAGCTCGTCGGCGCACTCGCCGGACAGGCACACGGTTGTGCCGCCGTTCTTGACCGCCGCGCAGAACAGCAGCAGCGAGGAGTCCACGTCCGCCATGCCGGGCAGGTCGCGCGCGTCGGTCGCGGGCAGCAGTGCGGCGCACAGGGCGTCCGGCTCGATGACGACGTTGTGATGCTTTGTTCCGAGCGCATCGACCATCATCTGAATGAATTCGTTATCGCTGTTGGGCTGGAAGCTGTTTTTGGTAAAATATTTGTCGTTGTCGCGGTAGTCAACCGACCAGGTGTGCAGTGTTTCGCCGCGCGCGGCATAGGTTTTGGCGGCCAGCATGGACAGAATGGACGAATCCAGCCCGCCGGAAAGAAAGCAGGCGAGCGGGACGTCGGACACCAGCTGCCGCTGTGCCGCGTCGCAGATGAGCTCGTGCGTGCGCGCAATGGTGGTTTCCAGATCGTCCGGGTGCTCATGCGCCTCCAGCTTCCAGTAGGTGCAGTCGGCATAGCCCTCGGGCGTGAACACGGCGTAATGCCCGGGCAGCAGGGAGTCGATCTGCCGGAATACGCCGGACGCGGGTGGGCGCGCAGGACCGAGCAGCAGTACGGCGCGCAGACCGTCCTCGTCTACCTCTGGCTCAACTGCCGGATGGCACAACACCGTGCCGATGGTCGAGCCGAACACGATACCGTCCTGCAGGCGCGCGACAAACAGGGGCTTAACGCCCAGGCGGTCGCGGCACAACACGAGCCGCCGTTCTTTCTTCTGCCAGATGGCGAACGCGAAAATGCCGTTGAGACGCTCGAACGCATCCGTGTCCCATTCGAGAAAGGCGTGCAGCAGTACCTCGGTGTCCGAATGACCGCGGAACGTGTGCCCGCGTGCAAGTAGGTCTTTCCGTATTTCTTTGGTATTATATAACTCTCCGTTATATACCAGTATCGTATTTCCGTCGGGTGCATACATGGGCTGCGAACCGCCGTCCGGGTCAATGACGATAAGGCGCCGGTGGACGAGTACCGCGTCCGCGTCCTGATAGTCGCCCGCCGCATCCGGGCCGCGCGGCGTCAGGTTGCGCTGCATGCGTTCTGCCGCTGCGGCATAGCGGCGCGCGTCATGTTCATAATCGACAAAGCCGCCGATTCCACACATAGACGTTTCCTCCTTATATAATGGCCTTCTCTGCTTCTTATGCGGAAGCGGCGCGGAATATGTGAAAAACCACTCAGATAGGGCGTAGGATACCGGTCATGCATATACAAAATGCAAACAAAAGCCGGGATTCCACACAGGGTAAAAATACGAGGATGCAATGGAAAAAAACGGGTCGAAAATCTCACGCAAAAGTGTGTTAAATCCTTGACATATTCCCGGCAAACGATATAATAGAAATAGACATGCTCCAAAGTAGGGTGTTGGCTTAGGACACGGCACTGCGGCCCATGGGCATCGGGTGCTGTGTTTTTCTGTACACCCGCGAATATTTTTTGGGAGGTATATGGCATGGATTTTAGGCTTACAAAAGAAGAAGCACTGTTCCAGAAGATGTGCCGCGAGTTCGCGATTAACGAAGTTGAGCCGATCGCCGCCGAGATCGACGAGCAGGAGCGCTATCCGGAAGAGACTGTCCAGAAGCTGATGAAGTACGGCCTGATGGGCATTCAGTTCCCCAAGGAAGTCGGCGGTTCCGGCGGCAACTATGTCTGCTACTCTATCGCAATTGAAGAGATGAGCCGTGTATGCGGCACCACCGGTGCTATCATTTCCGCGCACGGCACGCTGGGCGCATGGCCGATCTACGCGTTCGGTACCGAAGAGCAGAAGGAAAAGTGGCTCCGCCCGCTCATCGAGCCTAAGGAAGGCGCAAAGCTGGGCGCGTTCGGCCTGACCGAGCCTAACGCGGGCACTGACTCCGCTGCACAGCAGACCATCGCTGAAAAGCAGCCGGACGGCTCCTACATTCTCAACGGCACCAAGGTGTTCATCACTGGCGGCGGCCGTGCGGATACTTACGTTATCTTCGCGATGACCGATAAGACCAAGGGCAACAAGGGCATTTCCGCGTTCATCGTTGACAAGGATGACCCGGGCTTCTCCATCGGCAAGATCGAGCACAAGATGGGCATCCGTGGTTCTCAGACCGCTGAGCTGATCTTTGAAGATGTGCATCTGCCGGCTGACCGTCTGCTCGGCAAGGAGAACGGCGGCTTTAAGATTGCTATGATGACGCTGGACGGCGGCCGTATCGGTATCGCTTCTCAGGCACTCGGCATCGCGCAGGGCGCTCTGGATAAGGCGATCCAGTACATGAAGGAGCGCGTTCAGTTCGGCAAGACGCTGGACAAGTTCCAGGGCCTGCAGTGGATGGTAGCCGATATGTACACCCAGATCGACGCTGCCCGTCTGCTCGTTCGCCGCGCTGCATTCAACCACGACGTTGGTCTGCCGTTCACCAAGGAAGCTGCTATGGCTAAGCTGTACGCTTCTGAGGTTGCAATGGACGTTACCACCAAGTGCGTACAGATCTACGGCGGCTACGGTTACATCCGTGAGTACCCGATGGAGCGCATGATGCGTGACGCCAAGATCACCGAGATCTACGAGGGCACTTCTCAGGTTCAGAGAATGGTCATCGCCGGTCAGGTTCTGCGCTAAGTAAAGGAGGAAAACTGAACTATGAAGGCTATTGTTTGTGTAAAGCAGGTTCCGGATACCTCCGGTAAGGTTGCAGTCAATCCCGACGGCACTCTGAACCGCGCATCCATGGAAACTATCACCAACCCGGACGACCTCAACGCGGTTGAGGCTGCCCTCAAGCTCAAGGACGAGACCGGCTGCAAGGTCGTTGTCATCACCATGGGCCCGGCACCGGCAGAAGGCATGCTCCGTGAGCTGCTCGCACGCGGTGCGGACGAGGCGGTTCTGGTTTCCGCTCGTGAGTTCGGCGGTTCCGATACCTTTGCTACCTCCCAGATCCTCGCGGCTGCTGTCAAGAAGGTTGGCCTTGAGGACGACGATATCGTATTCTGCGGCCGTCAGGCTATCGACGGCGACACCGCGCAGGTAGGCTCTCAGA
>DYCA01000024.1 GCA_019418305.1 Clostridiales bacterium
GGCGGTTATCAGGGTCGCGGGCAACCAGCCGCGACTGACCGGCAGCCTGCTCAAGGGCATCCGCACGATGACGGCGAATATCGTCATCGAAATGGGCTACGCGACCGGCCTGCACCGTGAGGCTCTGATCGCCACGGGTGTGGTTTTGTTCGTGTTCATCTTGCTGATTAACCTCACCTTCTCGGTGCTGAAAAGGAGGAAGGACGCATGACAACCGAAGCGACGACTGCTGTCAAGAAAACCGCAGTCCAGACGGCGGAAAAGCGGCCGCGGGTATACGGACGCGGCAAAGCACGTCTGCAAAAAGGGCTGGTGTACGGTGCGGCAATCCTCACCTTTGCCGTGCTGCTGTTTCTGATTGCGTATATTCTGATTAACGGTGTGCCGCACCTCAAACCGTCGCTGTTTGAGTGGACCTATAATTCAGACAACGTATCCATGATGCCGGCCATCATCACAACCGTGGAGATGACCTTGCTTGCGCTGCTGCTGGCGGTGCCGTTCGGCCTGTTCACCGCAGTGTATCTGAACGAATATGCGTCCCGCGGCAACAAGCTGGTGGGTGTCATCCGCATCACCACTGAGACGCTGTCCGGCATCCCGTCGATTGTTTACGGTCTGTTCGGCATGCTGTTTTTCGTCACCCAGCTGCACTGGGGATATTCGCTGCTCGCAGGTGCAATGACGCTGGCCATCATGATTCTGCCGCTTATCATGCGTACGGCGGAAGAAGCGCTCATCTCGGTGCCGGATACCTACCGCGAAGGTTCGTTTGGCTTGGGCGCAGGTCGTTTGCGCACGGTGTTCCGCATCGTGCTGCCCAGTGCGATGCCGGGCATCCTGTCGGGTATCATTCTGGCAATCGGCCGCATCGTGGGCGAAACCGCAGCGCTGATTTTCACGGCCGGTACGATGGCGCAAATCCCGGGCTTGTTCCAGTCTGGCCGTACGCTTGCCATTCATATGTATGTGTTGTCCGGCGAGGGCCTGAATATGAATGAAGCCTATGCCACCGCGGTGGTTCTGCTGGTGGTTGTGCTGCTGATGAATACGATTTCGGCGATTGTTGCTAAAAAGCTGACCAAAAAGTAATCGGAGGAAGCTATGGAGCAGAATAAAATTGAGATTCGGGACATGAACCTCTATTACGGGGACTTCCATGCCCTGCACGATATTGATTTGGATATCAAGGCCAATGAGATTACGGCGTTCATCGGGCCTTCCGGCTGCGGCAAGTCAACGCTTTTGCGTTCGCTCAACCGCATGAACGATCTGGTTGAGGGCTGCAAGATTACGGGCGACATCCGTCTGGACGGAGAGGACATCTATCACGACTGTGATGTGAATATTTTGCGCCGCCGCGTGGGTATGGTATTCCAGAAGCCCAATCCGTTCCCGATGTCCATTTATGACAATATTGCCTATGGTCCGCGCACGCACGGCATCAAGAGCCGTGTCAAGCTCGATGAAATCGTCGAGACTTCGCTGCGACATGCCGCCATCTGGGATGAAACCAAGGACTGCCTGAAAAAGTCCGCACTTTCCATGTCGGGCGGTCAGCAGCAGCGTATCTGCATTGCCCGCGCGCTTGCAGCCGACCCGGAAGTGCTGCTGATGGACGAGCCGACCTCTGCGCTCGACCCGATTTCCACCGCGAAGATTGAAGACCTTGTACTCGAACTGAAAAAAGATTATACTATCGTTATGGTCACGCACAATATGCAGCAGGCCACCCGCGTATCCGATACCACCGCGTTTTTCCTGCTTGGCGACATGATTGAGGTTGGAGATACCGAAAAGCTGTTCTCCATGCCAAAGGACAAGCGCACCGAGGATTACATTACGGGGAGGTTTGGCTGATGAGAAACCGTTTTGATTCGCAGCTTCTGGAGCTGAATAACGAGCTGATTGCCATGGGGGCGCTGTGCGAGAACGCGATTGCAAGTTCGGTCAAAGCGCTGCTCGGCGGCGACACCCAGCTGGCCGCATCCGCTATCCGCATCGATCAGGAGATCGACCGCAAGGAGCGTGAGATTGAGTCCATGTGTCTCAAGCTCCTGCTGCAGCAGCAGCCGGTGGCAAGCGATCTGCGCCTGATTTCATCTGTCCTCAAGATGATTACGGATATTGAGCGCATCGGCGATCAGGCAAGCGATATCGCAGAGATTGTCACCTATTTGTCCGGCGCGTGCGGTCACAACCAGCATATCCAGGAAATGGCGCAGGCGACTATTAAAATGGTGACCGACAGCCTGGATGCATTTGTGCGCCGCGACCTGACGCTCGCGTGGAGCGTAATCGAGTATGACGACGTAGTCGATAATCTGTTTGCCGAGTGCAAGAAGGATTTGATTGCGGAAATTGCACAGAATGCGGACGACGGCGAGCGTGTGCTGGATATCCTGATGATTGCCAAGTATCTGGAGCGCATCGGGGATCACGCAACCAACATTGCCGAGTGGGTGGAGTTCTCCATCACCGGCACACACAAGACACCGGCCAACTGAGGTGCGGTATCATCGATAAAAAGGTTTGGAAATGCAGCTGCTCCGGGCAGCTTTGAGGAGGAAACGCAATGATTTATTGCGTGGAGGACGATGCAGGCATTCGGGAACTGGTCGTCTATACGCTGCAAAACACGGGCATGGAAGCCCGTGGGTTGGAGGATGGCAGCGCGCTGTTTGCGGCGCTGCGTGAGAAAAAGCCGCAGCTGATTCTGCTGGATATCATGCTGCCGGGGGAGGATGGCATCACCATCCTACGCCGGCTGCGTGAAACACAGGATACGGCGGCTATCCCGGTCATTCTGCTGACGGCAAAAAACACGGAATATGACAAGGTGGTCGGGCTGGACAGCGGCGCGGACGATTATGTCGCCAAGCCCTTCGGAATGATGGAGCTGGTAGCGCGCATCCGCGCGGTGCTGCGCCGCACGCAGACCGAGCCGGGCAGCGGAGAGGAAACACGGCTTCTGGTCGCGGGGGATATCTGCGTAGACGAGCGCGCGCACAGCGTGTTTGTCGGTGAGCAGGAGGTGCAGCTGACGCTCAAGGAGTACCAATTGCTGTGCCTGCTGATGAAAAACCGTGGCGCGGTGCTCACACGCGATGTGCTGCTGGAGAATATCTGGGGCTATGGAAACGAGAGTGAAACCCGGACGGTGGATGTGCACATTCGCACCCTGCGGCAAAAGCTGGGCACGGCGGGTTCAATGATTGAAACCGTGCGCGGCGTTGGCTATCGCATGGGGGAACATGCATGAGAAAGCGCGTTTTCAGCAGCATTTTTCTCACCGCGCTGGTCACGCTGATCGTTACGGTATCCCTGCTGCTGGTGGCGGTGCATTCCGGGCTCTCGCAGGATTTGCGGGAGCGTCTGAGCGAGGAGTGCAACTACATCGCTGCAGCGGCTGCCACCGGAGAGGAACAGGAGCTGCAGCGTATCGGCAACGTGTATGCCGACCGCATTACGCTGGTCGGCACGGACGGTACCGTGCTGTATGACAACAAGAGTGACGCGGCACAAATGGAAAACCATGCTTCGCGTCCCGAAATTGCCGAGGCGCTGGAAAAAGGCGTGGGCGAGTCCAGCCGCTTGTCCGATACGTTGGCGGAGCAGACCTATTACTATGCAATCCGACTGGCAGACGGCACAGTACTGCGGGTTTCCTCGACGGCGGACAGTGCGTTCGGCGCGTTATCGTCCGCCTCGCCGTGGATTGTGCTCGTCGTGTTGCTGGCGCTGCTGGTGGCGGCGCTGCTGGCAAGTTGGCTGACCCATGTGTTTCTGGCGCCGATTGTGGCGCTCGATCTGCATGAACCGCTCAAAAATGATGCGTATGATGAGTTGTCGCCGCTTCTGCACCGGATGGATAAGCAGAACCGCAAGATAGAGTCGCAGCTGTGCGAACTCAAACGGCGGCAGGCGGAATTTGACGACATCACCGCCCGCATGGATGAAGGATTGGTGCTGTTTTCTGCACAAGGCGATATTCTGTTTGCCAACCGCGCGGTGCGGGTATTGTTTCCCAAGGACAGCGCGACCGGAGGATACATGACGCTGTGCCGCGATGCGGAGTATATCCGCGTGGTGGAGAAAGCGCTCGGCGGCGAAAGCGCGCACGGACGGATGGAAAAGGACGGGCGTGTGTACTCGCTGACGGCAAGCTCAGTCGCCGGAGAGGGGCAGAGCCACGCGGCGGTGCTGTTCGTGGTGGATATCACCGAGCGTGAGCAGGCTGAGCGCCAGCGGCAGGAATTTACGGCAAACGTTTCACACGAGTTGAAAACGCCGCTGACCAGCATCATGGGCTTTGCGGAGATTATGGAGAACGGCATCGTTCGGCCGGAGGATATCGGTCGCTTTGCCGGTAAAATCCGAAGCGAAGCCATGCGCCTGCTGACACTCATTGAGGACATCATCCGCCTGTCCCGGCTGGACGAGGGTTCGTCCGTACCGTTTGAATCGGTGGAATTGTCCGCGCTGTGCGGCACAGTGCGCGATCGACTCGCGCACAAGGCGGCGGAGCACAAGATAACCTTGCATCTGACGGGCAAACCGGTTACGGTGTCGGGTGAGCGGCGCACGCTTGAGCAGATGGTTTTTAATCTGGCGGACAATGCTATCGCGTATAATAAGCCGCATGGATCGGTGACGCTCCAAACGGGTGAGGAAAACGGCGTGCCGTTTGTGCGTGTGTCGGACACCGGTATCGGTATCGCGCCTGCCGATCAGCCGCGCGTGTTCGAGCGGTTTTACCGCGTGGACAAGAGCCACAGCAAGCAGACCGGCGGTACCGGCCTTGGACTGTCGATTGTCAAGCACGGTGCAGCGCTGCACCATGCGCAGATCGACCTGCACAGCACGCTGGGCGAGGGCACCGAAATAACACTGCGTTTTCCCAAAGCAGAATAAAAAGAAATCCCGCAGGGAATCTCCCTGCGGGATACTTTTTTATTAAGACAAACGGTTTTTGAAATCCTCATAGTCAAACATGCGCACGGCCTCATCCGTGCCGTCCGCGCGGCGAATCGCGATGAGCGGCAGCGGTACACCGTTAAAGGTATTGGTTTTGACCATGGTGTAGAGCGCCATGTCCTCAAACATGACCTGATCGCCCGGACGCAGTGTGTTGTCGAAGGAATATTCCCCAATCACGTCGCCCGCGAGGCAGGAGCGGCCGGTGAGCAGATAGGTAAACGCTTTTTTGCCCGGCTCGTCCGCACGGGACACCGGCGGACGGTAGGGCATTTCCAGCACATCTGGCATGTGACAGGCCGCAGATGTGTCCAGAATGGCGATCTCCTTGCCGTTTTTCATCACCTCGAGCACGGTGGAAATCAGATAACCTGCGTTGAGCACAACAGCCTCGCCCGGTTCCAGATAAATCTGCACGTTGTACTTTTCGCGCAGATAGTTGACGCACTGCACCAGCGTTTCCACGTCGTAATCGTCGCGCGTGATGTGGTGGCCGCCGCCGAGGTTGAGCCACTTCATCCCTTCCATATACTTGCCGAAGCGTTCCTCGAACGCCTCGACTGTGCGCACCAGATCGTCCGCGTTCTGCTCACACAGGGTGTGGAAGTGCAGACCGTCGATGCCGGTGAGCAGCTCGGGCTGGAAGTTCGCCTCCGTGATGCCCAAGCGTGAAGCCGGACCGCAGGGATCATAAATCGCATGCTCGGCGGGCTGGGTGGAGCACTCGGGATTAACGCGCAGGCCGCAGCTTTTGCCCGCTGCGCGCGCAAGGCTGCCGTACGCCTTCCACTGATGGAACGAGTTGAACACGATGTGGTCGGCGTAGTTTAAAATCTCCTGAAATTCGCCCTCGGCATAGGCGGGGGAGTAGACGTGCGTCTCACCGCCAAATTCTTCCTTGCCGAGTCGCGCTTCGTACAGGCCGGATGCGGTCGTGCCCGCCAGATATTCGCGCAGCAGCGGATAGACCGAGAACATGGAAAACGCCTTTTGCGCCAGCAGGATTTTTGCGCCTGTGCGGTCGGCCACATCGCGCAGGACGGCCAGATTCTGCACCAGACGGTTTTCGTCCACAAGAAAGCAGGGCGTGGGCAGTTCGGTAAATTTCATATCAGTCCACCAATACCGGATTTTCGTTGATTTGCCACGGCAGACCCCACTTGTTCAGGGCTTCCATGTACGGATCGGGATCGAACTCCTCAACCGTATATACGCCGGGCTTGTTCCACTTGCCGGTCATCAGCATGGCAGCGCCGATCATGGCGGGCACGCCCGTTGTGTAGCTGATGGCCTGCGAGCCGACCTCGCGGTAGCACTCTTCGTGGTCGCAGACGTTGTAGATATAGGCAGTCTTTTCCTTGCCGTCCTTCTTGCCGGTGAAGATGCAGCCGATGTTGGTCTTGCCCTTGGTGCGCGGACCGAGGGTTGCGGGGTCGGGCAGCAGCGCCTTGAGGAACTGAATCGGCACAATCTGATGTCCCTCGAATTCGATTGGGGTGGTGGACAGCATGCCGACGTTCTCCAGACACTTCATATGGGTGAGATAGCTCTGGCCGAAAGTCATGAAAAAGCGGATACGCTTAACGCCCGGGATGTTCTTCGCCAGCGACTCGATTTCTTCATGATGCAGCAGGTACATGTCTTTGTGACCAACCTGATCAAAGTCATATTCACGCTTGATGGACATGGCCGGGATTTCGACCCAGTGGCCGTTTTCCCAGTACGAGCCGGGTGCGGAAACCTCGCGCAGGTTGATTTCGGGGTTGAAGTTGGTGGCAAACGGATAGCCGTGGTCGCCGCCGTTGCAGTCGAGAATGTCGATGGTGTCGATCTGGTCGAACAGGTGCTTCTGGGCATATGCGCAGTAGGCCTGTGTGACGCCCGGGTCAAAGCCTGAGCCTAAAAGTGCGGTCAGGCCTGCCTTTTCGAACTTTTCCTTATACGCCCACTGCCATGAATAGTCGAAGTAAGCGGTGAAGCCCTCTTCCTTGCAGCGCTTTTCGTAGATTTCGCGCCACTTGGGGTCGTCAGTATCCTCCGGCTCATAGTTTGCCGTGTCCATATAGTTAACGCCGCACTTCAGGCATGCATCCATGATGGTCAGGTCCTGATAGGGCAGGGCAATGTTCATGACAATATCGGGCTTATACTCGTCGATGAGTGCCACCAGCTCGTCAACGTTATCTGCATCGACTTTCGCGGTGCGGATTTTGGTGGGCGTGGTGCCCTCCAGCTTTTCCTTGATTGCGTCGCACTTGGACTTGGTGCGCGAGGCAATCATGATTTCCTCAAATACGCTGCTGTTCTGGCAGCACTTGTGAATGACAACCGAGGCTACGCCGCCGCAGCCGATGATGAGTGCTTTTCCCATAAGTGAAACCTCCAATTTCTATATAATGCGATAATGCGCTGTGCGTAAATTTGAATCGAAAACCGCTATGCGGCTTTCATCAAAAATCAGGACATGAGCCTGACTTTTGATACTCCGACTTAGCCGCCTTGGGCGGCGTCCGGGGGTATCGAAAACAGGTTTTTGTGGAACCTGTTTTCGTATATAGGGGGGGATGGATACCCCCTATACTTCCTCCACTTTTTCCAAAAGCTTTTGAACGTAATTCGGCAAATAGAATGCGCCTTTGTGCAGGTTGGTGTTGTAGTATTTGGTTTCGATGCCGCGGGCGTTCCATGTGTCCGCATCGAGATCGTGCACCGGATGCACGCCGCGCGACGAGAAGCCGAACAACCAGTGACCGGACGGATAGGTCGGGATGTGCGCCTGAAACAGGCGGGACAGCTCAAACGAGTGGACAATGTTGCGGTGCGCACGCTGGCAGGCGAGCGCGTCGCCCTTGTAGAACGGGCTTTCGTGCTGGTTGACCAGAATGCCGTCCGGTTTGAGCGCCTTGTAGCAGTTGCCGTAGAACTCCATCGTGAACAGGCCCTCGCCTGGACCGAACGGGTCGGTTGAGTCAATGATGATGAGGTCGTATTCATCCTCGATACGGCGAATGTATTTCAGTCCGTCCTGATAGAGAATGTGCACGCGCGCATCGTCCAGACTGCACGCCACGGTTGGCAGAAATTCCTTGCACACTGCAACCACACGCTCGTCAATTTCGACAAGGTCGATGTGCTCAATGTGCGGATAGCGGCACAGCTCACGCACACAGCCGCCGTCGCCGCCGCCGATGACGAGCACTTTTTTGATTGCGTCGCCCCGCACGGCAAGTGGGACGTGTACCATCATTTCGTGATAGATAAATTCGTCGCGCTCGGTCAGCATCATGTAGCCGTCAAGCGTCAGAAACCGGCCGAACTCCTCGCACTCGAATACGTCGATGCGCTGAAAGTCGCTCTGCTCGGTATAAAGCTGCCGGTCGACCTGAATTTGCAGGCCGACGGTCGGCGTGTGCATTTCGGTAAAGGTTAATCGCATGAATAAGACTCCTTGCGTTAGTCGCAGGGGCTGATAACGCCCCGAATCACCTGCAGGTTGTTCACATCCGGGTCCTCGGTGCCGAGCAGCATGCAGTTTTTCTCTTTGGCATAGCGGATATAGTCGAGAATTTCGCGTGTGATGCGCTCACCCGGCGCAAGAATTGGGATGCCGGGCGGATAGCACATGACAAACTCGGCGCAGATGCGTCCGACCGAGTCATCCAGCGCAATCGTCTGCTTGTCCGCATAGAAGGCTTCCTGCGGGGCGGCAACCACCTGCGGCGAGATGTACTCCTGCCGCATGAGTGTCGCCTTGTCCCGCTTATAGCGGCGGCGGATGTCTGCCAATGCAGCCACCAGCCGTTCGAGGTCGCGTTCACGGTCGCCGACCGAGACATAAGCGAGCAGGTTGCCCAAATCGCCGAACTCGGTTTGGATATCATAAAAGTCGCGCAGCACGTCGTATACTTCGATGCCGGCAAGGCCGACGTCCAGTGTGTTGACGGCGAGCTTGGTCACGTCAAAGTCGTAGACCGTGTCGCCGTTGATAAGCTCGCGGCCGTAGGCGTAATAATCGCCGATCTGGTTGATTTCATCACGGGCGTACTCGGTCAGGTGCGTCACCTTGCGGAAAATTTCCTTGCCGTAGAGCGCGAGGTTTTTGCGCGAAATGTCCAGACTGACCATCAAAAGGTACGAGCCGGACGTGGTTTGCGTCAGGTTGATGATTTGGCGAACATATTCGGCGTTCATGGACGGACCACACAGCAGAAAGCTCGACTGTGTCAGGCTGCCGCCCGATTTGTGCATGGAAACCGACGCCATATCTGCGCCCGCGGCCATGGCAGACACCGGCATGTTTTCGCCGAAATAGAAGTGCGTGCCGTGCGCTTCATCCGCCAGCACCTTCATGCCCTTTTCGTGTGCAAGCCGCACGATTTCTTTGATATCCGAGCAGATGCCGTAATAGGTCGGGTTGTTGACCAGCACGGCCTTGGCGGACGGGTGTTTTTCGATGGCGGCTTTCACATCCGCGACCGACATACCCAGCGAAATGCCGAGACGGTCGTTCATCTGGGGGTTGACATAAACCGGAATGGCGCCCGTCAGCACCAGCGCGTTGATGACGCTGCGGTGCACGTTTCGCGGCAGAATGATTTCATCCCCGCGGGCGACGACGCTCAAAACCATCGACTGCACCGACGAGGTCGTGCCGCCGACCATCAGGAAAGCGTGCGCTGCGCCGAAGGCTTCGGCGGCCAGCTCTTCCGCTTCGCGGATGACGCTTGTGGGATGACATAGATTGTCGAGCGGTTTCATGGAGTTGACGTCCACGGTCATGCACTGCTCGCCCAGAAAGCGCGTCAGTTCGGGATTGCCGCGTCCGCGTTTGTGTCCGGGGACATCAAATGGCACGATACGCATATCTTTAAAGTGTTCGAGCGCCTCCTTGATGGGCGCACGGGATTGATCCATAATACAACCTTCTTTCGGAAGGGAATAGAGTGCGCGCAGAGCGCGCAAATCAGCGTGAAGGACGCATCAGGACGAATTCCAGTGCGTCCCCTCGGTCGGAAATGTATTTCCAACCGAAGTGTCAGTATACGTTCTTGCCTGAGAAAATTTCGATCATTTCGCGCCGCAGATCGGAATGAATCTTGAGGCGCGTCTTGGGCGGCAGCTCGTAGATGTCGGTGTTGAACAGATAGTTCTGCAAGTCAACCTCCTTGAGCAGCATGCGCGTGTGAAACAGGTTGGATTGGTAGACGTTAATGTCGTATGCGTCGTAGCGGTCGAGGGTTGTGGGGTCGATAAAATCCTGAATCGAGGTGATATGGTGATCCATAAACAGCTTTTTGCCCTCGATATCGCGGGTAAAGCCGCGTACGCGGTAGTCCATGGTAATGATATCCGAGTCGAACGAGCCGATGAGATAGTCGAGCGTGGACAGCGGCGTAATCTCGCCGCAGGTCGCCACATCGATATCCACGCGGAAGGTCGCAAGGCAGGTGTCCGGATGGTACTCGGGATAGGTGTGGACGGTGACATGGCTCTTGTCCAGATGCGCCACAATGGTATCCGGTTCAATGGCAGGCTTCATGTGCTCTTCTGCAATCAGGAACGTGACCGATGCGCCCTGCGGGTCGTAATCCTGCTTGGAGATATGCAGCACATGTGCGCCAATCATTTCGGTGACGCGCTCCAGAATGCCAGTCAGACGCTCGGAATTGTACTGCTGATCAATATAGGCAATATAATCCCGCTGTTCGCGCTCGGTTTTGGCGTAGCACACGTCATAGATGTTGAAGGAAAGTGCCTTGGTCAGGTTGTTAAAGCCGTAGAGTCTGAGTTTGTTCTGCATATCTGATTATCCTCACAATAAAATAAAAAAATCCTCAAGCAAAAGAAAAGCCCCGCGAACGGCGGGACGTACTTTTCCACTTGAGGAAGGCAATCTCTCTCTTGGTCCGGGCTGTTCCGGACGGTCTGTATCTGGAAGAGGAAAGAGTCTATATAGCAAGAATCTACTTTTACTACTCTTATTGATTGTTTCACAAGTGTGATGCGCCCGCGGCACACGGCTTTTAGTCAGCCAACTTATAAAATTCAATAAGGCAACAAAGTTGCCAAGTGCGGCATTTGACCCGGCTGTCCGTATGGCCTTGGCGCCTTCCGGGTGGGAAGGGCGGTCAAAGAATTCTGCTGAAAGGCTTTGCCTCTCCGAGTGAATATTATTATATCGTACAGAACGCCGGATTGCAAGGCTTTCTTGCAGGTTTTACGTGCCGCAGACAGGCGTTTTGCATGGAAACAAAAAGTTTACAGTCGAACCTTTGAAAAAAAGCGCGAAACGTAGTACAATAAAACAAACACAGTCAATAATGGGGAGACTATGCACCGTGAAGATAACAGGGTTTCATACGAAGCGAAAGGGAAAACGCACAGGCGGAGGTCGTGCGCTGGCAGTGGTGGGGCTGGTGATCGTCTCATTTCTGGCAGGCATGTTCACCCACAGCGTGATCAGCCGTCCGCCGCAGCCGGACGCGGGCCTGTCCTATATTGAGGACATCCCGGTTTACACGGATTATCTGCCCGAGGGCAGCCGGGCACGGCCCGGGGAAATCCGAGAAATCAAGTATCTGGTCATCCATGAAACGGATAACTTTTCCGCCGGAGCGGACGCCGCCGCGCACAATTCCTTTATCCATCAGAATGCCAATGCGGAAACCGGCATCGTTTCGTGGCATTATACGGTCGACGATCATGAGATCTACCATCATCTGCCGGACAACGAAACCGCCTACCACGCAGGCGATCAGATGGAGAAGAATGGCGGCAATATGAACGGCGTGGGCATCGAGATGTGTGTCAACGAGGACGGCAACTATGAGCAGACGCTCATCAACACCGAAAAGCTGTGCGCGAGATTGCTGCTTGAGTACGACCTCAATCCGGATAAGGCGCTGAAAAAGCATCAGGACTTTTCCGGTAAGGTCTGTCCGGCAAAACTGATAAACGACGGCCGGTGGGATGAGTTCTGCGCGGCGGTCAAACAGAAGTACGAAGAGCTGAAAGCAGCGCAGGCAAATGGTTAGTGCTGTGCAACTGCGTGCGAAACCAAACCAAAAAGAAAGGGCGATTTGTGGTAAATCGCTCTTTTCTTTTGGGTAATTTGGTGGTATACTGGCAGAGCTTACATTTTCAACTGATAAAGGAGTGAATTATCGTGATCGTTGTACTCAAACAGAACAGCGACAAGGAACGTGTTGAACGTCTGATGCAGCATTTTACGGATATGGGGCTGCGAATCAACTATTCCGAGGGCGCCAATACGACCATTCTTGGTCTGATGGGCGACACCACCAAGCTCGATGAAGGGGACATTATGGCCTATGACGTGGTCGAGCGTGTGCAGCGTGTGACCGAGCCATTCAAGGCCGTCAACCGCAAATTCCATCCCGAGGACACGATCATCGAGGTCGCGGGACGCAAAATCGGCGCGGGATACTTCAACGTCATGGCAGGTCCCTGCTCGGTTGAGAGCGAGGCGCAGATCGTCGAGGTGGCCGAGGCGGTCAAAAAGGCGGGCGCATCCTTCCTGCGCGGCGGCGCGTTCAAGCCGCGTACCTCGCCCTACTCCTTCCAAGGGCTGGAGGCCGAAGGCCTCAAACTGCTGCTTGAGGCCAAGCGCCAGACCGGTTTGCCGATCGTGACCGAGATCATGAGTGAAAAGCATCTGGATCTGTTTGCGGATGTGGACATCATTCAGCTTGGCGCGCGCAATATGCAGAATTTTATGCTGCTCAAAGAGTTGGGCCGCTCAAACAAGCCTATTTTGCTCAAGCGGGGTCTGTCCGCGACGATGGAGGAGTTCCTCATGGCGGCGGAATATATCTTCGCGGGGGGTAACACCAACGTTATCCTGTGTGAGCGTGGTATCCGCACGTTTGAAAACCTGATTCGCAATAATCTGGATATTTCCGCCGTGCCGCTGGTCAAGATGTTCAGCCATCTGCCGATCATCATTGACCCGAGCCATGCCGCCGGACGGCGCGATATGGTGCAGCCGCTTTCGCGTGCGGCGATCGCCGCGGGTGCGGACGGTCTGATTATCGAGGTGCATAACGATCCCAAGAACGCCCTGTGCGATGGCGCGCAGTCGCTCGACATCTCGCAGTTTGACACGGTGATGGAGGATATTAAGCGCCGGGCGGAATTTGAAGGAAGAACGATGATGCTACAGTGAACAATTTTGTCCGGTTTGGTGTGATTTTGCACCACACTGCAACGATTGTGGGCTGGGTTTTCTGCCTGATTTTGCTTGGACATCCGGAGGAGCGGTCGGTGGTCGGTTTTGTGCTGCTTCTGGCATGGACGTTTTTGCAGAGCATCGGGGCGCTGGAACTGATTGCGCGCTTTCTGCTCGGCCGTTTGGATGAAAAGGCGGAACGGATGCAGCAAAGTTTTGTGCAATGGCAGACACTGTTTGGGGAGAAAAAAGCCAAACGTGCGTTTATAGTTTTGCTGGTTGCTATGGTTGCGAGCAAACTGGTGCTGCCTATAGGGCTGAACCAGATCTAAAAGAAAAAGCGAGGCGTATGCCTCGCTTTTTGGCGTTTTGCATTAAATTTTAACCAGTTCGTATTCGCGCGTGCCCAGCCCCAGCTTTTCCGCGTGCTCGAGCGCGGACTGCCAATTGGTGTCCGGATGGACGGCGTGGAAGTGGTCGTTCGGGTCATGGATGTGGTGACGCTCGTGTTCGTCACACAGCAGGCTTGCCGGATTGACCGGTGCGGCGTTGACCGCATCCGCACATGCCTGATCGAGCGCGACCGGGTCAAAGGATGCAAACATGCCGATATTCGGCACGATAGCCACGTCGTTTTCCGCGTGGCAGTCGCAGTTGGGCGACACATCGATAACCAGCGAAATGTGGAAGCACGGACGGCCGTCCACGACTGCTTTGGTGTATTCCGCGATTTTGCGGTTGAGAACGATGTTGGATTCATCATAAGCGCAGCCAATCGCGTCGGTCGGGCACACGCCGATGCAGCGGCCGCAGCCGACGCACTTATCGTGGTCGATATGTGCTTTTTTGTTCGTGATGGTGATGGCGCTGTGTGCGCAGATACGTGTGCACATGCCGCAGCCGACGCAAGGGTTCTGGTCCACCTGTGGCTTGCCTGCATTGTGCTGCTCCATCTTGCCGGCGCGCGAACCGCAGCCCATGCCGATGTTTTTCAGGCAGCCGCCGAAGCCGCTTGCCTCGTGGCCCTTGAAGTGGGTCAGAGAAATAAACACATCCGCGTCCATGATGGCCTGTCCGATTTTGGCCTCCTTGACGTATTCGCCGCCCTCAACCGGCACATACGCTTCGTCCGTGCCCTTCAGACCGTCTGCGATGATGACATGGCAGCCGGTGGAGAACGGTGAAAAGCCGTTGAGATAAGCGGAATCCAGATGGTCGAGCGCGTTCTTGCGTCCGCCGACGTACAGCGTGTTGCAGTCGGTCAGGAACGGCTTGCCGCCGCGTTCCTTGACGAAGTCCGCAACCGTTTTCGCCCAGTTTGGCCGCAGAAATGCGAGGTTGCCCGGCTCACCGAAGTGGATTTTGATGGCGGTGAACTTTTTGTCAAAGTCGATGCTGTCCATGCCCGCCGCTTTCATCAGACGGGTCAGCTTCTGCTGCAAATTCTCGGTCAGCGTGGTGCGGAAATCCGCAAAATAAACCTTTGCTTTGTCCATGGAGATTCCTTCCTTTCTTGTCTTGCCCTATTTCAATAGTATAGCACAGGAAAATATGGTAAAACAAGTGAGAATGCGGTCGGGCAAAAAAAGAGCCGCACCGGATTTCCGGTGCGGTTATTTGCGGAAGGGCGTACAGTCGTCCGAGCGGCCGAGCAGGTAGTCCAGACTGACATTATAAAAGTCGGCAAGGCTGCACAGTACATCGTTCGGGATGTTTCGGCGGCCGGTTTCGTAATTGCAGTAGGTGGCACGCGGGATATGCAATGCTTGTGCGACAGCTTCTTGGCTTAAATCGCGATCTTCACGCATATCTTTGATTCGTAGCTTCATCATACCACCTCGCATGGTATCAGTATACTTTTCAGAAAAGATACTCTTGCATTTTGTGTCAAAATGACACAAAATATAGGTGAGGTGATTAAAATGAATGTAATCCATGAAAAAGCGCCGGAATTCGCGTCCGAGCTGCACTACAAAACCGCCTATCTGCATTTGTTCGGCGCGATAGCCAGTCTGGCCGAGCGCATCGAAGCCGCGGACAGCAACATAAGTCTCGCAGATGTCCGCGGCTCACTGGAACAGGCGCTGCGCGATGCGGAGGAGTGCGCCTGCGCAGATTAAGCGGTCGTCAGGTCGGTCAGACTGCCGAAGGTATAGCCCTCGTTCTCCCAGCGGGTGAGCAGCTCGTCGAGAATGCGCGCGTTGGTCTCGCTCGTCGAGTGCAGCAGCACAATGGCGCCGTTATGGATGCGCGGCAGCAGCTTTGCGAACGCCTGCTCGTCGGTCGGCTGGTTGTCGGTGTACCAGTCGACATACGCCAGCGACCAGAACACGGTCGTATAGCCCAGCTCCTGCGCCTGTTTGAGGTTCTCCTCGCTGAATTTGCCCTGCGGCGGACGATAGAATTTCTGCATCGGCTGGCCGGTCAGCGCGGTGAACTTCTCTTCCAGTCCGTTGAGTTCGGCGGCAAAGGCTTCTTTATCCGAAATCGAGGACATATCCGGATGGTGCAGCGTGTGGTTGCCGACGATGTGCCCCTCATCCACCATGCGCTGCACCAGATCGGGCGCGGAGTCAATAAAGTTGCCCACAACAAAAAAGCACGCGGGCGCGTTGTGCTTTTTCAGCGCATCCAGTATCGCACCCGTGCAGCCGTTTTCGTAGCCCGCGTCAAAGGTCAGATAGATGGTGTTTTTGCTGGTGTCGCCCACATAGTAAGCGTTCCATTGCAGCAGTGTGTCGGCGGGTACGTTGCCGACCGGCGGCTGGCCTTCGGTCTGGAAGGACAGTCCCCAGTCGCTGATGGACGTGGGTACGGCCTGCTCCGTGTCGGCGGCGGTTTGCTGCGCCGTCGCGCCCCTGTCGTCCTGCGGCACAAGGAAAAACAGCGCGGCAAGCAGCGCGCACACGCCCGCCGCCGCACCGATGCGGTACAAAGTATCCCGGGTGATGGTGATAAACATAAGTAAACGCCCCCTTGGTGATACGGTATGCAGGGAATAGAACGGATATGCCTTGGCTCATAAAAACAGCGGGCGTTTGCCCGTCGTTTTTATGAGCCGTAGTCCTCTAGCAGACGGGCAAGCGCCTGCGCGTCCGACAGCAGAATGCCGTCCTCGAGCGCCTCCCGGTCGGCGGCGGGCAGGGTGCGGACGTCAATATCGGTGCGAATGACGATTTCCCCGCCGCGGGAGACGACCAAACGGCCCTCATCCGCTTGGGCAATATAGGGCAGCTCGGTCGTGCTGGCAGGTACGGCCGGAGTCGAAAACCAGACGCGCGCGGCAAAAAAAGCGCTGATGAGCGCCGCTGCGCAGGCCAGAAGCGCGATACGCCGCTGCCGTTTGGCACGCAGCATGGCCAGCATGTAAAAACCCTGCATCACGGAAATTACCTCCTTATATTCCTGGAATTTTCTTTGAGTATGCCCGGAATTTTGGAAAGTATTCGCAAACAGGTGTAAAATTTGTTTGGAATTTGCGGAATAATGTGGTATAATAGCCGCGAACGACTGTGACCAACAGAGGGAGACAGGAAAAAATGTATGCTTTTAAAACGCCTGTTTCTGTGGTATAATGACTGAAAGCAGATAAAAACTGCTTATTTTCAAGGATATCGGGAACAAAACGGACGCCTCATACGTCCGACCTGATAAGACCCGCGGCATGAATCCGGCGGGCAAGGAGGAAACCGAATTGGCAACTGGCAAAAGAAAAGGATCGGGCGTCCTGCATGTGATATCCCGCGTGCTACTGACGCTACTGCTTATCGGTGTGCTTTGCGCCTGCTTCTGCGGCATTGCATTTGCGTATTATGTACATGCATATATTAACCCGTCTGCGCAGGAAACTGCAACCGACCTGAGCAAGGGTTTGGGCTTGGATTTGAACTCCTTCATCTATGCAGTCGATTCCACAACGGGCGAAGAAACGCTCTATGAAACCATTCGCGGCATGGAAAACCGCATTTGGGTGGACAGTGAGAACATTCCGGATAATCTAAAGAACGCGGTCGTTGCCATTGAGGACGAACGCTTCTACAAGCATCACGGCGTGGACTGGAAGCGCACGTTCGGCGCGGTTGCCAACTGGCTGGTTGGCGATGACCAGTACGGCGGTTCAACCATCACCCAGCAGCTCATCAAAAACGTCACCGATGAGGACGATTACTCGGTCAAACGTAAGGTTAACGAGATTTTCCGCGCGTTGGCGCTGGAGGATGAAATCGGGGATAAGGACCGTATTTTGGAGATGTATCTCAATACGATCTATCTCGGCTACAACTGCTATGGCGTGAAAACCGCTGCGACCACCTATTTCGGCAAGGATGTATCCGAGCTGAGCCTCGCGGAGTGTGCCGCGCTGGCTGGCCTGACCAACAATCCGTCGATTTATGACCCGTATAACCATCCGGAAAAGGTCAAGGAGCGGCAGCAAAACATCCTCGGCAAGATGCTGGAACTGGGCATGATTGACCAGACCGCGTATAACGAGGCAATCGCAACCGAGCTGGTTTACCGCCCCTATGAGCAGTATCAGCAGGATATCAGCGATATTTATTCCTACTTTACCGATGCGGTCATCAAGGACGTAACCAAAGACCTGATGGAGCAGAAGGGATATTCCGAAGTCGTAGCCAGCAACATGGTCACCTCGGGCGGCCTGAAGATTTATGCAACCATCGACACCAAGGTGCAGAGCATCGTCGATCAGGTGTGGGCGGATGATTCTGTATTCCCCAATACCGAGAAATACGGCGAGCGCCCGCAGAGCGCCATGGTCATTACGGATAAGCAGGGCAGTATTGTTGCCATTGCGGGCGGCCGCGGCGAAAAGACGGAAAATCTGGCCTTTTCGTATGCCACGGACGCGCGCCGTCAACCGGGTTCTTCAATCAAGCCGCTGTCTTCTTACGGCCCCGCTATGGACAAGGGGATTATTGTTCCGTCCACTACGGTATACGATAAGCCGCTGTATATCGGGGATGATGGAAAGCCGTGGCCGATGAACGACGGCAAGATGCCAACGGGCAAGGCGATGACGATCAAAAGCGGTATTACCAGCTCGGTTAACACCATTGCCGTGCAGGTGATGGATATGCTGACGCCGCAGGCATCCTATGATTTCCTGACACAGCGCCTCGGTATCCAATTGGTTGGCAGCCGAACCTATGAGGACGGCACGGTCAAGAGCGATATTGACTATTCACCGCTGGCACTAGGCGCGCTGACCGACGGCGTGACCGTACGAGAGATGGCGGGTGGATTCTCCGCCTTCATCAATGACGGCGTGTTCGGCGGCACGCGCACCTACACCAAGGTGCTCGATTCGGAGGGCAATACGGTGCTCGAAAACAACCCGAGCACGGATCTGGGCTTTGAAAATGTGCGCACCGCATATTACATGCTTGAGTGCCTGCAAAACGTCACGGCTTACGGTACCGCGTCCGGCACGCAGATTTCCGGTGTGCAGACTGCCGGTAAGACCGGTACGACGACCTCCAACACCGATATCTGGTTCTGCGGCGTAACGCCTCAGTATTCCGCTGCGGTTTGGGTAGGTTATGAGCATAACTATACGCTCAATGGCTTGTATGGCCGCAATGCTGCGGCAATCTGGCTGGCAGTAATGCAGAAGGTGCATGAAGGCGACTCCGGTCTGGTGTTCGACTCGCATCCGCAGGATTTCACGACAGTGACCTATTGTATGGATACCGGTCTGCTTGCTTCCGGTGCCTGCCGTGCGGCGGGACGCGCCGCAAGCGGCCGTTTCTGGAACGATGAAGTACCGACCGAGACGTGCAGCCATCAGGGCATTACCACGAGCTATAACTTCGCTAAAGTTGGCGTAACCGATTGGAAGGAAGAAGAGGAAGAAGAGGAGAAGCCGGAAGAAGAGAAGAAACCGGAAGAGCAGACGCCGACTGATCCGAACGATCCTTCCATTGATCCGGAAACCGGCCTGCCGACGACTCCGACTGATCCGGAGGGCGGCGAGACTGGCGGTAATACCGGCGGAGAAACCGGCGGCGAGACCGGTGGAAACACTGGTGGCGAAACTGGCGGTAATACCGGCGGAGAAACCGGCGGCGGCACGGGTGGAGAAACCGGTGGCGGCACCGGCGGAGAAACCGGAGGCGAAACCGGCGGCGGCACCGGAGGCGAAACCGGTGGCGGTACTGGCGGCGAGACCACACCGTCGCCTGACGATCCGGAAGCATAAAACCCGCTGGAACGCATAAAATAACAACCGAATATCTGTTCAGCGCCGCACAAGGCCGCACACATCGGGGCGTTAGCGGTGTCCTGTACCCGCAATCCGCTACAGCGGGGATGATGCGGGCAAGGAGGGACGTACGCGCGGCGAAGCAGCTGCCAACAGGGCGATGAGAGACCGGTACTGCGCAACGGAGGACCGTGAACCATGTCAGGCGGGGAACCGAGCAGCATTAAGCGGAAACCATCGTGTGCCGCAGAGCTGCCGATTTTGAGCCCAAACCGCGGAAAGGCAGTCGGGCGTGCGCTTTCGAATTGCCCGTGTGCGGTCTTGTGGGGCGCTGAACAGAATATAGGGACTTCAGAAGTCCCCTATATACGAAATCAGGTTCCGGTAGAAACCTGGTTTCGATACCCGAATGACGCCGCCCAAGGCGGCTGAGTCGAGGTATAAAAAGTCCGGCGGAGCTGGACTTTTTATGAGTTGCGTGCTTGGCGCGCAGAAGAGAACGCTGGGAGGCGGGCTTGCGCCCGCCTCTTTTGTGGTATCACGGGCAAGGAAAGGAGTGAGGCGCATGTATCAGGCGCTGTATCGCAAATGGCGGCCGCAGACCTTTGCGGACGTAATCGGCCAGCAGCATATCACGGATACACTGCGCGCGCAGCTCCAGTCTGGTCGGCTGAGCCATGCCTATCTTTTTACCGGTACACGCGGCACTGGCAAGACAACCTGCGCTAAGATTTTGGCGCGCGCGGTCAACTGTGAGCATCCGGTGAACGGCGCCCCTTGCAACGAGTGTGCGGCTTGCCGCGGTATTCTGGACGGATCGGTGCTTGATGTGACCGAGATTGACGCGGCTTCGAACAATGGTGTCGACAATATCCGCGATTTGCGCGACGAGACGCGATACACACCCGCGCAGGTCAAAAAGCGCGTGTTTATCATTGACGAGGTGCATATGCTCTCGATTGGCGCGTTCAACGCGCTGCTCAAGACACTCGAGGAACCGCCCGAGCATGTGCTGTTTATCTTAGCAACCACCGAACTGCACAAGGTGCCCGCGACCATCCTGTCGCGCTGCCAGCGGTTCGATTTCCGGCGCATCGGCGCGGAGGATATTGCGCGCCGCCTGCTGGATGTAGCGGCGGGTGAGAGCATCGAGCTGACGGAGGGTGCGGCGCGCCTGATAGCGCGGCTGGCAGACGGCGCGATGCGTGATGCATTGTCCATGCTCGACCGCGCGGCGGCGGCGGGCGCGGTGGATGAGCAAACCGTGACCGCAGCACTTGGCGTGATGGGGCAGGACGACGGTATTCGGCTGGCGGAGCACCTCAAAACCGGCGACTTGGCCGCGGCCATTGCGCTGATTGACGAATATTACAACGCAGGCCGGGATTTGGCTGCGGTTTACGACCAGATGCTGGGACTAATCCGCGACGCGCTGCTGGTTAAGACCAGCAAAACCGATGTATCCGCGCTGATTTCTCCGGCGTATACGGTGAAAAGTCTGCAAAAGCTGTGCGATGGATTGGCTTCGTCCACACTGATCGCATGGAGCCGTGTAATAGGGGAAGCGCTTGATCGCATGCGCAGCGCAGCCAATCGCCGGGTCGAAGCGGAGTTGTGCGCGGTTCGACTGTGCAGTTTGGGCGCAGAACAATACGATACATTGAGCGGGCGCGTGGAGGCGCTGGAGGAAAAGATGAAGCATGGCGTACCGGTTGCAGCGGCACCGGCGCAAACCGTGCGACAAGCGAACGATATGCCGCCTCCGCCGGATGACGGCGATGCACCGCTTTGGGCGGAGGAAGAGGCCGCGGCTGGACAACCGGTATCGCCGGCGAAGCCCGCTGCGGCGGTGGCTCAGGCAGCTGCATGGCCGAAATGGACGCAGCTGCTGGAAATGCTCACCGGTAAAATCAATACCGGCGCGCATACCAATCTTAAGGTATCCGCCAAGGGCATGCTGGAGGATGACGCGCTGGTTATTCTGTGTGAGGACAGTATCACGGCGATGCTGGCGAAAGCGGAGCCGACGATGAAGGTGATCCGGGAACAGGCAGCAGCGCTGGCGGGCGCGCCGATCAAGGTTAAGGTGCGTGAAGCCGGGGATGAACCCGTGATACAAAAAAACGCCGCGGTCGATGAGATCATCGGTCGGGCGAAAGCATTTGATATTCAAGTAAAAGAACTTTGAGGAGGACATAACAGATGGCAAAGGGAAAAGGCTTTGGCGGCGGCTTCGGCGGCGGCATGAACATGCAGGCAATGATGAAGCAGGCGCAGAAGATGCAGGAAAACATGATGAAGGCGCAGGAAGAGATTGCGCAGATGGAGACCACCGGCACGGCAGGCGGCGGCATGGTGACTGCGACCGTAACTGGTACTTCAACGCTGAAATCCATTGAGATTAAGCCCGACGTAGTCGACCCGGATGACATTGATATGCTGCAGGATCTGGTAGTTGCGGCGGTCAACGAGGCGCTCAAGGCTGCAAATGAGAAGTCCCAGAGCCAGATGAACGCAATTACTGGCGGCATGGGCGGTCTAGGCGGCGGCCTGTTCTGATGGACTTTTTTGCACCGCCGGTCGAGCGGTTGATCGAGGAATTTGCAAAGCTCCCCGGTATCGGGCAGAAAACCGCGCAGCGGCTGGCATTCCATGTGCTCGATCTGTCCAAAGAGGATGCGGAACGATTTGCTGACGCAATTCGTGAGGCAAAAGCCAAGACCTTCACCTGCAAACGGTGTCAGAATCTGGCCGACAGCGAGATTTGTCCGATTTGCGCGGATAAGACCCGTGACCAAAAGACCATCTGCGTGGTGGCGGAACCGCGTGACGTGATTGCGTTCGAGCGCACCAAGGAGTATCATGGCTTGTATCATGTGCTGCACGGCACGCTTTCCCCTATGGGTCACATTGGACCGGACGATATTCGCATCCGGGAGCTGGTGCAGCGCGTGGCGGATGAGGACACCGAGGAGGTTATCCTTGCCACCAATCCGGACACCGAGGGCGAGGCTACAGCCATGTACATTTCCCGCCTGTTACAGCCCTTCGGCATTCGTATCACCCGCCTTGCCTACGGCATTCCCGTGGGCGGACATCTGGAATATGTCGATGAGGTTACGCTGACCCGCGCGCTCGAAGGTCGGCGGGATTTGTAAATATGGTATTTCTGCTTTGTTCCTGCCTTTTACGCGGGGCTGCCGCGCATCAGAAAGAGCAGCTGCGCCAAACGCGCGTAAAAACAGGAACGGCCGGACTTTCGTCCGGCCGTTCCCGCAATAAAAGGTAGGATAGAGAGTAGAAAGCAAGAACATGTGGGGGGATCTTACGCTTTCCACGGTTATTATAATATAGGGAAAATGTGAACATTCTGTGTACATTTCGCAACAAATTTTTGTTTTTGTATAATCGGGAGGAAAAAAGTCATTGGCAGAGCTGAAAAAGGAAATTGAGAACCGGCGCACTTTTGCGATCATTTCGCATCCGGACGCCGGTAAAACCACCATTACAGAGAAATTTTTGCTGTACGGCGGCGCAATTCAGGAGGCTGGCATGGTAAAAGGCAAGAAAAACAGCCGCCATGCCGTATCCGACTGGATGGAAATCGAGAAGCAGCGCGGTATTTCGGTGACCTCCTCGGTGCTGCAGTTCCGCTATGAAGGCAAGTGCATCAACATTCTCGATACCCCCGGGCATCAGGACTTTTCCGAGGATACCTACCGCACGCTGATGGCGGCGGATTCGGCGGTTATGGTCATCGATGCATCCAAGGGCGTCGAGGCGCAGACACGCAAGCTGTTCAAGG
>DYCA01000025.1:0-18777 GCA_019418305.1 Clostridiales bacterium
GTGTATGTCGGCAGCGAACAGTCGGCGAACGGGTCGACTTACGTGGGCCGCTCCGAGGATATCGGTAAGCTGTACGATAAAGTATTTGAAGTACGTCCGGCGGCTGATCATGCGGACGGCGAGATGTATGAAGATACATATGGATTCTCCATGCCGTATCCGGCGCACACCTACCGCTATACTGTGATGCGCGACTCGATGGAGATGGGCGAATCCGTTGTGGATGCGAACGGAAATCTCGTGCGAGAAGCCTACGGCGAAGTCGGTATGAACGAAAACGGCGTTGCGATGAGTGCGACGGTTTCGACGGCAAACAATGAAAAAGCCGAGGCAGCCGATCCGTTGGTAGAGACCGGTATCTGTGAAATCTCCCTTAACTCGGTTGTCCTGATGACGGCGGAGTCCGCACGAGACGGTGTGGAGAAACTGGCCAAAATCATTGACACCTATGGTTCCGGTGAGTGCAACTCGTTTACCATCAGTGATGCCAACGAAGTGTGGGACTTTGAAACGCTGTCCGGTCATCAGTATGTAGCGGTCAAGATGCCGGTGGATAAGGTTTCGGTCAACCCGAACATGGTGGTGATGAACGAGATTGATGTTTCCGATACGGAAAATGTCATTGCGTCGGATGCGTTGATTTCTCTGCCGCTGGAGAATGGTTTTCTGGTTTCTTCGCAGAAGGGCGAGGCAGCCGATGATAAGATTACCAAAATCGACATCCAGAAAACCTACGGTTCGGAAGATTTCGGCAATGGGCAGTATTTCCGTTTCTGGCAGGGGGTTAACTATCTGAATGAAGCGCTGTCGGAAACGGTTTCGGTCGAGCGCGAAGGCGAGGCTGCACCGGAAGGTCCGTTTAACATGCTGTTTGAGGCGGATCGTAAGCTGACCACGTATGAAGTGCTGCGTCTGCTGGCTTACCGCGGTGAAGGTACGGAATACGCGGCGGATAACAATCCGGAGAATAATCCGAATGGCACTGCCATCGGCAACGAGCGTCAGGCAGAATGTCACATTTTTGAGATTCGCAGCGATATGCCGGAAGCATTGGCAACTGTGCAGTGGCAGGCCATGTCCCGCGCGGAGTTCTCGGTTTATCTGCCGTATTACAGCAATCTGCTGACCGATACGTCGGAAATTTTCCAGACCGAGTACAGTACGGATGCAGAAAATATTGAAGAAGTGCTGGACGATGCGGATTTCCCGGCGGAAACCTCCGCTTATTGGGTATTTACCGCCATCAACGATCTGTGTGATAACGACCGCGCGCGTTACGGCACAAATGTCAAGCTGTATTGGGAAAAATACCAGAAAGCACTCATCGAGCAGCAAGCTGCGGTAGACAAAGAGATGGAACGCATTTATGCGGAAAGCCCGGAGCAGGCTGAGAAAACGGCAACGGCGTTGGGTAAAGCGGTTTCGGAAGAGGCGTTTGCAAACGCCAAGAGCATCCTGACTGAGCTGCGCGCCTTCATCGCGCAGGACAAGGCGGGCGAGCTGACCAAGGACGATGTGTTTACCCCCACAGTTTTGACTGTGAACAAGATGCCGACCTACGCCATCGACATGGCAGTCGAAGAGGAAACTGGCTTTGACGACGTTGCGGCCTCTGCGTGGTATGCTGACGCAGTAGAGTACGTGGTCAGCAACGGTGTGATGAACGGTACAGGCGACACCACGTTTGAGCCGGATGCGGCGCTGTCCCGCAGCATGATGGTACAGGTGCTGTACAACATGGAGAACAAGCCTGCGGCTTCGGATGCTGCCTTTATCGATGTGGCGGATAACGCTTGGTATGCGGATGCGGTTGCATGGGCGGCAGAAAATAAGCTTGTTAATGGCGTAGAGGAAAATCAGTTTGCACCGGATGATAATATCACTCGTGAGCAGATGGCGGCCATTCTGTATCGCTATGCCCAATATAAGGGTCAGGATGTTTCGGCCCGTGCGGATATGAATGCCTATACGGATTTTGCTGAAATTTCCAGCTATGCCGAGCCGATGCTTGCATGGGCAGTATCGGAAGGTCTGATAACCGGCAGCAGCGATACAACCCTCAGCCCTGCGGGTAATGCCACCCGTGCAGAAGTAGCGGTTGTTTTGATGCGTTACTTACAGCAGATTTCCTGATTCTTTTCGTAGTGAACAAACCAAGCCGGGCAGCGATATGCTGCCCGGCTTGGTTTTTCTGTTTTGTCTTTTGTCCGGCAATATGGTTTGCGATATTTTGCGGCAGGGCCGTGGGGTACGCAGCAGGAAAAACCGGATTATTCCGAGCAAAGAACCGGCGCAATAGATGGGAAAAGCCCCATGCCGTCGCATTTGTACGGCATGAGGCTTGGGGGAAGGGGTGTCTAAGGATGAGGGGAGGATTGTTGCTTTTCAGCTTTCTGTTGGGCTTGTTCGTCAGCCCGTTTGACAACACGGATGCCGATGGTGAGAAATACAGCGGAAACGATTGCAGCTGTCAGCACAAATCCATCCTGTAAAGTAAACAGGAATCGGTCGGCCAGCATAACGGTGACAATCAGTATGCTGCCAAAAGCCTCCAGTTGAAGGCCGCGCTGTCTGGATAACATGAGAACTGCTCCTTTCCCGGTATGTTATTGTACGCCCATAGCGGTAAGAATGATGCGCATGATAACAAGGCTGATTGCTGCATCCAGCAGGCAGATGCCGATCAGAAGCGGATGCCATTTTTTGTTTGAGCCGGTAACCAGTACAATACGGGCATAGTGGCCGATCAGGGTGCCCATCAGAATACAGGCGGGCAGCATCATGGAGGCTTGGCCCAGCGTCAGCGTACCGGCCTGATACATGGAAGCGGCGGTCGCGCAGCCGGAGGCCTTTGCAAAGAACGCGGAAATCAGCACTGCAAAGGCTTCGCCGGGCAGACCGAACAGTCCCATGACAGGGGCCATCACGGTGCCGAGCAGATCCATCAGACCGGTTTCCTGCAAAATGTAAACCAGTACATAGCCGAGAATCATAGCCGGTGTGATGTTTTCAATGCCGACTTTAAAACCTTTGGCACAACCTTTGAGAAAAGTATCGACGATAGATGGCTTCTTCGCCGCGGCCGGAGCCGCCGGAGCGGATGGCTGCGCAACGGATGCCGTTTTAACTTCTGCACTCATTTGGTTATCCTCCCTTTAAGCCTTGTTTCTTTTGGCATGCAGCACCAGACGAACGATATTGGCGCCGATCAGCTTGCAGATAAACATGATAACAATACAGGGTCCAAGCGCAACCGGACAAATGGCAACCAGCGGAGCGCCGCCGGTAATGGTATTGTTGATGCACGCGGAACCGGCATATTGATAGGCCACAAAGATGGTTCGTTCATCGTCGGTAATCTCGCCGTTTTCATATAGTTCGCGGGTCATGACGGCAGCCACATCCGAGCCGGTAAAGCTGGAGATAAACGCAATGCCGCATTTGCCGGGGATGCCCATGAGAGGGCGCAGCAGCGGACGGAATACAATATCGGATGCCTTGAAAGCACCAAGCTGTTCAAATACGCCCAGCAGGCCGCAGAAAAACATGACGGCGGGAATAAGGTTGAAACCGGCCATGAAACCATCCTTGGCGCCGGTACCGCCCGAGCCAATCAGATTGGCACCTGTGTCGCCGATCTGGCCAAATGAGCCGGACAGGTTGGTAAAGTCCAATACCTTAAGCGGGCCGTCCACCGTGCGGAATGCACCCGACAGAACAAGAATTAGGACAACCAGCGCGATCCATGCGCCGATACCGATTTTTTCCTTGTTTTCTTCGCTTTTTTCTTTCATCTGCTTTTCCTCCTTTGATATCTCTTTTATCCCTTGGTGAAATCATCTTCCAGCGTACATGCGGCACAGGCGGCCAGAATGCATCGCTGGAACATGGACTCTACTTCTGCGTATTCATTGGGCGTGTGGTTGCCTTCACCGCGCGCGCCCATGCCGCACACTGTGGGAACACCGCATGCGACCGTTATTCCGGAATCAGACAGACCGCCTACCTGAAAGCAGTCAATTTCTCCAAAGCCGCAGGACTGCGCGGTCTTTTTCAAATGTCCGAATAACGCCATGACGCCGTCGGTCGTATCCATGCAGTTTATCAGCCGGCTGATATCCAGCTCCGCCCAAGTATCCGGTACCGTGCTGTTTGCGGTGACCCGTTCCAGCTCGGTCAGGATCTCGTTTTTAATCTCAGTTGTGGGAAAGCGGATGCCAATATGGATAGTACACTGGTCCGGTATTGTGTTCTCTCCCATTCCGCCAGTAATTTTGCCGCAGTTGATAAGGCGGCCGCGAGAAAAGTCGTTATAGGCTTCTAAATCTGCAATTTTGTGTGCAGCTTCCAAAATGGCCGAGCGGCCTTTTTCGGGTGCGATGCCGGAATGTGCAGCGACGCCATGCACGGTGATTGTGACCGGTCCGCCGCCTTTGCGACCGACAACAAAGCGATTGTCCATATAGCCGGTTTCAAAATTGAATGCAGCCAGAGCGCCGACCGCTTCGGAGGCCATCACTTCCTTGGCGTTGGAGAACATGTGCAGGTTTTCTTCATCGCCGGCAAAAATGCATTTGATGGGACGGTCTCGGAATCCGGCCTCGGTCAGCGCCTTGATTGCATACACCGCAATTACCAGACCGGCTTTCATATCCAGTACGCCCGGACCGTGTGCAAAGCCGTTTTCATCAATGCGGAAGGGGTTTTCCGTTGCAGCGCCTTCCTTAAAAACCGTATCCATATGTCCGATAAACAGCAGCGGTGCTTTGGTGCTTTCGCTGTTCCATTCACCGACCAAGACATCGCCGGCGTTTTCCATCGGAATGACACGTGTTTTGGCGCCTGTACCTTCCAATTCGCGGCGCAGGATGTTGCAAACGGCGGTTACACGCCAGTAAAACCGAGGCGATGGTAACGGTGACGAATCCAGCTGTCAGCATTTTTGGCAGTAAGTAATTGAGTATTGCGGCCTTTTCCTGTTCGTTGCGGCCAAACGCTTCCGTAACTTCCTGTGGAATCAGCATGGTGGTGGGGAAGCCGAAGGTGCAGCTGATACCGAGGGAAATAGACAGTGCAAAGGGAATGTGCAGCAGTTTGGCGCAGGCAAAGCCGACAATTACGATGCCGCTGACGCCGCAGATTGCGGAAAGCAGCAGTGCAGGCAAAACGGATACAACCTGCTGCGGTGATGTGGTGGACAAATTGGAGAAAATCAAAATAGTGACAAAAAAAGTAATCAAAGAACTGGACTTGGTTTTCTCCAAAATTCCTTTCTCAAAAAATCCCGCCGCGAAAAATACAGCGCCCATAATCAGGCAGAGCACATAGTAGTGAATGACGCCGTTGGTCAGTTGGGAAAGGTAGTAGGCGACCAGTGCCGTAAGCCCCAGCTTTGCGAGATAGACGGATGGGCGGGCAAATGCGGGAGGCAAACAGAGGGGACCGCGCTTTTGGGCAGAGGCTTCTCCTTGCTGCGCTTCGCTGTATTCTGCGACCAGCTTGGCATCTTCCCGGAATTGCCGTGCAGTACGGCGCAGCAAGAGCGAAGCGATGGGCACACCGATAAATTTTTGCGTGACATAAAGCACAATGCAGAAGGTACTGGCCTGCGCGAGACCCATTTCGTCAAGCGCACTGGTCATAATCAGTGTAGCCGCGCTGCCACCGGCGAAAATCGGAGCGCCGGCAATTGACATGTCGCGGCCAATCAGGGGCATGCCAATCAGAATAATCACAGCCACCGCACCGCAAACACAGAACAGGGCAGTGAGAACCACCTTCCACTGACGGCGCAATTCGGCAAAGTCGATTGTGGTGCCCAGAGAAACGATTAGAAGCCCCGCAATCACATTGCCAAAGCCGGTCACCTGTGCATCCTCAATTAAGGAGCGTGGCAGCACGCCGCTCCAGAATCCGGCAAGCAGCAGAAGCGCAATGCCAAGTACTGTAGAAAAAACTGCCTTGGTTCGCTGCGCAATCAGTTCTCCTGCAGCATAGATACATAACAAAACGGTGAGCGCCAGAACCGGTGTCATATCCCTCATCCTTTCTTGGTTTCAGCATACCATGTTACTTTTTTGCCTGTCCAAATCGAAAAAATTATAATGCAGTTATAAATGATACATAATGGCAAAAAATGAGATGATAGGCGGAAGAAAATTGGTATTTTTACACAAAGAAAAAGGCGCTATGTACAAACACAGCGCCTTTGCTTTGATGTTTTAACTATAGCAAGATTGCATTCTGATGTCAACTAAATAATAGTTATAACGCAGTCATAACTATTTCGCATAACAGGTTATAACGGCTTTCCTGTTCAATGTACTGCAGCTGGCGACGAATACAGCCCGTTGAGAAGTTCGACGAAGGCCTGCGCCTCCGGGCTGAGCAGCTCTCTTTTTCGCTGCAGCCAGCCGACGTTGATTTTCACATTGCAGTTTCGGATGGGAATGGTCTTAATGCCATAGCGCGCGTAATCCGGCGCGCTCAGCCCCGGGCCGAACCGGAACACATCGGTTGTGCTGAGCAGCGCAAGAATGGCGGCACTATCGCTGACATACACCACTTTTTTATGTTCGGTCAGTCGAACACCGTCGATTTCCAGATAAAAGGTCAGGTTGGAGAAATAGTCGTCCGGAAGTCGTACGATGGGATATTGTAAAAGCTGCTCCATCGTGACCTCATTTTGTACATATAATGGACTGTGCGGGCCGATGTTGGCATACCAGGTATCCTCTCCCAAGGGATTAAAAACCAGGTTTTTGAAGTGCAGCATATGCTTAAGTTCCTTGGCCTGTACGTTGTTGCTCATTACAAATCCAATTTCGGCCTCTCCGCTTTCCACGCTTTCAATTACCTGCTGCATCCGCTGTTCCACGAGCTTTAAGGAGATGTCCTCCTGCTTATGTGCATTGTAAAATTCGCTGATGAGCCGCCCCATGGTGATGATGGGATAGGAAGCAATCGAAAGAATGCGCGGACGCTCTTTGGAGGATAAGCCCTGAATCAGTTCCATCTGATTGAGGATGGTACGCGCATACTGATACAGCTTTTTTCCTTCATCGGTCAGCACAACGCCTTTATTGGTGCGATTAAAGATGCGCACCTTCAGTTCGTTTTCCAGATTGCTGATGGCTTTGCTCAGATTGGGCTGGGTCACAAACAGTTTTTCCGCAGCTTTGTTGATGCTGCCCTGTTCTGCGACGGTCACAAAATAGGTAAGCTGATGAATCTGCATTGACAAACGCCCCATTTCTCATTGGATAAGAATAGTTTATCACAAAAATAGATTTTTTTCGAGAGCATTCGACATTGCGGATGGAAAGAAAGATGTTGTGCTTGTCATATGGCTGTCCGAGTCGGGGATTAATGAGGGAGGAAATAGGATTTCGTCGCAGATATTTGGTTGAGGCAGTTCATACGACGGTTCTGAATTACTCTGAAATTGCAACAGAAGCAGAGAAAGGACTTGTTGCCTGCGGTTTGCAGGCGACAAGTCCTTTGGTACTATATTTAAGTGCGGGGGCAGATGCTTAAAGCTGCGGCAGCAGATTGGCAAGTTCGAGCGCAGCGATAGCGGCGTCCGCGCCCTTGTTGCCGGCCTTGGTGCCGGCGCGCTCGATGGCCTGCTCGATGTTTTCGGTGGTCAGTACGCCGAAGGTGGTCGGTACGCCGGTCTGCAGGTTGACCTGCGCTACGCCCTTGGAAACCTCGTTGCAGACATAGTCATAGTGCGAGGTCGAGCCGCGGATAACCGCACCGAGGCATAGAACGGCGCAGTATTGACCCGATTGCGCGAGCTTGAGCGCTGCAAGCGGGATTTCAAACGCGCCCGGCACCCAGACAAGTGTGATGTCATCGGTGTCTACGCCGTGACGCACGAGCGTGTCCTCTGCGCCGGAGATCAGCTTAGAGACGATGAATTCATTAAAGCGCGATGCAACGATAGCAAATTTACCTTTGCCGGCAACCAGTTTTCCTTCAAGTACTTTCATTTTTTCTTCCTCCCATGACGTTATAGATTATGATTACAGCATGTGCTTGAACAGATGGCCCATCTTAATCTGCTTGGTGCGCAGATAGAACGCATCATCTTCCTGCGGGTCAATCTCGATCGGGACACGTTCGACGATTTCCACGCCGAAGCCGTCCAGACCATAGATTTTTTCCGGGTTATTGGTCAACAGACGCAGCTCCTTTGCGCCAAGGTCCTGCAAAATCTGTGCGCCGATCCAGTATTCGCGCAGGTCGGGTGCAAAGCCGAGTTTGACGTTGGCTTCAACGGTATCCCAGCCCTGTTCCTGCAGCTCGTATGCCTTGAGCTTGTTGATAAGACCGATGCCGCGGCCTTCCTGCCGCATATAGAGCAGCACGCCGCGTCCTTCGCGATCGATTTGCTGCATGGCGGCTGCAAGCTGCTGGCCGCAGTCGCAGCGGCGAGAGCCGAACACGTCGCCTGTCAGGCATTCCGAATGCACACGGCACAACAGGTTTTTGCCGTCTCCGATGTCTCCCTTGACCAGCGCCACATGATGCTCGCCGGTCAGGTCGTTGATGTAGCCGTAAATCTGGAACTCGCCGAAGCGGGTCGGCAGCTTGGCGCAGGCCTCACGCACGACATGTTTGTCGTGGCGGCGGCAGTAATCCTGCAGCGCTTTGATTGTGATGACCTTAAGCCCCCACTTCGCCGCATGTTCAAGCAGCTCAGTTGTGCGCATCATCGTGCCGTCGTCGCGCATGATTTCGCAGCACAGGCCGCATTCTTCCAGCCCCGCCAGTCGGCACAGGTCAACGGTTGCCTCGGTGTGTCCGTTGCGGGTAAGCACGCCACCATAGCGTGATACCAACGGAAAGACATGGCCGGGACGACGCAGATCTGACGGTTTGGAGTTGGGATCGGCGCACATGCGGCAGGTGTAGCCGCGCTCCTCTGCAGAAATGCCAGTGGTGGTTTCCACATGGTCTACCGAGACGGTGAATGCAGTCTGATGGTTGTCGGTGTTGACCTTGACCATTTGTTCCAGCCCCAGCCGCTGTGCCACGGCTTCGCTCATCGGCGTGCAGATTAGGCCCTTGGCATATGTCGCCATAAAGTTGACATTTTCAGTAGTGGCAAACTGGGCGGCGCAGATCATGTCGCCTTCGTTTTCACGGTCGGGGTCGTCGATGGAGATGATGATGCGGCCGGCGCGCAGTTCATCCAGCGCCTCTTCGACCGTGCAATATTGCTGTTTCATATGGATTGTCCTCCTTTTATTTTTTTAGAACCCGTGTTGGGCCAGAAATTCCATAGTGATATTGCTTGAAGCGGATTTTTCAGCCGGTGAATACGGTGTAAGGAGCTTTTCGACATATTTTCCGATAACGTCGCACTCCAGATTGACCGTCTCACCCGGCTTTTTGTCCAGCAGGATGGTCTGCGCGCCTGTGTGCGGGATGATGGATACCGAAAAACCGGTCTGGCTCACCGCCGCAACCGTCAGACTTACGCCGTCAATTGCAATCGAGCCTTTTTCCACGATATATCGCAGCAGGGAAGCGGAGGTGTGCACGGTCACCCAAACCGCGTTGTCCTCGCGCTTTTGGGATGCAATTGTGCCGGTGCCGTCGATGTGACCGGAAACAATGTGTCCGCCGAAGCGACCGTTCAGGGGCATAGCGCGCTCAAGATTGACCGGTGAGCCGCTTTGCAGTGCGCCGAGGCTGGAGCGCCGCAGCGACTCGGCCATGACGTCTGCGCTGAAGCTGTCTGCCGTCATCGCGACAACGGTCAGACACACGCCGTTGGTGGCGATGCTGTCGCCGAGCTTGGTGCCTTCCAGCACGGTTTTCGCCGCGATGGTGAGTCTTGCGCCCGCGGCGCCGCGCTCGATACGGCGTACGGTGCCGATTTCCTCAATGATGCCGGTAAACATATTACAGCACCCCCTCGAGCAGGAAGTCCGCACCCAGCGGCGTGACAGTTGCGTTTTTGAGTGTCAAAGCGTCTGACATATGGGCGAAACCTGTGCCGCCGAGCGGGGTTTTGGCGGTGCTGCCGCCAATCAGTTTGGGTGCGATATAAGCCTGTACTTTATGGACGATACCTGCCTCAAGCGCTGCAAACGCCAGCTCTGCGCCTCCTTCAAGCAGGATGCTGTCCAGACCGCACGCCCCAAGCTGATGCATCAGGTCGTTCAAGTCCACTTTGCCGTTTTGTGCCTTGCACAGCAATAGGTGTGCGCCTGCTTTTTTGAGCGCCGTGGCGCGCTCGTTCCATTCGGTCACGGCGATGACCGTGTCGTTGTCGTGCGCGGTGCGAATGAGTTGGGAGTCCAGCGGCGTGCGCGCGTGACTGTCACAGACAATGCGGCACGGGTTGCGTCCGTCCTCGATGCGGCAGGTGAGCAATGGGTCGTCTGCCAGCACGGTGCCGACGCCAACCATGATGCCGGATAGGCGTGCGCGTGTCTCGTGTACATGACGGCGGGCGGCTTCACCCGTTACCCAGCGGCTGTCGCCGGTGTACGCAGCAATCTTGCCGTCCAGCGTCATGGCGTATTTGAGTACAACATACGGGGTTTTGTTTGTGATGAAGTGGAAGAATACTTCGTTGAGCTGACGGCACTCGTTTTCACAGATGCCGGTTTCGACCGGAATGCCTGCATCCCGCAGAATCTGTGCTCCCTTGCCGGCAACAAGCGGGTTTGCGTCCAGACACCCGACGAACACACGGCCGATGCGCTTTTCGAGAATGGCTTCTGTGCAGGGAGGGGTGCGGCCCCAGTGGCAGCATGGCTCAAGCGTAACGTATAAGTCTGCGCCTGCCGGGTCCTCCGTGCAGTTTTTCAGCGCGTTGCGTTCAGCGTGCAGGCCGCCGCAGTATTCATGCCAGCCTTCGCCGATGATGCGTCCGTCTTTAACGATGACGCAGCCGACCATTGGGTTAGGGCTGACGTGTCCTGCGCCGCGTTTGGCCAGTTCAAGTGCGCGGCGCATATAAGATTCCGTTTGGTTTTGCAATCGGATCACCTCGCCAAAACAGCCTGTTACGGGCTGTAAAATGAAAAATCGCCCCGAAAGCAGATGCTTCGGGGCGAAACGTCATAAAAATAAAAAATCTGAAACACAAAATGTGTTTCAGAACAGCAAACAAGCGAAAACGGAACAAAATCCGTTTTTCGCGCATTCTTCTTTCATCCAGACTATACTGTCGGCTTCGGAGTTTCACCGAATCATGCATTCGCTTTGAAAAAGCGTCCGCTCGCGGGCTGTACCGCCGGTAGGGAATTGCACCCTGCCCTGAAGAATCCTGATATTCGGTTTTAGCACAGCAGTCAAATGCTTTGCTGAACACAGTATATACCCGCAAGAACAAGAATGCAAGCATTTTATGAAAAAATATGCAGAGGCGGCCTTGGCCGCCCCTGCATTTGGGAAGAGTATAAAGAAAAGAGAAAAGAATGTGGCTTGTCTACATTTTTATCATAGCGTAGTCACATCAAATCCGGAGCAAAAGAAAATCAAATTTGTGCAAAAAAACAGAACAAGGGCAGGGAGCCGGTAAACCGGAAAAGAACGCTTGTGAGACAGGCGGGAACGTGCTATAATATTTCCATATTGCTATTATGGAACAGATAAGGAGCTTTCGGGGTGAAAAATCGCGAGCAAATTCGTAATTTTTCCATTATTGCGCACATCGACCACGGTAAGTCCACGCTTGCCGACCGCCTGCTTGAGCAGTGCAAAGCGGTATCTCAGCGCGAGATGGAGGAGCAGTTACTCGACAATATGGATCTGGAGCGCGAACGCGGCATCACGATTAAGGCGCGCGCCGTGCGCATGGAATATGAGGCGGACGACGGCAAAACCTATGAGATGAATCTCATCGACACGCCGGGGCATGTTGACTTCAATTACGAGGTCTCTCGTTCGTTGGCTGCGTGCGAGGGTGCGCTGCTGGTTGTGGATGCGGCGCAGGGCATCGAGGCGCAGACGTTGGGCAACACCTATCTTGCGATTGACGCGGGGTTGGAGGTTGTGCCGGTCATCAATAAGATTGACCTGCCGGCTGCGGACGCGCCGCGCGTCAAGCAGGAGATTGAGGATATCATCGGCATCCCGGCCGAGGACAGCCCGGAGATTTCCGCAAAAATGAATATTAACATTCATTCCGTGCTTGAGCGCATCGTGTCGGACATCCCTGCGCCGACGGGCGATCCGGATGCACCGCTGCGCGCACTGATATTTGACAGCCAGTACGACCCTTATAAAGGCGTTATCGTCTATATGCGCCTGATGGAGGGCTGTATCCGTCCGGGGATGAAGGTCAAAATGATGGCGACCGGCGCGACGTTTCAGGTGCTCGAATGCGGCTACATGCTGCCGCTCGGGCTATCCCCTCAGCAGGAGCTGTGCGCGGGCGAGGTCGGTTATTTTACCGCATCCATCAAGACCGTATCCGACACTCGTGTCGGCGACACGGTCACCGAGGCTGAACGCCCGACGGCGGAGGCCCTGCCGGGTTATCGTCCCGCGCGGCCGATGGTGTTCTGCGGTATTTACACCGAGGACGGTTCCAAATACCCCGATCTGCGCGATGCACTGGAGAAATTGCAGCTCAACGATGCGGCGCTGTCCTTCGAGCCGGAAAGCTCGGTAGCGCTGGGCTTCGGTTTCCGCTGCGGGTTCCTCGGCATGCTGCACATGGAGGTCATTCAGGAGCGACTGGAGCGTGAGTTCGACCTCGATTTGGTCACGACGCTGCCGAGCGTGGTCTATGAAATTGTTAAGACCGACGGCACGGTCGTCCAATGCGACAACCCGCATGATTATCCCGATCCGGGCCTCATTGAGGAAGCGCGTGAGCCGTTTGTCAAGGCGACCATCATGACGCCGCAGGAGTATGTCGGCAACATCATGCCGATGTGTCAGGAGCGGCGCGGTATATTTAAAGACATGCAGTATCTGGATGCCAATCTGGTAGAGCTGCACTATGAAATGCCGATAAACGAAATTATTTACGACTTTTTTGACGCGCTCAAGGCACGCACTCGCGGCTACGCTTCGCTGGACTACGAGTTTCTTGATTACCGGCCGAGCGACTTGGTCAAGGTGGATATGCTGCTCAACGGTGACCAGGTGGACGCACTTTCGTTTATTGTGCACCGCGAAAAGGCTTACGGCCGTGCGCGCCGTATCTGCGAAAAACTCAAGGAGAATATCCCGCGTCAGCTGTTCGAAGTGCCGATTCAAGCGGCAATCGGCGGCAAGGTCATCGCGCGAGAGACAGTCAAGGCGATGCGCAAGGATGTGCTGGCCAAGTGCTACGGCGGCGACATCACGCGCAAGAAGAAGCTGCTGGAAAAACAAAAGGAAGGCAAGAAGAAGATGCGTTCGCTCGGCACGGTGCAGATTCCGACCGAAGCGTTCATGGCGGTCTTGAAGCTGGATGAGGAATCATGAGCAAATTCAGTTATAATAATCGGCCTTTGGGGCTGTACCTGCACATTCCGTTTTGTGTAAAAAAGTGTGCTTACTGCGATTTTTATTCCGTGACAGACGTGGATCTGATGAAAAACTACGTTTCGGCGCTGTTAATGCACATTCGTGAATACGGGAAAACGTGCAGCGGCTACACGGTGGATACCGTGTACGTCGGCGGCGGCACGCCGTCCTGTTTGGGACCGAAATATCTTGGCCGCATTCTGCAGGAAGTGCGCAACAAATTTCCGCTTGCGGATGACGCGGAGATTACGGTCGAGTGCAATCCGGAAAGCACGGATAAAAAGGTGCTTGATGCGATGAAAAAACATGGCGTCAACCGCCTGTCCTTCGGTGTGCAGTCCGCGCAGGAGGACGAGCTCAAACGTATCGGGCGTATCCATACGTTTGAGCAAGCCAAAGCTGCGGTGGATTTGGCGCGAGAGAAGGGCTTCGATAATATCAGCCTTGATCTGATGTACGGTCTGCCGTGCCAGACGCAGGAAAAATTCCTCGACTCGGTTGAGCAGTGTCTGGCGCTTGGGCCTAAGCACTTGTCGTGCTACGGCCTGAAGCTCGAGCCAGCCACCCCGATGGGGCGCGAAAACCCCGTTCTGCCGGACGACGACGCACAGGCAGATACTTATCTTGCCATGTGTGATCTACTGCGCAAGAACGGATTTGAGCATTATGAAATTTCAAATTTTGCCAAGCCCGGCTTTCGTTCTCGGCACAATGCAAAGTACTGGGATTTATCCGAGTACCTGGGTCTTGGGCCGGGGGCGCATTCGTTCATGAACGGCCGCCGGTTCGAGTTTGCAAGGGATATCAAGGCATACATAAACGGTGAGGATATCCTGCGGGACGAGGACGAGGTGCCAACCTTTCAACGGCAGGGCGAATACCTGATGGTGCGCCTTCGCACGGCAGAAGGTGTGGATTTCATTGATCTGGAAAAACGGTATAACATCGACTCGACACCATATGAGGAAGCGTTTCGCAGCCTGATGGGGCAGGAATTGGTTGCTCATCAGGGTACCCGCTGGTATCTGACCGAAAAGGGCTTTCTGGTGTCTAACAGCATCATCAATACCATCGTTGAGGCGGGGCAGGAGCAGATGGAATCGTCTGCGCCGCCGGTGTTCCGGTAAAAGACCGGTTGATAGTTTGTTATTCCAAAAAAATATATAAATCGGAGGAAAAAGTATGCGCGCAGTCATCACGGTGGTCGGTAAAGACCGCACCGGCATCATTGCCAGAATTTCCGAAACTCTGTACAAGCATGAGGTCAACATTGTTGATATTTCGCAGAATGTCATGGAGGATATGTTCGCCATGGTCATGCTGGTCAATATCGACAAGTGTACGGTGGACTTCACCCAGTTGGCTGATGTTCTGGACAAGGACGGCGAAGCACTCGGCATGAAAATTCACACCATGCACGAGGATATCTTCGACGCGATGCACAAGATTTGAGGTGCCGTCCATGTCAATGATCAATACCAAGGACATTCTGGAAACCATCAAGATGATCGAAGAGGAACACCTTGATATCCGTACCATCACCATGGGTATTTCGCTGCGTGATCTGGCCAGCGACGATATCAATGTGCTGGCGGATAAGGTGTATGACAAGATCACCCGCCGCGCGGAAAAACTGGTTTCCACGGGCGAACAGATCGAGCGGGAACTCGGCATTCCGATCATCAACAAGCGTATTTCGGTCACGCCTATCGCCATGATTGGCGCGGTGACGAATGCAAACAGCTATGTGCCGCTTGCCAAGGCGCTTGATCGCGCGGCAAGTGCAACCGGCGTGAACTTTGTCGGCGGCTTTTCTGCGCTGGTGCAAAAGGGCTTTGCCAAGGGTGACGAAATCCTGATAAACTCCATCCCTGAGGCGTTGGCCGAGACCAATCTGGTCTGCTCGTCGGTCAATGTTGCGTCCACCAAGGCGGGTGTCAATCTGGACGCCATCGGACTGATGGGCCGCATCATCAAGCAGACCGCAGAACTGACGAAGGACAACGATTCGATGGGCTGCTCCAAGCTCGTTGTGTTCGCCAACGCGGTGGATGACAACCCGTTTATGGCGGGCGCGTTCCACGGCATCGGTGAGCCGGAGACCGTTATCAATGTCGGCGTTTCCGGCCCGGGCGTGGTGCAGTCGGCTATCCGCCGCGCGGGTGACTGCTCCATTAACGAGGTAGCTGAGGTCATCAAAAAGACTGCGTTCAAGATTACGCGCATGGGTCAGCTGGTCGGTGCGATTGCCAGTGAGCGTCTGGGTGTACCGTTCGGCATTGTCGACTTGTCTCTTGCGCCGACTCCCGCAATCGGCGACTCGGTTGCACGCATTCTGGAGGAAGTCGGTCTGGAAGTCTGCGGCAGCTGCGGCACGACTGCCATTCTCGCTATGCTCAACGACGCGGTCAAGAAGGGCGGCGTCATGGCGTCCTCGTCGGTCGGCGGCCTGTCGGGCGCGTTCATTCCTGTCTCTGAGGATGAGGGGATGATTGCAGCGGCAGCTTCCGGCGCGCTCACGCTTGAGAAGCTCGAAGCGATGACTGCGGTTTGCTCGGTCGGTATCGACATGGTTGCGGTGCCGGGCGATACTACGGCCGAGGTCATCTCCGGTCTGATTGCAGACGAAATCGCCATCGGCGTGGTCAACTCCAAGACGACCGCTGTGCGTGTGATTCCTGCCATCGGCAAAAAAGTGGGCGATATGGTCGAATTCGGCGGACTGCTGGGTTCTGCACCTATCATGCCGATTGCAACCGGTTCGCCGGCGAAGTTTATTCATCGCGGCGGCCGCATTCCGGCTCCTATCCAGAGCCTCAAGAACTGAATATGGCTTTTCAAGGCCGCACATCGGACTAAACCGGTGTGCGGCCTTTTTGCGTGTGCGGCACGGTGCGCATTCGGCAAATAATGTGCGCGTATTGTGATAAGATGTAGGTCGGCGGAGGTGGTCTATGGTTGTATATCTGGATGTGCTGTTTGCGGTCAACGTGCTGATGGACGGCGCGAGCCTGCTCGCTGCGGCAGCGCTTGGCGGTGTGCGTGCTGGACGGGTTCGATGGTTGGCCGCGGCGGTACTGGGCGGCGGGTATGCGGTATTGGCGGCTGTTCTGCCGGTTTTGGCGGCGCTGCCGCTGCGTGTGCTTGCCGGAATTGGTATGTGCGCCGCCGCATTCGGTGGAAAACCGGCCTTTGGACGGGTGTGCGCACTGTATTTTGTGGTTGCGGCATCCTTTGCAGGACTGGCGGCGGCGCTTGGCGCGGCAACCGGACGAAAACTGCTGTTCGGCGCGGGATATTACATTGCCGTACCGTTTCGCGTACTGCTGCTTGCCGCCGCCGCCGGGTACGCGCTCAGCGGAGTATTGCTGCGCGGAGACGCATTGCATGGCCCGCTGCGCCGCGAGGTCGAGCGGTTGACTGTCCGATTTGACGGACGTGAGCGTGAGGTGCGTTTGCTGCACGACACGGGAAACGGCTTGGTCGAACCGGTATCCGGTCGTCCGGTGCTGGTGCTGGGGAGAGAGGCGGCATGCAGTCTGCTGGACGAAGAAATAAAACGGGGGTGGACACAAACAAAGGATGCTGCCGCATGTCTGGCTGCGCTGCCGTCGGAAACGGCAAGTCGGTTCGGACTGCTGCCGTACCGGGCGGTTGGTGTGGAGAGTGGGCTGCTGCTGTATTTCCGACCGGACAGTGTATGCCGCGCAGATGGGACAACGCTTGACTGCGTGTGTGCTATTGGACCGGATGGTATTGGTCAGGGAGCGTATGATGGGCTGATTGGGGTTTGAAAGGAAGAATACATATGATACTGAAATGGATTATGCAGGCGCTTGCGCGGCTATGGAAACGGCGTGCAGTTTATTATATCGGCGGCAGCGAGGTGCTGCCGCCGCCGCTCTCGCCGGAGGAGGAGCAGGCGGCGGTCGAGGCCTGTCAGGCGGGGGATGAGCAGGCGCGTAACAAGCTGATTGAGCATAACCTGCGGCTGGTGGTGTTTCTCGCACGCAAATTTGAATCTGCGGCGGTGAGTACCGAGGATTTAATTTCGATTGGCACGATTGGGCTGATTAAGGCGGTCGGCACGTATCGAAGCGATAAAAATGTGAAGCTAGCAACCTATGCTTCGCGCTGTATTGAAAACGAGATTCTGATGCATCTGCGCAAGCTGGCGGGACGGCGCACCGAGGTGTCGTTTGACGAGCCGCTGTCCTCGGACTGGGATGGGAATGAGCTGCTGCTCAGTGATATCCTCGGCACCGAGCCGGACAGCGTCATGCGCCCGATCGAGGACGATGTCGACCGCATGCTGGTGCATCACGCGCTCGAGCGTCTGCCTGCACGCGAACGGCAGATTATCTCGCTGCGCTTTGGACTGGGATTGCCGGAATCCATGACGCAGAAAGAGGTCGCGGAGCTGCTGGGCATTTCGCAAAGCTATATATCCCGACTGGAAAAACGCATCATTGCGCGTATGCGTAAGGATATTCTAAAGAACTTCGCATAGACGGCGGCGCTTGCATGCACGAATAAAATGCGGTACAATAGAACCGCAAAAACGAGTGGGAGCGTGTGTGCCATGCAGGTGGAAATCAGACAGTACATGCAGCAGGATGCGCAGGCGGCGGCTGCGGTTTGGAATGAGGTCGTGGAGGACGGCGTCGCTTTTCCGCAAACCGAGCTGCTGGATGCGCAAAGCGGCCATGCATTTTTTTCTGTGCAGTCCTTTACGGGCATTGCGTATGACATGGAAAGCGGCGAAATCGTTGGACTGTACATTCTGCATCCGAACAACGTCGGGCGGTGCGGGCATATCTGCAACGCAAGTTATGCGGTCAAGGGCAGTCTGCGCGGGCAGCATATCGGGGAAAAACTGGTACGGCATTGCATGAGTAAGGCAAAAGAACTGGGGTTTGGTATTTTGCAGTTCAATGCTGTGGTCAAAACCAATGAGCCTGCGCTCCGGCTGTATAAAAAACTGGGTTTTCAGCAGCTAGGTGTCATTCCGGGCGGCTTCCGTATGAAGGATGGCACGTTTGAGGATATCATCCCGCATTATCATTTGCTGTAAGACACGCCATAAAGCACATAAACGGGAAAAAGTGTGTCGAAACATGACGTTCGGCAAAATATTTCGTCGGTATATTCGGCCCGTCCGCAGGGGAAAATCCTGATAGACGCACATCGGGTGTGCAGGACGGGAGGGACTTTTCCATGCAAACCAAAGTAGAGATCTGCGGGGTAAATACATCGGGGTTGCCGACGCTGTCGGCGGCAAAAACGGACGAA
>DYCA01000025.1:18787-21313 GCA_019418305.1 Clostridiales bacterium
GTGCCGGTAAAGGCGACAAGCAGGCGCGGGATGAGCTGATTCGCGGCAATCTTCGGCTGGTGCTGTCGGTGATTCAGCGGTTTCAAGGGCGCGGTGAATCACCGGATGACCTGTTTCAGGTGGGCTGCATTGGTTTAATGAAATCTATCGACCACTTTAATACCGAGCTTGGCGTGCGTTTTTCCACCTATGCCGTGCCGATGAACGTGTATTGGGGAAAACCCTCCAAGTAGAAAAGAAGAGACTGTGAAGCCCTGAGAGAAAGACAAAGGAGAAACAAATGTTATTCTGCAATATTGACCTTTTGGATGAGAACTTTGCGCTCCGGCGCGGACAATATGTTGGCGTAAAAGACGGCTGTATTGCGTACATAGGAGAGGTGGAGCCGCGGGAGGACTACGGTGAGCGTTATGACGGTCGTCATCGCTTGCTGCTGCCGGGCTTTTACAATGTGCACAGCCACGCGCCGATGACGCTGCTGCGCGGCTATGCGGAAAACCTGCCCCTGCAGCGCTGGCTCAATGAGCGCGTGTTTCCTTTTGAGGATCAGCTGAGCGATGAGGCAGCTTATTATGCTACCCAGCTGGCCATTGCGGAAATGCTGGCAAGCGGCACGGTATCGTTTTCCGACATGTACTTTTTCCTCGACGGCATGACAAAGGCCATTTTGGAGAGCAAAATCAAGTGTAACCTCAGCCGCGGGCTGACGGTGTTTGACGACAGTACTTACGAGCAGACGGCGGCTTATCAGGATAATCTGCGTCTGCTGGGTGAATGGAATGGGGCAGGGGATGGCCGCTTGATTGGCGACCTGTGCATCCATGGAGAGTACACCTCAACCCCTAAGGTGGTCGAAGCGGTTGCCGCGCACGCCAAAGCGAACGGCGCGCGCATGCATATCCATTTGTCCGAGACACAGGCCGAGCATGAAGAGTGTAAGCAGCGTCACGGCATGACGCCTGCGGCATACATGCAGGCGCGCGGCGTGTTTGATGTGCCGACGACGGCAGCGCATTGCGTTTGGCTGGAAGGGGAGGACTTTGAGATTCTCCGTTCGCATGGCGTGACGGTGGCATGCTGCCCGGCGAGCAATCTCAAGCTGGCATCCGGCTATGCGAATATTCCGAAGATGCTCGATATGGGTATTAACATCGCGCTCGGCACAGACGGCGCAGCGTCCAACAACAACCTGAATATTTTGCAGGACGTGTATCTGTTCGGCGTGGTATATAAAGGGTATTACCGTGACTCGACGCTGATTACGCCGGCGCAGGCGCTGTATGGGGTAACGCGTGCGGGTGCACTGTCGCAGGGTAGAGAAGACAGCGGTTTGCTGCGCGTTGGCTGCCGGGCAGACTTGTGCGTAATCGATACGGACACACCACAGTTCACTCCTATGACCGATGCAGCGTGCAATGTGGTATATGCGGCACAGGGGGCGGATGTCAAGCTGACCGTGGTGGATGGTGAAGTGTTGTACCGTGATGGCGCCTATACTACGATTGACATTGAGCGAGTTAAGGCGGAAACGCAGCGCTGTACGGACGAGATCATCCGTCGACTGTAAGGGAGGAGACAAATGAATACCAAACAGCAAGTGGAGGAATCTGCGGCTTATCTGCGTTCGCGGCTTCCGTTTATACCCGAGATCGGGCTGGTGCTGGGTTCCGGGCTTGGGCCGCTGGCCGAACAACTGCAGGATACCGTTATTATCGCCTATGCGGAAATTCCGCATTTCCGCATTTCGACCGCACCCGATCATGCAGGGCGGTTGGTTTGCGGCATGCTCGCGGGCAGGCGTGTTATCTGCATGCAGGGACGGCTGCACGGCTATGAGGGCTACGCGCCGGATGAAATTTCATATCCGGTATATGTGATGCATGCGCTGGGCGTGCAAGCGCTCGTTCTGACCAACGCTTCCGGCGGCATTAACACCGGTTTTTCGGTTGGCGACTTTATGCTGATCGAGGATCATATCAATATGACGGGTAAAAGTCCGCTGACCGGAGAGAATGATGCTCAGCTTGGCACGCGCTTTCCGGACATGACCTTTGCCTATGCACCCGCGCTGCGGGATAAAGCGCAGGCGGCGGCCGATGCATGTGGGCTGGCGCTGCGCCGCGGTGTATACTGTGGGGTCAACGGACCGCAGTTTGAAACACCGGCGGAGATTCGTGCATTTCGCGCGCTGGGCGCGGATGCGGTCGGCATGTCTACCGTATTTGAAGTCATTGCGGCAGCGCACTGCGGTTTGCCGGTGGTTGCGGTGGCAATGATCACCAATATGGCGGCAGGTGTGCTGATGCAGCCGCTTTCCGGTGCGGAGGTAAACGAGATTGCTGCGCGGCGCGGAACGGACTTCCGACGGCTGATTACAGCACTCATAGAAAAAATCTAAAAAAATCGAAAAAAGTGTTGACAGAAAAGGAACTGCGCGATATAATATAAAAGCTGTCACGGTTGAATGCAAAGTGACAGCGAATCCGAGGTGTGGCTCAGCTTGGTAGAGCGCTTCGTTCGGGACGA
>DYCA01000026.1 GCA_019418305.1 Clostridiales bacterium
AATATTTATCGCGCTGCTCGACCGGGATGGTGCCGTCTATCATACCGTCAACAAAGCCGCCGATTGTGGTCATCGGGGTCTTAAATTCGTGACTGACGTTGGAGATAAAGCCGCGCGTCAGCTCCTCGAGCTGGTCGAGGTCGCGTGCCATATTGTTGAAGGATACCGCCAGTTCGTCAATCTCGTAGCAGTGGTTATCCTCCGGTACACGCACATCGAAATTGCCCGCAGCAAACTCTTTTGCCGCCGCCGCAATCACCTTGAGCGGCCGCGTCATATGCTGCGACAGGATGAAGGATATCACCAGCGCCACCGCCAGCGTAATGAGCAGAATGAGCACCAACGTCTGTGTGGAATGACGCACCACACCTGCCGCGGTCGCGTCCTGCGTATAGACAAAGACCATCGCGTTGGTTTCGCCGTCATCGCCCGACACGCGCGTTCCGACCGTATAGCTCGACCGATCGCCCAGCACGCCCAGCTGACCGACCTCTGCATAACCGCCCGTCTTGCGGATCTGCTCGGTCACCTCCTGCGGAATCATCCAGCCTGTCACCTTGGCTGCTTCACCGTCCGGTCCGGCAATCATCTGAATGACACCGTCTCGGTCGGTCACATAAACAGTGATAGCGTCCTCCTTGGCCACCGTGCTGATGGACAGCATATAGATTTCACGAATCACATCGGAATCCGTGCCGAGCATCAGCCGGGTCTGCTCTGCCAGACTCTGCACGGTCGTGCGCAATTCAGTCTGCTTGGTTTGCAGCGCATAATTGCCCATCTGGTAATAGAACACACTGCCCGCTATTGCAAATGCACACACAATCAGCAGCAGGTGCGTGACATAGTTTTTAAAGAAAAAGCTGCGTCTGCCCATAGTTTACTCCTTGGTCTCGAACTTATAGCCGACGCCCCAAACGGTTTTGACCTCCCATTTATCCGAAACGCCCTCCAGCTTTTCGCGCAGGCGCTTGACATGTACATCCACCGTGCGGGTATCGCCGAAATAGTCAAACCCCCACACATCGTCCAGCAGCTGCGCGCGCGTAAACACACGATTCGGGCTGGAGGCGAGATAATACAGCAGCTCGATTTCCTTAGGCGGCGCGTCCACGCGCTTGCCCTTGATAATCAGGTCGTACGCCTGCTTGTCAATCACCAGATTGTCAAACGTCAGCTTTTCCGGCGCATCGTCCGGCGCCATGCGGCGGAACACCGCGCGCACGCGCGCAATAACCTCCGGCATTTCGAGCGGCTTGACGATATAATCGTCCGCGCCCATCTCCAAACCGGAAACGCGGTCGGCCGTCTCGCCCTTGGCCGTCAGCATAATGATCGGCACATCGCTTTCCGCACGAATCTCCTTACAGACCGCCCAGCCGTCCATCACCGGCATCATCACGTCCAGCAGCAGCATATCCGGCTTTTCGGACTTCCACATTTTTATGCCCTCCACACCGTTTGCCGCTTCGATTACCGCATAACCCTCGCGCTCCAGATACAGGCGCAGCAGTTCGCGGATATTTGCTTCGTCTTCGACGATGAGTATCTTTTTCGCCACAGTTTACCCCTGCTTTCTCATCAGTATGTTTCCATTATACCGCTTTTCCGTGCCGAATGCATTAACAATCTGTAAAAGCAGGAAGAATTGCGCGCCCGACGCGGACATGCTATACTGATAGCATCAATGTCAAAGGAAGGTCGTTTATGTCCCAAACTGTCCCCATGCATATTATCGCGCGCATCCGCAGCGATTTTCCAACCAAATTCGGCATCCCGCGGCAAAGCGGGCTGGCCGACGCGCCCGCGCGCATCGTGTTTGAGCGTGAATACCGCAACGCGGACGCGCTGCGCGGCATTGAGGGTTTCTCCCACCTGTGGCTGATCTGGCAGTTCTCCGAGGCCGTACGCGACGACTGGTCGCCTACCGTGCGCCCACCCAAGCTGGGCGGCAACCGACGCATGGGCGTGTTTGCCACACGCTCTCCTTTTCGGCCCAACGCAATCGGGCTGTCCTCCGTGCGGCTCAATCGGGTGGAGCTGCACACACCGGACGGGCCGGTGCTGCACGTTTCAGGCGCCGACCTGATGGACGGCACACCGATCTTCGACATTAAGCCCTATCTGGCCTACACCGATGCACATCCGGATGCCACGGGCGGCTTTGCCCTGCAAAACCGCGACGGCGTGCTGCAAGTGTGCTGCACAGAAGAGCTGCTCGCCCGCCTGCCTGCCGGACGGTGTGACGCGCTGCTCGCCATCCTTGCCCAGGACCCGCGACCGGGATACCAGCATGAGCCGGGCCGCGTCTATGGTTTCCCGTTTGCAGGCTGCGAGGTGCGCTTTTCGGTTGAAGGAGACACCCTGACCGTGCAGGATATTATCCCTGCCCCATGACACAGCAAAAAACCGCTCCCGTTGGGAGCGGTTTTTTTGTTTCTGTTTTATTGACGGATTACAGATTGGTTGGAGTAATCGCTTCAAAGTCCGCAAGCGAGCCGCCATTCATGAAGCAGTCGATGATCTGCTTGCCGCGCGGGTCAAGCTCAGGCGTATCGAACTTCGCCAATTCCTTGCGGAAGAAGTCGGTCAGAATCTTCGCGCCTGCGTCGTAACCGTCCGTACCGACACGGTCCTGCGTTTCGACGCGCAGGTACTTGGAGCGGATGCGCTGACCGTCGATGGTCATATCCTTCATCGCATAGCCAAGCATCGGGCAGCGGGCGGGTTCGAGGTGCTCGCGGCGGATCTTTGCGCCGCCGTGACGCGCCAGATACTCGCGGGAGATCCACTCGGCCGCAAAGCCGACCTTGTATACACCGATGTGCTGGTTCGGGATGAGCACATAACGGGTATTCGGGCTGTTCATAATCTGCTCCAGCAGCAGGTTCGCCTGCTTGACGCGCAGACCGGTGGCAAACGGCCAGTAGGAGCCAACGCCCTCGCTCTTGAGTTCATTGCCGGTGACAATCGAGGGATTGTTGAAACCGCGCGGCGCCACCAGACGCCACAGCCATGCCAGTGCGGGCGGGATGATATGCATCATGCCCATGATGCCGTAGTTCGGGTTCTCGCGGGTCGAAGGAGGCATACGAACGCCGAACGAGCGCACGTCAATCTCCACCGGCTCCTTGACAATGTGCGGCACATCCCAGCGCGGTACAATCGCACGCGGGTTGGAGCAGGGCTTACCGTTGGAATCGAGCGTATGCTCCCAGATGAGCAGCGTTGCACCCGGATGGCCTTCCATATTGAAGAAGCAGAGCGGCTCCTTCGGCTCAGTGCAGATGCGCTCGTACACCGGGTCGCAGCCGTAGTGCGTTACGCCGTCCATGCGCAGGAACCAGCCATCCTCACCGTCGACCAGCACCAGCTTGCCGGAATTGTTCTGCAGCTGCGGATAGCAGGTCGCCATATCGTCGCAAACCGGCTCAATCGAGCAGGTTGTGCCCATGTTGAGGTAGGTTTCCTCACCGGTAACCGTATTCTTGGAGAGCAGCACGCGGCCGTCCGGCTCGCGCGCGATGTCCTGCAGCATTTCGCTCTTGCCGCCGCCGGACGCACCCTCATGCATGATGACCATCTCGTTCTCGTACGGAGTCACCAGACGGCCGCAGGACGTATGGCAGGTAGTCCAGCCTTCCTGCTCGCCGATATCCAGCAGCACCGAGTAAACGCCCTTCTTGGCGGACGGGCCGGGATAGAGGTTGTAAGAAAATACTTCGTGGCAGTCATCCAGACGGTTGTGTACAACCACCTGCTTGCCCTCAAAATGGGTGTGGCGGAACGGCGGCGCGACATAAACGATGGCGCGCGGCTTATAGCCCTCGCTCTCCTCGGCATTGACAAAGCCCTGCAAATGCGCCAGCGCAAACGCAAAGAACGCGCACTGCTTGGGGCAGACCAGCATGGAGCCATAACCGTAGATATTGCCGCCCGAATTAAAGGGCATCAGGATCAGCTCCTGCGTCTTGAACCATTCCATAGTCTCGCGGCGCAGGTCGGCAAAGGGATAGCCGTATACATCTGCAAAGCGCTTTTTATCGGTCGGCTTGTCGTCTGCAATACGCATGCAGTCCGGCTCGCGGCGGCGCATATAATCCTCCACGAAGTTGACCGACGCACCGTTCTTGCAGCGTGTCACATCCGCTTCCTTGACCGGACCTTTGCCCGGCACGTCAAAGACAACGTCGTACACATCGGCATGCTCCGGGCCGAATACCATGTCGTACAGCTCCGCCTTGCTGGTCGGAACCGACACACCTTTACAGTTTTCGAGCACATCCTTCAGCTCGTCCGTGAAAGTAAATTTGTTGAGCAACGGGTTCATCTGTTTGTTTCCTCCTTTCACACCGCCGGCGCCCTTCCCAAGCGTCCATCGGTGTGCCTGCTGCAAGGCCTCATCACCATCTATGCAATCAGGCCAATTGTTGTTCATTTATAGCATACTGCTATAGCATACTGCAAAACAGGGTGTCCCGTCAACAAATTTTCGCATTTTTGCAAGTTATTATACAACTTCTTGCAAAATGTACAAAAGACCCCTTCCCTTTTCGCTGTTTTTCCCACGCGGACGCTTGTCCTCCGTGCATTATTCCAAAAAATGCACAGAAATGCAGACCACCTCGCTGCGCGTACCAACACGCATATCCGGTCCCCACACGCCAAGGCCGCTGGTTACGATCGAAGCCATCTCTCCAACCTGCTCCTGACCGCAGGCGTTGCCCCACAGCAGACGCATAAACAGATTGCCCGGGAACATCTGTCCGTCGTGGGTATGTCCGGACAGGTCAAGGTCTGCACCCGCCTGTGCGAGCGCCTCCAGCTCTTTCGGTTGATGGTCGATGACAAAGATCGGCCGAGTCGGATCGAGCGGCTCGATAAGCTCCGCCGGACTCAGCCGCTCGGCCGCCAGCTTTTTGCTGCGCGCCGGGTCGCACCTGCCGACTAGCTGCACACCGTTTGGCAGCGTCACCGCACGATCATCCAGCAGCGTTACATCGCCTTTCTTCAGAAACTCCGTCATGCGCGGGTCGTTTTTGTTCTCGTCCGCCGTGTCCCAGGTAAAACCCGCGAGAATCGGCTCGGACAGATCGTGGTTGCCCCAGCAGGCGTAAGTTCCGTATGTACTATCGAGCGACGCCAGCGCCGCCGCAATCCGTTCCGGTTCGGGAACGGCCTCGTATTCGTTATCAAAAATGTCTCCCGCAATCACAACCAGATCGGGCTGCATGTCATTTATCTTCTCGACCGCCCGCTCGATATATGCCGGATCGGTACTATATCCCAGATGAAGGTCAGCCAGTAACGCGACCGTCATATCCTCGCCTGCGCCCTGCAGCGTCACATCGTAATCGGTCACATACAACCGTTTGGCATGCGCCATGCCGTAAAAACTGACCATGCACACCAGTACAAGCGCGATACCGCCCTGCACGCGCCGCACCTGCTGCATCTGCTCGAAATCTTTGCCCCGCACGCGGCGTATCACAAACAATGCCAATTCAACTGCCAAAACCGCGAGCACCAGATACAGCATCCAGCCAAACCAGTAGTTGCCGACCTGCCGCAGAAACTGCCGCAGCGGATACGGCGACTGAACCAGAAAGCCGGTCAGCGGCGCGGATGCCACCAGCGCATAAAGGACGATGAACACCGCACGGAACGCCTTTGTGCCGCACAGATGATGGCACGCGCCCGTCCAGCGCAGTACCCAGCGCGCCAGATACACATTCAGCAGGATATAAACCGGGGCAAGAAAAATCGCAATCATACGCCGCCCTCCTTTCCGACAGATAGATGCTCCGTCTTTACGGCTGCGCGCAGCGCTCCCACACGCGGGTGACCGAGGTGCATTTACCGTCCCGGCCAAGTTCAAACACCGCGCCCGACAGCGCGCAATCGCCCGGTGCAGTCTTGAAATACTCGGTCAGGTCGCCGCGAAACATCGCAATCGACTGCTCCACCCGCACGCCAAGCACGGACACAATCGGGCCGGTCATACCCAAATCGGTGATATAGCCCGAACCCTTTGGGTTGATGCGCTCGTCCGCGGTCTGCACATGGGTGTGCGTACCCCAAACAGCGGCACAGCGGCCGTCGAGATAATACCCCATCGCGAGCTTTTCACTGGTTGCGTTCGCATGGATCTCCGCCAGCGCGATGTCGTATCGCCCTTCCGCCTCGCGCAAAATCTTATCCGCGCACAAAAACGGATTGTCCGGTCCGTAATGCATATCGCACCGGCCGATTAGGTTCATGACCAGCAGACGCAGACCCTGCGGGCCGTCGTAAATTTCCCAGCCCTGTCCCGGACTTTGCGGAGCCAGGTTGGCCGGACGCAGAATATCCTGCCGTTCATCCAGATAAGCCGCGATCTGCTGTTTGGCAAACGCATGGTTGCCAAGCGTAACCACATCCGCCCCTGCGGCGAAAATATCGTCCGCCTGCTTGGGTGTGATGCCGCGTCCGGCAGCATTTTCCCCGTTGACGATCACAAAATCCACGCCGTGCGCGCGTTTGACACGGCGCAGCAGTGCGTGCAGCGTATCGATACCGGCCTCACCGACCACATCGCCTACCGTGAGAAGTTTCATGCCTGTTCCTCGCTTTTCCGTATTTTTCCGGCCGTCATTCGCTGCCGGATAGAGAAAGAGGGCGGACGAGCATCTGTCGTCCGCCCCCCAAAATTGTCAAATCATCCGTCTGTCTCAGTCGAACAGTGTCGATACCGAAACCTCTTCATAAATGCGCGCAATGGCTTCTGTGAGCACCGGCGCTACCGACAGGACCTTGATCTTGTCCAGCTTCTTTTCGCTCGGCAGCGGAATGGTATCCAGAATCGCCATCTCCTTGATCGGGCTGTTCGCAATCCGCTCGATTGCCGGACCGGACAGCACGCCATGGGTCGCACAGGCGTAAACCTCGGTCGCACCGCCCTTTTCTACCAGCGCGTCCGCCGCATGCACCAGCGTACCTGCCGTATCGATCAGGTCGTCTACCAGGATGCACTTTTTGCCCTCGACGTTGCCGATGATGTTCATGACCTCGGATACGTTCGCCTTGGGACGGCGCTTGTCAATGATGGCAAGCGGCATGTCCAGCTTTTCGGTAAATTTGCGCGCACGGGTAACCGAGCCCAGGTCGGGAGAGACGATAACCGTATCATCTGTACCCACGCCGAACTTGCCCGCAATATACGGAATCAGCACGGAAGAACCGAGCATATTATCCACCGGGATATCGAAAAAGCCCTGAATCTGCGCAGCATGCAGGTCCATGGTGAGCACACGGTCTGCGCCCGCCGCCGTGATGAGGTTTGCGACCAGCTTGGCCGAAATCGGATCGCGCGCCTTGCTCTTGCGATCCTGCCGCGCATAGCCGAAATAAGGGATAACCGCCGTGATGCGGCCGGCAGATGCACGCTTGCAGGAGTCGATCATGATGAGCAGCTCCATCAGATTGTTGTTGACCGGACCGCAGGTGGACTGTACCAGGAACACGTCCGAACCACGCACGGACTCAGAAATGGAAACCGAGATCTCGCCGTCCGCGAAGGTGGAAATCGCCGCTTTGCCGATCGACAGGCCGAGCGCGGACGCAATCTGCATTGCCAGTGCGGGGTGAGAGTTGCCGGAGAAAATTTTAATATTTTTTCCGTGAGAAATCATTGGTAAGCCTCCGTCATAATGATAAAATTTATCCCGTTTTTCTATCTTTACTTTTTATTTTGCTCTTTTTCATGCGCCGCGCGACGGCGGTCGTTCCAGCCCTCAAGCGTGGTCTGCCGCGCACGGGCCACCGCCAGCGCACCCGCCGGCACATCCTTGGTCACGGTAGCACCGGCCGCAGTGAACGCGCGATCGCCCAGCGTGACCGGCGAAACCAGATTGGTATTGCAGCCGATGAAGCAGTCGTCGCCGATGATAGTCTGGTACTTATGATACCCATCGTAGTTGACCACAACCGTGCCGCAGCCGAAATTCACTCGTTCGCCGACGGTTGCGTCGCCGATATAGGTCAGATGGGACACCTTGGTGCCGTTGCCGATGGTGGACTTCTTCAGCTCGACAAAATCGCCGATGCGGCAGCCGTCGCCCACCACGCACTGCGGACGAACATAGGCAAACGGCCCAACCGTAGTGTGTGCGCCAATCTTGGACTCATACACCTGCGAATTGTTGACCGTCGTCCCCGCGCCGATCTCCGCCTTTTCCAGAATGGAGTTCGGACCGATGACCGCACCCGCGCCCACCTTGCAGCCCGGACGGATATGGCAGCCGGGCAGAATGGTTACGCCCGCCTCAATCTCGGCGTCCGGCGCAATATAGGTGTTTTCCGGATCGAAAATCTGTACACCCTTGTCAATCAGCGCAAAGTTGACGCGACCCACCATCGCGCGGAATGCGATATAGGCCGATCCGCCGTCGCAGATTTCGACGATCTCATTGGTGACGGCGACGCCCTTCTGCGCGCCTGCGGACACTGCTGCGGCAACCAGCGCGTCCAGCGTATCGCCGCCCGCCGCCAGCGCTTTTTTCAGCATCTCATAGGTGAACATCGCAGCCAGACAGTGCGCATCGCGCGGAATGGGCTGACCCTCCGCGTCAAAGCCCTGCTGCTCCGCCACCAGCACGCTCACGCCGTAGCCGGTTGTCACGTGCGTCTCAACCAGATGCGTCAGTGCGTCGTCCTCGGTCAGTACGAACGGCGCAGTAACTACAAGCACATGTTCGCTCTCCGGCAGATTGGCGAGCGCCGCAAAACGGTTGCCCTCCGTCAGCGCAATGCTCTCCGCACCCGCCAGCGCAGGCTCCCGGTCGTCATGCACAAAGTAGCACGCATCTACGGCGTCAGGCAGTTCATCCCGCACCGTATCGCCCGCCGTACCGAACAGCACCGGACGCGCATAGGCGGAAAAACCGCCCTCGTCAAACAGGCCGCCAACTAAGGCGGCGGTAATCTTATCCATCGCAGAAAATCCTTCCGTTTCCGTGGGGTCGCGACGCCCCGTTTTCGGTTATAGATTTATTATACAACACCCCTGTATAAAAAGCATCAGCATTTTTCGATAAATTTCCTTGCATCGCAAGATTATTTTCGCCGTTTGCTGACAAAAGGGCTGTCCGCCAAACGCGAACAGCCCTGCTTTTTTCCCGCGTGAACACAAGAGCGACTCTCTCAGCCCTCTATTTCAACCTCGGCCTGTAGTCCCTCAGGGTCTACAACCATCTCCTGCTCCGCCTGCGGCACCACCACCGCACGCAGCATGCGAATGCGCGGAATGAGCGGCAGATACGCGTTATACAGGTTGACAAATCGCCCTACAATCAGCGCGGAAACCACCGTGCCGATGCCCAATCCGTTGATACCGCGGAAGAAAATAAAGGACAAAATCAGCGCAATGATAACCAGTGTCACGTCGAACGCAATTTTGATCGAACCGAAGCGCTTGCCCGTCCGGTCGGTAATCGCCCCCACAACGCCCTCGCCCGGCACAAGCAGCGCATCCGGCGCAACCTCGACACTGATGCCGAAGCCCAAAACCGCGCAGCCCAGCACCAGCGCCACAAGCTTGATCGGCAGCGAAGAAGGCTCAAACCACCACAGTGCTTTCATGCCAACATCGATAAACGCGCTGAACACGAGATTGACCACAATCTGCAAAAACTGAATTGGCGGGAACCTGCGTCCGCGCAAAATCACCTGAGCCGCAATGAACAGCAGATTAAACACAAAAGTAAACTGCCCAAGCGAGGGCGCAAACCGCAGGCTGAGCACATACGGTACGCTCGAAATAGGCGAAGTGCCGAGCGCCGCCTTCGTGATGATAGCCACGCCGAACGCGTTGATGATGACACCAATGGTAAACCACAAATACCGATAAACTAACTTCCTCATTTTTCCTCCCGATACTCCAAAGGGTTATGACCGTCCGCCCCCTTTCGGACGATTCCGTAAAAACGAGGCGTCCCGCATCGGACGCCCCGTTTGTTTTTCAGTTCTCTTCCTGTCCTTCCGGGATCTGCCGCAGAATTTCTATCGGGCCGCAGCCAGCGCACTTGGCGCAGTCATGCATGCATGCCATCGGATCGTCCGGGTCTTCCTCCCGCCCGATCTCGAGCAGCGCCGGATCGCCCTGTCTTTCACCCACCAGAAATTTTGCAACCGCTTCCTCAGCCGAACCTTCGCAGCCCGGCACAAGCAGCACGCCGATCATCTCCAGCGCGTTGCGTATGGCGAGTCCCAGCGCGCCGCAAATGAGCACATCAATTTTTTCCATGCTCGCCAGCTTGAGCAAATCGGTCGTACTGGTTCCCTCTACAGAAGCCAGCCGCTTGCCCGTCGGGTTTTGCCCCTCCGCGCTGACAATCAGAATCGAGCGGCACTCGCCCAGATTTTTGGCGATCTGCCCGCCGTCATATGCTACGCCGATATTCATCGAAGGCCCTCCACCGTCTTGAGCGCACCGGAAAGCGCGTCAGGCAGCTTGGCGTCCTCGATTTTGCCCGCGTCCACTGCAGCGGCCAGCTTGGGGTCAATCGGCAGTTTGGCCAGCACGGGCAGGCCGTATCCCGCCGCTACCTCGTCCACGTGGCTTTCGCCAAAGACTGTAATGTGCTTGCCGCAGTCCGGACACTCCAGATAGCTGTAGTTCTCCACCACGCCAATGAGCGGAATGTCCATCATTTTCGCCATCTTAACTGCCTTACCCACGATCATGCTGACCAGATCCTGTGGCGAAGTAACGACCAGAATGCCGTCTACCGGCAGGGACTGGAACACGGTCAGCGGCACGTCGCCCGTACCAGGCGGCATATCGACGAACAGAAAATCCACGTCGTCCCATATTACGTCCGACCAGAACTGCTTTACCGTTTCTGCGATGATAGGTCCGCGGTAGATAACCGGGTCATCCTCGTTCGGCAGCACCAGATTGATCGAAATCATCTGCACGCCGCCCTCACTACGCGCGGGCAGGATGCCCTCCTCGCAGCCTTCCAGCTTGTCGTGCACGCCGAAAGTCTTGGGGATGGACGGACCGGTGATATCCGCATCCAGAATGCCGCAGGTATAACCTTTGCGCGTCATACCAACCGCGAGCATCGAGGTCAGCAGGCTTTTGCCCACACCGCCCTTACCGGACACAATGCCGATGACCTTTTTAACCGAAGCCGCGGGATTTGCCGAGACCTTCAGGCTCTTTTCACCGCCGCAGCCAGCAGAGCAGGATTCGCAGTTATGCGAACAACCCATACTACAACAACTCCTAACATATCTTTACTCGCCTTTTTTTAGTATACCGCATTGCTTTCTCTTACGCAAGGGGCAATCCGACTGCGCACAACAGGAAAGCGCCGCCGTCTCGTCGGGGGAAACGAGACGACGGCGCTTTGCCCATTCACTACACAGATTTGAAAAAGGGGGTAAAAGAGAAATAAAAGATCGGTAGGCTGTCGATTCGGGATTGCGGCTTCCCTCATCGACATACTTAGTATACCCCATGCAGCGCGGGAAAGTGTGAACAGATTATAAATATGCTGTGAAAGAATTGTTTCCTGTCTGTTTTTCCGTAAACATGGGAAACGCCCTGTTTTCCAAAAGGGGGAATGGAAAACAGGGCGCACGCCAATGCAAAATGAAAAAGAGGATAAAAAGAAAAGGTGAAAGAAAGAAAACATAATGTAAAAAGGGGGTATCAGTTGGGATGGTGTCTTTCCCTTCCGACAATCATAGTATAGCGCACGCAGGTCGAAAAAGTGTGAACAGCTTTTGAACAGACTTTGAAAGGTTTATGACATTACCCGCGCCGCCTGAAGAGCGGGAAAAACCCCCGGTCCATGGGGGAAATGGAACCGAGGGTTTTTCGCTCATTTCACAAAATAAAGGGGGGTAAAAGAGAAATAAAAGATCGGTAGGCTGTCGATTCGGGATTGCGGCTTCCCTTATCGACATGCTTAGTATACCCCATACAGCCAGGGAATATGTGAATAAACTTTGAACGTGCTGTGAAAGAATTGTTTACATTTTCTTTTGCTTTTTCATCAGTCGAATATCGTCCCCGAAAAAGCGCAGCGACACGAACTCACCCAACAGACGCGACGCCACGGCGGGCGAATATTTTTCCGCCAGCGCCTCCGGCGGCAGGTTGGTATTGACAATCATCGGCCGCCCCGCCATCAAGCGATTGTTGATAAGGTTGTACAAAGCGGACACCGTAAATGCTGTGCCCATTTCGGTTCCCATATCGTCGATGATAAGCAGATCGGCGCGCTCATAGCGTGCTGCGCGCTCGGCCGCGGCCTCGCCGTCGCCATTGCCGAATTTTATCGTCTCATACGCCGCGACGATATTGATTGCCGTATCATACGCCACTGAAAATCCGCGCGCGGCCACCGCCTCGGCAATACAGGACGACAGGAAGGTCTTACCCAGCCCGGTCGAGCCATACAGAAGCAGATTGGGCGAATGCGCGCCGAATTTTTCGGCATATGCCTTGCACTCATCCAGATTATACTCCATATTTTCCCGCGGAGACAAACCCAGACGCGCGTCCGGTCGAGTGGAATAGTAATCCATACGGAAATGCGCAAAATTCTGGTCGCGGATAGGCAGCACTGCGGACAGCTGCTCGCGCAGCAGAGCGGCATACCGCGCTTTGACGCATTCGCAGGTTGCGCTGCCTGCATAACCCGTGTCACCGCACTTTTCACACATCGGTTTTTCGGTCAGATAATCCGCATCCAGCCCCATGCCGCGCAGCAGTTCCGCACGCTCGGCCTGCAAAGCCAGATTCTGCCCGCGCAGCTGCTCGATGGCTGCGGCTGGGTCACCGCCTGTATTGAGCGCCGCGCGCAATACCGACGCCGCCGTCTGCGACAGCGTGCGATCGATCGCGCGAATACGCGGCTCTCGTGCATATACCTCACGCCGACGCGCCTCAAATGCTTCACTCCGCGCTGTGCGCTCACGTTCCAGCTCACGCCGCGCCGCCGCCAAAAGTTTTCTGTCGTATCCCATGGCTTATTCCTCCGTTTTGCGGCGATGACTGCGCACGCGCGCCGCCCAGTCTTGTTCCCACGCGGCCAGCGTGCCGGGATCGGTCGGCTGCGCCGGGGTCTGTCCGACCGCCGCCCGCGTCTCGGGTTCGAGCGCGGTGATTTCACTGACCGTATGTACACCCGCCTCGTCCCAGCGACGTAAAATGCCCAGCGTGTAGTCCAGACTCTTGTGTCCCTGCTGCTTGTCCGTGCGACGAACCGCCAGTTCGATCGCCTCGGGCGGGAAGCCGTGCGCGAGTGCAAAGCGGCACACGCGCTGTTCCTTGGGTGCAGGCTGCGCCGGGTCTGCGCCGAGTGCCTTGTAAACCGCCTCACTCAACGGTTTTTCGTTTGCCTTACGTGCCAGATACTGCTGCGCCTGCTGCGCGGAAACCACCCCCATATCCGCCCACAGATAGGTTTCGCGTCGGATGTCGCTCAGCCGTACCACGCCTTTTTCGCCCTTGAGATAGGAAAGAAGCTCAATAATCGCGCCCGCGGACAGGCCAAGGTGATCGTAGGCCGTCAGCAGACAGCGCAGCTGTCCCTCGGTCAGGGTGCGGCCGAGCACGCTCTCCGCACTGTCGCAGACCGCCGCAAACTTGTGGTCGTCCAGCCGTGCGCGGCGCAGTTCGTCCGCCGTGTATTGCGGCGTATCCGAAGGTTTGTCCGCTTGCGGCGGCACAGCAGGCGTGACCAAGCCGTTGAGCGTGAACGCCGCGCGCTCATATCGCTCCTGCGACAGATGCAGCGCACGCGCCGCGGTTTTTCCGTCCGCGCTGCCATGCCGCAGAACATAAAGATACAACAGCGCCGCGTCGCCGTCCGCAGCGGCAATCAGCTTGTCCAGCATGTCACAGCGCGCGACACGCAGGTCGCCCTCAGGGAGCGATACGGAGGTCTGGGCCATCGGTTCATTTCCTTTCCAAATCGGGATTGTTTTTTATTATAACACACGCTGTATATGCGGGGCAAATGGAAAAGGGGCTCCGGCGCATTCGACTGCCGGAGTCCCTTGTATTTCTATCTTTGCAAGATGGAATTACTTAACCTTTTCCTCTTCCTTGACGTCCTTCATGGACAGGTTGACACGGCCCTTATCATCGATCTCCATGACCTTGACCCAGACCATATCGCCTTCCTTGACAGCATCCTCCACCTTTTCGATACGGTGGTCCGCCATCTTGGAGATATGCACCATGCCGTCCTTACCCGGCAGCAGGTTGACGAACGCACCGAAGTTCATCAGGCGCACAACCTTGCCGTAGTAGATTTCGCCCGGCTCCGGCTCCTTGACGATCGCTTCGATCATCTTCTTGGCCTTGTCCGCATCGGAAGCCTTGACCGCCGCGATGGTGACTGTGCCGTCATCCTCGATATCAACCTTCGCGCCGGACTCGGCTACGATATTCTGGATCACGCTGCCGCCCTTACCGATAACCTCACGGATCTTATCCGGATGGATATGCATGGTGGTCATCTTGGGCGCCCACTCGGACACATCCTCACGCGGCGCCGGGATGGCCTTGAGCATAATTTCATCCAGAATGCCGTAACGCGCCACGCGGCACTTCTCAAACGCCTGCTTGATGATGTTCGGAGTCAGGCCGTCGACCTTGATATCAACCTGAATGGCCGTGATGCCTTTCTTGGTGCCGGCAACCTTGAAGTCCATGTCGCCGTAGAAATCCTCCACGCCCTGAATATCGGTGAAGGTGGTCTCCTGACCGCCGTCGGTGATAAGACCGCAGGAAATGCCTGCAACCGGCGCCTTGATCGGCACGCCGGCGTCCATCAGGGCGAGAGTCGAGCCGCAGACCGAGCCCTGCGAGGTCGATCCGTTGGAGGAAATGACCTCGGAAACCAGACGCAGCGCGTACGGGAACTCGCTGACCGGCGGGATAACCGGCAGCAGTGCGCGCTCGGCCAGCGCACCGTGACCAATCTCACGACGTCCGGGGCTGCGGGACGGGCGGGTTTCACCGACCGAGAAGGACGGGAAGTTGTAATGGTGGATATAACGCTTTTCGGTCTCTTCAAAGATGGTATCCAGCTCCTGCGCATCGCCCAGCGTGCCCAGCGTGCAGAGCGTCAGCACCTGCGTCTGGCCGCGGGTGAACATACCCGAACCGTGCACGCGCGGCAACACATGCACCTCGGCTGCCAGCGGACGGACTTCCTCCATGCCGCGGCCGTCGACGCGCTTGCCGTTTGCCAGCCAGCGGCGCACAATCTTCTTTTCCAGCTTGTCCACGCACTCAGCGAGGTTTGCACCATGCTCTTCCTTGTATTCATCGGAGAGAGTAGCCTCAAACGCATCGACGATTTCGCGCACGCCTGCATCGCGGACGGTCTTGTCGTCGGTATCCATCGCAACCTCGAACTTGTCGTTGCACTCTGCCTCAAGCTTGTCGAACAAGTCATGGTCGATGTCGTGATGCTCATACTCGAACTTCGGCTTGCCGATTTCATCCTTGATGCCCTGAATGAACGCGCACATCTTCTTGAGCTCCTCATGCGCTTCCATCAAAGCGTTGAACATGTCGTCCTCGGGCACTTCCTTCGCGCCCGCCTCGATCATGACAATCTTGTCCTTGGTTGCGCACAGAGTAACGTCCATTTCGGACTGCTTGCGCTGCTCACTCGTCGGGTTAATGACGGTCTTGCCGTCGATGATGCCGACCTGGCAGCCGGCAACAACGCAGTCGAACGGGATGTCCGAAATCGAAACCGCGATGGACGCGCCCAGCAGGCCCACTACCTCGGGAGAGTTATCATAATCGTTTTCCAGCACCGTGCAGACGATAGACACGTCATTTCTGAGGTCCTTCGGGAACAGCGGACGCATCGGGCGGTCAATCTGGCGGGACGCCAGAATCGCGCGCTCACTCGGACGGCCCTCGCGGCGCATAAAGCTGCCCGGAATGCGGCCTACTGCGTACAGGCGCTCCTCAAAATCAACCGAGAGCGGGAAAAAGTCGATGCCGTCGCGCGGCTTGGCCGATGCAGTCGCGGTGACCAGCACGGCGGTGTCGCCATAGCGCACCAGACAGGAACCGTTGGCCAGCTGCGCCATCTTGCCGGTTTCGACCGTCAGCTTGCGGCCGGCGATCTCGGTTTCAAAAACACGATAGTTTTTGAAGTCAAAGTGGTTGATGTTTGCCATGTTTTTTCCTCCTTTTTTGTGTTGCGGAGGGCGGCTCATCCCTTTTTTAGCACTTGAAGCAAACACGGAAAACCCGGCTCCGGCTCTGCTTCAACTGCTAAAAAGCGGTTTTGCCGCCTTCTTTTTGAAAACAGAAACAGGGGAGCAGACTGCTCCCCTATTTGCTTGTTCTTCTTACTTACGGATGCCGAGCTTGGCAATCAGCGCACGATAGCGGTTGATGTCCTTCTTCTGCAGGTAAGCCAGCATGGAACGGCGCTGGCCGACCATCTTGAGCAGGCCGCGGCGGGAGTGGTTGTCCTTCTTGTGAACCTTCAGGTGCTCGGTCAGCTCCTGAATGCGCGCGGTCAGGATGGCTACCTGAACCTCCGGAGAACCAGTGTCGGTTGCATGAGTGCGGTTTGCCTCGATAACGGCAGTCTTTTCTTCCTTACGGATCATGTTGCGTTTCACCTTTCAAATAATATTTTTTACTTACCCACAGGCTGGGCTGCGGCTGGTGAAATGGGCACGGTAGGGACATGCCCGGGATTCCGGCAGCTAAGCACGGGGCGAAAGTACAATATATGATACCATGTCCGCACGAATTTGTAAAGTAATTTCTTATTTTTTATTTACTTTGCCGCATTTTTGTACTTTTCTTTCGTTGTTTTGTCGAATTGTACAATTATGAATAAATTGTAAACAAGATTTTGTCAGATTTTAACCTTGTCTTGCTGTTCTGCCGGTGCTATAATTCTAGCATCCTCGGTGGACAGCTGAACAACTTTCGCTCGAAACCGTTTTTATTTATTGCTAAAGACACGCGACGGGGCGGTGCAATAGCGCGGCCTGATGTCGCGTTCTTTTTTGTCTGCCGCTGCGCCTCCGGGACATTTTGCTCCCGGAGGCGTTTTTTTATTTTCATCCGGTATATACTGTTTTCCATACAGCAGCGGCAAACCGCTGTGTTTATGCATATGCATTGTTCCGCAGCTCCAGATTATAGGCCAGCAGCACCCGCAACCGCTTTTTTCCGCGTGTCAGATGGCGCGACACCGCCGATTGACTGATGCCCAATCGATAGGAGATCTCCTTGCCGGAAAGCCCTTCGACTTCGCTCAGCCACAGCACTTGATACTGCCGCGCGGTCAGCTGCTCCTGCAGTGCATCAAAAAATGCCTCGCGGAATTTTGCGCGAAACGCGCTGTCATCCTCGCCCATCTCCGCCACATACCGCTCGTATGCTGCGTGATTCGCCGCCTGCTCAGACAGCCTTTCCGTTTTCATGTGCATCTCCTCCTTTGTCATAATAATGCTCCAGTACAAAAGCTGTTTTGCGGTTTTCGTTGATCATGGCCTGCAGACAGTTGATGCGCCGTTTGAGCCGATATTTCACCTCATTCTGTCCCGCACGGCGCCGCGCCGTTTGCAATTGTTTCACTCGCAGCTCCAGAAGCGCTGTGTTGGACCGGTACTCCCTTGCCATTTCTTGCAGCTGCATTTCATGCCTCCTTGCTTTTATCGAACATTTGTTCGTATTTCTTGATTTCTATAATACAATATATTGGAAGACTTGTCAACATCCGCCTACATTTGGTGTGCTATCAAATTTTTAACCCGCATATACTATCAGAGAAAGGAGGCATCGGACATGCGTAAACTGCTGCTCACCGGATGCGGGCTGGTTTTAGCGTTATATCTGGCGCCCGCTCTTCTGCTTTACGACGACGAGCCGAAAACCGGCGAAACAGCATCCGCTTCCATACCGACTGCAACGGAAACCGCGCCGACAGGCGATTACTCCACCGTCACGGTTTTGATTGACAATCAGCCAACCCAGCTGCCGCTGGAGGACTATGTCGCCGGTGTGGTCGCGGCCGAGATTCCCAACGACTTCCCGCTTGAAGCGATTCGAGCGCAGGCGGTTGCTGCGCGTACTTATGCGGTCTATAAAATGGCGGCGGGCCGTCCTGCCGCGCATCCCGACGCCGACGTCTGTGACGACTATCATCACTGCGCCGCCTACCGTGATATTGCGGTGGAAACCGCATCCGGCAGCGACCTGTCACGCGTACAGCAGGCCGTGCAGGACACCGAGGGAAAAATCCTAACCTATGACGGCGCGCCGATTGCAGCTGTGTTCCACTGTGTCAGCGGTCCGCGCACCGAAGCCGCGCGCGACGTATGGGGCGAGGATGTGCCCTATCTGCAAAGCGTGGTCAGTCCGGGCGGCACAGCATACAGCAATTATGAGGCAGCGGTGACCGTTTCCGCAGCGGAATTTCGAGAGAAAGTGGCGGAGGCATTTCCTTCAGCGGATGTATCCGGCCCGCCGAACGACTGGTTTAAAGCATCCGTCCGTTCGGATGCGGGCGGCATCATCACGGTACAGCTCGGCGGTGTGACCGTCGAAGGTACCGCCGTGCGCGAGTTGTTCGGTCTGCAATCGACCAACTTCACCATCACCACCACAGATGACAGCATCACCTTCCATACCATCGGCTACGGGCACGGCGTCGGCCTGTCGCAGTACGGCGCCAAGTACATGGCCGAGCAGGGCGCGGATTACACAGAAATTTTAGCGCATTATTATCCAAATACTGTGCTTGGCAATGTATAAACCCTTTTCTCCGCGGTCATACTGATGAAAACGGAGGTAAAGGGATATGAAACAATATCATTCCAAACATACCGCAGTCCTTTCGACCCGCGGCTTCTACACCATTCTGACCGTCTGCGCCCTGATTATCGCGGCATCCGCGTGGGTGCTCTGGTCGGACGCCACCGCGCCCGCAGACGATGAAACGCAGGCCAGCCTGCCTATCGTCACGCCCGCGGAGACACTGCCCGACCTGAGCGAGGACACGCCGGTGCTGTCCGAGGAGAACGGCGAGACCGACGCAACAGCTCCGACAGATAAGGACGAGGATGCACAGCCCGAAGAAAGCGAAGAAACCGAGGATACTGCCGCTGAAACCGCAGAACCTGCTCCTACACCGGTCGAAACCGTATCCGCACCGGTTTATGTGCGTCCGGTTTCCGGCACGGTTATCACACCGTTCTCCGGCGATGAACTGCTGTTCCAGCCGACCTTTGGCGACTGGCGTGTGCACACCGGCACAGACTTTGCCGCCGAAGCCGGGGAAACCGTCATGGCGCTGACCGACGGCACAGTACAGAAGGTCACCCAAGACGGACTGTACGGCACATGTGTCACGCTCTCGCATGACGCAGACCTGACCTCGACCTATTGCGGCGTGACCGATGTACGCGTCGCAGAAGGACAGGCTGTTGCCGCAGGCGAAGCGCTCGGCACGGTTGCAGAAACCATCGACGCGGAAGCGGCCCTCGGCCCGCATCTGCATGTAGAAGCTGCCCGCGCAGGCACACCGGTCGATGTGCTCGAACTGCTGGGCGAAAGCGAAGTCGAATAAGAAACCAGGTATGAAAAGAGCCGCGGGGCGTTTGCCCCGCGGCTCTTTGTGTGCGGCCGTTATTCGTCTTTTCCACCATTGAGCACCAGTATCAGACCCACGATACCAGCTACCAACCCCAACAGGTCCCATGGCATATCATCAATAATCGGTATCCACGGATCGGAATACTCCATCAGTACCAGCAGGATACCAAAAAGCAAAAACGCAAAGCCTTTCCGCTGCTTGCGCACTGCATCTCCCCCTTTTCCTCACTGTGCGATATAATTGCCCGTCAGGCCGCCGCCGGCGACCGTTACAATCCCGTCCGCGAGCAGGAAATTCATTTGCTCGTCTGCGGATTTGGCCGTCTCGCCGTTGACCGCTGCCGTGCCCTCCGTGCCGTCGGAAAAGCAATACGCAATCCCGGTTTCTTCCTCCTGCGTGATGGTCAGCGTCACGCCCGCCGGACTGACATAGCTGCCCGGCCATCCCTTGTGCTGTTCGGCCTCCGCGTCATACAAAGGGAAGGTGGCGTAATCATCCAACACGCCGTCCCCTAGATAGTTGTATTTCTCGCCGGTCTCCCGGTCCACCGCCACCTTGCCGACCGTCCGGCCGGTGGTATCGCTGACCACGAACACATAGTATTCGCGCGCCGACGCCGCATCCGCGCCGACGGAAAGCGTCTCTTCCGTCGCCTCCACGTCGTACTGTGTCTCATCCACCGCTCCGGCAACCTGCTGCAGCGCTTCCTGTTCACTCAGCCCGACTGTCGTATCCTCGCTGAGCAG
>DYCA01000027.1:0-3913 GCA_019418305.1 Clostridiales bacterium
CAGAAATCAGAAAGGAATGCTGCGTTTTTTTGCACAGGCCTGTGCAAAAAAACGCGATGCGAAAGGAGAGGACGCCATGTTCCGGCGCCGCCAGCCCAGCCAGCGAAACCAGCTCAGCCACCGGCAGATTAACCGCCTGCTGCCGTTTACCAATGCACCGCTGTTTCACGCATTGCAGCTGCTTGCGACCGCTGATTCCGCGCGCTTTCACATGCCTGGCCACAAGGGAGAGCCGCTGTTTAACAGCTATGCCGAGGTGTTTGCCATTGACTTTACCGAAACCTACGGCACGGGCAACCTGTATCTGGGCGATGGCCCGATTCGTGATGCAGAAGTGGCTGCGGCGCGGTATTTCGGCGCGTCAGACTGCTTTTTCCTGACCGGCGGATCGACGCAGGGCATTTTGTCCATGCTGGCAACTGCGGTCGGGCGCGGCGGGGCGGTGCTGCTCGACCGGGAATGCCACAAATCGGTGTGCCATGCCTGCGCGCTGCTCGATATCACACCGTATTTTATCTCCGCGCCGGTTTTGGAGCCGTTCGGCATTTCGGGCGCGCTAGCGCCTGCGGATGCGGAGCAGCAGCTGCTTGCCCATCCCGACATTCGCGCGGTGCTCCTCACCTCCCCCACCTATTACGGCGTGTGCCGCGCGATTCCGGCGTTTGTCGACCTGTGCCGCGCCTACGGAAAAATGCTGCTGGTGGATGCGGCGCACGGCGCGCACTTCCCTGCCGTCGGTCTGCCGACTCCGGTGGACGAGGGCGCGGACCTTGCGGTGCTGTCCATTCACAAGACGCTGCCCTGTCTGGGACAGGGCGCGGTGGTTTTGAGCGGCCCGGGCGTGGATAAGCGCGCTTTGCGCGAAAATACCGCCCTGTTCGGCACGTCCAGCCCCTCCTACCCCATCATGGCATCCATCGACCTTGCCCGGGCCTATACCGAGGGGCCGGGCCGCGCCGCTTACCGCCGCGCCGCCGAAACCTGCGGCGAGCTGCGCGAGTACGTGCTGCGGCGCACAGGCTTTACGGCGCTGACCATGGAGGATTATCCCGCGCTCGACCCCTGCCGTCTGACCGTGTGCACCGCGGGCACGGATGTGACCGGCCATCAGCTGGCCGACATGCTGTGGAGCGAGTACGGCGTGGCCTGTGAGATGGCGGATGACCGCAACGTGGTTTGCATCCTGACCTGCGCGGATTCGGGTACGGCGGTGTACCGGCTGCGGCGCGGCCTGCGTCATATTTCGCGCCGCCGCCACGAGACGCTGCTGCCCTCTCCTGCCGCGCCCTTCCCGCCTGCCGAGCGGGTGATGTCCGTGCGGGACGCATGGTTTGCCAAGACCGGCCGCGTCGAACTGGCCGCCGCCGAGGGACTGGTGTGCGCCCGGCCGGTCACGCCCTATCCTCCCGGCGTGCCGCTGCTGTGGCCGGGGGAGAAAATTACTCGCGCGCACATTGAACTTATCCGAGAAAGATGGTACAATGAAATCAGCGAGATCACGGTTGTGATTGGCTGATTTACCTCAAAGGAGGATTTTTTCTATGAAAATGGTACTTGCGATCATCAATTATGATGATGCTCAGGATGTAATCAATAATCTGATGAAGGCCGGTTTCCAGATTACCAAGCTGGCGACTACCGGCGGCTTTCTCAAGGCCGGCAACGTCACCATTCTGATCGGTTTGGATGAGTCCAAGCTGGACGAATGCTTCGACATCATTCGCGAGCATTCCTCCTCGCGCAAGCAGATCATTCCCACCACCGCCGAGCTGGGCATGGGCTTTTTCCCGTCCACACCGGTGCAGGTTGAGGTCGGCGGCGCGACCGTGTTCGTTTTAAACGTCGAGCGCTTTGAAAAGCTGTGATTTCGTTTGACGCGCTGCCGGGAAATGAAGCTCTGAAACGCGCGCTGAAACATGCGCTGGCCGATCGTTTTCCGCAGGCCGTGCTGCTCTCGGGGGATGATTCCGCAGCGCTGGCGGTCTGGTCGGACGTGCTGGCGGCAGGTATCCTGTGCGAAAGCACGGGGCCGCGCCCGTGCGGGACGTGTCTGTCCTGCCGCAAGGTCAGCGAGGGCGTGCACCCCGACCTGACCGTTATCGATGAGGGTGAAAACGAACTGAAAGTCGACCTTGCGCGCCGACTGAAGGCGGAAGACGCCATCATTCCGAACGACGGCGCGCGCCGCGTGACCGTCATCCGGCACGCGCAGAATTTAAACCCCATGGCGCAGAACGCACTGCTCAAGGAACTCGAAGAGCCGCCGGCATACGCCTTTTTCGTGCTGACCGCCGAGCAGCCGGACACGCTGCTGCAGACCGTGCGATCACGCTGCACCAAGTTTACGCTGGTACCGCAGGAGGAAGCGGGCGGGGACGGCGAAGCCGCCGCGCTCCTTGCACCCTATCTGGAGGCGCTGGCCGCAAGACGTGAGGACCGCATGATGCTGGCGGCGCTCGCGCTGGAAAAGACACCGCGCCGCGCGCTGCTGGGCGTCATCGGCGTGCTGCAAAGCGCGCTGCGCGACGCGATTTTTGCCGGAAAAGGGCTGCCGCAGCCGCCGGTCGTGGCGGCGCTGCGCGCACAGACACAGGCGCTGGCAAGCGCGGTGAGCGCGGCTCGGCTGCTGGAGCTATACGATTTTCTGAGCGTGCTGACCGACCGCGTCTCCCGCAATGCAGCGGCGGCGGCGGTGACAAACGCGCTGACAAGCGATGCGTACCGCATCTGCTTTTTATAATGTAGGAGGATCAGTTTTTGACAACGATTATTGGAGTCCGTTTCAAAGCGGGCGGAAAAATGTATTATTTTGACCCGCAGGACACGCCGGTGGCCGCGGGCGAGGACGTCATCGTGGAAACGACGCGCGGGCTGGAATACGGCCAGTGCGTGCAGGGCAACACGGAGGTGCCCGACCAGACGGTCGTTCAGCCGCTCAAGCGCATGGTGCGCGTGGCGACCGACGCGGATAAAAAGACGCTGGCGCGCAACAAAAAGCGAGCGGACGAGGCGTTTATCATCTGCAAGCGCAAAATTGAAGAGCGCGGGCTGGAAATGAATCTGGTTACGGCGGAATGCACGTTCGACATGAATAAAATGCTGTTTTACTTCACCGCGGACGGCCGCGTGGATTTCCGCGAGCTGGTCAAGGATCTGGCCAGCGTGTTCCGCACGCGCATCGAGCTGCGGCAGATTGGTGTGCGCGATGAGGCGAAGATGATCGGCGGTTTGGGTACCTGCGGACGCGAGCTGTGCTGCTGCTCGTATCTGGAGGACTTCCACCCTGTTTCGATCAATATGGCGAAGGATCAGAACCTGTCGCTCAACCCGGCGAAGATTTCGGGTGTGTGCGGCCGTTTGATGTGCTGTCTGAAATACGAGCATGAAGCCTATGCTGAGCTGCAAAAGGTGACCCCCAAGCAGGGCAGCGTCGTCGATACGCCCGAGGGACGCGGCAAGGTCATCACGACTCAGATGCTGCGTGGTACCTGCAAGGTGCAGCTCGACGACAGCCCCGAGCATTCGCTGACCGAATTCCAGTGCACGGATTGCTGCGTGGTCAAGGGCGCGTGCCGCAACCGGCAGAACGCCGCCGCCATGGCGGAGGAGCGCCGCCGCATGGAGCAGGAGGCTGCCAAGCAGCAAAAGCAGCAGAATGCCGCCGAGGATTTGTCGGATGAGGCGCAGGGAGAGCAGTCTGACGAAGGTGCGGCTCCCACAGAAGGAGCGCCGCGCCGCCGCCGTCGCCGCGGAGGACGCCGCCGTCATAAGCCGCAGAATGCGGAAAATGCCGGAAACGCGGAGAATGTCCCCGTGCAGGAGCATGCGTCGGGCGCACAGGAATGACCCGAAGCTTTATCCGACAGGGAAAATATGCAAAAATGACCGTCCCCTTTTGTCAGGGGGCGGTTTT
>DYCA01000027.1:3923-19924 GCA_019418305.1 Clostridiales bacterium
GTCACAAATGTTACACTTTTTCGCCTGCTATTGAGCGGCATGCAGGAAAAGACTATAATTTATATATCAATCACCCAAGGATGGAAGAATTTATGCTCAAGAAAACAATATCTGCCCTGTTTGTGGCGTTTATCATGATAATAGGTGCTTCGGCAGCGGGAACAATCTTCCCGGCACAGCGCACGGATGTTGACGGCGTGACCCGGTACGGCTATCTGGATGAAGAAGGGCGTACCGTGCTGTCGTTTTCCTATGCGCAGGCCGGGGAATTTGCCGCATGCGGTCTGGCGGCGGTCGAGGATGACAAGTGGCGGACCGCGGTAATCGACCGCGAGGGTCACCTGGTCGTGGATTATACCGACGCGCCGGTATCGGTCGAGTTTTCGGATGACGCGATCGCTTATCGCTATGCCGATCACAGTGTGTACTATACGCTGAAAGGAGAAAAAATAGGCTCTTACGCGGGAGCAGTGGGCTTTTTTGAGGACGGGCTGCTGCTGTGTAAAAGTCCGGCATCCGACCTGTACACCTATGTGACGCAGGACGGCAGCGCCGCGTTTGCAGGTGAATTTAAGGATGCGGGCGTTTTTTCGGGCGGCCGCGCACTGGTTTGCACAACGGATGGACAGTATCTTGCCATCGATACCGAGGGGCAGACACTGTACACGCTGGAAAGCGGCATCGAGCCGCGCTATATGACCATCTTCGGAGAGGATACCATTGTCCTGTCCAACGGCATGGCCAAGGCGCTGTATTCGCTTTCCCAGAGCGATTATCTGACCGTGTTCAAGTACAGCGAGATCAGCGAATTTGATGACGGCGTGGCAATGGTGCGCGAGGGCAACCGATGGGGCATGATCAATACATCCGGTAAGCTGCTGACCGAGCCGACTTACTATTACCTGTCCTATATGGGCGACGGGTTGTATGCCGCCCGCAGCGCGGACGGTTCCGCTTCTGCGGTGGATGCCAACGGAAACGTTGTTTATCGCGTGAGCAGTTACGTCGGCGGCTTCAGCGAGCTGCGCTATGGTCTTGCCTGGCATGGCACGGCGGACGGCAGCCTTATCTTCTTCAAAAAGAACGGTGGTTATCTCACCAGCCTGAAAAACGCCGAAAACCCGACGCTTTTGAGCGAAAACGTCGTGCGGGTAACGCAGGACGGTACGCTCAAATACATCAATCTGTCCACCGGCAACACGCTGCTGGAGCAGCCGAAATCCTTTGATCTGGGCAGCGGCCTCACGGCAAAGACCGTGCATTATGAAAAATTCATGGGCTATCAGGCGGATGGAACCGAGCACGGCTGGAATGTGGATTTTCCGGAGCTGAGCGGCCTTTCCGATACAAAGGTGCAGAAAACCATCAACGATGCGATTCGCGTGTTTTTCCTCAAAGGTCCGTTGGTCACCGCGGAGTACGAAGCGCTGGTAGGCAGCTACGGTGCGTCGGTCGAAGGCTCAGTGCTGGTGGTTTGGGCCAACTGCATCAGTGGACAGGGCGCGGGCGCAGCCGTGTGGAACGACAGCCTTGCCTTTGATTTGCGCACGGGAGAACAGTACCAAATCAGCGATTTGCTCGTCAGCGGCTATCTGGATACCGTCCGGCAGCTGCTGCCCGAGGAGCATGAGATGTATCTGTACAGCTTTCCGCGCATGAGCACTAAAGGCGTGACCTACTACTATAACGAATACGCAAGTGAGACACGCCGTGCCTATACCGAAAGCTACCTGCTGACCTTTGCGGAGCTGGGCGACGCAGTGGATACCAAGAGCGCGTGCTATCTGGCGCTCAATACCCCGCTGGTCAAGCCGGCAACCACTGTGGCGGGCTTTTCTGACGTAAAGACCAATCATTGGGCGGCGGAGTATATCCGTAAGGTTGCCGAAGAGAAGCTGATGCAGGGAGCGGACGGCAAATTCCGTCCGGAAGAGCAAATCACGCAGGCCGAGGTCTGCGCCACGATTGCGCGCAGCCTGTCGCTGGAAACCGACGGCGAAAATATGGATGGGATTGATGAGAATGCGTGGTATGCCGAAGAGGTCAGCGCAGTCTGGGCTGCAGGCCTGCTCGACGGTCTGGAGGCGGATTTTCAGCCGAACAGCATGATGACACGCGCGGATGCAGCGCAGTTGTTTGCCAATGTGCTGGTGAAGAAAGGAAGCACGCTGCCGAACGACCAGACGGTGGATGAGACGCTCGCCTCGTTCAAGGACGCGGCGGAGATTCCGGAAAATCGGCGTGCTGCGGTTGTGCTGTGCATGCAGAAAGGGCTTGTCAAGGGGTATACCGACGGTACGTTCCAGCCGGAGCGCGGCTTTACCCGCGCAGAGTTCGCTAAACTCCTGACCATGATTTAAGCGGTTTGTCGGGCGATAAATCCTGTCAAACGGAGTCTGCGGCCCCTTGATTTATCGGTATGAGAAACGGGAGTTGGATGTTGTCTGAAAGCAGAGATTCGTCGGATGATGACAAATCCGGCTGTTTCCCGTAAAATAACAGTACACAAATGACGAAAATGATGGTAAAATAGGAATAATGAAACCAAAGAGGTGATAGCTGTGAAAAGATTTATATCCGCCGTGCTGGCGGTTGCCCTGCTTTTGTGCACGCTGCCGGCGGCGTTTGCTGCTTCCGACATCGAAAACCACTGGGCAAAACCGTACCTGTTGGAGCTCAATGAGCTTGGGGTCATTAACCCTTCCTCGGAAGGCGAATATACGCCTGATCAGGCGATTCGGCGTTGGGAGTTCATGCGCTATATCAATCGCGCCTTCGGATTTACGGAAAAAGCCTCGATTGATTTTTCCGACGTCAGCAGCAGCGCTGTCTATTATGAGACGGTGCAGATTGCGGTCAAGTATGGCTATATCAACGGTGTCGGCAACGATAAGATGGACCCGGATGGCACGCTGACCCGTGAGCAGGCGGCGACCATTCTCGGCCGTCTGCACAAGTATACGCCGAGCACCGACCTGTCCAAGCTCAACAGCTTTTCGGATAAGGACAAGCTGAGCAATTACAGCAAGTCCTATGTGGCTGAGGCGGTTGCGCTGGGATATATCAACGGATACACTGATGGCACCTTTAAGCCGCAGGGCAACATCACCCGCGGCGAAATTGCCAAGATCCTGTATTATTTCCTCGGTTCTTCGCTCAACACCTCAGGAAAAGCCTATACCGGGGAGAATTTGAACACCGATACCAAGAATGTGACCATTTCTGCGCCCTGCTCGCTGTCCGATGCAACGATTGCAGGCAACCTGTTCATCACGGAGGGCGTGCTTTCCGGCAGCGTCAACCTGACCAATGTTACGGTCAATGGCGATATTATTGTCAGCAGCGGCAATGTGACGCTGGACGGCACTTCCGCGCTGCATATGACGGTGTCCAATTCGCTCGGCCTGACGCCGCAGGTCACCTGCACGGGCAACAGCAACATCGGTGAGGTCGATGTGCAGACCTCCGCGGCGCTGACCGAATCCAATCTTGCAGCATCGGCCGGCGGCTTTGCCGACCTTGCGATCACCGGCAGCAACCTGTCGCTGACGCTGGATGCCGCAGTGTGGGATGTGACCACCTCGGGTAAGACTTCGATTCTGACCACGGGCAGCACGTCTATCGGTGAACTGACGGCAAACGGTGAAACAACCGTCACCGGCGGCGGCTCGATTCAGTCTGCGGTGATTACCGTGTCCGGCTGCGAGTTGATTATGAAGCCCGACACCTATTCGCTGGGCGGCGGCGTGACCGCAGTCATCGCCGGTCAGTCGGTTTCCGCATCGACAGGCGTCTCCATCTCCCCGTCCACGCTGTCGATCGATATCAACAATCCGAATGGGATTGCGTTTTCCTATGATTTTACCTTCAATGCGGATAAAAACAATCTGATTCGTATGGCCGTGGACGGTCAGACGCTGGTGATGGGCACAGACTATAACCTGCTGACCGATAAAAACGGCATTCGGGTTTACAAGACCTATCTGAAAACGCTCAGCGCCGGTGTACATACTGCCGAGCTGGTGTTTGCGGATAATTCCCAGGCCTCGATTGGCATTCTGGTCGGTGATTCCGCGCTCAGCGCAGTCAGCCCATCCCAGATTACATTTGACAGGTATAAAGAGTCCCCCAATTATTCCAATGTGACGGCAACGGTTGTCCTGCCCGCCGGCACGTTGCTCAGTTCCATCAGGCTTGGCGGCACGACGCTGGAGCGCGGCGTGGATTATCTTTATGATTCCTCTACCGGCATCGTTACCTTCTTGAGGGAAGAACTGGAGAAAAAGAATAAGGGTACCTATACCATTACCTTTGTACCCAATAAAGGCGCAACGTTCTCCTGCACGCTGAATGTGGTAGATACCGCGCCGGTCAACGGCGTCTCTCCGGCAGAGGTGGATTTTGATTCCAACGTCAATTCGGAAGGGTATCAGGATTTGACGATAACGCTCAGCACAGCGGATGGCGCAAAGCTGCAGAAAATCACATCAAACGGAAAAACACTGGAAGAAGATTGGCAGTATAAGATCAATGGCAATCAGGTTACGATCAGTAAGTCTGCAATAGCGGACTTGGGTTCCAACGGTGCGGCCTATGCCAATTTGACCTTTGTGATGTCCAACGGACAAAATCCGACGCTGCGGGTCAATTACGTGACAACCTATTCATTGACGGCAATCGTCGTGGATGACCTTGGTCTGCCGATTGAGGGTGCGACTGTTACGTTTGAACCGGAAAACAGTAAAGAAGGCAGCGCAACGCAGAATGTTACAACCGATGCATACGGCAAAGCAACGGTTTATGTCAAGAGCGGTACCTATACGATAACCGCGAACCATGCGCGCTTTACGCAGGCGGTTTCTACAACTGAAAGCGTTTCCAGCGCTCGTACCATTAAGTTGACAGGTGAAATCCTCGAAACCGTACAGATTGTTGTTACCAATGAATACGGTGCGTCGCTCCCCGGCGCGATAGTTACCATCGGCGGTCAGAATGTAACCACCGGCGCGGATGGTACCGCTTCATTCAGCCTCAAGCGTGGCAGCTACATGGCGCGGGTTACTTGCTCGGGATATACCTCCCAGACGATTGCTCTGGCGGTCAGCGGCACGGTGCGTGAGCGCGTACAGCTTAAATAACGCCTTTTTCGCAAAAACAAGCCGTCCGGCACATGCCGGACGGCTTTTGCTATACCAATAAAGTAGCTTATTCCTTTTTGCAGGAGTCCCGCAGAAACTGGATGACATCCCGCCGTGTAATAATGCCGCAGAACATCCCGCGTCCATCGGTTACGGGTACGAAATTCTGCGCGGAGACCAGATCTATCATGTTTTCCATGCGTGCATCAATGCCGACCGAACTGTGCCGGATGCGCCGGGGCACCTCCCCGACGGTCATGTGGTCGAGCTGCTCGGCGGTGTGGCTGAGCACCAGACGCAAAAAATCGCCCTCGGTGATGGTGCCGGTGTAGCGCCCCTTGGGGTCGACAACCGGGATGGCGGTAAAGCCGCTTTGCATCATATCGTCGATAGCCTGCCGCACGGAACAATCCGCGGATAAGTATGAAACCTCTGCCTTAGGCTTGAGGAAAAAAGAGATGTTCATTGTATGTCCTCCTTGTGGATTCTGTCTCTATTTTACGATGACGGTGCGCAATGGTCAACTGATTCTAGTTAATGCTAACAATTTATTAACATTTAAAAATACGCTTCTTGGTTGTTTTGACGGCAAAAGAAGTATTCTACAAAAAAAGTAAGCAATGGACTTGACGAAAACTCTTTTAACTGCTAAACTGTAAAAGCGGAAAGGGTTTCACCTTTCCTTCACATACATTTTACGCAGAAAAGGGGTTTTCACATGAAGAAGAGATTACTCGCCGCGTTGATGGCCGGCGCAATGGCCCTGACCATGACCGCCTGCGGCGGCACCAACAACGATAACGCAAATACGGATACGAACGACACCGCCGAAGGCGGCACTGCCGGCAGCTACAAGGTTGGCATTGTGCAGCTGGTGCAGCATGAGGCACTCGATGCCGCAACCCAGGGCTTTCAGGATAAGCTGAAGGAGCTGGTGGAGGCAGACGGCGGCTCGGTTGAGTTTGATCTGCAAAATGCTTCCGGCGACTCCGCCAACTGCGCAACCATTGTCAATGGCTTTGTTTCTTCCGGTGTGAACCTGATTATGGCGAACGCCACGGCTGCTTTGCAGGCGGCTCAGGCTGCAACGGCGGATATCCCGATTCTTGGCACCTCGGTTTCGGACTACGGCACCGCGCTGGGTGTGACCGACTGGACCGGCAAGACCGGCACCAACATTTCGGGTACGACCGACCTTGCGCCGCTCGACGGTCAGGCGGAGATGCTGCAGGAGCTGTTCCCGGATGCGAAGAACGTCGGCCTGCTGTACTGCTCGGGCGAGCCGAACTCTGCGTACCAGATTAACACCATCAAGCCGATTCTGGAAGGCATGGGCTACACCTGCACCGAGTACGCATTCACCGACTCTAACGACGTTGCTTCGGTTGCACAGAACGCTGCGTCCGCCAGCGATGTAATCTATATCCCGACCGATAATACCGCCGCTTCCTGCACGGAAGCGATTGCAAATGTCGTTTTGCCGGCCAAGGTTCCGGTTGTTGCGGGCGAGCAGGGCATCTGCTCGGGCTGCGGCGTGGCGACCCTGTCGATCGATTACTATGAGCTGGGCCAGATCACCGGCGAAATGGCGTACGACATTCTGGTGAACGGTTCCAACCCGGGTGATATGGAAGTCCAGCCCGCGCCGAACTTCACCAAGATGTACAATGCCGCCAACTGCGAAGCGCTCGGCATCACCGTGCCGGACGATTACACCGCTATCGAAGGCTAAGCAACATCAAACAGACAAAAACGCAAGTTGCAATATTAAAGGTAACTAACAATTTTAGATATTGACAAATCAGAATTGTTAGTGTTGCATATAAGCATACGCATAATAGACAAAAAGACATACGTCTTTTTGCTTATTTCCAGACACGGCAAATAGGAACCGTCTATCCAGACCGCTCCTAAGGGAAAAATATTCTGTTGTTTACGGGGTTATTGCTTATCGAACCATGGGCGGTAAACCATATTGGAGGTTTTCCATCCCAGTATTTTGCGGGGGTAGTCGTTGATCCATGCTTCTACTGCTGCGATCTCCCTTGCAGATATCTGAGAGAAATTTGTCCCCTTCGGGAAGTGTCTGCGGATCAATTTATTTGCATTTTCATTACTGCCACGTTCATAGCTTCTATGGGCGTGACAATAGTAGACCTTAGTCCGTGCTTTGCGCTTGCGAAGCACGGACTTTTCCATCCTTTCAAAGTCAGCAAACTCGCTGCCGTTATCCACAGTGATTGTCTTAAAAATTTTCGCAAATTTTTCAGCCCCCATGCTGCGTTCCAGAGCGTTCAGCGCACGGACAACGCTGCCGGACGTTCGGTCACGCATACGAATGATAAGTTCCTGTCGGGAATATCGTTCCGTCAGAACCAATAATGTAGGCTTAAGCCAGTCTTTTTTAGATGTATAGACGGTGTCCATTTCCCAATGCCCGAAAGTGAGCCGGTAATCTACTTCCAGAGGTCTGTATTCGATGCTGGTGCCACAAGATACCCGCTTTTGTATTTCATCTTTCTTAGAGCGGTTGCGGCGTTTTTGCTTACCTTTTAATGGCAAGTCTGCTTTTTCGCACGCAAGGACACCCCCTGAAATATAATTGTACAGAGTGCGAGTACAAATGGACGTTTGAAACGTCCTTTTACTATTACGGATAGCAGCTAAAGCCGCAGATGGAGAAAATTTCTTTTTGAGAATAAATTTTTCCAGCTCTTTAGCGTAAGCATGGTCATTACCGATTTTGATTTGCGGCCCTTTTGCAGCAAGGTTCGCCCTATACTGGCGCTCGGCCTTTTCGGGCGAATACCGTTCCTCTGTTGTAAGATCAGAATTAGTATGTATGTAACGACCGCGTTTCAGTTCACGGGCAATGCAGACATGGCTGCACCCTATGACCTCAGCGATCTGTCTTGTAGTCGCACCGCGCAGGCGCATACGCTCAATAATCAAGCGTTGATTCCATCGCAAATGCTGACCTTTGTGCCAACGACGCATTACAACATGTTCGTTCTTTCCCATAGTATCCCCTCTAAACTATATATTGTATGCGCCTTGTATTATAGCACAATATATGCTAATTTACTTTATTATTTTAATGAATTATTGTGTGAAATTATCAGGTGAAGCTTGTGCAGGGTACACAAATAAGCATTTATGGACAGTCTGTCTGGATTTTGTTACAATACCAAAAGAAGAACAAAAAGGAAGGCAGTGCCATGATAAAGAAATTTCGAAAAGCACCGGAGATGTTATCTGGATATTACTTTGCCTATGAACTCATGCCGAATGAGGCGCAGGGATATAGTGGAATAGAAGTTTCAGTCCATTATGTGAAAGACCCTGCAAATGGAAATATGCTGGGCGATGTTTGGCTACGCAGTTTAGAACTGCGTCCAGACATGAAAATCCTTGCGGCATACATTAGCACGGATCGTGGTGTTACACGCAAGGAAACCGAGCTGAAGCTTTTGCAGGAGATCAGGAAGTCGGAAGAATTTGAAAAAGCTTTGGATCTGTATATTTCTATGCTGTCCCAATTGCCAAACTATGATGGATAAGACACCAGAGAAAACCTTATTTTGAGATACGCATAGATATGCTTTGCGTTGAATAAATATGCAATTCTGCTTTGAACGCACAGGAGTAACCTGTGCGTTTTTGTTTTGCCCGTAATCACAGAATTTTCAAACACTATGTCTAATAATTGCGGTCTCTTTGTGAACAATTTGTAAACAATCGAAAAAAAGCTGTTACAACCCCCCCGTATAGCAGCTATAGTAGAGGCTTTTTTCAGAAGCACCGTTTGTGCAGCCTCTGCTGCACCTTGAAAACTGCATAAAATGGGCGTGCTCCTATGAAGCAAGCACCGGGTAGTTGCAGACCGTTAGGATAAAGGGAAGAGCAACAGCGGGCATTGGCGGCTCAAAACCAATGCACAAAAATCTGATAAGAAACGGAGGTGAAAGAACAGATGACAACAGATGAGCAGATACACCGGCTGAATAAGGATATCGAACGTCTTAAAGAAAAAGTTAAGATTTACCAAGGTAAAATATCCCAACTTGCAGAACGCAGAAAAAAGCTGGAAGATCGCGTCTTGCTCGAAATGATAAATGGGATTGCACCAGATTATTCTCAGGCACAACAATTGTTGTGCAAGTTGAAGGCAGAGCAAAGAACCGGACAGTGTACAGACGGAGGTGCAGAACATGGCAGCAACAGCTCGGAGCGACCGCGTGACGCCTGAGCAAATTGAGCGCGCACGAGGTGTAGACCTGATTGCGTTTTTGCGTCAATATGAACCCGGCGAACTAAAGCGTGTTGGTCAATCGTGGACACTGAAATCACATGACAGCATGCGCATTTCTGCTGATGGCCGATGGAACTGGTTTTCGCAATCTGTTGGCGGCGGGGATGCAATCAGTTTTTTGCAAAAGGTGCATAGCATGACTTTCCCCGAAGCGATACGAACACTGGCTGGAGAGGACTATCAAACATTGCGGACTGATCAATCTGCCAGAGAGCCGCCGCAACGCAAAGAATTTTCGTTACCTCCAAGAAACCAAAACAACAGGCGCGCTTTCGCGTACCTGTGTGCTCGCGGTATTGATCCTGAGATCATTACCCACTGCATGAGACGCGGGTTGATATACGAAGATGCGCAGCATCACAATGTGGTGTTTGTTGGTCACGATGAAAAAGGTGCTGCGAAGTATGCCATGCTACGCAGCACGGTATCGAACTCCAGCTTTAAGATCGAGCAGGCTGGCAGTGACAAAAACTATGGCTTCTGCATGCAGGGACGCGGCTCTACACTGTATGTCTGCGAGGCCGCGATTGATGCCCTTTCGGTAGCCACGCTACGCAAGCTGGGTGGCCGAGACTGGCGGCAGGACAATTATTTAGCGCTGGGTGGTGTCACGGCATCGGCGGAAAAACTACCGCTGGCGTTGGAGCGGATGCTCCAAAGTTCATCTTTTAACCGGATCGTCTTGAGTTTGGATAACGACGAACCGGGGCAGCGTGCATCGCGGAATATTTTCGCGCTGCTCCGGCAGCGATATCCGAAAATTGAGCCAAAGGTTTGCGTGCCGCAGGAAAAGGATTTCAACGACCAGCTCCGTGTTAAGCTTCAGCAGAATGCGCAACCGCCGCCTTCGCGCGGTACGCGCGAACTCGGTTTAGCTAAGTAAAATCTGATGTCCTCGCAAGCATAGTGTTTTGGATAGCCAAAACACGCTTGTTAAGGGGCGCAGCCCCCTAAGACCCCCAAACGGACAGAACGGAGGAAAACGTAAATGCGCAGACGCGCAAATCAAATCATCATCCGCTTGAATGACGAAGAGCATTCTCTCTTAAAGAGAAAAGTGAAGGATAGCGGAATGTCTATGTCGAAGTTTTTTCGAGTGTTGATCCTTTCTGGTGAAGTCAAAGTTTTATCACCTGAGTTTGTGCGTGATATCCAGCGGCAGGTTCGTGGTGTAGGTCGAAATATCAACCAGATAGCGCGGCTGGCGCATATTTCAGGTAAGGTTTCCAAGGAAACCCTGCTTCAAATTTCTGCGGAACAGGAAAAGCTTGAACAAATGCTGGAACGGCTGGAATAATGGCAGTTCTCAAAATACATGTCATTCGTCAGCGGTTGGATAAGCGCGTCGCATACGTGCAGAATACGGAGAAAACTGCCTGTTCCGGTTTTCACAGTTTGCATGGAATCAAAGATACGTTAACTTCTGCTTTTAATTGTTCGTGCGAAGTCGCATATACGCAGATGCTCGAAACGAAACGGCATTTCAAAAAAACAGACAAGGTACAGGGGTTTCATTTTATCCAGTCCTTTAAGCCGGGTGAGGTAACGCCAGAACAGGCGCACCAGCTTGGCTGTGAATTTATCGAGCGATGCTTTGCTAATGATTATGAGGTCGTGATTGGTACGCATACAGATCGCGCTCACATTCACAATCACATCATAGTCAATTCAGTGTCGTTTGTAGATGGACATAAATATCAATCCACGCCAGCGACCTTTTACGAATTACGCGGTATCTCTGATGAGATTTGCAAAGCACATGGGTTATCTGTTATTCAGAATCCAAGTGTCAAAGCCGGAAAGCATTATGCGGAATGGCGTGCGGAGAAAGAAAACCGACCTACACTTCGCAGCATGATCCGTGAGGATATTGATGTGATACTGGCGCAGGCACGCACCATGGATGATTTTTGGGATATGCTGCGTGGGCGCGGATATGAAATTCGGCTCAACGAAAAGCGGAAATACGTTACGATCCGGCATCCAAACGGCGAGCGGTTCATCCGCCTGAAATCGCTGGGCGAGGACTATACGCCCCGGCAGCTCGCAGCGCGGATCGCAGCGCAGCGCGGCCATGTTGTGCAGAATATCCAGCGGATACAGATGCAGCAGCAAAAACTTGGTCAGCGCAAAAAGTATTATCCCATGCCGCACACCGCAGCGCCCCAAAAACGCAAAAAGTTACACGGCTTCCGTGCTTTATATTGGCGCTATTTGTATATGCTGGGAAAGGTAAAAAAACGAAAAGCGCCGAGAAAAGTACGCGGTGAAATAATGTCTGAACTGAAAAAGTTGGATCGCTATACTAAGCAGTATTATTTCCTGCGCGACCACCAGTTGAGTACCCGAAACGACGTTGCATTGTATGCAGATGCGGTTGCCGATGAAATTGATATCCTGACAGACCGCCGCGCACGATTGTATGCGGATAGGTGCAGGCCGGAAACCGATCACGCTGCATTGCAGACCGAAACAAAGCAGTTGACCGCTGAACTGCGCAGGCTGCGGAAGGAGCAACGTTTATGCAATGTTATCCAGAATACCGCACCGGCTATCAAGGCGCGGTTGGATGCGGCTACAGCGGAACAGAAACGGATCGAAGTAAGAATAGGAGGCGATCAATATGAACCCGGAAAGTACAGCAGCAGACCAGATTTTACGCATGGAACTGATGGTAACGGAATGCGCGATCAGGATGGCATCAAACGGAGCGGTGAATATCGCAGCACTGCTGGTAGCCCTGCTTCGCAACGAGAAGCAGATCGCGGGAAAGACAGATATTGAGAAGATAATTCAATCCGGCACACCCACCAGCTTCCCATTGGCAGCAGAAAAAATGCAGGAATTTTCCAAACTGGCAAAAGAGTATGGCGTGATGTGCACTTTTGTTCGAGACCCCAAGAATCCGGATACGGTGGACGTCATTGTAAGGGCGGAAGATGCAAAACTGGTAAACATTGTGCGGGAGAGAATCGGTGCTACGGCAGAGGTGAGTGAAAAAAACGTGGATGCCGGTCTGTCAGAGAGCGAATCGGTGAAATCCGAGATTATGAATCAGCACGGACCGGCATCAACAACGACTACGACTAAATTGCCACAGGCACAGGCAGACGGTATGCTGTCCCGGCTGGATCAAATCCGCGCAGCATTGGCGAGTGGCGCGGGATTGGAACAGTGCCGTACCCAATTACACGCGATACAGGATGAACTGGGTCGGGCGCTGGGTATGCCAGAGCGCTCGCAGGACAAAGATGCAACACGGGTAGCAACTTCTGAAAAACGAACACAGTATCGAGAAAAGCATGCAGCTCGTACAGATGGTAAGCCGTCAGTGCGTGACAGAATAGCGAGTATCAAAGACCGCCTCGCCCATGAGCCGCAGCATCTCAAACAGCCGCAGCATACTTTTCAGCCGCCGACTGGAAAAAATCCAATGGTAAAATAAGAGAGGAATGATAAAAGTCAAATGAAGATCAGGATATTTTGCGCGTCCGCCGCCTTGCTGCTGGCCTGCCTGTCTCCTGTACAGGCCGCAGCGCTGGCACAGGAAGATACTGCTTCAGCTGCTTCATCAGTACAGGCAGAGTCTGCAAACGCAGGCGTCACTTCCACACAAGGCGAAAACAGCGCTTACTTTCCGGTCGATGTTCAGGTAAGTGCAGACGGCCTTACCTGTAAGAAGATCTACGATGTGCCAACCGGGACATCGCCCGATCAGATCCCACAAGACGATTTTGATCGCGGCGATATGCACTATACGTTTCAGGATATGCTGCGCATTGAAATGCCAGATATCGACCGTAAGATGCACTCGGAGACCGTGACAGTATCTTCTACATCGGATAATTCAAACGACGTAATGGCGCTGCTGCCGAAAAGCAAGCCGGTCACAACAGATGATGGTTACAGCGGCACGGCCTATCTGGATGTCTCCAGTATCTCTACAAAGGTTGCGGGTACGGAAAGCGTATCGGAAGCACTGTCAGCAGCGCGTGAATACCCGAATATGCCGGAAATGGATATGACGGATATCCCTAAAACCATTGAGGATAACGGTCACACGCTGACATTCAGTGATATCGAATGGACACCTGAAACCGAGGAAACGGACAATCTCGGTACAATGGAAACCACCTATACGGCAGTTGTGACCTACACAGGCACAGCAACCTCCAGCCGCACGACTGGCTATACCGTGACCGCGACCTATGCTGGCGAGGTTTCTCACCGAAACAACGACTGCATGCGCTACATTGCGGTTTACAGCGGTGAACCAATTGTGATCGAACCGGAGGACAATACCGAGCCGCCTGACCTGACCAATCTTCTGCCGCCGGAACAGGATGTGCAGCCGGTGGATGAAAGTACAGGTAACACACCGATCAGCTGGGTGCTGTGTGCTGTATTTGGTATTTTGATGATGATTTTTGCGTTGCGGCCACCAGCATGTAAACGAATGGTGATGCAGATGCAGGCCATGGCAGCACAGGCGGGCGGCAAAATGCAGCAAACAATCAGAGAAACGGAGATGAAGATGCGTGAAAAGAAAAAACAGAAGCAGGCCGATGATGAAAAGCTGCGGCAGGAGCAGCACATTTTTGGCCCCTTGGAAAAAATCAAAGCCGCAATTCGCAGCAGAAGGCAACGGAAGGAACAGCAGCGTATGGCGTTGTTGGCCGCTCCGCAAGACGATGATGGCTTCACAGATGAACAGCTTGAGACTGAGGATGATTTCGCAGAGACAGCGGCAGAATCAGATGGGCAGGAAACCACGGACGGCTCTGCGGGCGTCTCTGTGCAGTACGATAGCATTGACGATGATGCTGAGTACCCCGGCCTTGGCGGCTAATCTTTCGTATACATACGATGCGCCATCCAGCGGCAACTTCGGAAAACCAACGTCAACGGAGCCGGTTACGGTGATCGGTGATGATGAGGTCAATGTTAACATCAGTAAAGACAGCGCCTTTGTACCGCCCGAATTTGGATCGGCATCGGCTGATGTGCTGGGAACGGGAGAATTGTTGACGCCTGATATCTCTGGAGTGGAACCGATGTTCCCGCACAGCACACAGGCCGGTTTTGCGCCGGGTGTGACGGAAAACGGCACAGTGACAGGTGGCGGTGAGATCGTCATGCCGCCTGATGTTGAGGGCAGTACAGTCAGCAATGAGCCGATCTATGGCGATACGGGCACTGCAACAGGCGGCTATACTGGCGGTGGAGCCGATGCAGCGGTTGGCTCCGGCTACACCCCGGTAGACGGTATGGCCTATGCAGACGGCAGTATTGGTACACTGTCCATCCCGGCGCTCGGTGTGACAAAGAAAGTGTACGACGGTGAAACAGTCAGCAATCTGCGGCTGGGCGTGGCGCACTTTGAGGGTACCAGCGCATGGGATGGCAATGTTGGTTTTTGCGGCCACAACAGAGGTAGCTACGGTTATTTCGCTGGAATCTGGAATCTGTCTGCCGGTTCCAAAATTACTTATACTACCGTATATGGCACTCGCACCTACGAGGTTTACAGCGTGCGCAAGATTTCCAAGTATGAGGTCGATGTTCTCAACCCCACGAATGAAAACATCTTGACGCTTGTCACCTGCGTACCCGATCAGGCTCAGACCTACCGCTGGTGTGTGCAGGCTGCTGCGGTCTAACTGCCTGGTCGAAAGTCTCAGTTAAGGCATAGATCTTTCTCCACGAAAATTGGCTCTGTTCTGGTGAATTTTGAAAGTTATCCACAAGCTGTGATTTGTTCGGAATATCTGATAAATTAAATAGAATTGCAAACTTAAAGCAGAAATATGTTTTATTTTTGTTATTTTTCGTTGACTGCTCTGGTAAAATCTGCTATAATAAAGACATAGAAAAGAGAGATAAAAACCAGACCAGAACGGAGGTCTTCAGATATGAAAAAGAACATTATTGCAGCGACGCTCAGTGCGGCTATGGTAGTCGGCTCAGTACCGTTTGCTGGTGCTGCCAGTGCGGTAGCAGCTGTTCCCACCCGTGAAAAAGGTCAGGCGGTATACGTTAACGACGCCCGTGTCTATCCTACGGGCTACAATATTGCGGACAACAATTACTTCAAACTGCGCGATATTGGTACGCTTGTAGGCTTCGGCGTGGAGTGGAACGGCGAGACGCAGACTGTTGAGATCAGCACGGCGCGCACCACCCCCAGCACCGAGGGTATCTCGGATACGGCGGCAAGCGGCGCGGTGGCTAAGGTCAGTGACCAGCGCATCACGGTGGATGGCGTACAGGTCAACATGACCGCCTACCAGATCGACGGCAACAACTATGTGAAGCTGCGTGATATCGGCAAGCAGGTGGACTTTGGCGTGGGCTATGACAATGCGACGGCAAGCGTCCGCATCGACACGGATGCGCCGTACACGGAAAGCACAACGTCTGCCAGCGGTAGCGCCATTACGCAGTGGAACAAAACCATGGCAGAGTTTAATCAGGCCATGATTAAATGCAACTGGGATAAGAGCAAATACCTCACGACCGCCAAGCAGTATGCGCCGGTCATCACGGGCAAA
>DYCA01000028.1:0-5351 GCA_019418305.1 Clostridiales bacterium
TACGAAGTGCTGTCCGACAAGGAGAAGCGCGCTAAGTACGACCAGTTCGGCTTTGCAGGTGTTGACCCGAGCTACGGCGGCGGTGCAGGCGCCGGCGGCTTCGGCGGCTTTGATATGGGCGACCTTGGCGACCTGTTCGGCTCATTCTTTGGCGGCGGTTTTGGCGGCGGACGTTCTCAGCGCCGCAACGCGCCCCAGCGCGGCGAATCCATTCGACAGAATATCATACTTTCCTTTGAAGAAGCGGCGTTTGGCTGCGAAAAGGAAATATCGGTCAACCGCATTGAGGCTTGCGATGAATGCGGCGGTACCGGCGCTGCAAAAGGCACCAGTGCGGAAACCTGCCCGAACTGCCGCGGTACCGGTGTCGTGACACAAACGCAGCGCACACCGCTCGGCATGTTCCAAACACAGGGAGCCTGCCCGAACTGCCGCGGTACGGGTAAGATTATCAAAAAGCCGTGCAGCAAGTGCGGCGGCGCAGGCCGTGTGCGCAAGACACGCAAATTCAAGGTGAATATTCCGGCCGGTATTGATGAAGGACAATCCATCCAGCAGCGCGGTCAGGGCAACGCAGGTATCAACGGCGGTCCGGCAGGCGATCTGTTCGTGACCATTTCCATCCGTCCGCATCCCATTTTTACTCGCGAGGGCCAGGACGTTTATGTGGATATTCCAATTTCGTTTACGCAGGCAGCACTGGGCGACACGCTGCAGGTGCCTACCATCGACGGACGTGTCGAGTATAAGGTGCCCGAGGGTACACAGACCGGCACGGTATTCCGCATGAAGGGCAAGGGTATTCAAAATGTAAACGGCCGCGGACGCGGTGACCAATATGTCCGTGTGACCATTGAAGTGCCGAAAAACCTGTCCGAAAAGCAGAAAAAACTGCTGCGGGAGTTTGAATCGACCTCTACAGACGAAAACCAGAGCAAACGCAAAGGCTTCTGGGACAAGGTAAAGGATGCGCTGGACATCGACTAAGCATCGCAGCATGAAATAAAGGCTCGGAACCGAATGGTTCCGAGCCTTTATTGTGTTCCTATTTGGTTTACTCGTTATTTCCCCGATAATAGCGGATGAGCGCCTGCGTTCCCAAATCACCCATCCCTTCAGCCTCCAAATCGCCGTACATCGTGCAGACCCGCTCGAGTACAGGCAGAGAGCCAAAGTCCTGTCCCTGCGCAATTTTCATGTCCTTGATGAAATGCTTCAGGAAAAATCCGGGCGCATAATCCTCCCGCATCATCTTGGGCATCAGGTTTTCCATCTGCCACGAACCGGCTGCGCCCTTGGAAATGCTGTCCAGCATTTTCTGCGTGTCCAGTCCTGCTCGCTCGGCATAGGCCAGCGCTTCGCTGACGCCTGCAATCGTGCCCGCAATGGCAATCTGGTTCGCCATCTTGGTATGCTGACCCGCTCCTGCCGGACCTTCGTATACAATCTGCTTACCCATTGCCTCAAACAGCGGCAGGCAGGCTTGAAAATCCGCTTCCTCACCGCCTACCATGATGGACAATGTACCATTCTTTGCGCCTGTATCACCGCCCGAAACCGGCGCATCGAGCACGTGCAGACCACCCTCTGCGCCTTCTTCATAGATTCGAACGGACAGTTTTGGGTCAGTTGTTGTCATGTCAATCAAATAGGTACCCGGCTTGGCGGCTGCAAGAATACCCTCCTGTCCAAAGTAAACCTGCTCAACATCCTTTGGATAGCCCACCATCGTAATCACCGCATCTCTGCTGGATGCACACTCTGCCGCAGAATCACACCATGTCACATTGTTTTCTGCCAGAAAATCCTCCAGCTTGGATTTGGTACGTGAATAAATCGCCACCTCGTAACCTGCTTTGAGCAGATTCTTCACCATGGAACGTCCCATTACACCTACGCCAATAAATCCAATTGACTGCATTTTTCTTCCTCCCATCCAAATCTATGGTCAACGATCTTTGAGCGACACGTATCCCGTTGCCGGCTGCACACAGCGATAAGCCGGACGAATAATCTTGTCCGTATTCACTAACTCCTCGAGCCGATGCGCGCTCCAGCCGACAATACGGGCGATCGCAAACACCGGGGTGTACAGTTCGGGCGGCAATCCCAGCATGGAGTACACAAAACCGGAATAGAAATCAACATTTGCCGAAACGCCCTTATAGATGTGACGTTCATGCGCGATCACCTCAGGCGCGAGTCGCGCAACAAGAGAATAAAGCGCAAAATCTGCATCCCTGCCCTTTTCATGGGCCAGCTGCCCGACGAAAGACTTAAATACCTCGGCACGGGGATCGGAGATGGAGTAAACTGCGTGGCCTAAGCCGTAAATAAGGCCCTTGCGGTCAAACGCCTCCCGGCGCAGCAAACGGCCCAGATAATCTGCTACGGCTTCTTCATCGGTCGTATCCGTCACATTCTTCTTCAAATCCTCAAACATCTGAACGACCTTATAGTTTGCGCCGCCATGCTTCGGCCCCTTGAGTGAGCCGAGTGCTGCAGAAATCGCCGAATACGTATCCGTGCCCGATGAGGTGACCACATGGGTGGTAAACGAAGAATTATTGCCGCCGCCATGCTCCATATGCAGCACCAGCGCCAGATCCAGCACGCTGGCCTCCAATGGTGTATACTGCATATCCGGCCGCAACATGCGCAAGAAGTTGGATGCCGTGGACAAGCTATCCGATGGATAATGGATGTACATACTTTCGCCGCGCTCATAATAATTATACGCATGGTATGAATAGACCGCAAGCATGGGGAACACTGAAATCAGCATCAGGCACTGACGCAGCACATTGGGCAGTGTGATTTCATCGGCATTATTATCATAGGATGCCAGCGTCAGCACACTGCGGGAAAGGCTGTTCATCATATCGTGCGTCGGCGCCTTCATGATGACATCACGCGTAAAGTTCGTTGGCAGGGTGCGTCCCTGCGCCAACAGATTTTTGAAATCGCTCAGCCGCTTTGCATCCGGCAATTCACCGAAAAGCAGCAGATAAGTGACTTCCTCATAGCCCTTGCGCCCATCCCGGATAAATCCCTGCACCAGATCATTGATTTTGATGCCGCGATAATACAGCTCGCCATCACAGGGAACCAGCTGACCGTCTACCTCTTTTTTGGAGATGATATCCGATATGTGTGTCAGTCCCGCAAGCACGCCTTCACCATTCAGGTCACGCAAGCCACGCTTTACATCGTACTCTTTGTACAGCGCAGCGTCTATGTGATCATGCCTCGCACAAAGCGACGCCAACGCCTCTACCCGCGGCGTGACCTGCAAGATATCGTGTTCTGCCGTCATATAGTATCCACCTTTCCATTATATACTATCCCATGTATATATTGTATCTGGAAATACGCAAGGCTTCAACGACAATTCGGTAACATCCTGTTAATAAACTGTGAATTTTGTTTAGAATTCAATATTTTTCCAGCTGCATATCCGAATGCAACCGCCAGTCCCAATTGAAAAAGGAAGGCACATGCGTGCCTTCCTTTGTATCATCGAATGTAGTTGAACATGGTGCGGCTATGTGTCTCCGGCGGGGCGATTCCTGCTTTATCGATGACCTTTAGCATCCATGCGATATTACGGCCGAGTTTTTCAATGACTTCCACCCCCTCAATATCCTGCTTGCACTCACCAATGTCCGCTCCATGCACAGCGTTCCAGTAATCCGAAGTGACCAGCACCATTTCCATCGCATCCATCAAACCGAGCAGTTGCTGATACGTCTCCATGCCGCCCGAACGACGCAGCGTGCACAGCGCCGCGCCGACCTTATGATGAAACTGGTTTTCACCGCAGCAAGCCGCCAGCATGATACGATCCATCACGCACTTCATACTCCCCGCAATACCGCCGTGATACACGGGCGAGGCCAACACGATCGCATCTGCCGCAATGCATTTCTCGATAATTTCGTTGACACCGTCATCCGCCTGTACACAGCGCAGCGTATTGTTATTCAGGCAATGGTAGCATGCCATGCACGGATGCACCTTTGCACCCGGCTGACATACTTCAAACTCGATGCCCTCTTTTGCCAGCACACCGCCGAGCACTTCCAGCATCTGCGCGCAGTTGCCGCCCTTTCGCGGCGAACCATTGATCGCTACAACTTTCATTTTCTTGTCCTCCTTTTTTTCTATGAACCAAGTGAAACTTTTCAATCAATATGCTTTTCGTTCTCCAGCCGATACAGCCGCATGACCACCAAGGTGTGGTTAAGCTGCGGACCCATTAAGAGAATCATGCTAACAATATACAGCCACAGCATCAGCACAATGATAGCGCCAAGCGAGCCGTACAGCACAGAATAGCTTGCCATATTATCCACATAAAACGAAAAGCCCCACGAAACCAGCAGCCATGCCACCAAAGAAAACAATGCCCCCGGCCACACCTCTCGAAACTTCAGATGCAGATTGGGTACAATGCGGTTAAACAACATCAAAAATACAAAGATGAACGGAATCATCACCCAAAAGCTGGCGTCATGCGTCATATTGAGTACCGGCTGCGGAATCGGCGCCAGACGCGGCAGCAGACGAATCAATGCTTTGCCCGCAACGACCAGCACAAAGCTGCACACAACCGATACCAAAAAGCCCGCCGTGATGCCGAACGAAATCAGCACATCCCAAATCATACCACGCGCAACCTCAACATGGTAAATATCATTGACTGTGCGCATCATCGAGCGCACTGCGCGCGAGAGGAAATACAACGTCAACCCAATACCAATCAGCATGGGACTGACCGGCGGCGTTGCCGCAAGCTGCTCCAAATAAGAAACAATTAACTGCTGCAAGCTCTTGGGCAGCATTTCCAGCACCGGTTCAATCCCCTCCATCGACAAATTCAATCGAGCCAGAAGTGCGTTCAGGAAAATCAACAGCGGAAAAAGCGAAAACAGCAGGAAATATGACAATTCTGCTGCCGCCTGTGGAATGCCATCCGAAAAATACCGGTAAACCATGCGCTTGACCAAATAGAAAAAGCGGTTTTGTCCGTTCATGGCACCCTCCTCTTTCCTCCGCAGTTTTTATTATTGTACCAGCTTTTTTTCGTATTTACAACTTGCGTTTTCCTCTGCGGTGATGTATACTGTCAATAATAGAACATTTGTTCTGATTGGAGGGGTGAAAATGCAGACCAACCGTGCCGCAACCTGTTGCTTTTCAGGCTATCGTGTCGAGAAAATGCCCTTTTCTGCGAACGATCCTCGCATCGGCACATTGACTGCCGCGCTTGACCACGCAATTGCAAATGCCTCAGCACAAGGAAATTTTGTATTTTTTTCCGGTATGTCCACCGGTCTTGACCTATGGGC
>DYCA01000028.1:5361-19853 GCA_019418305.1 Clostridiales bacterium
GTTCTGTGCCATTCCGTTTGACCGTCAGGCCGACCGCTACCCTCCCGAATGGAAGCGACGCTTCAATCATTGTCTGCTTGCAGCCGACCGCGTATTCGCCCTGTCCCGCGATTATTACACCGGATGCTATGCGGCGCGCAATCGCTTTATGGTCGACGCCTCCTCCCTGCTCATCTGCTATTTTGACGGAAAACCGGGCGGTACCGCGCAGACCGTCCGTATGGCAGCACAAAGCGGTCTGCGAATCATCAATCTGGCAGACGGCCAACTGCAGTTCTTTTAAACAGGCATGCAAAAAACGCCCTCCGACGCATAATGCGTTGAAGGGCGTTTGCTTTTTCAGAAAAACCGCTTGATTAGTCTACCTTGACTGTCCAGCCCAGCTCATCGGGCAGCGTACCCCACTGGATACCGGTCAGTGTGTCATACAGCTTGTGGGTGATAGGACCGATCTCGCCATTGTTGATGTAAGCCACATCGCCTTCATAGCGCAGCTCACCCACCGGAGAGATAACCGCCGCCGTGCCAGTGCCGAACACTTCTTCGAGCTTACCGTCCTTAGATGCCTTCATGACATCCACAATCGGCAGGCGTTCCTCAGATACCGGAATACCCCAGTGCTTGAGCAGATCGATGCAGCTCATACGGGTCACGCCCGGCAATACCGTGCCCACACAGGGAGCAGTATAAACCGTGCCGTCAATTTTGAAGAAGCAGTTCATCGAGCCAACCTCTTCAACATACTTATGCTCTACGCCGTCCAGCCACAGGGTCTGTTCGTAACCAAGGTCGTGTGCCTTAACCTGCGAAATCAAGCTGGCCGCATAGTTGCCACCACACTTGGTAAAGCCAGTACCGCCCGGGCAAGCGCGGGTATACTCATCCTCAACAAAAATCTTGACCGGGTTGATGCCGGTGGAGTAATACGCGCCAACCGGCGAGCAGATGATGATGAACTGATGGGTCTTGGACGGACGCACACCGAGGTGCGGCTCAGTCGCAATGACAAACGGGCGGATATACAGGCTGGTACCCGGCTGATGCGGTACCCAATCCTTCTCCACAGACACGATTGCCTTGACCGCCTGCACAAAATCCTCTACCGGCAGACTGGGCAGGCACATACGATGATTGGTATTGATCATACGCTGCGCGTTCTTGTCCGGACGGAACAACTGGATGGAGCCATCCGGCGTGCGGTAAGCCTTCAAGCCTTCAAAGGATTCCATCGCATAGTGCAGCACCATCGCCGCAGGATCAATCGACAGCGGCTCGTACGGCACGATACGGGCGTTATGCCAGCCCTGCTCCTCATCATGGTCGATGATTAGCATATGATCGGTATAATAGATGCCGAAACCCAGTTTATTTTCATCCGGCTTGGGCTTTTTTTGGTCTGTGAGCTGTGTTCTGATCTGCAGCATGGTGGATTCACTCTTTCTGTTATAGGTTTTGTACCCTTTCATTATAGCACTTTGCCAAGATAAAGCAAGGCGTTTTTTTACAAGAAGGATGACAAACCATCTGCTTTTTGTTATAATATGTTCGTATAATTTGCTGAAAGGAGTGACCGCGTATCCCACGCAAGCTGAAAAAGCTGCTCAGCCTTGTGCTCTGCGCAGCTTTCATTATCGTTATGCTCCCCGCACCGGCCCACGCACTGACATTAACCGCGGTCAACGATACGCTTCTGCCCTTGTCCGACAGCACCATGCCGACACGGCTGGGCGGTGAACTGTATGTCCCATATAGCGTGTTCTCTTCTCTGGGGGTTTCGGCTTCCAACGAGGATAATGTACTGAACCTGTCTTCCGGCGGCGAAACACTCAGCTTTTCCACCACAGAAGGATATGTATATGACCAGAATCTGAATAGCTATTCCACCCCGGCTTATGATATGAACGGCTCGATTTATGTGCCCGTCAAGCTGTGCTGCGGCAAATTTGGATTGAGCTATTCCACGCTGTCTGCCTATGGCGAAACTGTGCTTCGAATCACGGACGGTTCTGCCTCCAGTGACTCTTCTTTTGCCTCCACTCAAGGCAGCGCTATCGAAAGCGCAATTAATGCATATAAGGGCATTACGCCTTCCCAACCCTCGGATAATGTGCCGCCCACGCCGCCGCAGCCGACGGAGCCGCCCATTCCAGAGGTAGAAGAGCAGCCTGCTCAAAAGCCTGCCCGTGTGTACTTAACCTTTTACGGCGCACCAACGACCAGCACAACACCCGCTATCTTGGATGCACTGCAAAGCGCCGGACGACTGGCAACATTTTTCCTGCCGACCGATACCTCTACCTGGCCGGACGACGTAATCCGCCGCATTGTCGCAGAGGGACATACCCCTGCCCTTCTGCTTAATGCAAATGAACAAACTTCATCCGAGGATATGCTCGCTTCGCTGACTGCCGCCAACGATCGGCTGAACTTTCTGACCGGTGTATCCGCCCGCATTGTCTCCAACGATACCGGCTGCAACAAGCTGACACAGGCGCAGCGCGATGCATTAACCGGAGCAGGCTATCGACTGTGGGATACTACTCTCAATTGTGGAGACGATACACAGTCCTCGGCACGCGCTTACGCTACCACCGCGCAGCAATTTGCTTCAACCACTGCAACCGTTATCCTCAGACTGCACCACAGCCGTAACACGGCGCAAACCGTACAGTTATTGACTGGCTATATGTCCCGTCAAGGGATTCCCTCCTCGCGTGTCACCTTTGGTACCACGCCCATCAACAGTGCTTCCGATACCCGATAAATCCAAATATCGCAAAAGCAGGCCAGAAACGGCCTGCTTTTTTCCTATTATATGCGTTTTCGAATATGCTCCAGCGCTCCCTTTTCCAGACGGGACACCTGCGCCTGTGAAATGTGGATTTCGTCGGCCACCTCCATCTGAGTACGCCCTTCGAAAAACCGCAGACGGATGATGCGTTTCTCCCGCTCGTTCAAGCTGTCAATAGCCTCCCGCAATGCAATGCTGGCAAGCCACTGCTCATCGGTATTTTTATTATCCCCTACCTGATCCATCACGCAGACTGTATCCGTGCCGTCATGAAACACCGGTTCAAACAGCGAGACCGGGTCAAGGATGGCGTCCAACGCCAGTACAACCTCTTCCTTCGGCATATCCATCAGCTTTGCCAGCTCCACAATGTCCGGCTCACGCTGATGCTCGCGCACAAACGCCTCCTTGGCCTGCAGTGCCTTGTAAGCGGTGTCCCGCAGACTGCGCGACACTCGCAGCGCGCTGTTATCGCGCAGATACCTCCGAATTTCCCCAATAATCATCGGCATGAACATACAAAGTCGAAAACAGCTATCCCGCAGAGGATTGACGCACCTCTGCGCCTTCAATCACATAAAATATCTCTATTTTATCGTTTTGCAGTACGATTCTTTGCACGCAGGCACGCACCAGTGCCTGCTTCTCCACATCGCTCAGCCGGTCCCAGCAAGAGCCTATTGTTTGCAGCGCCTGTCGCGCGGCATCCTGCTCCTCTTGCCGCTCTGCCTGCTTGGCACACTCCAACGCCTGCTCTGCACGACTGCATTCCCGCCTAGCGCGAGCTATCGCGTCCCGCAGGGTATCATCCTCCCCTTCCGCAAACAGCTCATATAAGCGGCGCAGCTTGCGCTGTGCGCGCTCGAGCGCATGCCGGCATTCTGCAGGCTCTTTCTTGCTGCCGCGCGGCGAAACCGGCTCAGCGGCCAGTCGGGACAAATCACGGATGACGACCGACTCCACCTGCCGCGCCATCACGCCGCGGTTCGGGCAGTTCGCATCGTGCACCAGATGCGGCTTGGATTTATCTCTCGAATAGCATACCAACTTATCGCCTGCACCGCCCCATTTCTGGTAACGCATTTTCGCTCCGCAATGCCCGCACACCAGAAGCCCGGTCAGCAGTTTACCGGATGAGGCAGCACGCGGTTTGTCCACACGCTGTAAACGCTGCTGAACGCGTTCAAACGTTTTTTTATCAATGAGCGGCTCGTGCCTCCCGGAATACGTCTCCCCACGATAAACTATCACCCCTGTGTTGCTCTCCCGCAAGAGAATCTGCCGCACAAGATGTTCATATTTCAGCCCCAGTTCACGCGCAATCCGCCCGGTCGACTGTCCCTCCAGATACCGCGCATAGATTTCACGCACGGTTTCTGCGTCACTGTTCGGCACCAGAATCCCCTTATCCGCGTCGTAGTCATACCCAAACGGGATTTTGCCGCCGCCCGGCCAATAGCCCTGCTTAACACGTTCCACCATGCCCATGCGGGTACGCAAAAAAATGTTTTCTCGCTCGAGCTGCGCAAAAGCAGACAAAATACCAATCATTGCGCGCCCGTATGGACTGCCGGTATCAATATTCTCATTGATGGATACAAAATCCACGCCATGCGGCAAAAAAACGTCCTCGATGAGGTAAAGCGTATCTTTCTGACTGCGGCTGAGACGGTCCAGTTTGTAAACTACCACGCGCTCCACATTACCGGCGCGTATTGCCTCCACCAACTGAGTGATTGCCGGTCGTGTCAGATTGGAACCGGAAAAGCCGCCGTCTACATAACGCTCAAACTGCGCAATTCCTTTCATGCGGCAGTATGCCTCGAGCTTTTCCGCCTGCGCTGCCAGCGAATAGCCTTCATCCGCCTGTGCCTCGGTTGAAACGCGCAAGTAAAGCGCTGTATGCTTCATATTTCATCCCTTCCGAGACTGCATCCCTCCGTTTCCAGTATAGCAGAGGGGGCCGAGTCAGGCAATGGAAGCTGCTGCCTGCTGCGCGCGACACCCAGCAAAGCGCCGATTCCTTCCCGGTCCAGCAACAGCGGCGGCATTATGCCATGCAAGCGTCTGCCATTCAAATACCGTATCACCTGCATCTCATCACATCCTTTCCACTCCTATTTTGCCCAGTTTTTTACCAATCCAGTCTTTACATGAAGCGTTACAGAAATTGCCCAAAATCTACTCAAATAATACTTGTGAAGCGCTGGTGACAGGGTGTATAATGTGGATACAATAGTTTGTCCACGGCCATCTTTTGCGCCGGACAAACCCATTAAAATGGAGGAGAATGCAACATGTTTGAAAATCTGATTGCTACGCTGAAGGCTGACAAGCGCAAGATCGTATTTACCGAAGGCTCCGATCCCCGTATTCTGGAAGCTGCTTCCCGTCTGAAGAAGGACGGTCTGCTGGATTCCATTCTGGTTGGTAATGTGGACGAAGTGAAAGCAGCAGCGCAGGCTGGCGGCTTCGATATCGAAGGAATGGAAATCATTGATCCTGCGACCTATCCGGAAATGGATGCAATGGTTGCCAAGATGGTCGAACTGCGCAAAGGCAAGATGACCGAGGAGCAGTGCCGCGCTTCGCTCGCAAAGGGCAACTATTTCGGCACAATGCTGGTTAAGATGGGCAAGGCGGACGCCCTGCTCGGCGGTGCTACTTACTCCACGGCAGATACCGTTCGTCCTGCGCTCCAGATTATCAAGACCAAGCCGGGCAATAAGATCGTAAGCTCCTGCTTCATTCTGCGCCGTGACGCAAAAGACGGCGGCGACGAGATGTATGCTATGGGCGACTGCGCAATCAACATCAATCCGGGCGAGGACGATCTGGTTGAAATCGCCATCGAGACCGCCAAGACTGCCAAGGCTTTTGGCATCGACCCCAAGGTTGCCATGCTGTCTTACTCGACCAAGGGTTCCGGTAAGGGCGATACGGTTGATATGATGCGTAACGCGACCGAAAAGACCAAGGCCGCTGCACCGGAGCTTGCTGTTGACGGTGAGCTGCAATTCGACGCAGCCTTCTCCCCAGTCGTTGCTGCGACCAAGTGCAAGGGTTCCCCGGTAGCCGGTCAGGCGAACACCTTTATCTTCCCGGATATCAATGCCGGCAACATCGGCTATAAGATTGCGCAGCGTCTGGGCGGCTTCGAAGCATATGGTCCGATCCTGCAGGGTCTGAACGCGCCGATCAACGACCTGTCCCGCGGCTGCAACGCGGATGAGGTTTATCAGATGGCGATTATTACCGCGGGCCTGAAGTAATTTCTCCCCTGCGTATTCTCTGAACACTGAACTTACAAGGGCCGAAACCATTTTTTCGGCCCTTGTTTGCTCTACGGGACAGCAACAGACAAAGGAGCGTGCCTATCATGAAACAGAAACCGATGATTGTTTTGTTATGTGTTCTTACGCTGTGTGGTGCACTGGCCTTTGTGCTGACGCCCTATTCTGTCGCACCGCAGGCTGAACAGCTAGAGGTTTGGCGTGTGCAGCGCATGATCGGCAATGCAGAATTTGAAGATCTCACCTCGCAAATCAATTTGACGCAGCTGTCAGAATTGCTCACATCCTGCAAAGCGTCCCGCCTGCCGTTTTATCAACAAAGCTACTCGCTCGATACCGTGCAATACGAAATCTACGCACACTACAAAGGAAAACCGCTGAATTTTGTGCTGGGCAAGAACAGCTTCGTCTACGAAAGCGCACCGTGGAACCACCATCTGCGCGATGCACAGGCACTGATTGACGCGCTGGACGCCATGCTGCCGACTAGCACCGCAGCATAAAAAAGGACTGACAAAAGTCAGTCCTTTTTTTGTTCCTCTTGTTGTTTCTGCGCGCGTGCTTTTTCCGCCGCACGACGACGCTCCTTCGCCGAAACCGGCGGACGTTCCTCTTCCTTAATCACAACAAACTCACCGGTAACCGGATCAAGCCGTCGCGGCCCGCGATAGTCATTGGTATCCATAGACAAGCCGCGCTTTTTCAGCAAACTGCAAACCACCTCGGTTACCGCACTGTACAGCACGGCAAACAGCGGCACACCGACCGCCATGCCGACAAATCCAAACACACCGCCAAACAGTAAAATGGCAAACATAACCCAAAAGCTCGAAAGACCGGTTGAATTACCCAGAATCTTGGGGCCAAGGATATTGCCGTCAAACTGCTGCAACGCCAGAACAAACAATACAAAATACACTGCCTGCACCGGACTGATTACCATAATCAGAATGGTGCTTGGGATTGCGCCGATAAACGGTCCGAAAAACGGAATAATATTGGTCACGCCAATGATAACCGAAATCAGCAGTGCATACGACTGATCCATTGTCATCAGCCCGAAGCCGATCAGCAAACGCAAGCCGATAAAGCACAGCACGCCGATAATCAAAGAATCGATGAGCTTGCCCGTGATAAAACCGCCGAACACACGGTGCACATACGCTACGCGCCCCATAATACGATTCGCACGGTTGATGGAAAACAAGCTGTACGTCATCTTTTTTGCCTGTGCGCAAAACGTGTCCTTGCTGTTGAGAATATACAGCGCAATGATGATACCGATCAGAATATCGAACAATACAGAAACCGTCGTTACAACGCCGGTCATCAGCGCAACAAGCTGTGGCAGCGCAATATTCTGCACCCAGTTGACAATCTGTTGGGAAAACTCCTCGTACAGCTGGAGAAAATTACGCTCTATCACCGGATTATCCTTAAGCAGGGATGCCACCCAGCCGGAAATCTCATTGAGATAGGTATCCATAGATTCGAGCAGTGAGAAAACACTCACTATCAGCTGCGGAAGCACCATCCAAAGCAGAATTCCCACCACGGCAATACCAATGAACAGCGTCAAAATGCTGCATAATCCTTTCGCAATACGGGTTCCGTTTTTCAAACGTCGCGACAAAGGCGGCTGAATTCTCTTATACAGTGCATTAAAAACAGGCATCAGCAAATATGCCATTACAAAACCGTAGATAAACGGACTGAGAATGCCAAGCAGTTTTTGAAACATCGTCCAGATAATCGGCAGCCACTGTAATAAAAACACGACTATCGAACTGGAAACAATGACACAAAACGCTGTCAATCCCCATTGAAAGTAATGCGGATGCGCGCGAAATTTTGATTTATTTTCCTGTGTCGGCTCCTCCACAGACATACTCCTCTCCTACCGGGTTTTCACCCAACGTCATGATGCAGCAGCCTATTCTTCTTCGCAGTCAAAGAAAATACGCCAGAACAGATACAGCCAGCTTGCCGCAAACGCAACAAACAGAACACCGCGGAATTTCTTGAAAAAGCGTGAGAAGCAGGTGCCCAGCCATAATCCCAGAGACAGCAGGCATACCTTGAAAATCGCAAAATCAAAAACAGAGAAATTCTGCGCCTTGGATACCGCATAATCCGTCCAGCGGCCCGCCTGACTGCGTGCATCGTCCGCATAACGCAGCATTTGCTCTGCACGTGCACGAAGGGCTTCCCGATCAATGTTTTCCAAATAGTTTTTCATAGCTGCTCTCTCCTTTATACATGGGTTTGGGTTGAACGGACGGTTCTCCCGCCCCGAAGTTCTTTCGCTACGCTGCATGGCACGGTTCCCATACAGGAAATCCGTCCCAGACGCATACCGATTTTTTGTGCCAGCTCATCTGCATCTGCACTTGCCGTCTCGCGCAAGGCAGCCTGCAAAATCAAACCGGCTGCGCGTGCATCCGATCCTGCCTCATGATGATTCAAGGGAATGCCAAGCGCTTGCGATACCGTATCGAGCTTATGATTTTGCAGCTGCGGCCACACCCGCTGTGCCACCTTCACCGTACACACATAACGGCATTCCGGTACAGGAAGATGATAATGCGCCAAACAAGCGCACAGCACCGCCGTATCGAACATGGCGTTATGACAGACCAGCACGCTGCCCTCGGCCAATTCTCCTATACCCTGCCTCCAAACTACGTCAAATGCAGGCGCATCCACCACCATAGACTCCTTAATATGATTGACACGGACATTTCCCCAGTGGAATTTTCCGACTTGGGCGGGTGGTTTAATGAGCGTCGTTTGTTCCGCCACCAACACGGAATCTTCAAAAATGCTTACACCTAACGCACATGCACTGAGCCGCGACGCGTTGCCGGTTTCAAAATCAAGCGCCACATACCTCATTGGACCGCCTCCCGACGCGCGGCCTCCGCGCGTTCTTTCGCTGCCAGCAGGAAACGGTAAAACGGCGCCAAACGCTGCATGGTTTGCACCATCGGCTGTACAAACGAACCATCCAGCAGCGGCGCAAAGTCCTCGGTCTCACGGAAATCCACACCAATCTCCTTCCGGTTGAGCCAATCATGATAGAGCGGCTTTGCATCCGGAAACTTCGGTCGCTTGTACATTTCTCCGTCAAGATGCATCTGCGGGCAGGCCTGCACTGCGTCATAGGCTTCAAGAAACAGCTTATCCTCATGCAATATCATCTCTCGCAGGGATTCCATTTCCCCTCTGCCCCATGCGCCCCAGCAGCCAAAGCCCCAGAACTCAGGATGTATCTCAAAATAATAGCACGGTACAGATTCGTGCTCCTGTCGTTTCCGCCGAAAAAACATCCACATATTGGAACGATATAGCGTTTTGTCCTTCGTATAACGTGTATCACGCCGCACACGCGATACCATGCGCGATGGAGTGACCACAAACTGCGCATCAATTTCAAGCATCGCGGGCGTCATCTGTGCAATCAATTCATGAAACGGCAAAATAACCTTTTGCTTAATTTCTTCTTTGTGTTCTTCGTAAAAATCCTTGCTGTTTTGCAGGCGGTTCAGCTGCAGCAAATCAATACCCGCAGCGTTAAAGCCTGTGAATGCCATGAAAACGGGCACCACCTTTCTGTTTATCATTGTACCGCGTTTTCCCTGTTTGCGCAACAGGATTTTGCTGTTTGCCGCTGCGAAAACGCAAAATATTGTGGAGGTTTCCGTCCTATCTGCCGAAAATATCCAGCGAAATACAAAAAACCGCCCACGGTATCATTCCGCGGGCGGTTCTTCATTTTGTTTTAGTCCAATGCCTTCTGCGTGCTTAACCGGTCTTACGCCTCGGGAGCGTACAGAGCCTGCAGACGCTGCAGATGTGCATAACGCTTGGTAGACTCAACCTCAGATTCCGTGAACAGCTTCTCAGCGCGATCCGGGAACGAGCGGGTCAGAGCCGAGTAACGCGCTTCATTCATCATGAACTTGCGGTAATCCTCAGTCTTAGGCTCCTTGGATTCAAGGATGAACGGATTCTTGCCTTCCTCAGCAAGCTCCGGATTGAAGCGGAACAGGTTCCAGTAACCGCAGTCAACAGCCTTCTTCATCTCAGCCTGGCAGTTAGTCATGCCGCCCTTGATGGAGTGCATTTCACACGGAGCGTAGCCGATGATGAGGGACGGGCCATGGTAAGCTTCTGCCTCCGCAATCGCCTTCAGGGTCTGGTTCATGTTCGCACCCATCGCGATCTGCGCAACATATACATAACCATAGCTCATTGCGATCTCAGCGAGACTCTTCTTCTTGGTGGTCTTACCGGAAGCCGCGAACTGAGCAACAGCACCGATGTTGGTAGCCTTGGAAGCCTGACCGCCGGTGTTGGAGTAAACCTCGGTGTCGAATACCATAACGTTTACATCCTGACCGGAAGCGAGGACGTGATCCAGACCGCCAAAGCCGATATCATAAGCCCAGCCGTCGCCGCCGAAGATCCAGATGGACTTCTTAGCAAGGTATTCCTTATGCGCAAGAACTTCCTTGCAAGCGTCGCAGCCAGCAGCCGCACCCTTTTCGAGTTCGGCAACCAGAGCCTTGGCCGGCTCTGCATTGTCAGCACCATTGTCCTTGGTTTCCATGAACTTGGCAATCGCATCCTTGGTCGCAGCCGGGGTCTGCTCTGCAGCAGCCATCTCTTCCAGCTTGGAGATCAGGCGCTCACGGATAGCCAGCTGGCCATAGTACATGCCGAGACCGTGCTCCGCGTTATCCTCGAACAGGCTGTTCGCCCATGCCGGGCCATGGCCATTCGCATCAACGGTGTACGGGCTGGTAGCAGCCGGGCCGCCCCAGATGGACGAACAGCCGGTCGCATTGGAGATATACATACGGTCGCCGCAAACCTGTGTAATCAGGCGGGCATACGAGGTCTCAGCGCAGCCTGCGCAGGAGCCGGAGAACTCAAGCAGCGGCTTCTTGAACTGGCTGTCCTTGACGGAGTTGACAGAGAACATGTCCGCCTTCTCGGAAACCTTGGCTACGCAGTAGTCGAACGCATCCTGCTGGGCAGCTTCCTGCTCCTGCGGCATCATGGTCAGGGACTTGGTCGGGCATACGCCAACACATACGCCGCAGCCCATGCAATCGAGCGGAGAAACAGCCAGTGCATACTTGTAAACGCCCTTGCCCTTGCCGGCCTTGATGTCGACAATCTTGGTCGACGCCGGAGCAGCGGCTGCTTCTTCCTCGGTCAGCGCGAACGGACGAATAGTCGCGTGCGGGCAGACATAGGCACACTGGTTACACTGTACACAGGTATCCTGATTCCAGGACGGAACGGTAACCGCTACGCCACGCTTCTCGTAAGCGGCAGCGCCGTGCTCGAAGGTGCCGTCAATATGCTCGCCCGCAAAAGCGGATACCGGCAGGGAGTCGCCGTCCATGCGGCCGATCGGCTCCATAACTTCCTTGACCATCTTGACGACTTCCGGACGGCCCTGCAGATCGCGGGTATCTTCCGGATCAACAGCGTCAGCCCAAGCAGCCGGAACGTCAATCTTGACGAACGCGGTAGCGCCGGCGTCAATCGCCTTATGGTTCATATCAACGACATCCTGGCCCTTCTTCAGGTAGGACTTGGTCGCAGCATCCTTCATATAGCCGATGGCTTCTTCCTGCGGCATAACCTTAGCCAGCGTGAAGAAAGCGGACTGGAGGATGGTGTTGGTGCGCTTGCCCATACCGATCTCAATGGCGAGGTCAATCGCATTGATGGTGTAAAGCTGGATATTATTCTTAGCAATATAGCGCTTCTCAGAAGCCGCCAGATGATGCTCAAGCTCTTCCGGCGTCCACTGGCAGTTAATCAGGAACACGCCGCCCGGCTTAACGTCACGCACGATCGGGAAGTGCTTGGTGATGTAGGACGGGTTATGGCAGGCAACGAAGTCCGCCTTATTGATATAGTACGGGCTCTTGATCGGCTTGTCGCCAAAGCGCAGGTGTGAAACGGTAACGCCGCCGGTCTTCTTAGAGTCGTACTGGAAGTACGCCTGAACGAACTTATCGGTGTGGTCGCCGATGATCTTGATGGAGTTCTTGTTTGCGCCGACAGTACCGTCGCCGCCGAGACCCCAGAACTTGCACTCGGTAGTACCTTCTGCCGCAGTGTTCGGCGCCGGCTTCTCTTCGAGAGACAGGTAGGTTACGTCGTCGGTGATGCCGATGGTGAACTGACGCTTGGGCTCTGCCTTGGTCAGCTCCTCGTATACCGCAAAGACAGAGGACGGCGGGGTATCCTTGGAACCCAGACCATAACGGCCGCCGATGACGGTCTTGTCGGTGATGCCGGCATTGGCCAGCGCAGTAACAACGTCCAGATAAAGCGGCTCACCCTGTGCGCCCGGCTCCTTGGTGCGGTCGAGAACCGCAATCTTCTTGGCAGTCTCCGGGATAGCAGCAAGCAGCTTGTCCGCACGCCACGGACGGTACAGGCGAACCTTGACAAGGCCGACCTTCTCGCCATGTGCGTTGAGGTAGTCGATAACTTCTTCCGCTACGTCGCAAATCGAGCCCATCGCGATGATAACGCGGTCAGCATCGGCAGCGCCGTAGTAGTTGAACAGCTGATAGTTGGTACCGAGCTTGGCGTTAACCTTGCCCATGTACTCTTCTACGATTTCCGGAACAGCCTCGTAATACTTGTTGCAGGCCTCACGATGCTGGAAGAATACGTCGCCATTCTCGTGAGAGCCGCGCATCATTGCATGCTCCGGATTGAGAGCGCGCTTGCGGAACGCTTCCACAGCGTCCATATCGCACATTTCCTTCAGGTCCTCGTAATCCCAAACCTCGATCTTCTGAATCTCGTGGGAGGTACGGAAGCCATCGAAGAAGTTGATAAACGGAACGCGGGACTTCAGGGTAGCCAGATGCGCAACCGCACCCAGATCCATTACTTCCTGCGGATTGGTTTCAGCCAGCATAGCGAAACCGGTCTGGCGGCAAGCCATAACGTCAGAATGATCACCGAAGATGTTCAGCGCATGGGATGCAACCGTACGCGCGGAAACATGGAACACACAGGGAAGCAGTTCGCCTGCGATCTTGTACATATTCGGGATCATCAGCAGCAGACCCTGAGATGCGGTATAGGTCGTGGTCAGCGCGCCGGCCGCGAGAGAACCGTGAACCGTACCTGCGGCACCCGCCTCGGACTGCATTTCGATTACCTTAACGGTAGTACCGAAAATGTTCTTCTGACCTGCGGCTGCCCACTGGTCTACGCTGTCTGCCATGGGGCTGGACGGGGTAATCGGATAGATACCCGCGACCTCGGTAAACGCATACGACACGTGTGCCGCAGCAGTGTTACCGTCCATGGACTTCATCTTTCTTGCCATGTTTATATCCTCCTATTCAGTTATAACATGCTGAAGGGGTGAAAAAGGACCTTTCCGCACCAGTTTTGCGCCGAAAAAGCGATCTTCACCAACCGTATTTATTTTAGCACTCCTCCCTCCAATTGTAAACACCCAATATGACAAATTCATAACGATTTCCGCTTTTTCAGAACCGATTTCATATCGTGAAACAAATTGCTCTTTTTGTACCATAAATATTACATTTAGTTTGCATTTGACGTTTTGCATTGCGGAATTTGACATTTTGTAGTATAGTATTAGCGGTAAGAATTGGCGTTTCGGAGGGGCTTAACATGGTATCGCGTGTCTTCTCAGCCGGCCTGCGTGGCATCGATGGATATATCGTCACGGCCGAATGCTTTCTGTCCAGCGGCCTGCCCCGTTTGGATATCGTTGGCCTGCCGACCGGCGCGGTCAGCGAAGCTGGGGAGCGTGTGCGCGCCGCAGTCAAATCCCGCGGCTTCGACTGGCCGGTTTCCCGCCTGACGGTCAACCTCGCTCCCGCGGATACCAAAAAGGCCGGCGCCGCCTATGACCTTCCGATTCTGCTTTCCATCCTTGCGGCCGCGGGCGAGATCGATCCCCTGCCGCAGGACGCCGTCTTTCTCGGCGAGTTGTCCCTGACCGGCGAGCTGCGTCCGGTGTGCGGCGCACTTTCTATGGCGCTCGCCGTGCGGGACGCCGGCTTCCGAACGGTATTTGTCCCACAGCAGAACGCGGCCGAGGCCGCCTATGCCGCCGGCGTCACCGTGCTGCCGGCGGCCGGCCTGGACGACCTGCTCGCCCACCTGAACGGGCGCCGCCCGCTTTCTCCCTGTCTCCCGCCTGCCGCGCCGCCGCCGTGCAGCGCGCCCCTCGATTTCTCGCACGTCATGGGGCAGCACGCGGTCAAGCGCGCGCTCGAGATCGCCGCTGCGGGCGGACACAATATTATTCTCTCCGGCCCGCCCGGGTCGGGCAAGAGCATGATGGCAAAATGCTTCCCCACCATCCTGCCGCCTCTGTCCGATGC
>DYCA01000029.1:0-1459 GCA_019418305.1 Clostridiales bacterium
ATATGGGCATGTTCGATAATAAAAGTAATGTTTTTTTTATTTGCTTTTCGGTTTTCATGGAAATTAAAGATAGAAAGCAAAAAACTAATGATTGCAATTAAAAAAGTTATATTGCTCTTATTATTCAACCAAGCAATTAATTCATGCATTTGCGTTGCTCCTTTCGCTTCCAGTATATCACAGGAAGCGAAGAAGAGACAAGTCGTGAGAAAAAGGAGGGACGTAATGAAGTACTACCTTGAGGGTGCTGCGGCTGGAATTATATTTGTTTTGCTTATTCGCATTATAACAAGAATTTAGCGAGCTCCTGCAGTGCCCATATGGCGAGAGTAGCTAAAGCACCAATAAAGCGTTCTTTCCAGCGCTCTTTTTGAGATAGCGCACATTTTGTATTCCAGCGTTTGATCTCAACTTTGCCGAGATCCGTTGCAATGATGTTGCCTACAGGTGGGTCTACATAATTAGAACCGGAAGGCATAAAAGGTTTGATATTTCTTTCGTGGATTTTCACAAGACCGTTTTCCATTAAGAATTTGACGGATTCGCGGGATTCTTTTCCGAACCGTTGCTCCAATGCCTCAAAAGAGCGGCCAAAATGATCTGATGCAATCTCGGATAAAACAGAAAGGTCAAATTCAGGTATAAGCATAACAACACACCTCTTTTTATCATTCTATCACAGAGCGATAGAAGGGGACAAGCGCACAAAGAAAGGAGGACACCCATGTCTGAAACATACAAAGTCACGGACGCGGCCAAGCGCATGGGCATCGCGCCGGAGACGCTACGCACCATGCTGGTTCGCAAAGAGCTTCCGTTTGGCGCTACGCATCGCATGCCGAGCGGCAGGCGTATCTACATCATTCCTCGCGAGGCATTCGACCGGTTTATGGCAGGAGAGGGGGCGAATCCGTGAAGCGTTACGCCCTTTGGCTGCTCATTCCGTTCGCGGTCGCAGCTGCGTTAGACTGCGGGGCACCGGCTGGCATGCTCGTATGCATCGCGTTGGGCTGGTGTGCAGTTACGCTGGTATGGCTCGAACGGTATCGCCGCCGCGCAGAACAGGCACGGCAGCAGCGTTTAAACCGCATGCGTCGTTCCGCATGGGAGGATGACCATGCATCATGAAAAAAGCCGCCTCGGAACGGCAATTCCAAAGGCGGCAAAGCAAAAAACTTCACTTATAGAATACCACAAGGAGGGTATTTGTCAAATGAAATCCACAGGAATTGTTCGCCGCGTGGACGAACTGGGCCGCATCGTGCTGCCCAAGGAGCTGCGCGACACAATGAATATCCATGAAAAGACGCCGCTTGCGATCTTCGTGGACGGCGAGGACATTATTCTGCGCAAGTATGGTCGCAGCTGCGTGTTCTGCGGCGGGGAGGACGATCTGTTCGACTTTTATGCCCGCCCGATCTGCGAGAAATGCGCCCGCCAGCTTGCGGCAGGACTGAAA
>DYCA01000029.1:1469-17172 GCA_019418305.1 Clostridiales bacterium
ACATGGACAAGCCTGTCAAAATCACCCGGCTGGAGACCGAGAACATCAAGCGTGTCCGCGCGGTCGCGATCGCGCCGGCGGAAACCGGTCTGACCATCATCGGCGGCGACAACAATCAGGGCAAGACCTCGGTGCTGGACGCGATCGCGTGGGCACTGGGCGGGGAGCGTTTCCGTCCGTCACAGGCGGCGCGGGAAGGCTCGGCGGTGCCACCGCACCTCAAGGTCACGTTGTCCAACGGCATCGTAGTCGAGCGCAAGGGCAAGAACAGCAGCCTGACAGTCGTCGATCCGTCCGGCAACCGGGCAGGGCAGCAGCTGCTCAATGCTTTTGTCGAACAGCTTGCACTCGATCTGCCGCGTTTTTTGCAGATGAGCGATCGCGAAAAGGCGGATACGCTGCTGCAGATCATTGGCGTGGGGGAGCAGCTGGCCGTGCTCGAACAAAAGGAACGGGAGCTGTACAACCAGCGCCATGCAATCGGTCAGATCGCCGACCAGAAAGAGAAATACGCCAAGGAGCAGACCTTCTGGCCGGACGCGCCCAAGGATCTGATTTCAGCCAGCGACCTGATCGCCCGCCAGCAGGACATCCTCGCACGCAACGGAGAAAACCAGCGCAAGCGGGCGATGGCGGACATGCTCGCGCAGCAAGTGGAAACGCTGCAGCACAAGGTAACTGACCTTGCCGAACAGCTGCGTCAGGCGCAGGAGCTTCTTGCCGCCAAAGCCGCCGACCTCACGACCGCGCGCAAGACCGCGGAGCAGCTGCACGACGAATCGACCGAGGAACTTGAGCGCAGCATCCGCGAGATCGACACGATCAACGCCAAGGTGCGCGACAACCTGAACCGCGAAAAGGCAGAGGAGGACGCATGCGGCTACCGCGAGCAGTATGCCAAGCTGACGGACGAACTGGAGCAGACCCGGCAGGACAAGCGTGACCTGCTTTCCGGCGCCAAGCTGCCGCTCGATGGCCTGAGCGTGGAGGATGGCGCACTTACTTATCAGGGGCAGAAGTGGGACAACATGTCGGGCAGCGACCAGCTGCGCGTCGCGACTGCGATCGTGCGCTGTCTCAATCCGCAGTGCGGGTTTGTGCTGCTTGACAAGCTCGAGCAGATGGATTTGCACACGCTGCACGATTTCTGCGCATGGCTGGAAGCCGAGGGCTTGCAGGCGATCGCCACCCGTGTGTCCACCGGCGATGAGTGCTCGATCATCATTGAGGATGGCTATGTCAAGGGTGCGGAGCGTACGCTGCCGGATGCACCGATGCCCGCACAAAAAACGACTTGGAAATCAGGTGAATTTTAATGGATATCATTCGCGGTAAGTTGCCGGGTGCGCTCAAGGTCGTCGTGTACGGCCCGGAAGGCATCGGCAAGTCTACTTTTGCATCGCAGTTCCCGTGTCCGCTGTTTATCGACACCGAGGGCAGCACGCGGCACATGGATGTTGCCCGTACCCCTAAGCCCACCAGCTGGCCGATGCTGCTGGGGCTGGTCGATGAAGTGATCCGGGATCCGTCGCTGTGCCGCACACTGGTGGTTGACACGATGGACTGGGCCGAGCTGATGTGTACGCAGTATGTCTGCGACAAGTACCAGAAGAAGAGCATCGAGGAATTCGGCTATGGCAAGGGCTACACCTATCTATCCGAAGAATTCGGGCGGCTGCTCAACCAGCTGAGCGAGGTCGTGGAGCGCGGCGTGCATGTCGTCGTCACCGCGCACGCCAAGATGCGCAAATTCGAGCAGCCGGACGAGCTGGGCGCGTATGACCGCTGGGAGATGAAGCTCTCGGCTAAGAATGCACCGCTCGTCAAGGAGTGGGCGGACATGGTGCTGTTCGCAAGTTACAAGACCTATGCCGTCAAGACCGAAAGCGGCAAGGTCAAGGGGCAGGGCGGGGAGCGCCGCATGTACACGGCGCACCACCCCTGCTGGGATGCGAAGAACCGCTTCGGCCTTGCGCCCGAGTTGCCGTTTGATTTTGCGCAAATCGCGTCTGTAATCGGGGAAATGCCGTCGATTTCTGAACCCGCGCCGCAAAATAAACCGAAACCGGTCAATTCCCCGGCAAATCCACCGCAGGAAGTAGAGGGAAACCCAGCTCCTGCGCAGGACGACGGCCTTGTACCGGACATTCCGGACGGCATCCCGCAAGCGCTCGCCGACCTGATGCGCGCAAACAACGTCACCGCAACCGACATCCAGACTGCTGTTTCCGCCAAGGGGTATTTCCCGCTTGGCATGGGGATCACGGACTATCCGAAGGACTTCATTGACGGCTGTCTGATCGGCGCGTGGGATCAGGTGTATCAGGTCATCCTGCAGGAGCGCGAAAATATCCCGTTTTAATAAAGGAGGAGTTTACCTATGAACGAAACCACAATGGAACGCGAACTCGGCTGGGAAGACGAGATCGAAAACGAAGGCAGCCCGCGCCGCGTGCTGGAAGCGGGAGAATACCCGTTTACCGTAGAGAGCTTTGAACGCGCCCGCTTTGGCGGTTCGGAAAAGGTGCCGCCCTGTCCGCAGGCAATCGTGCATCTGCGCATCGACACCCCGGAAGGCCCGGCGAGCATCAACGTCAATCTGTTCCTGCATACCCGCTTCGAGTGGAAGCTGTGCCAGTTTTTCACCTGTCTCGGCCTGCGCCAGCATGGGGAAAAGCTGCGTATGAACTGGCAGGCCGTGACCGGACGCACCGGCCGCTGCAAGGTGACCAAGCGTACTTACAAGGATCGCAATGGCGTAGATCGCGAAGCCAACGATGTAGATGAATTCCTCGACCCGGCGGGTGCGCCCGCTGTGTCGTCCGCGCCGCAGAGCGGCTTTACACCGGGGGCGTTTTAATTGGAGCTTCGACCGTATCAACTGGAAGCGCGCGAGGCGGTCGAACGGGAGTGGGAGCAGGGGCGTAATCGCACCCTGCTCGTGCTGCCCACAGGCTGCGGCAAGACGATTGTTTTTGCCAAAATCACCGAAGACCGGGTGCGCGCGGGCGACCGTGTGCTCATTCTGGCACATCGCGGGGAACTGCTCGAGCAGGCGTCGGACAAGATCGGCAAAGCCACCGGGCTTGGCTGCGCGACCGAAAAGGCGGAGGAAAGCTGTCTCGGCAGCTGGTTCCGCGTGGTGGTCGGTTCGGTGCAGACGCTCATGCGTCCGCAGCGGCTCGCGCAGTTCGACCCGCATTACTTTGACACCATCATCATCGACGAAGCGCATCACGCGATTTCGGACAGCTACGGGCGTATTCTCGACCACTTCGGGGATGCCCGCGTGCTGGGCGTGACCGCGACGCCCGACCGTGGCGATATGCGCAACCTCGGCAGCGTGTTTGAGTCGCTGGCTTATGAGTATACGCTGCCCAAAGCGATCCGCGAGGGCTATCTGTCGCCCATTCAGGCGCTGACCATTCCACTCAAGCTGGATTTGTCCGGGGTAGGGATGCAGTCGGGCGATTTCAAGGCGTCCGACCTCGGAAACGCCCTTGACCCGTATCTGTACCAGATCGCGGAGGAAATGGTAAAGCACTGCATGGATCGCAAAACCGTGGTTTTTCTGCCGCTGGTTAAGACCTCGCAGAAGTTCCGCGATATTCTGTGCGGATTCGGGTTCCGTGCGGCCGAGGTCAACGGGGAAAGCCCGGATCGCGCCGAAACCCTTGCGGCCTTTGAACGCGGCGACTATAACGTGCTGTGCAATTCGATGCTGCTGACCGAGGGCTGGGACTGCCCGAGCGTGGACTGCATCGTTGTGCTGCGTCCGACCAAGGTGCGCAGTCTGTACAGCCAGATGGTCGGCCGCGGAACGCGCCTGTTCCCGGGCAAAGATCACTTGCTGCTGCTCGACTTCCTGTGGCATACCGAACGGCACGAGCTGTGTCACCCGGCGCACCTGATTTGTGAAAATGAAGAGGTCGCCCAGCGTATGACCGAAAATATCGAGGCTGCCGGCGCGCCGGTGGACATTGAGGAAGCGGAGCAGACCGCAAGTGAAGAAGTGGTCGCAGCGCGCGAGGAAGCGCTCGCCAAGCAGCTGCACGAGATGCGCAGCCGTAAGCGCCGTCTGGTCGATCCGCTGCAATTCGAGATGTCCATTCAGGCGGAGGATTTGTCCGGTTATGTTCCCGCGTTTGGCTGGGAAATGGCGCCCGCAAGTGACAAGCAGCGCAGCGCGCTCGAAAAGTGGGGCATTCTGCCGGATGAAATCGATAACGCCGGTAAAGCAGCCAAGCTGCTCGACCGATTGAGCGCGCGCCGGGCGGAAGGGCTGACCACTCCAAAACAGATTCGTTTTCTCGAGGGACGCGGCTTCCAGCACGTCGGCACATGGCAGTTTGAAACGGCAAAGAGCCTCATCGACCGCATCGCTGCCAACGGCTGGCGCATCCCGCATGACATCATTCCGAATGAGTATATAGGAGCGTAAATGGAACGAAATGAGCTGGACCTGAAACAGGCGCTCGCTTACATCGAGCCGATGAGCCTTTCCTATCAGGAGTGGGTCGGCGTCGGCATGGGACTGAAGGAAGCAGGACTTCCGGTTTCGGTATGGGACGAATGGTCGAGACGGGACGCGCGCCGGTATCATGCCGGTGAGTGCGCCCGAAAATGGGAGACTTTCCGCGGGACAGGCAACCCGATCACGGCGGGTACGATCGTGCAGATGGCGCTTTCCAGAGGCTGGCGGCCGGAACGAGACGGCGGGCATGAACTGGGCTGGGAAGCGGAGATCGGCGCGAAGGATGACCCGTATATGATTGTTGACCCGCACTGGGTCGAGGGACGCGATATTGCAGAACCGGGGGACTGGCATCCCGCGCAGCAGCTCATCACCTATCTGGAGACGCTGTTCGACTCGACCGAGACGGTCGGCTATGTGACGCGCAGCTTTGAAAAGGACGGCAAGTACATGCCGACCAAGGGCGACTGGTCGCGCACGGCGGGCAGGCTGATCGAAGAGTTGTCCCGCTGCAAGGACGACGTGGGCGCAGTGCTGGGCGATTACAACCCGGCGGTCGGCGCGTGGATCCGCTTCAATCCGCTCGACGGCAAGGGCGTGCGCAATGAGAACGTGACCGATTTCCGGTATGCGCTGGTTGAGTGCGACGGCATGGAGCTGGAGCGGCAGAACGCGCTCATTCGGGAGCTGGAGCTGCCGGTGGCATGTCTGGTGCACTCAGGCGGTAAAAGCCTGCATGCCATTGTCCATATCGACGCCGCGGACTACAACGAGTACCGCAGCCGGGTGGAATACCTGTACGCGGTCTGCCGCCGCAACGGGCTGGAACTTGACCAGCAGAACCGCAACCCCTCGCGCCTGTCCCGTATGCCGGGCGTGATGCGCGGCGGCAAAAAGCAGTATCTGATCGACACCAATATCGGCAAGGCAAACTTTGCGGAGTGGAAGGATTGGATCGAGAGCGTGACCGACGATCTGCCCGACCCCGAGAGCATGTCCGAGGTATGGGATCATCTGCCTGACCTCGCGCCGCCGCTGATCGAAGGTGTGCTGCGGCAGGGACATAAGATGCTGCTTGCCGGGCCGTCCAAAGCGGGCAAGTCGTTCGGTCTGATTGAGCTGGTGATTGCACTGGCCGAAGGACGCGACTGGCTGGGCTTTTCCTGCGCACAGGGGCGCGTGCTGTATGTCAATCTGGAACTCGACCGCGCATCCTGTCTGCACCGCTTCCGCGATGTGTACGACAAACTGGGCTGGCCGCCGCGGCACCTGTCCAATATAGACATCTGGAATTTGCGCGGCAAGGCAATCCCGATGGACAAGCTCGCGCCCAAGCTGATCCGCCGTGCGCTGAAAAAGGAGTACATTGCGGTGGTGATTGACCCGATCTATAAGATCATCACGGGCGACGAGAACAGCGCCGATCAGATGGCGGCGTTCTGCAACCAGTTCGATCTGGTATGCACTGAGCTGGGCTGCGCGGTGATCTACTGCCACCATCATTCCAAGGGCAATCAGGGCGGCAAGCGCTCGATGGACCGTGCGAGCGGTTCGGGCGTGTTTGCCCGCGACCCGGACGCACTGCTTGACCTCATTGAGTTGGATATCAGCGACGACCTGCGCAAACAGCTCGAGAATAACGCGGTCTGCAAGGTGTGCGGCGCAGCACTCGAAGCGGCGGGACGGTCGGACGATGTGTCACAGGATACGCTGTGCAGCCAGCGGGAAGCGCTGGACGCCTGCAAACGGCTGTTGTCGGGTACATCCTATAACGTGCTGCTGGATGCTGTCGCAGACACCCGGCGCGAGGTACAGGCGCGCACGGCATGGCGCATCGAGGGCACGCTGCGCGAGTTCCCGCGGTTTATGCCGGTCAACCTCTGGTTCGAGTTTCCGCTGCACCGACCGGATCACAGCGGCTTGCTGGCAGATATCCGTCCGGGCGAGGATGTGCCGTCATGGAAGCAGGGCAGGGACAAGAAACCCGTTGATAAACGGCAGGAGCGGCTGAGCAAGCTGGAGAGTGCATTTGCCGCCTGCGAACTGGAGGGCAAGGGCGAAGTCAGCATTGCCGATCTTGCTGAATATTGTGGGCTGAGTCGCAACACCGTTAAGGCACATGTGGACGAGCACCCGAGTTTTGAGCGGCAGAAAGATGGCACGGTGCGCAGGGTGTCAACCTGTCAAAATCAAATTGACACCCCTTTTTGACACCCTTTAGAGCGCAAAAACAGGGTGTCAAAAATGTAAAAATCGAAAATTGACACCCTTTAGAAACGAAAAAATTGATATTTTACAGAAAAAACGAGTTGACACCGGTAGAATAAACAATCAATAGGGTGTCAAGTGGGTGTCAACTTGTGCGAAATGACCTGTAAAATGCGGCATGGATGGTGTCAAAAAACGGGGTGTCAAAACCCCCTATATATATAGGGGGTTTTGACACACATCCGCTTTTGACACGCCACCATCGAACGCGCGAGGAAAGGAGCGTGCAGAAAATGGAAATGCAGTTTTTTATGCCGATGCGCCCGCCGACCTGCACGCATCAGGAGAAGCGGGTGCGGGTGGTGCATGGCAAGCCGGTGCTCTATGACCCGCCCGCCGTACAGACGGCGCGCAGCAAGCTGGCCGCTCATCTGGCACGGCACGCACCGGACACACCGCTGACGGGCGGTGTGCGGCTGATGGTCAAGTGGCTGTTCCCGAAGGGGCGGCATAAGGATGGAGAATACCGTACTACCAAGCCGGACACAGACAACCTGCAAAAGCTACTCAAGGACTGCATGACCGAAGTCGGGTTCTGGAAAGACGACGCGCAGGTGTGCTCGGAGATCATCGAAAAATTCTGGGCGGAGATCCCGGGCATCTGGATCCGCGTGGAGGAAGTATGACATGGAATTTGAGGAGATGAACCAGCGGGCGTACCGCCGGGAAGCACCGCCGGACGATTTGACGCCCGCCGAGCGCATGATCTACATGGCGCTCTGCCTGCTCTATGAGCTGCACTTTGTCGGGCGTTACACCCGCGAGGAGGGCGTGGTGCTCAAGCGCCGGCTCGAACAGGATTTCATACAGTACCGGAAACAGGAAACCGAATGGCTGCGCTGCCAGACCGCGATGAAGCTGCTGCGCCGGTGCGATTTGCCGATCGTGCAGGGGATCGTGGCGGAGGCAGACAAGGCATTTAGCGAGGAGGATAAACCATGGAATTAAGCGAACACTTTGCTGCTTTGTATGCGGCGTATGAAGAACTGATGACACCACGGCAATTTGAGGTTTTATGGCTCCATGATGTTGAGGCACTTTCCGGTAAGGAGATTGCTTACAAGCTGGGCATCAGCCAGTCGGCGGCTTCGCGGCATCTGAACAAAGCCAAACAGAAGCTGAAATCGTTGCATGAGGAAATGATCGCTCAAAGTCATTTACCTGAAGAAACATGAGCAAGAGAAACTGGTCTGCCGAAGAAAAGGAATATCTTGCAGAAAAGTGGGGCATGATCCGGCCTGCTTCAATCGCTGCGTATCTGGGACGCAGTGAAGGAGCAGTCGTTCAAAAAGCTTCCAAGATGGGTCTGGGTCCTTTTTTGGATGCAGGTGGGTATGTGACACTGAATCAGCTGCTGATTGCTGTTACTGGTACCAAGGCGGCATATAGCTACAAAATGAAAAGCTGGGTTGAAAAACGTGGCTTACCGGTTCACATCAAACGGTATCGTAAAAACAGCTGGCGGATCGTCTATTTGCAAGAGTTCTGGATATGGGCAGAGAAAAACAAAGCATTCTTGGATTTTTCCAAGATGGAAAGGTATGCACTTGGCGCCGAGCCTGACTGGGTAGACGAGCAGCGTCGCCGGGATGTGAAGTCCAACGCAATCCAATGCAAGAATGTTTGGACGCCGGCAGAGGATGACCGGCTTAAGATGCTTCTCAAGCAGCATCGCTATTCATGGAGCGAACTGGCGCATGAGATGAATCGTTCTGCAGGAGCGATACAGCGCCGTATACAGGATCTTGGTCTGAAGGAGCGGCCTGTCAGGGCAAGCAACCACAATCCTTGGTCAAAAGAAGATTTGCAAGTTATGGCTGATATGCTGCGGGAAGGGTTCAGTTACGGACAAATTGCAGATGCCGTTGGGAGATCAGAAAAAGCAGTTCGAGGACGTGTTTTTGATACGTATTGGACAGAAAACGCGGACAAAGTGCGTGCCATGCTGCAAGACGGCCCATGGGGATACGGAAAGTCCGAACCGACTGTCCGTCAGGCAAGGCACAAGAGCCAGGTCAAGAAACTGCTCGGTCAACTGGATACCTTACTTCGTATCAGAAGAAATCAGCTTGGCTATGAACCGTATTGGCAGAAAGAAATGTGCCTGCATTGGGACGATGTCAAGGGCTGCACTGCCGGAGAAGATGATTGCGACAGCTGCGCAGCATACAAGAAAATACCGCCGCAATTCTGTGTGAGATGCGGTGCGACGTTCTTTGAACGTGAAAACCATAAAGTTTGCGCTCGCTGCAGGAAGATTCGTCGCTGGCAGGCAACCAAGAAAAATAAAGCATTACATCAGGAATCGAATCAGAAAAGAGAGGTTACTTATGGCAAAGTGTAAAATCTGTGGTCAGCCTGTGAAGGCTGCACCGGTATTCCATCCGACTTGTTGGGAAGCAGTTACAAAGCGCATGGCGGAAGAGTTCTGTGATGAATATTGTCGTTTCCCGAGGGAAATCGAGGACACAGACAGCCTGCACGAGCTACACTGCGATAACTGCGCGCTGATCCGTGTGCTCAATCTGGGATTGCAGGGAGGTGATTAAGATGCTGACAATGACCAAAGGAGACATTCTGGAGCTGACCAATAATGCAAAACGCAAGGCAGTTTTTGAGGCGTGGAACGAGTGGCCGGTCTGGGCAGATGTTCCTGAGATCGGCCTGACGGTATACAAGCTCAACCTACCGGACGGCAAGGCATTCACCGCCAGCTGGTATGCGGGGGATGACTTTTACCCCGGCGGCATGGCCGGCAATACGAATCGGCCGCGCTTCCACCTGATCGGCACCGGGGGCAAACTGGCGCACGGCAGCCAAGCCGAGAGTGTGCTGATCGAGCACTTGCAGGCGCTGCGGAAGGAGCTGCTGGCACAGCAAAATAGCAAGTAAATTTTTCCGTATTTGGAAAACGAACTTGTAAAACTCCTACAATAAATTCGTTGTAGGACTTTGACAAATCTGAAAGTGAAAAGTGTGCATTTTTTGTCGTGATAAAGCTGCCAAATGTGCAGTTCTGGTTCGTAAACAGCAAGAAATCTTGCAAAAAGAAAAAAGGAGCGTGTCGAGCTCCAGAAGGAAGGTGTGCGCTGCTGGAAAAAATCAAGAGATACAAAGGATAGTTGGTCAATCAGGCGTTGTGGCTGGTGTATATGAGCGGGTTTGTTGGGCAAAGGGCAAATGTGCGCGTTGCATGTTCGGTATGCTTGTGATCCATTTGCGATAGGGGATATGGTTGGAGGTAGTCATTTGAGCGAGAAACAGAGCAAAAGTAAACAAGCTCTCAAACAGCTGGCAGATACATACTGGAAGGAGAGCATCAGTCCAATTCAAATACGGATTGCAGAACTGAATGCTCTGATCAAAACAGAGAAGTCTAAGGAGCTGAAAAGGCGGCTGCGTGACAGACGCAATGGCTTGAATAAAATACTGATGGATTTGCAGAAAATCGCTGTGCATCTGGATCAGTACTATACGCGGGGTATGCGGGATGGAGGCGTGGAATGAGCGCAAAAGAATGGCTGATCCGGGCACGAAAAATGAGAAGTCGATTGCGCGCTTTGCAAAATAGCAAGGAACGTGCCTTTTCGAAGGCGACATCAATCACCGTGAGCGGGGGAGAGCGTGTTTCCGGAGGAGCGCCAGCGGACACCCATGCTGCTTTCGCGGAAGTCAGCCTTGCTGTTGATCGTCAGATCGAGGAGCTCGAACGGACTCGTGCGGAAATTTTACAGGGAATCAGACAGTTGGAGGACAATACCCTGTCCACGCTTTTGACCGAGTATTACATCAACGATAAGACATGGGAAAAGATCGCGGAAGAGCAGCATTACTCCTTTCGGCAAATCATGCGGCTGCATGCAAAAGCGTTGCAGCAGATCCAGAGTATCATTGGGCAGGAGTAATTTCTGCGTAGGATGTCACACAATGTCATAGAATGTCACATATGACCTGTGATATCATGAAAGCGTAAAGAAATGATTGTGCAAGACGGATAACCCTTTCTATACCTCTCTTTTCTTTTACTCGCTCTGCGGCAGCGGGGCGAGAATATGGAAGACTGGCGGAAGCAGACGCGAGCCTTTTGGCTTGTCGCTTATTGAAGTGACGTACAGGTGTGAGTCCTGTGTCTTCCTCCACTGCTCCGGATGGAGCGGCACCCGTTTTTCGGTCATTGCCCCAAGGCAGCGCCAAAAACATGCCCCTTTCGGGGCATACGGCAGAGTAGAGCAGTCTGGCAGCTCGCGAGGCCCATAACCTCGAGGTCGCCGGTTCGAATCCGGCCTCTGCAACCATGATAGTCATTTGCAGTTTGCTCCTATTCTTCAGAAAGCACTCTCGTGATGGGGGTGCTTTTTGCATCTTGACAAATCCAAATCAATGCGTTATTCTTGATGCGAACAAATGTTCTGATACCTCCTTAAATTCCAATATTTACTTTTGCTTGAAAATGTCGTATATTGGAAGAAAAGGAGGAGCGAAATATGCCAACGACAAAAGACGTCAAGTTTCAATATGCACTTTTGTTTCAAGATGATGCGCAGGGACGCGAACAAATCTTTGATTTTCAGACATGGATCAACAGCATGCGCAATGTTCCATATAAGCAGCGCAATAAAAGAGTATACACGAATTTGATCCGCTTGGATAAATGTTCTTCTGAAAACGAAAATGATCATTTAATTGGATTGCGCTTTCTGCGTTTACGGGATAGCAATATTCCTTATAAAGTTCCCGAACAAGGTGAAGCAGAAAACTTAGATATTGCAGATAACGAATATATTGGCGAAAGTCTACATATCGTTTATGATACAGTAAAGAACTATTTTATGTTGCAAATTAACCGAAATAGTGTAGGCCTAAACAGTGTAGCAGCATATATTCAAAGTACACTTCCACCTGAAATGAATCCGGTTCGATTTAGAACATTTCATAGGGATCTTAAATATATTAGTTCGCAACTACAGCACGGCTATTACAAAGCAATAGAGCTTGGCTTTGCTAATATTGATGCGCTGCCAGCAGGAGCTTTTCAAACATTAGGAGGAGCGCTAAATACGGCAAAAAAAGGTGAAGCTCATACCGTCTCTTTGAAAATTGCATCTGGTCGCAAGAAGAACAAAGCGTTAAATAATGCTTGGGTAATTGCGGTGCTAAATGATGTTTTAGAGAATCTCAACATGTTTAGTTCTGCAAAAATAAAATATTGTGATGATGTTTCTACTCGAGGAAAGACATTAAATTTACTTGATTTGGTAGAGACTAGCACTTTGAAGGTGCCAATAGAGGCGCGCAAGACTATCGACTTTGATAAAATTATTGGAATGATGAAGCAAGAGTATTCCAAGAAAAAAGTTGTGTTAGATAAGATGCGAAACCAAAAATAAGCTTAAGGGGGATGGCGCAATGGAACAAAAAGTGAATGAAATTGCTATGGAAATAGTAAAATTCGTTGCATGCGCTATCATTGCGGCATTCATTTTGTGGGTTGATAAAAACAGATTGATGTTGCTTGCGATACAATCTTGTCATCTATCAGATGCACTCTCAGGTATATTAACATTTGCTACACTTATGATTGGCTTTTTGGGTGTTTTGTTGCCAGCAGTTATGAGTACGCGACAAGATTCAAAGTTGGTAGAAAAGTTTTTCAATAGTGTGCCGTCAAAGAGGTTTTCGCTTTTTATAAGAAATAATATATTATCGGGCCTTTTCTTGAATGTTTGTTCAATTGCAATGTTTTTTAGCATTGATTTATTGGAAAACGGATTTGAAAATATTGCTTTATGGATAGGGCGGCTTACGACGTTCGGCATTATTTATTTCTCGGTTACTACTTTTTGCGTATTAAATTTACTTTTAAGATTGTTGATTGAAGAGGATTAGTGACATGAATTGGAAAACCGTCTACTCCGTAGGCGGTTTTCTTTTGCCCGAAAGGAGGGTGATCCCATGGCAAAAGGCAAATATCAGGAATGGCTCACGCCGGACGGGATCACCCGTCTGGAGGCATGGGCGCGCGATGGGCTGACGGATGAACAGCTTGCCGCGAAGATCGGCATTACGGCGGCGACGCTGTACGATTGGAAAAACAAGTATCCTGAGATTTCCGAGGCCCTAAAAAGGGGCAAGGAGGTCGTGGACATCGAGGTCGAGAACGCGCTGCTCAAGCGTGCGCTCGGCTATGAATACACGGAAGAGCGCGTCGAGGTGAGCAAGGAGAACGGGAAAAAGTCGGTCAAAACTACGCAGACGGTTAAGCACGTTCCGCCGGACGTGACCGCGCAGATCTTCTGGCTCAAGAACCGCCGCCCTGATCGGTGGCGGGACAAGCAGCAGCTCGAGCATTCGGGCAGCGTGGATGTCAACCCGCTTGCCGGTCTGACGACCGAGGAGCTGCGGAAGCTGGCGGGATCGGATGGTTGATCCGGCGATCCGGCGCGCGGCTCGGATGGAACTTGCCCGGCGTGAATTCTGGTCGTACTGCAAGCTGATGGCGCCGGACTTCTACAGGGAGGATCGGCCGTACCTGAAGGAGCTTTGCACCCGCTTGCAGGCGTTCTGCGAGAGCGACCGCAAAGTGTTGGTTGTCAATATGCCGCCGCGTCATGGTAAGAGCCGCACGGCGGTTTTGCTGTCCCAGTGGCTGTTTGGACGCGACCCCAGCGAGCAGATCATGACCGGCAGTTACAACGAGACGCTGTCCACGACTTTCGCCCGCTCGGTGCGCGACGGGATTGCTGAGGAAGCGTTCGACCCGAACCGCACCGTGTTTTCGGATATTTTCCCGCACACCCGCATCAAATACGGTGAGGCGGCGGCAGGCAAGTGGGCGCTCGAAGGGCAGTATGCGAGCTATCTGGCGACCTCTCCCGGCGGCACGGCAACCGGCTTCGGCGCCCGCAAGCTGATCATCGACGACCTGATCAAAAAGGCCGAGGAAGCGTTCAACGAGAATACGCTCGAAAAGCAGTGGCAGTGGTTTACCGACACCATGCTGTCGCGAACTGAGACCGGCTATAAAATCATCATCATTATGACCCGCTGGGCGACGAACGACCTGGCAGGCCGCGCGCTGGCGCACTGGCCAGACGCGGAGCACATCACGATGAAGGCGCTGCAGGACGACGGCACGATGCTGTGCGACGCGGTGCTGACCCGTGCGGACTATGACGACAAGGTGCGCACCATGTCCGAGGAGATCGCGTCCGCCAACTACCAGCAGGAGCCGATCGACCTCAAGGGCAGGCTGTACAGCAGCTTCAAGACCTACACCGATATTCCACGGGACGAAAACGGAAAGTCACTCTTTACCCGTATCAGCAATTACACGGACACCGCCGATCAGGGCAGCGATTTCCTGTGCTCGATTATCTACGGCGAGTACAACCACGAAGCCTATGTGCTGGACGTGTACTACACCAAGGCACCGATGGAGGTCACCGAGCCGGAGACGGCGCGGCGGCTTGCGGCGCACAGCTGTAACGTAGCCCGCATCGAGAGCAACAACGGCGGCCGTGGCTTTGCCCGCAATGTGAAGCGGGAGCTGCGGGCTCTGGGCACCAACCGCTGTCGCATCGAGTGGTTTCATCAAAGTGAAAACAAGATCGCACGGATCCTCACCAACGCAACGTGGGTGCAGGATCATATTTATTTTCCGGCAAACTGGCGCGACCGGTGGCCGGAATACGCAAAAGCAATGCAGTCCTACCAAAAAGAGGGCAAGAATGCGCATGACGACGCGCCCGACGCCACGACCGGCATTGCAGAGCGCATGAATAAAAAGGGAGGTGTCAGCGTTTGGCGGTAAACAGCCGGACTATTCGGCGCTTGCTGCAGGGCCACGGAACTTTTATCCGTAAGGCCGAAATCGCGCGCCGGTATTTTGTAAACCACAACAAAATCAAGGACGACAACAGCGTCGTGCAGCGTCAGACCGAAGCAGAAGCCGCGCTTGGCAACCCGCTGCGGCTGGCGGACAACCGCATTTCGCACAACTGGCATAACTTGCTGGTCACGCAGAAGGTCTCCTATGCGCTGTCCTATCCGCCGCTGTTCGATCTGGGCGATAAAGCTGTCAATCAGAGGGTGGCGGAGGTGCTGGGCGACCGGTACACGACCACGGCGATCCAGCTGGGCATCGACGCGAGCAATACCTCGGTCGGCTGGCTGCACTATTGGCGCGACCAGAGCGGCGCTTTCCGGTATCACGCGGTCGACCCAATCCAGATCGTACCCGTGTTTTCGGGAACTCTGGACGGCGACCTGGTCGGTGTGCTGCGCTGTTACACGATGCTCGACCCGGAGGCCGGACAGCATGAGCATGTGTGCGAGTTCTGGGACGACACGCGCGTGCGGTTCTACCGACAGAACGCTGCGGGCAATTACGCCTACTTCGACTATCCGGATGTCGGGCAGGAGATGGTGCACGGTCTGGGCGCGGTGCCGTTTATCCCGTTCTGGAACAACCCGCAGCGCATGGGCGACCTACCGCTGTACCGGGATCTGATCGACGCCTATGACAAGGTCGTTTCCGGCTTTGCCAACGACATGGAGGATGTGCAGGAGGTCATTTTTGTCATCCGAAACTATGGCGGCGAGGACAAGACCGAGGTCCTGAAGGATCTCCGGCAATCCAAAACGATCAAGGTCGAGGGCGACGGCGGCGTGGACACGATTCGCGCGGAAATTCCTTATGAGGCGCGCGGCGCGTTCCTTGAGCGCATCCGCCGGCAGATTTTCGTTTCCGGTATGGGCGTTGACCCGGATCCGGAGGCGTTCGGCGATTCGTCTGGCGTGGCGCTGCAGTTTCTGTACAGCTTGCTCGAACTCAAAGCGGGCATGATGGAGACACAGTTCCGGCCGGGTTTTGCCGAGCTGGTGCGTGCGATCTGTCGTGTGGAGGGACTGGCCGAGCCTAAGACCATTTTGCAGACTTGGACGCGTAACATGATTCGCAAC
>DYCA01000029.1:17182-19782 GCA_019418305.1 Clostridiales bacterium
GTCTGTGGGTATTCTTTCTGATCGGACGATTCTCAAAAACCATGCATGGGTCGATAATGTCGAAGCAGAGTTGAAGCAGCTGCAAAAGGAAAAGGAGCAGGCCGCCCGCGAGCAGCCGCAGTTCCAGTTCCCAGTAGCGCAAAATAACCAGAACGGCGGTGATTTTGACGGTGGCGACGGCGGCGAGTAAGCTGTCGGCGGCCTACTGGCGCCGCCGGGCAGTCCGGCAGGCTGAGCAGCAGATGCAGGCGGATGAGAAGCTGGTCGGCAGCCTGAAAAAAGAATATGACCGTATCTTGCGCGAACTGGATGACGAGCTGGCCATCTTTTATGCGCGCTATGCGGAGAATGAGAGCGTCAGCCTTGCCGCCGCGCGTAAGCTGCTGCAAAACGCCGAGCTGGAAGACTTCCGCATGACGCTGGACGAGTTCCGGGATAAGGCGATCGAGGGCGGCTATGACAAGGAACTGAACGAGATCTATCTGCGCACGCGCGTTTCCCGCTTGCAGGCATTGCAGACGCAGATCGAGCTGCGCATGCAGGAGCTATTCCAGACCCAGCAGGAGCTGCTGCACGACCATCTGGCGGGCGTTTATACCGACACCTACTACCAGACCGTGTATTCGATCAGCCAGCAGGCGGCGGTGCGAACCTCATTTGCCCGCATGGATACGGACACAGTCGAAAAGCTGCTTGCGAGGCCTTGGCTGGACAGCGACTTTTCCAGCCGCATCTGGGCAGACAAGGACAAGCTGCTGCGCGAGCTGGAGACCGCGCTGTCCCGCTCGTTTGTCCGGGGCGACCCACTGCAGCGCACGACAAAGCAGTTCGCCGAGCGCATGGGCGTATCCGAGAGCCGGGCGGCGACGCTGATCCATACCGAGAGTGCGCATGCAGCCGCCAAAGCCACCGCCAAGGGCTACAAAGAGACCGGCGTCAGCGAATACCAGTTTGACGCTTCGCTCGACCTCAAAACCTGCGCGGTGTGCGGGGCGCTGGACGGCAAGACGTTTCCGGTGTCCGCACGCGAGACCGGCGTCAGCTATCCGCCGATTCACCCGCGGTGCCGCTGCACGACCGTGCCGGTGACCGAGTTTGACGCGGGCAGCCAGCGGGCGTCGCGCAACCCAGAAACCGGCAAGACCGAGTATGTCGACCAGGGCATGACTTACGAGGACTGGTACGAGAAGTATGTGGCGGGCACTCCAGAAGCGGAAACGCAGAAAAAGATGGCGGACAACGCATCGTCCGACAAAAAGCAGCATGCACGCTATTTGCAGCGTCTTGGAAGCGAAAATGTGCCGAAGTCGTTTGCATCATTCCAGAAAATGAAGTATAATGAGCCTGAGAAGTGGGAAAACTTGCAGGCGCTTTTCCGCAGCAGGAGCAGCCTGCAGCGGCAGTTGAGCTATGAGCTGAACGGAGAAAAGCAATTTATCCCCGGCGGGACGTCATTCGAGAACATCACCACCATCGCGGGCGCTGGCGCCCAAAAGCAGATCCGGGTCGTAGACCGGTTGGTTCGGGATTATGGCGGCACCGCTGCGGATTGGAAAAAGCAGGCCGGCAAGATCACCAGTGGCCGGTATGTCTTTGATGTGCATTGGTACGAACGCGACGACGGTGTGCAGCGTGAAGTCAAGCTGAAGAACAGAACGGAGAAGAAAACATGAAACTGCGCTATATTGGGCCGTCATTCGGCGTGGACGGCTTGACGGACGGCCGGATTTATGAGGCGACCGAAGAAAACGGCATGTATCGGGTGACCGATGACAGCGGGGAAGATTATCTCTACTCCAAAACCAACCCGGCACCGCTCGACGGCAGCAGCCCCGGCGGGAAATGGGAAGTAATTGAACACGATTAAACCACCAAGACGAAAGTCAAGGTGGTTTTTTCATGCCCAAAATCGAGAAAGGACGTGACAAGATGGAGTTTTTGAAAGCACTCTTTGAAGCCGGTGCGCTGACGTGGGAGCAGTTCTCCGAGGCTGTCAAAAAGGCGGGCTTCGAGGTGGTCAACGCCGCCGGCGGCGCATATGTGCCGAAGGCCGATCTGGACGCCAAGCAGCAGGAGCTGGACACCGCGAACAACACGATCAAGGGACTGCGCGAGACGGCCAAGGCGTGGGACGGCAAGGATCCGAAAAAGCTGGAAGATGACCTGAAGGATCTCCAGACCAAGTACGACACCGACACCGCGAACATTCGCAAGGCGGCGGCAATCGACCTTGCACTGACCCGTGCCCGCGCCCGTGATCCGCAGCTGACCCGGGCGGCGCTCAATATGGACGAGATCAAAATCGATAAGGACGGCAAGGTCACCGGTCTGGACGCACAGGTCGAGGGTCTGAAGAAGGACAAGGCGTGGCTGTTCGAGGACGATGCAGCTGCTGGTCAGCCGGGCGGCACAGACACAGGCAAGAGCGCATCTGGCGGCAAACCGTCCGGCGGCTCTGGATATACGCCCACTGGCGGCGGAAAACCCAACGCTGCGGTCGATCTGAGAAGCGCGATCGCGGAACACTACAACGCTTGAATCAAGAAAGGAAGATGACAAATGCCCGTAACGCTTGCACAGGCAAAGGTCGGTATGGCCGA
>DYCA01000003.1:0-11169 GCA_019418305.1 Clostridiales bacterium
CTGGAGGAGATATCAGTTAATATTATTTTAGCTGCTTTGCTTGCGGCATTTCATTTGATGATGCTGTTGGTGGACAGATAGTATTTCAAGAAGTTTCCGAAAAGATTTTCGAAGGAATTATCAATTATTCAATAAATCTCAAGGTATTTGCACGCGAAGATATTTTCAAAATCCCACATGTTGTTATATTCATAAAAATGTTTTCAATTTTTATTCTGGTTCTGCACATAGCGATTGGAGCGGATACGCCTTAGCGTATTCGAGTTGAGCTTAGTTGATTGTTGCTGGTGATTTTATGGTGGAAATTATAATCGCAAGGGCGTTGATACAAGTAGATTATCCTGGGCAACGTACTAAGACTATTTTGGATTCATCTTTGTTTTTTGACACTTATTTTTTCGCTTTTGTATTGGCTGCCGCAATAAGTCGTTCTCCCATCGGGAAAAAACTTCATTTAGCTCTGAAGAAGATTTTGCAAAAAAAGACCTCTCGCATCAAATATTTAACCATATTGGAGAGCATTCCATTTATATTTACTCTTGTTGTTCTTGCAATTTGCCTAATCGCTCGGCATCATGTTTGGAATGACATTATGTTCGTATTGTCATACCTGCTTATGATATTCCTTTTTTTGTTTTCTTATCGATGGTCAACTGCGATTGCTGAGATACGAAAAGAGCGCAAAAGCAAAGATGATGATATAACCTGATCAAATAAAAAGGTGGCACCCGGCTTACACCATATGGGTATAAGCCGGGTGCTTTATAGTACATGCAGGCTTTTTAATATTAGTTCTTATCCTGCGATGCAGAAGCACCACATTGGAGGGTTTACATAATTTGAGGGTTTCAACGCCAGCTGTACAAGGTAGCCAAGGCCAAATCCGTGTTTCCTGCCGATGACAGCCTGCTGAAAATGTTGTATTTGGCCATGATGGATATCTCAAAAGTGGTCTGGACGGCGGCCATAATTCGCACCCAGATCAGAATTTACATGGAATGTGAGATTGACCCGGTGAATTATGCCATCCATTTCTGAATCATTTCCTCCAATCAATTCCACATTTATTCCACACAATACGACAGAAAACAATAGAATACAATAATGTTTCCAGTTATTTACAGCACAAGATCTAAAACATTATTGCCGATAATATTAGCAAAAACAATCAAAAACAACAAAACCGTCCCTTTCAGGACGGTTTTGGATGGTGGACATTGACGGGTTCGAACCGCCGACCTTCCGCACGTCAAGCGGATGCTCTTCCAGCTGAGCTAAATGTCCATAACTCGGACGATGATTTTCATCGTCCGGATAAATTGTCTTACTTCTTGCAGCGCTCCAGATATTCACCGGTACGGGTGTCAATCTTGATGCGCTCACCCTGCTCAATGAACAGCGGAACCTGAACGGTCGCACCTGTTTCAACAGTCGCAGGCTTAAGAGTGTTGGTCGCAGTGTTACCCTTAAAGCCGGGATCGGTCTCAGTGATCTCCAGCTCTACAAAGAGCGGTGCCTCAACCGCATAGACATTGCCCTTGTAAGAGCAAACCTTGCAGTTTTCGTTTTCCTTCACGAAGCGGAAATCGTCGCCGAGCGTATCCTTGCTGATCGGAATCTGCTCGTAGGTTTCATTATCCATGAAGTAGTACAGATCACCTTCGTTATAAAGGTACTGCATGTCGCGGCGTTCTACATAAGCCGCTTCATATTTATCCGTCGGATTGAAGGAACGTTCCGTTACCGCGCCAGTGATGACATTCTTCATCTTTACGCGAACAAACGCCGCACCCTTGCCCGGCTTTACGTGCTGAAACTCAATGACCTGCAGCACCTGACCGTCCATTTCAAAAGTTGTGCCGTTACGAAATTCGCCTGCCAGCATATCGGTATTCCTCCATAGTGATTTATCCTCATTTTGACTGTCTCTCGAACAGTGCTTGTTTATTCTACCGCAAATTTCTTCTTTTTGCAAGAGGTAATTATAATTTTCTTGAAATTTTTTTGTAGGCACGGAAAAAGGCGGCGCAGCCGCAGACCACGCCGCCTTTACATCCGCTTTGGGATTATGTGGCTAAATCAGCAGCAGCAATTGTTGCCGCAAGTGCAGCAGCCGTTATCCGAGCCGCAGCCACAGCCGTTGCCCTGCTCGCAGCAGATCCAGATCAGGATAATGACAACGATGATCCACCACCAGTTATTCTCGCCGAAAATAGAGTTAGAAGAGCACATAAGGAATTTCCTCCTATCAAAGATTTCACTTCATACTATGGAGCAACTCCTCATGTGGTGACAGATCCGCTAAAGGATTTTTCCGCGCAGGCCATCGCGGTGCAACCCTTCCAACCGCACAGAAACCGGCCCGTTCTTTTCTACCCTTTTCTCCGCTTCTATATATATAGGAAAACCGTATGTGCCGTGCGCCGCCCAAAAATCGCCTGTGCGATGCTCGGGCAGTACGGTCAATTCTCTTCCCACAAAGCCGCGGCGATATGCTTCACTCAGCTGCAGCGCCACCGTTTTGGCTCGCTCTGCGCGCGCCGCTTTCTCCTGCTGGCAAAGCTGCCCCGGCAGCTTTGCCGCGCGCGTGCCCTCCCGCACGGAAAACGGGAACACATGCACCGCTGCAAACGCACAGCGCTCGAGAAACGCCAGCGTTTCTGCGAACTCCTCCTCGGTTTCTCCCGGAAAGCCTACAATTAGATCGGTGGTGATGGAGGCATCCGGCAATACCGCACGAATCCGCATCACTGCCTGATAATATTCTTCCGCCGTGTATTTACGCCCCATGCGTTGCAGCACACTGTCACAGCCGCTTTGCAGGGAAAGATGAAAATGCCGCGCCAGATTAGGTAAACCCGCCAACCGGTTGCAAAAATCCGCATCCACCACGCGCGGGTCGAGTGACCCCAGTCGGAACCTCACCTCCGGATGCGCCGGCAACAAATCGCACAGCAGGTCCGTCAGCAAAACGACGGGCTGCAAATCCCGCCCATATGACGCAATCTCAATGCCCGTCAGCACAATTTCATGTACGCCCTGCCGCTCCAGACGCGCTGTTTCCTGCTCTGCCTGCGCGGGCAGTAGCGAGCGCACGCGCCCCCGCGCATACGGAATAATACAATAGGTGCAGAAGTTGTTGCACCCATCCTCTATTTTCAGCAATGCGCGCGTCCGGCCTCTGGGCACTCCGGCCGGCAGCACTTCATATCTCCCTTTCTCGGATGCATTGCAAGGCGAAGACTCCCCTTGCACAGCGGCTTCGCACAGTGCGATCACCTCTGCACGGTTGCCAGTTCCGCAGATGAGGTCGACCTCGCCCGTCGCGCGCACGCGCTCCGGGTCGGTCTGTGCAAAACAGCCGCAGGCTGCAATTACCGCCCGCGGATTGTCCTTGCGCAGCCGATGGAACGCACGGATGTTCTTATGATCGGACACCGATGTAACAGTGCAGGTGTTGATAATAACCGCATCGGCATCCTTGTCCACGATCTCATGCCCGCGCGCCTGCACCATCTGCTCAAGCGCCTGCGTTTCAAACAGATTAACCTTGCATCCCAAGGTGAAAAAAGCAAACTTCATGAAAGCCCCTACCAAATTGTTGTATTTGCTGCCCTATTGTATCACAAAATAGCGAATTTTCCAACCGATTTTTAATTCGCATTTGACAAACGGTGGCAGTCATGCTATACTGTTTCCATAATGTAACTTTAAGTTGTAACCGTTTTGTAACTATAAGGAGTGCACAAAATGTCTACCACCGCCAAGAAGAAAGAGCTTCTAGAATATAAAGGACACCCGCTGATGCGCAAGGAAAACATCATTTATTATGGTTCGATGAGCGATTCCCACATTATTATGATGCAGATTCTGGACGCTGGCCAAGTCAAGGACCTGCCGGTTGCCAAGCGCGTTTCCGTTCAATTGCAGCAGACTAACCCCAACGTGCGAATCAAGGATCGCATTGTAAAAAAGACCGAGAAAAACAGCCTGTGGGCCGCCATGGACATCGCCTCCATCTGGCTTGGCCGAGCACTGAACAACAAGTAAACCACACTTTGCTTTGACAAACGGAGGCTTATCCATGAAATCCACAAAGAAATTATTCCGCATCGCCGTCACCGGCATGCTTGCCGTATCCATGCTTCTTCCCAATTCGCTGGCTATGTATCAGGCAAAGGTGAAGGCGGATGCGCTGTATCTGCGTGAATCTCCCGGCGGTGAGGTCATCGCCACGCTGTCGCAGAACACCGTTGTTGCCGTTCTGAACAATAGCAGCAGCTGGTATAAGGTTGTTGCCAATGGCAAGGAAGGCTATGTCAGCGGTGAATATCTGACCGGCACAACCGTCACCGATTTTTCGCTCGGCAAGGCAAAAATTGTCTGCGACACCACGGTAAACTTCCGTTCACAGCCGAGTACCTCTTCCGGTGTGCTTGCGTCTTTGAAAAGCGGCACGGTTGTTGACGTGACCGGCGTGCAGAGCAACTGGTATAAGATTACATATAATGGCAAGACCGGTTATGTACATCCGGACTATATCAGTTTCTCCGGCGTACAGAGCGCAAGCTCCAATTCCGGCAGCTCCGCTACCAATAATTCTAACACTTCCGAGACTATCGTACCTTCCACCAATGTGGTTTCCTATACCGGCACCAGTGAGAAGCGTGCAGAGGTTTTGGACTATGCCGCACAGTTCCTCGGAACCCCGTATGTATACGGTGGCAGCACGCCAAGCGGCTTTGACTGCTCCGGCTTTACCTCGTATGTTTTTGCCAACACGGTCGGCTCCATTCCGCGTGTTGCCCAGTCCCAGTTTGACGCAACCACGCGCGTAGCGTTGGAGGATCTTGAGCCGGGCGATCTGGTATTCTTCGGCAGCAGCGCCTCTTCCATCAGTCACGTGGGCATCTATGTCGGCGACGATACGTTCATCCACTCCCCGCATACCGGCGAAGTGGTCAAGTACGAGCCGCTTACCGGCAACTATCTGACCCGTTTCCAGGGTGGCGGCCGCGTTATTTTTGATTAAAAAAGGACAACCCTATGCTTTGAAACGGCATGGCCAATTTGGCCATGCCGTTTTTTCTATTGCATACTTTGCAGTCTCCCATGCGGAGCACTTTGTTTTCTACGCTGTCAGCCGTAACGAACCGTCTGCCCACTCCAGCTTTTCCGGCTCCAAGCGTGCTTTTGCCAAATATTCATTGATGGATGCCGCTACCTGATCGGTTAACGCCGTAATCAGTTCCGCCGGTACGGAAATTCCGCCAATTTCCGCATTTTCACATTGCAGCCCAATCTTCCCTTCCGCCACGGAAGCCGTCCATACCCCATACATACGGCACTCATCCGGCAGAAACAACAGCGCAGTACGCAATCCCCCCGGCACCAGCCCACTCTCCTGTAAATCCTGCTTACGCACCAATACCACCACGGAAATCGTTTCATCCGCTCCAATCTGCGCGGTGATTTCCCGCACCGTTATTGGCAGAGCCTGCTCTATCAACTCACATAAATCCGTTTCGCGCAATTCCATTCCCGTCTCCTCCTGCTCCGGTAAAGTCGGACCGCCCGCTTCCGGCGAAGCCTCCTGCTCCGGATGACCCAGCAGCATTCTGCCAATCATCAGCAAACACAGAAGCATACATACGCCCAGAATAATAGTATAGACAGGGCTTCTTTCTTCCTGCATCCCAGCGCCGCCCCCTTCCTACACGCTCATTCTATGCGTCGGCAGCCACGCTTATGTATCCCATGTACCCTTCGGCTCTGTGCCGACGTGCATGAGCCAACTCAGCCGCACTCCTCTCCCGTATTTTACAAATAACCAAAGAGGTTACATATGAAGATTTTTCCTGTTACCTTTGTCGGCTTGAACATTGTCTGTTCGCTTGTGTTCCGTGCCGGTCCGTATAATCCGCAGGACTCGACGCGGATTCTGGCGCTTGCCATGCTGACCGTATTGGGACAGACGCAGGCCATCGGGCAATATGACAGCGAAACCACACAAAGCGTATACGACGCTTTGATAGGCGGTCAATACCGGTAAGTGCTCCGGCATAACGTACCATCCATGACACACAAAAAGGGGCGCTCCTTTCGGAGCGTCCCTTTTCCGTTTGGTGCAGTAACCGTTCGACTCAGCCGCCGCACTTGCTGCCGCAGCCGCAGCCACCCGAATTGCTGTTGCCGCTGCCGCAGCCACAGCCGTTCGAGCCGCCACCCAGCGTGCCGCACAGATTCTCGCCGCATTCCTGCTTGGGCGGGAAGAATTCATCAATCGGGAACTCAAAGTTTGCAAAAATCTCGCAGGGATCCTGCTCGCCGCCTACGCCGCTGTTCGAGCAGTCGCGGCGCGGCAGGCAGATGTCATAGGCCGGCATAAGCAGCTGGATATCGCGCTCCAGACGGATGATGGCAAACTGGCCGAGCGTAACGAACAGCTGATAGCCGTCGTTATCCAGCACCAAATTATCACCGCCGAAGCAGGAGCAAATCGGGCGCGGTACCTCATGCAGTGCGCAGCAGCAGCAGTTGCACGAAGTCTCCGGCGCAACCACGCGCGCGTCCAGCACAATGGGGTCAACCACCTCGACCACAGCGGTCGGCTTGTTGCTGTCGGGCGCAAGCTGAACATCCATGCCGTCCTCCACATAACGGGAAGAGAAGATACGGGCGCCGCCTTCGCCGCCGAACAGTACCACGCGCTTGTCAAATACAGCCAAGCCATCGATGATACGCGGACGGCCGACCACGCAGCTCACCTCGCACTCGATGCGATAGAAGAAGCGGATATCAACCGTATAGCAGCCACGGTTAAACGGCTGCAGAGGTTACCACATTCGTTTTTTCTCTTTTTTCGAGAAAATTTGACGCCAATTTCTATCACTGCACAACAAAAGCCGCCCGATTGGGCGGCTTTTCTGCTGTGATTGCAACTTGTCAGGCAGCGCAGGACTGCCCCAGTAATTTACTCATCGTCCTGCAAGGCATCAAAACCCTCTGCGCCCGTGCGCACCTTGATGACGTTCTCCACGTCGTAAACAAAGATTTTACCATCGCCGATATGACCGGTGTACAGTACCTTCTTGACCGTTTCAACCACAGTCTCCACCGGCACCTTGGACACAACGACTTCCATCTTGATTTTGGGCAGCAATGTCATATCCACTTCTGCACCACGGTAATACTCCGCCGCACCCTTCTGGACGCCGCAGCCAATGACATTGGTCACCGTCATGCCGGATACGCCGATTGCACCCAGTGCATCCTTGAGCACTTCAAACTTGGACTGTTTGGTGACGATAACAATTTTGGTCAGCTTGTGATCACTGCCCTCGGTAGTAACCTTGGTGACCGGCACTGCCTTCTCAACCGCAACCGGAATGGTGTCCAGCATGGATGCTGCTTTTTCAGCCGCCTTGGTGCCCAGTACGTTCGGCACCACCGGCATGAAGTCCGCATACGCCGAGGACAGGCCATGTTCGGGCTTGTCGAGACCCATGATTTCTTCTGCTTCGGTGACACGCAGACCAATGGTATGCTTGATGATCTGGAATACAATCGTCATCGCAATGGCAACCCACGCAATGACCGCTACCATGCCGAGCGCCTGAATGGCCAGCGCATGCGCGCCACCGCCGTAAAACAGACCGACCGGCGCAACCTCAGTGCTGCCGTAAGCATAATAACCGAACAGACCGACCATCAGCGTACCGGTCGCACCGAACAGACCATGTACGCCAACCGCACCGACCGGATCGTCAACCTTGAGCTTCTGATCGACAAATTCAATACCAAATACCACAACAAAACCTGCAATAATGCCAATGACTGCTGCACCAAAGGGCGTAACCGTGTCGCAGCCTGCCGTGATGGCAACCAAACCGGCTAGAGAGCCGTTCAATGTCATGGAAACATCCGGCTTCTTGTAACGAATCCAAGTGATGCACATCACCGTCACGGTCGCAACCGCAGCTGCCATGTTGGTGGTCACAAAGACACGGGCCGCAACCTCAGCGCCCTCACCGGACAGGGCAACCGTCGAGCCGCCGTTGAAACCGAACCAGCAGAACCACAGGATGAATACACCCAGCGCACCCAGCGTCAACGAATGGCCGGGAATTGCACGCACCTTGCCGTCCTTGGTATATTTGCCGATACGAGGTCCAAGGATGGCCGCACCGATGAGCGCTGCGACGCCGCCAACCATGTGTACCGCCGTGGAGCCAGCGAAATCATGGAAGCCCAGTTCAGCAAGCCAGCCGCCGCCCCAGATCCAGTGACCGGAGATCGGATAAATGATGGCCGAAATGATCATGGAGTAAATGCAGTAGGCCGAGAACTTGGTGCGCTCCGCCATCGATCCGGAGACAATCGTTGCAGCCGTCGCGCAGAACACAGTCTGGAAAATGAGTGTGGTCCAGTTGTAGCCTTCCCCTACGACACCGTCGGCCAGAAAGTCAAAGCCACCGAAAAAGCCGTTCATCGAACCAAACATAATGCCGAAGCCCACCAGCCAGAAAATCGGCGTGCCGAGGCTGAAGTCCATCAGGTTCTTCATGATGATGTTACCTGCGTTTTTCGCGCGGGTAAAGCCGGTTTCCACCATTGCAAAGCCCGCCTGCATAAAGAATACGAGCGCTGCGGCAATCAGTGTCCAGCCGACATCCATCGAGGTCGCAAGTGCATTGAAATCCATTGTTAAAACCCCCTAAAAAAATAAAATGGCGTGTATCCCCTGCCGCCCTTTTGGGCAAACAGGAAACACACGCCATTGTGTACGAAGATAGATATATACAAGTATGCAAGAACTTATTTTCCGCGCGCTGCGCGGCATGATTCCGCAAACCGTATCACGGTTTGCATCAAATGACCCAGCTTTGCCGGGGCATTTGATACCCCGACCCAGCATCCTGTGGCCGCGCCGTTCGGGTATCGGGACTTGGTTTCTTTCGGAACCAAGTCCCGTACATAGGGGGCTTATGAAGCCCCCTATACGTTTTAAACATAGAAGAGGATATCCGAGTAGGTCGGGAACGGCCAGTACTTTTTGCCCACCAGCATTTCCAGCTGATCGGCCGGTGCACGAACCGCATCCATTGCAGGCAGAATAGTATCGTGATAATAATTGGCGACCGTCTCCGCGTCCGCAGCGGGCGCTTCCGCTACCGCCGCATCCAATGCACGGCCCTTGGTGTACAGCTCCTCGGTCAGCGCGGATACGCGGCCCAGCAGATCGGCTTCCATGCCGCCCGCAACGCCGGCCTCCTTCTTATTCTTGACCGTTTTGGCCAAATCACTCTGATACGCAACACAAGCCGGCAGAATCTCCTCGCGCACCATGTCGCTCATGGTCAGGGCCTCGATGTGCAGCGTCTTGTAATACTCCTCCAGCAGCGCTTCCTCACGGGATTCCATCTCCACGCGGCTGTATACGCCGTGACGGGTGAACAGCTCGACGTTGGCCTCATCCGTATAGTGCGGCAGTGCGTCCGCCGTAGACTTGAGGTTATGCAGACCGCGCGCCTCTGCCTCGGTCACCCAAGCGTCGTCATAGCCGTTGCCGTTGAATATGATGCGCTTGTGCGCCTTGATTTCGCGCTTGATGAGTGCCACCAGTGCAGATTTGAAGTCGTCCGCCTTCTCCAGTTCATCCGCGAACAGGCGAAGTTCCTCGGCTACCGCCGTGTTAATCATAATGTTCGGGCAGGCGATGTTGATCGCGGAACCCAGCATACGGAACTCAAACTTATTGCCGGTAAAGGCAAAGGGCGAGGTACGGTTGCGGTCGGTCGTGTCCTTCGGGATATCCGGCAGAACGGAAACGCCCAGATCCATCTTGGTCTTGGCCATGTCGGTGTAATCCTCACCGGACTCAATCGCGTCGAGGATCGCCTGCAGCTCGTCACCAATGAACATGGAAACGATAGCCGGGGGCGCTTCATTCGCGCCCAGACGATGGTCGTTGCCCGCAGAGGCAACCGAAATGCGCAGCAAATCCTGGTATTCGTCCACTGCCTTGATGACCGCAGTCAAGAACAGCAGGAACTGTGCATTCTCGCTCGGGGTCTTGCCCGGTTCGAGCAGATTTTCGCCCTCGTCGGTGGAAATCGACCAGTTATTGTGCTTACCGGAACCGTTAACGCCGTCAAACGGCTTTTCGTGCATCAGGCAGATGAAGCCGTGCTTCTGCGCCACGCGCTTCATGACCTCCATGGTCAGCTGGTTGTGGTCGGTTGCGATGTTGGTAGTGGTGAACACCGGCGCCATCTCGTGCTGAGCGGGCGCAACCTCGTTGTGCTTGGTCTTGGCAAAGATGCCGAGCTTCCACAACTCCTCATCCAACTCCTGCATGAATGCGGCAACGCGCGGACGGATAGAGCCGAAGTAGTGGTCCTCCATCTCCTGTCCCTTGGGTGGCTTTGCGCCGAACAGGGTGCGGCCGGTGAAAATCAGGTCCTTACGCTGCGCATAGTCCTTTTTGTCAATGAGGAAGTACTCCTGCTCAGGGCCGACCGTTGTAGTCACGCGGCGAACATTCTTGCCGAACAGCTTAAGCACACGGCATGCCTGCGTGCTGATGGCTTCCATCGAACGCAGCAGCGGGGTCTTTTTGTCGAGAATTTCGCCGGTATAAGAGCAGAACGCCGTCGGAATATAGAGCGAACCGTCCTTGACGAACGCATAGCTGGTGGGGTCCCACGCAGTATAGCCGCGGGCCTCAAAGGTCGCGCGCAGACCGCCGGACGGGAACGAAGAGGCATCCGGCTCGCCCTTAATCAGTTCCTTGCCGGAAAACTCCATCATTACGCTGCCGTCATCCGTGGGGGAAATAAAGGAATCGTGCTTTTCCGCCGTCACGCCGGTCATTGGCTGGAACCAGTGGGTGTAGTGCGTTGCACCTTTGGACACCGCCCAGTCCTTCATCGCCGTTGCCACTACCGCAGCAACGTCAGCATCAATGGCTGTACCTTCCCGCATGGTTTTCTTCAGCTTTCTGTAAACGTCCTTGGGCAGACGTTCCTTCATCACGGCCTCGTTAAAGACCATGCTGCCGAACAACTCCGGAACATTCTTTGCTGTGTTCATGAATGGTTCGCTCCTTTATATGTAAATTTGTTACCCAACGAATGGAATATAACAAAACAGGCGCTGCGGGTCGTG
>DYCA01000003.1:11179-48385 GCA_019418305.1 Clostridiales bacterium
GTGTTCCCACAGCGCCTTTGCTGTTAACACCTTGCATTATAGCGGGCAAACCCTCCTTTGTCAAGGTCTCCGAACACTCTTTTTCACCAGAAAAAACGATTTGATGCAACCTTCTGAAAACCTGCCGAAAATGTATCGATGATTCTATGCAAATTGTGAAAAAATAATGTTTTCCACCGTTTTTCCGCTTGACGCTGTCCCCCGTTGTGCTATACAATAGGAAAAGGACAAAGGCGTCCACGATAACCGGAGATCAAAAAAGGCGGTCTCCGGTTATCGTGGACGCCTTTTTTATATCGTATCCTATTTCTCCGCCCCGGCAGCGGTTTCCCGATGAAAGCGCGCCGGCGGCCGGCTTCCCCTGAGCGGGACGCCCTGCAACGCGCATATATAAAGGAGGAAGCACCATGTTGCAAAAAGAAGGCAAAATCCGTATTCCCGCCGGCTGTGCGATCTCCGGCATCTTCCACAAGGACGGCACACGGGAGAACGGCACGCGCATCATCGACTCCATCCGCACCATGCACGACCGTTCCAATGGTCTGGGCGGCGGCTTCGCCGGCTATGGTATCTATCCCGAGTACGCAGATTTCTATGCGTTCCATGTATTCTATGATACGCAGAACGCCAAAGACGAATGTGAAAAAGAGCTGGAGCGGCACTTCGACATCGTCAATCTTTCCAAGATTCCGACACGCCGCCATCCCCGCATCACTGACGAGCCGATGATTTGGCGCTATTTCGTCACCCCCCTGCACACCAAGCTGACGGCCAGTCAGCTTGACGAGCGCGAATTCGTCGCCCGTTTCGTCATCCGCATCAACCACACGCTGGACGGCGCATACATCTTCTCTTCTGGCAAGAACATGGGCGTATTCAAGGCCTCCGGTTTCCCGGAGGACGTGGGCGAATTCTACCGGCTGGAGGACTACGAAGCCTATTCGTGGACCTGCCACGGCCGCTACCCGACCAACACCCCCGGCTGGTGGGGCGGCGCGCATCCGTTCGCGCTGCTGGACACCACGGTCGTGCATAACGGCGAAATTTCTTCTTATGATGCAAACCGCCGTTTTATTGAAATGTTCGGCTATTCGTGCGACCTGCTGACCGACACTGAGGTCATTACTTACATCGTCGATTATCTTGGCCGCAAGCTCGGGCTGACGCTCGAGGAGATCAGCCGCGTCATCGCCGCACCGTTCTGGTCTACCATTGAAAAGCAGGAGCCAGCCGAGCGTGAGCGACTGACCTATCTGCGCAACGCATTCGCCTCTCTGATGGTCACCGGTCCGTTCTCCATTCTGGTTGGATACGAAGGCGGACTGATGGCGCTCAACGACCGCCTCAAGCTGCGCAGCATGGTAGTCGGCGAAAAGGACGAAACTGTATACATCGCCTCGGAAGAATGTGCCATCCGCGTGATTGCGCCCGAGCTTGACCGGGTATGGGCGCCGCGCGGCGGAGAGGCTGTCATTGTGAGCTTAAACGACGGAGGGAAGCAGTAATGGCTATTGATTTTCTGTATCCGCAGTACGAGGTCGTGCGCAATTACGACCGCTGCATCGCCTGCCGTGCTTGTGAGCGGCAGTGCGCCAACGAAGTGCATTTTTACGATCCGGAATTTGAAAAAATGATGGTGGACGAGAGCAAATGCGTCAACTGCCACCGCTGTGTCTCGCTCTGCCCGACACGCGCGTTAAAAATCGTCAAGACCGACCACACCTTTAAGGAAAACGCCAACTGGACGGGCAAAGCCATTTCCGAGGTCTACCGTCAGGCAGGCTCAGGCGGTGTGCTGCTGTCCTCCATGGGCAACCCGGAGCCATACCCCATCTACTGGGATAAAATCCTCATCAACGCCTCGCAGGTCACCAACCCCTCGATCGACCCGCTGCGCGAGCCGATGGAAACCAAAACCTTCCTTGGCAAAAAGCCGGGCAAGATTACGCGCGACGAAAACGGCCGTCTGGTTCCCAATATGTCCCCGCAGCTCGAGCTGAACGTGCCGGTCATGTTCTCTGCGATGAGCTACGGCTCGATTTCCTACAACGCGCATGAATCGCTTGCCCGTGCTGCCTGCGCGCTGGGTACCTACTACAACACCGGCGAGGGCGGCCTGCATCAGGACTTCTACCAGTATGGTCCACACACCATCGTACAGGTTGCCTCCGGCCGCTTCGGCGTGCACAAAGACTATCTGAAAGCGGGCGCGGCCATCGAAATCAAAATGGGCCAGGGCGCAAAGCCCGGCATCGGCGGCCATCTGCCCGGCCACAAGGTCGGTCCGGACATCTCCAAGACCCGCATGATTCCGGAGGGCACGGACGCCATCTCCCCCGCCCCGCACCACGACATCTACTCCATTGAGGACCTGCGGCAGCTGGTATTCTCGCTCAAGGAAGCAACCGAGTACAAAAAGCCGGTCATGGTCAAAATTGCAGCCGTACATAATGTTGCGGCAATTGCCTCGGGCATTGCCCGTTCGGGCGCGGACGTCATCTGCATCGACGGCTACCGCGGCGGCACAGGTGCCGCCCCGACTCGCATCCGCGACAATGTCGGCATTCCGATCGAGCTGGCGCTCGCCGCGGTCGATCAGCGACTGCGCGATGAAGGCATCCGCGATCAGGTTTCCGTGGTTGTCGGCGGCTCGATTCGCAACTCGGCCGATCTTTTGAAAGCCATCGCGCTCGGCGCGGACGCATGCTACATCGCCACCTCCGCTCTGCTCGCGCTCGGCTGCCATCTGTGCCGTTCCTGCCAGACCGGCAAGTGCAACTGGGGTATTGCAACCCAGCGTCCCGAGCTGGTCAAGCGCCTCAACCCCGACATCGGCTCCCAGCGGCTGATCAATCTGGTCACCGCGTGGGACCACGAGCTTAAGGAAATGATGGGCGGCATGGGCATCAACTCGATCGAAGCACTGCGCGGCAACCGACTGATGCTGCGCGGACTCGGCCTGACCCAGAAGGAGCTTGATATCCTCGGTATCAAGCATGCGGGCGAATAAGGAGGAAAGCAACGATGAAACGGGTTTATGTCAACGAAAAATGGTGCCTCGGCTGCCATTTGTGCGAATATTACTGCGCCTTTGCCAACTCCGGCAAGTCCTCGATGGTCAAGGCGCTCAAAGACCATAAAATTGCGCCGCGTATCCGCATTGAGGAGCGCAACAACATTTCCTTTGCAGTCAACTGCCGCCACTGCACCGACCCGCTGTGCGTCAAGGGCTGCATTTCGGGCGCGCTGACCATTGTGGACGGTGCGGTGCAGATCGACTCGGACAAGTGCGTCGGCTGTTACACCTGCATCCTGTCCTGTCCATACGGTGCACTGTCCACCTCCAACGAGGGCGCTATCCAGAAATGCGAGCTGTGCGCCAAGAACGAGTTTGGCCAGCCCATGTGCGTACAGGGCTGTCCGAACAAGGCCATTGTATACGAGGAGAGGTGAAACGCATGAATTACGTGATTATTGGCAACGGCACCGCCGCGGTCGGCACGATTGAGGGCATCCGCGCCGTCGATCCCACCGGTCCCATCACGGTCATTTCGGATGAGATTTATCCAGTGTACGGCCGTCCGCTGATCTCCTATCTGCTGCTCGGCAAAACGACCGAGGACAAAATGCTGCACTACCGTCCGGCCGACTTTTACGAGACAAACGGTGTTAAAACCATGCTGGGCCGCACCGTCACGAAAATCGACCCTGCGGCAAAGACCGTGCTGCTCGAAGGCGGCGAGACCGTCCCCTATGACAAGCTGTGCATCTGCACCGGCTCGCGGCCGTTCGTCCCGCCCATGGAGGGGCTGGAAACCGTGCAGAACAAGACCAGCTTTATGACGCTCGACGATGCCAAGCGTCTGAACACCATGCTGGGTGAGGGCAACGGCAAGAGAGTGCTCATCATCGGCGCGGGCCTGATTGGTCTGAAATGTGCTGAGGGCATCTATCAGCGTGTCAAAGAGCTGACGGTCATCGACCTTGCCCCTCGCATTCTGCCTAACGTATTGACTGAAGCGCCTGCCGCCATTATCCAGAAGCACATCGAAAGCAAAGGCGTGCACTTCATCCTTGGCGACAGCGTCGCCCGCTTTGACGGCGGCACCGCCACCCTGCAAAGCGGCGGCACGATTGACTTTGACGTGCTGGTCATCGCGGTCGGCGTGCGGCCGAACACCGAGCTTGCCGCCGAGGCAGGCTGCGAAGTGAACCGCGGCATCCTGACCGACAACCGCTCCGCCACCACCGTGCCGGACATTTACGCAGCGGGCGACTGCACGGTATCGCATGACATTACTGCGGACACCGACCGTATTCTCGCCATCCTGCCTAACGCCTATATGCAGGGCGAAACCGCAGGCCGCAACATGGCGGGCGGCAAAACGTCCTTTGAAAAGGCCATCCCCATGAACGCATCCGGCTTTATGGGCCTGCATATGATTACTGCCGGCTCTTACGACGGCGACACCTATCTCGAGCAGGACGAAGAACACTACAAACTGCTGGTGACGCGCGACAATCATCTGGTCGGCTTCATCATGATCGGCGATGTGGACCGTGCGGGCATCTATACCTCTCTTATCCGCGAGCGCACCCCACTCGACACCATCGACTTCGACCTCATTCGTGAAAAGCCGCAGCTGATGGCATTCTCCCGCGCCGAACGCGCGAAAAAGTTAGGAGGCGCACACTGATGACCACCGTACAGGCAAACCTTACCTATTATCAGCAGCTCAATGAGCAGATTCGCGCGATTGACGACACCGACATCACGGTCGAAAACGTAATCGGCCAGCGATACATCGGCTGCGGCTCAGCGGATCACACCATCACCATCCACGGCACGCCCGGCAACGGCCTTGGACAGTACCTGAGCGGATCGACCATCGAGGTGTTCGGCAACGCACAGGAAGCGGTCGGCGACACCATGAACAAAGGCGACATCATCATCCATGGCAACGTGGGCGATGCCTGCGGCTACGGCATGCGCGGCGGCCGCATCTTCATTCAAGGCGACTGCGGCTATCGCGGCGGCATTCATATGAAGGCCTATGAGCAGCACTTCCCCGTCATCGTTATCGGCGGCAAAGCCGGCTCGTTCCTCGGCGAATATCAGGCCGGCGGCCTGATTCTGGTACTGGGCCAAGGACAAAACGGCGCATACCCTGCGGGAAATTTCTGCGGCACCGGTATGCACGGCGGCAAAATTGTGTTAAGATGTGATAAAGCCCCGGCCGGTCTGCCGCGTCAGGTACTGGTCAGCCCGGCGTCGCAGGCGGACCTCGACGGCATCGCGCCGTATGTTGAGGAATACTGCCGTCATTTCGGCGGCGACGCTGCCGCTCTGCTCGGGCAGCAATATTATGTACTGTCCCCCAATCCGGAGGCCGGTTACCATCAGCTTTATACCTATGAATCCTGATTTTGTGCCTCATCGGCATATCATACTTTTCAGAGAGGAGCGCGGCTCTTATGGATACCACCATGCACGAAGTCATACAATTTATCGAGGAGAATGACGTTAAATTCATCCGTCTGGCCTTTTGCGATATCTTCGGCAACCAGAAAAATATTGCCATCATGCCAACCGAGCTGACCCGTGCGTTTGAACACGGCATCCACTTCAATGCATCCTCGCTGCGCGGCTTCCTCAACGTGGACGCCTCCGACCTGCTGTTATTCCCCGACCCGGCAACGCTGTCCGTGCTGCCGTGGCGACCTGCACAGGGACGTGTGGTGCGTTTCTACTGCGATATCCGGTATCCGGACGGCACGCCCTTCGAGGGCGACGGTCGCCGTCTGCTCCGTGAAGCAAGCCGCCGCGCCCGTCAGTCGGGCTATTCCATCACAATGGGTACGGCAAGCGAGTTTTACCTGTTCGAGCTGGATGAAAACGGGCATCCCACCATCATTCCACACGACCACGGCGAATATTTCGACGTGGCGCCGCTGGACAAGGCCGAAAACGTGCGTCGCCAAATCTGCCTGACGCTCGAGGAAATGAATATCCAGCCGGAATCTTCGCATCATGAGCAAGGCCCCGGACAGCACGAAATCGACTTCCGCTATGCAGAAGCGCTTGAGGCAGCGGATAATTTTGTCACCTTTAAATGGGTGGTCAAATCCATGGCCGCATCGAGCGGCTTGTACGCTTCGTTCCTGCCAAAACCCCTGCCCAGCATTCCCGGCAGCGGCCTGCACCTGTCCATTTCCATCATGCGGAATGGAGAAAACCTGTTCCATCCGGGCTTTGACCAAAGCGAAGCAGGACGCAGCTTTGTTGCGGGCATTTTACAGCACGCAGCGGAAATGACCATATTCGGCAATCCGCTGACCAACTCGTTCCAACGTCTGGGCGAGTTTGAAGCACCCAAGTATATTACCTGGTCGCATCAGAACCGCTCGCCGCTGATTGCCGTGCCACTGGCAAACGGCAAACTGGCCAACCGCATGAAAGTACGCTCGTTCGACGGCTGCATCAATCCCTATATCGTTTTTGCTCTGCTCATCCACGCGGGTCTGGACGGCATCGAACAACACCTCCCCCTTGCTCCCGCGTGCAATGACAACCTGTTCACCGCCTCGGACGCGGTGCGCGCCCAGTATCAGGCACTGCCCGGTTCGTTGTGCGAAGCCATCCGCTGCGCACAGGACAGCCCCTTTATCGCCCGTCACCTTCCGGTCAAAACGCGCGAAGCGTTTTTCGCTGCCAAGCAGGTCGAGCATGACCGCATTGCGCTGGCGGACGACCGTTTTTCCGCTGAGCGTGCGCTGTACTTCGAGCGCTACTGATTTCACTCCCATCCTTACCCGAAAGGAGGGAAACGCTGCTTGGAACGCATTATGATCGTTTCCGCCACGCAAAAATCCCATGCCATGCTAACACAATTTCTCACCTCCTGCGGTGTGCAGGCCAAAACTGTTGCGGTCTCCTCCGGTTCAGAGGCCCGCCGCACACTGGTGGACGGCGACTTTGATCTGGTTCTGGTCAATACGCCGCTGCCGGATGAGTTCGGCCACGAGCTGGCGCAAACCGCTGCGTGCGACACGCTTGCAGGCGTTATCCTGCTCGCGAAAGCAGAGGTAGCCGACAGCGTTGCCGAAAAAGTAGAGGACGACGGCGTGTTCGTCATACCCAAGCCACTTTCGCGCGTGCTGTTTTTACAGGCACTGCGCATGACGCGCGCCGCACGTTCGCGGCTGACCGGCCTGCGCAAGGAAAACCGTCGTTTACAGCAGCGCATCGAGGATATCCGTCTGGTTGACCGCGCCAAGTGCCTGCTGATTGAATGCTGCTCGATGAGTGAGCCCGAAGCACACGCCTATATCGAACAACAGGCCATGAATCAGCGGCGCACCAAGCGGGAAATTGCGGAACATATTATCTCCGGCGGCACGCCGGAATGACCCGCTTTTGTGCGATACCGCCCAAACTATCCATCTCGCTGCGACAAATTTTTTCCCCTTTTTTTGAAATGGATAGAGAAATTCCCGACGGATTATGATATACTAAATGGTATATGAGCAACTGCCTGCTGATCGGTCTGCTCATATACCATTTTTTGTTTTATCAAGGAGGGAGCCCGCTTGAAGCTGTCCTTCACCAAGATGCACGGCTGCGGCAACAACTACATTTATTTCAACTGTTTTGACCAGACGGTACCCGATCCTGCGTCGCTCTCCGTCCGGCTGAGTGAGCCGCACTTCGGCATCGGCGGCGACGGCATCATCCTTATCTCCCCTTCGGACAAAGCGGATGCGCAGATGCGCATCTTCAACGCCGACGGGTCGGAGGGCAAGATGTGCGGTAACGGCATTCGCTGCGTCGGCAAGTATCTGTACGACAACGGCATGACCGACGGACGCACCACCATCACGGTCGACACGCTTTCGGGCGTAAAAACACTTGAGCTGACCGTCAAAGACAGCAAAATGACATCTGCTCGCGTGGACATGGGCGCGGCCATCTTGAAGCCTGCCGACATTCCGGTTGACCTCGAAGGCGACACGGTCATCGGCGCGCCAATCGTCGTAGACGAAAAAGTGTACCACATGACCTGCGTCTCCATGGGAAACCCGCATTGTGTCATCTTCCTCGATGAGGACATTGACGGGCTGGACCTCGAGCGGATCGGCCCCAAATTTGAGCACCATGCGCTGTTCCCTGAGCGCGTCAACACCGAGTTCGTGAACGTCCTGTCGGACGGCACGCTCAAGATGCGCGTGTGGGAGCGCGGTTCGGGTGAAACCTGGGCCTGCGGCACAGGCGCATGCGCGGTGGGCGTGGCCGCGGTGCTGACCGGACGCGCACAAAAAGGCGAGGATATCACCGTACATCTGCGCGGCGGCGACCTGACCGTGCGCTACACCGACCAGACCGTGTTCATGACGGGCGCGGCAACAACCGTATTTAAGGGGGAAATCGAGTTATGACAAAATATATTTTTGTGACCGGCGGCGTTGTCTCTGGTCTGGGCAAGGGCATCACGGCCGCGTCGCTCGGCCGCCTGCTCAAAAGCCGCGGCCTCAAGGTTGCCGCGCAAAAGCTGGACCCGTATATCAATGTTGACCCCGGTACGATGAGCCCGTTCCAGCATGGCGAGGTTTATGTCACCGACGACGGCGCGGAGACCGACCTCGACCTCGGCCACTATGAGCGCTTCATCGACGAGGACCTCAATAAGTTCTCCAACCTGACTACCGGTAAGGTGTACTGGAACGTCCTGAACAAGGAGCGCGCGGGCGAGTATTTGGGTGAAACCGTGCAGGTTATCCCGCACATCACGAACGAAATCAAGTCGTTTATCTACTCGGTTGGCAAAAAGACCTCAGCAGACGTAGTCATCACTGAGATCGGCGGCACAACCGGCGATATCGAGTCCCAGCCGTTCCTCGAAGCCATCCGTCAGGTGGCGACCGAGGTCGGCCGCCGCAACTGCCTGTTTATTCACGTTACGCTTGTGCCGTTCATCTCCGGATCGAACGAACCCAAGAGCAAGCCCACCCAGCACTCGGTCAAGGAGCTGCGCGGTCTGGGCATTTCCCCGGACATCATCGTCGCGCGTGTCGATCAGCCGCTCGACGACGACATTAAGCGCAAGATTTCGCTGTTCTGCACGGTGCAGGAGGACTGCGTCATTGAAAACCGCACGCTGCCCGTGCTGTATCAGGCGCCCATGATGCTCGAGGAGAGCCACCTGTCCGACATCGTCTGCCGTGAGCTTGCCATCGGCGCGCCCAAGGGCGATATGAGCGATTGGGTTGCGATGCTTGAGCGCATCGCCTCCCGTAAAGAGCATGTCAAAATCGCGCTGGTCGGCAAGTATGTCAAGCTGCACGACGCATACCTCTCGGTTGCAGAGGCATTGCAGCACGGCGGCTATGAAACCGGCTGCTTCGTCGACATCGACTGGGTTGATTCCGAGGAAATCAACGATTCAACCGTGGACAAGCTGCTCGGCGAGGTCGACGGCATCATCCTGCCCGGTGGTTTCGGTCCGCGCGGTATTGAGGGCATGATCTGCGCAGCGAACTATGCGCGCACACAGGGCATCCCCTACTTCGGCATCTGTCTCGGCATGCAGATTGCGGTCATGAGCTATGCGCGCAATGTGCTCGGCTTTGAGGACGCAAACTCCTCCGAGTTTGACCCGGATTCCACCCATCCGGTCATCGACCTGATGGAAAGCCAGCAGGGCATTTCCAAAAAGGGCGGCACGATGCGTCTGGGTGCGTATCCGTGCAAAATCCGTCCGGATACCATCATGGCTTCGGCCTACGGCGCGGAGATGATCTCCGAACGCCACCGCCATCGCTATGAATTCAACAACAACTTCCGTGAGCAGATCGAAAGCCACGGCATGCATATCACCGGCACTTCCCCCACGGGTGAGCTGGTGGAAACCGTCGAAATTCCCAACCATCCGTTCTACATCGGCGTGCAGTTCCACCCCGAGTTCAAGTCCCGTCCCAATCGCGCGCATCCGCTGTTCAAGGCGTTTGTCGCAGCATCGCTGAAAAGGAGCAAAGAACATGCAGATCAATAAGCACTATGACGATCTGGAGCAGAGCTATCTGTTCTCCACGATCGCACGCAAGGTAAACGAATATTCCGCCGCCCACCCGGAAGCGGACATCATCCGTCTGGGCATCGGCGACGTCACCCGTCCGCTCGTGCCTGCCGTCATCGACGCGCTGCACGCGGCGGTCGAGGATCAGGCAAAGCAGGAAACCTTCCACGGCTACGGCGACGAACAGGGCTACGGCTTCCTGCACGAAGCCCTCGTCGGCTACTACAAAACCCACGGCGTCACGCTCGACACCAACGAAATCTTTATTTCGGACGGTGCCAAGAGCGACCTCGGCAACATCCTCGACATCTTTGGCACGGATAACACCGTGCTCATCCCCGACCCGGTTTACCCGGTGTATGTGGACACCAATGTCATGGCAGGCCGTAAGGTTGTGTTCATGGATGCGACCGCAGAAAACGGCTTCCTGCCGCTGCCGGACGCTTCCGTCAAAGCGGATATCATCTATATCTGCTCGCCCAACAACCCGACCGGTGCGGCATACGACCGCGCAGGCCTCAAGGCTTGGGTGGATTACGCCAATGCGCAGAATGCCGTTATCCTGTATGATGCAGCCTATGAGTGCTTCATCGAGGACGAGAATCTGCCCCGTTCCATTTATGAAATCGAGGGAGCAAAGACCTGTGCCATTGAGTTCTGCTCGTTCTCCAAGATGGCGGGCTTTACCGGCACACGCTGCGGCTGGACGGTTGTCCCGCAGGCGCTCATGGACGGCAAGCTGAACAAGATGTGGCTGCGCCGCCAGACCACCAAGTTCAACGGCGTTCCCTACATCGTGCAGAAGGGTGCGGCAGCGTGCTTTACCGAGGAAGGCATGAAGCAGATCAAGGAAACTCTCGGCTACTACAAGCAGAACGCCAAGGTGCTCTCCGAAACACTCGATTCGCTCGGTATCTGGTACACCGGCGGCAAGTCCAGCCCGTATCTGTGGCTCAAGTGCCCGAACGGTATGGGCTCGTGGGAGTTCTTCGACTATCTGCTTGAGAATGCCAACGTAGTCGGCACGCCGGGCGAAGGCTTTGGCAAGAATGGTGAAGGCTTCTTCCGTCTGACCGCTTTCGGCGACCAGAAGCGTACGCTCGAGGCAGCGGAGCGTCTGAAAAAGCTGCTTTCCAAGTAAAATCAAAGGGCTGTCCGACGGACAGCCCTTTTGTCATGCAGGGGGAATGCGCATGGGAGTTTTATTTACCAAACGGTGCGTACTGTGCGGTGAAATGCTGCCCGCCGCCGGCACGGGCAAAGCGATGCTGTGCCCGGACTGTGCCGCCGAGGTACGGCAGTGCTACCGCTGCACGGAAACCATCTGTATTCCGGGCGCGGTGGATGCAACCGCCGCGCTGTACTACACCGGCAAAGTCAAGCAGGCGATGCAGCGGTTCAAGTTTCAGCACAAGCAGCACTATGCGGACTGGTTTGCCGCGCAGATGCTGCCGCTGCTGACCGAGCAGCTGGACATATGGCAGCCCGACCTTGTCACCTTCATGCCGATTGGCTGGCTGCGGAGACGCGAGCGCGGCTACAATCAGGCCGAACTGCTGGCCAAAGCCGTCGCAGAACCGCTTGGCCTGCCCTGTCGGGCGACGCTGCGCAAGCGTGCGTTTACGCCCAAGCAGTCCGCACAGAAAGATGTGGCCGCACGGCAGAAAAACGCGGAACGGGCGCTGCTGCCCCGCGAAAATGCCGAGGTGCATGGCAAGTCGGTCGTGCTGATAGATGACATTATCACCACGGGCGCAACAGCGGCGGCAGCGGTCAAGCTGCTGCGTGAGATGGGCGCAGCAATGGTTTATGTCCTTGCGCCGACAAGAACACCATGAATATAACGAAAAAGCGTCCCTTAGGGGACGCTTTTCGCCAAATCATGGATCTTCCATTCTTTTGTCCTGCCAAAGTTGTCAGTCACTTGCGCCACCAATTCCAATTCTCCGAATGGCTTTGCCACTGTCCAATCAGGCTCACCATAAGCATAATATTGCCCATTCTCTTCGTTATACTCTGCCGCGCTCATCTCCAGGCTTTTGAGTTCCGTGTCACCCTCCCGCAGAATCAATCTGCATTTTACCGGATAAGCACGAAATTGATCCGACCACGCATTGTAGAACCGGTACTGGAGCCACCCTCGAATCGTCGTGCTGCCATTTTCTGACGTAATAGCGCTGCCATCCAGTAAGGCTTCTCCTTGCTCATCCAGCCACTGATAATCAAATTGAAGCCGATATTCATTTGAAATCCCACTCAGCGTTTCCAGCAGCAGATTGCGTACCGTACCACTCTCGCGATCGGTCAGCGTCAGGTACACGGTAAATGCATCCCGCAGTGGAATCTCCGTGCTGCCCACATACGAATTATCCTGCTCTAGGATCGCAGCACACGTCCAGCTTTCGCCCGCGCTCTGAATAGTGAATTTGGGTGTCTCAGTATTTTGGTTCAGTTCCTTAGGCCGTGCAGACAGGGACAATTCAAGCGTGGTCATTACCGTCTTGTTCGGGCTATATTTCAGATCATAAGCGATGTCATAATCCGACAAGGCATCTTCTTCGGTTTGCCCCTCTGCCGGAGCGTATTCCGCACCTGACTGCTGCATCTGTGCAGACATAGCTTCTACACGCAACCGCAGATTTTCTACTTGCGTTTGCAGCATTTGTACATATCCGATCGAAAATAAATTCCCAATGACGCTCACAAACAGCAACAGTGCAACTGCAATGATGAACCACTTTGTCTTTTTGGTCAGCACCGGCGAATACGTGATCTTAAAGCCGTCCGGTGCGAGTTTCATCCATTCCGACGACTTCTGCTCTTTATCCGGCAGCGGCTCGTCCGGCCGCAGCAGCGTATCCACCGGCACGTCAAACAGTCGGCTCAGTTCCACCAGATTATCCATTGTCGGCACAGCCTGATCGGACTCCCACTTGCTTACCGCCTGCCGGGACAGCCCCAGCTTTTCGCCCAGTGCCTCCTGACTCAAGCCCTTCTCACGCCGAAGCGCTGCAATTTTCTCCCCTGTTGTCATTTTGGGGCACCTCCTTTCTGTGCTTTCAGTGTGTCAGAAATACCGACAAAAGGCCACCAACCCGACGTTTCTTTTTGTCAACCAGCGGTTGCCTCTGACTTTTCCGATAAAGAAAGCCCCGAAAGACGTCTCCTTCGGGGCTTCTTGCCAATAAGTAACGTGGGTTTATTCGACTCCCTCGCCATCACCATCATGACGGTTATTAAACGCATATTCCGGACACTTGGCCTTTGCTTCCTCCTCGGTCTCATAAGGGCAAGCACGAACACGGCCCTCTGTCTCAGAAAATGCAACGCACATTTTATCATTTCCGGTAGCAAACCGGCGCCGGAACAAGCACCAGAGTTTCTTCATAACATAACATCCTTTCCTGCCGATTGATAATATTATGACAATAATATTATAACGAACCTGACTGAGCTTGTCAATCAGGTTCGTTATTTTTTTATCAAATTCTCAGTGAGGTCTTATTCGCCAAAGAATTCCTCATGGATGGCCTTGACCGCCTTCTCGCTGTCCTCCTCGTTAATCAGGACAGAAATCTTGATTTCCGAGGTGGAGATCATGCGGATATTGATGCCGGCCATAGCCAATGCCTCAAACATCTTGGATGCAACGCCCGCAGAGGATGCCATGCCCGCACCAACAATGGATACCTTGGCAACCTTAGTGTTGATCGAAACATCCTCATAGCCGAGCATTTCGGCGTTTTCCTCCAGAATTTTGCCGACGCGTTCCGCGTCATCCTCACGAATGGTAAAGGAGATGGACTTTTTATTGTCACGTCCGACCGACTGGAGGATGATGTCGATATTAACATTGTGCTTGGCCATAAGCGAAAACACCTTGAACGCCGTGCCCGGGGTATCCGCTACATTGATAATGGCCACACGCGCACAATTATTATCACGGGCCACGCCCGATACATTCATTTTTTCCATGTGAGAACCCTCCTTGACTTTCGTACCCGGATTGCGGGTAAAGCTCGAAACGACCTCCAGGTCGACGTTATATTTTTTCGCCATCTCCACCGAGCGATTGTGCAGAACCTGCGCGCCGAGCGACGCCAGCTCCAGCATTTCATCATACGTAATCGCATCCAGCTTGCGCGCATTGGAAACGATACGCGGGTCTGCGGTGTATACGCCGTCGACATCGGTATAAATCTGGCACAGGTCAGCCCCCAGCGTCGCTGCAATCGCAACAGCGGTCGTATCCGATCCGCCGCGGCCGAGTGTCGTCACATCTCCGAGCTTGTTGATGCCCTGGAAGCCTGCCACGATGCAGATTTTTCCGTTATCCAGCTCTGCCTGCAGGCGGTCCCCCACGATGCGCTTGATGCGCGCATCCGAATAATTGCTGTTGGTTTCCAGACCTATCTGCCAACCGGTCAGTGACACAACCGAAAAGCCGAGCTTCTGAATCGCCATCGCCAGCAGCGACATTGAAATCATCTCACCGGTATTAAGCAGCACATCCATCTCGCGCTTGGACGGATGTTCATTCAGCTCCGCCGCCTTAGCAATCAGGTCATCGGTGGTATCTCCCTGTGCGGAGACCACAACAACCACCTTGTTGCCGGCCTGCGCAGTCTTGGTGACAATATCCGCAACATTTCTCAGCCGTTCGGTATCCGCCACCGAAGTGCCGCCGAACTTTTGCACAATAAGACTCATACTGATTCCGTTTCCTCCTTATATAGCCTGCCGCAAACGCGGCCTCGCTCACATGCGTTTCACGGTCGCACCGACCTCGTCGCAGCGCAGCTGTACGGCCTTCCAATGCGGATATTTTTCCGCACAGACCGCCTGCGCACGCGACAGATAGTCGCGGTCCCCCTTATATACCATCGCAACGATGGACGGGCCGGCGCCCGAAATGAATGCGCCCAGCGCCCCCAGCTGCTTCGCCTCGCGGACAATGTCCTCGCCGTTTTCAATCAGGCTGAAGCGGTATGGCTGGTGCAGGCAGTCCCCCGTCGCCACATCCAGATTTTCCAGCTTACCGGTTGTCAGACTGCCGGCAAGCAGCGCCGCGCGCGCCAGATTATACACCGCATCATGATGTGCGATGGTTTTGGGTAATGCTGCACGCGCCTTCTCGGTCGAGAGCTTAAAATCCGGGATAAATACGATAAAGTCAATCGCACCATGCACCGGCACACGCACGTGATGTACATGACCATTCTCCAGCAATGCCACGCAGAAACCGCCTAGAATAGCGGGCGTGGAGTTATCCGGATGGCCTTCAATCGTTGCAGCAAGGTCGATAACAGCCTGCCGGTCGAGCGGCTCGCCCAGCAGTGCATTCGCGCCCATAATGCCCGCAACCGTGCAGGCCGAGGATGAACCCAGGCCGCGAGTCTGCGGGATGGCACAGTCCTCAATAATTTTCAGACCGGAAAGCGTCTTACCGCATTCATCGTATACCCGTTTTGCACACTGATAAATCAGATTGCGCGCGTCCTTTGGCACAAACTGACCATTTTTATCCGAAATATCGATGCGCTCGCTTTCTTCCATATCAATCACATTATACAGTTCGAGCGCAATGCCGATGCTGTCGTAGCCCGAGCCCATATTAGCGCTCGTAGCCGGAACAGTAACACGAACCATTTTCCTGTTATCCTCCTCTTACAGCATACGCATGGCAGCACGCACTTCGCCACAAGCGTTCAGCTTTTCCATCTTGTCTTGCATCTCCGCCGTGGACAGTTTGCGCGTCTTGACCACCGTCACGCCGTTAACCGGCTCGGTCAGACTTTCCACCGGCAGCAATGCCTCCAAATCACGCGATGCACCCTTGAAACGAACATACCACGCGCTTTGCAGCGTGTCAAGCGGGCGCAGCAAATTTTTCGACCCATCACCCCAGAAAATCCGGCGGCGGTGGTCTGCGTGTTCAATGCAATCAAGCATATCCGCCACAACAGCCGAAGCAGTGGCGAGTTTGCCCGCACCCTTGCCATAGAACATCACGTCGCCCGTGGCATTACCGTTGACCATAATGGCGTTAAACACATCTTCCACCGCGGCCAGCGGGCTTTCCTTATGAATCAGGTGCGGCGCAACATAGGCATAAGCCGTGCCGTCCTCACACCGCACCGTGCGGCCGAGCAGCTTAATCACGCAGCCCAGCTTATCGGCGTTGGCTACGTCCTCCAGCGTAATCTTGGTGATGCCCTCGCAAGACACCTGCTCAGGGTCAAACTTATCGCCAAAGGCCAAATCCGCCAGAATACAGATTTTGCGGCAAGCGTCATGGCCCTCGATATCCGCCGTCGGATCCTTTTCCGCATAGCCATTCAGCTGCGCCTGCTTGAGCGCATCCTCAAAGGTGACGCCGTTATGAATCATCTGCGTCAAGATGTAGTTGGTCGTTCCGTTGAGAATACCGCAAATCTCATTGAATTCATTGGCGGCAAGGCATTGCACCATCGGCCGGATAATCGGAATACCGCCGCCGACCGAAGCTTCAAACATATAGTTTACGCCCTTTTCCTCGGCAATTCTGAGCAGCTCCTCGCCGCGCGTAGCAACCAGCTCCTTATTAGAGGTGCATACGCTCTTGCCGGCGAGCAGGCAGCGGCGTGTAAACTCGTAGGCAGCACCCACACCTCCCATGACCTCGGCTACGACTGTAACCTCAGGGTCGTTTTCAATAACCGAAAAGTCGTTAACAAATTTGTGCCCATACGGCAGCGCGGAAAAATCGCGCAGATCGAGCACATATTTCACCTCGACCGGCTGACCAACCACACGCGCGATTTTTTCGGCGTTCATTTCAAACACCTCATATACGCCGGAGCCAACCGTACCATGTCCCAAGATTGCTGCTTTTATCATAATCCCGTTTCCTTTCCTTCGGTTCTATTTTTATTCGAATGTCAGTTTTATTCGGATGCCAGAATTTCCACCTTGCTTACGCCTTCCATCTGTTCCGCACGGCGCAGCAGCTCCTCAACCGAATACTTCATCTCTCCGGTACGGGCGGCAATGGTCACGGATGCCTGACCACGCATCGGAATCGACTGGTTGACCGTCAGTAAATTTGCACCCGAACGGGCCATCAGACCCAAAATGCTTGATAACACGCCCGGTTGGTCGTGCAGCATAAAGTGGAAGGTCACGATCCGATCGGTTGTCGCCTCGAAAAACGGACGCACACCATCTTTATATTTGTAATACGCACTGCGCGACAGCCCAGCGATTTTCGCCGCCTCACTCGCCGTCGCCGCCCTGCCCGAGGCAATCGCCTCATTTGCTTCGATCACACGCTGGAACACTTCCGGCAGCAGTGTGCGTTCGACCAGATAGTATTTTGGTTTTACCATGCGCTGTTTGTCCTCCCTAAAAAGACATGTGTCTTTCTCACGCTTTCCTATCATACCATAAGCGGGCGTTAAGTGCAAGGGAATAACTGATAAATTTCCCGAATTTCCGCACAGGCTTTTGTCGGATATGACAAAGCGCTTGTCCTTTTCTGGTGAAATCGCGTATGGCTTTATCCCCACTGTTGTGATATACTATATAGACTTGTGAAATGAAACCGGAGATTGAAAAAATGCATCAGAAAAGTGTAAATGGTACCTTTACCTCTAAAATTGGCTTCGTGCTGGCGGCGGTCGGCTCTGCGGTCGGCATGGGCAACATCTGGATGTTTCCTTATCGCACCGGACAATACGGCGGTGCGGCCTTCCTCATCCCCTATCTGCTGTTTATCGCTCTGTTCGGCTATGTCGGTCTGTCGGGTGAATTTGCCTTCGGCCGATTGACCGGCACAGGTCCGATCGGCTCCTATGAATACGCGATGAAAACGCGTGGGAAAAAGGGAGGCGCGATTCTGGGCGCCATTCCGCTGTTCGGCTCGCTGGGCATCGCCATTGGCTACTCGATTATCGTGGGATGGGTTTTACGGTGCGCGTTCGGCGCACTGACCGGCACGCTCATATCCACCGAACCGGAAATCTTCTTTGCGCAAATGAGCGCCACGCACCTGTCGAGTGTACCGTGGCATGCAATCGTTGTGGTAATGACAGTCGCCATCCTGATTTTCGGCGTTTCGGGCGGTATTGAAAAGATAAACAAGGTCATGATGCCCGCATTCTTCATTTTGTTCCTGATTATTGCGGTGCGCGTGCTCTTTTTGCCGGGTGCACTGGAGGGCTACAAGTACCTGCTCGTCCCTCAGTGGGAGTATCTGCTCAACCCCCACACCTGGATCATGGCGATGGGACAGGCGTTCTTCTCGCTGTCGGTGACCGGCTCGGGCATGATTATCTATGGTTCCTACCTCTCCAAAAAAGAGGATGTTGTCCACTCCTCCTGTATGACCGCTGTTCTGGATACCTGTGCGGCCATGCTCGCAGGCTTCGCGGTCATTCCGTCTGTATTCGCCTTTGGACTGGACCCCGCCTCCGGTCCCAAGCTGCTGTTCATCACGCTGCCGCGTGTGTTCCAGCAGATGCCGCTGGGCCGTCTGTTTGCATTCCTGTTCTTCATATCCGTGCTGTTTGCCGGTATCACTTCGCTGGCAAACATGCTGGAAGCGGTGTCTGAGGCCGCGCAAACGCGCCTCAAGCTCAGTCGCAAGGTTGCCGTTCTGGTGGCCGGCGCGGCAACGCTCGCAGTCGGCCTGCTGATTGAGCAGGAAGCCCTGATGGGCCGCTGGATGGATATTATCACAATTTATGTTGTGCCGATCGGCGCAATTCTCGGTGCTGTGATGATCTACTGGGTGCTCGGTGTCAAGACCATCAAGAAAGAGCTGATGGAAGGCCGCGACAAGCCCCTTAGCCCGGCGTATGATTTTCTTGCCAAGTATGTCTATGTTTTTCTCGCCGCCCTAGTTGTGATATGCAGCTTTGTCATTCCCGGCGGTATCGGCTGAAGCAAAGAAAAAGGGAGCGGAAAACCGCCCCCTTTTCTTGTACCGATAAAACAAAATCCCACGGTTTCCCGTGGGATTTTTCATTGCAGGAATCAGTCCTGAGTGTCCGAATGAGTAGGCGCGGCCTTCCCTTCCTCGCCCGACCCGTCTGCCTCAGCGGCTTTGGCAGCGCTTTCCGGCGCCTTGCCAACCTTGGCATCGAGTTCTTCCTTCAGTTCGGTCATCAAATCCTCGCCGACCACCTTATCCGGTACGACTTCGCCGTTATACACCTTGACGAACGTCTCGCCGTCCATGGTTTCGTTTCGAATCAGATACTCCGCTACGCGGGTCATCTGCTCCTGATGCTCGCTCAGCAGCTTTTTGCAGGCACGATATGCCTCTTCGATAATGCGATGAACCTCATCGTCAATCTCCGCTGCCTTGACTTCGGAATAGCCCTTGCCCGCTGCAAAATCGCGGCCCAGGAAAATCTCTCCGCTGTCCGAACCGTAATCGATGGGACCGATTTTCTCACTCATACCATAGCTGGTGACCATCGCACGGGCCATCTGAGTGGCCTGCTTGATATCGCCGTATGCGCCGGTCGAAATATCCTCCATCGTCAGCTGCTCGGCTACACGGCCGCCTAAGCACACGATAATATATTCTTCCATATATTTCTTGGTGCGGTAGGCCTGATCTTCCTCAGGCAGCGGCATGGTAAAGCCGCCCGCACCGGAAGAGCGCGGAATAATCGTGACATGGTGCACCGGGTCCTGCGTCGGCAGCACATGGAAGCAGATTGCATGACCGGCTTCATGATATGCCGTCAGGCGCTTATCCTTATCGGTGATGATGTGGCTCTTCTTTTCCACACCCATAACCACCTTGAGCAAGGATTCCTCAATCTCCTCCTGAGATATCAGCTTCTTGTTACGGCGTGCCGCCAGCAGCGCCGCCTCATTGAGCAGGTTTTCCAAATCCGCGCCGGTAAAGCCCGCCGTGGTCTTGGCAATATCCGCGAACTTTACGTCCGGGTCAAACTGCTTGTTGCGTGCGTGCACCTTGAGAATTTCCTCACGGCCCTTGACATCCGGCGCGCCGACATAGACCTGACGGTCAAAGCGGCCCGGACGCAGCAGCGCATTATCCAGAATATCCTTACGGTTGGTGGCTGCAATGACGATAACGCCTTCGTTTGCGCCGAAGCCATCCATCTCAACCAGCAGCTGGTTGAGCGTCTGCTCACGCTCGTCGTGCCCGCCGCCGAGACCTGCGCCGCGCTGACGGCCAACCGCATCAATCTCGTCAATGAACACGATTGCCGGCGCGTTTTTCTTTGCCTGCTCGAACAGGTCGCGCACACGCGATGCACCAACGCCGACATACAACTCAACAAAGTCCGAACCGGAGATAGACAGGAACGGCACGCCTGCTTCGCCCGCAACCGCACGCGCAATCAGCGTTTTACCGGTACCCGGAGGGCCAACCAGCAGCACACCCTTAGGGATACGCGCACCGATTTGCACGAATTTCTGTGGATTTTTCAAAAATTCCACAATTTCCTGCAGCTCCGCCTTCTCTTCGTCCGCACCGGCCACGTCGTTGAACGTAACCTTGCGCTTGTCGTCCTGCGCCAGACGCGCGCGCGCCTTGCCGAACTGCATCGGGCCTGCGCCGCCGCCGGACTGTTTGTTCATCATAAAATACCAGAATGCGCCAAGAAGCACAAACAGGATAACATACGGCAGGAACTGCGCCCACCACGGGATGGTGGTCGTCACATAATCGACCTCTTTGAGCGTACCATTCCGCATCTGCTCATCAATGGTTGCGCCAAGCTGCGACCACCAGATATCACGCGAACCGCCCAAATCATAGGTAACAACACGGTTCTCGTCGCGCAGATGCATGGTAAGCACCGAATCGTCTACCTTATATTGGTCCACCTTGCCTTCGGTGAAATAGGTGTACACATCAAAGTAGGTAACCGGCTCGGTTTGCTGGGTCTGGCTGATGACATAGCTGACGCCCGCCAGAAGGAACACCAGAATGATGAGATAAAGGCCAAAGCCCTTCATTTTGCCTTTCAAGTTGGTTTGACACCTCTTCCTTGTTTATATTTACTCGCCGCCGTATACACTCGGCTTCAAAATACCGATATACGGCAGATTGCGGTATTTTTCAGCATAGTCAAGACCGTAGCCGACCACAAATTCATCCGGAATCTCAAAGCCCAGATAATCGACCGGTACATCCACTCTGTGCCGCGCAGGCTTGGACAGGAGCGTACACAGGCGAATGGAGCGCGCGCCGCGCGCGGTCAGCACCTGCATCAGATAGCTGAGCGTTACGCCGGAGTCCAGAATGTCCTCCACAATCAGCAGGTCCCGTCCGTCGATCGGCTGCTCGATATCCTTAATGATCTGCACCTCTCCCGAGGTCTTGGTCCCCTTACCGTAGCTCGACACAACCATGAAATCCACGTTGCAGGGCGTGTCAATCTTGCGTGTCAGATCAGCCATGAACACATAAGAACCTTTGAGCACGCTGACGATCAGCGGGTTCTTGTCCCGATAATCCTCGGTGATGCGTGCACCCAGCTCCGCGACCTTGTCCGCCAGCTGCTGCTCGGTAAAATAGATTTCTTTGATATCGTCCCGCATATCATATGCCATTTTTCAATACCCCTCTATTTTTATTTGCATCCGCGCGCCTCCCTGCGGGGAACGCGAACAATCCATACCTATATCCTGCACGGCAATCACGCCGGTTTTATCCGCTATAACCGCCAGCCCATCCCGCTTGCAGCGTGGCACTTTTCGGTCGATGAGCAGTTTTTTCAGCGTCCGACTGCCGCCTTTTTCCGTCAGTCGAATACGGTCACCCGCCTTGCGTGTGCGAACGCACAACGATACGAAATCTATTGTACCACAATCCACGCAAAAAGTATTGAATGATTTGTAAAAAACTTCGTTTTTTTCTAAGACATGCACCGAAACCCGCACGCTACCGTCCCACAGCCGCTGCTCAGACGGAACTGACAGCGGTACCGCCGGCCGCTGCGGTTGGTTTTGCTCGTGTATCAGCTGCAACGCACTGTATTCGCGCTGTGCAATAAATCCATGCGGCAGCGCACAGCAGGCGGACGGATTTGCGTTTTCCAGCAGCCGTTCCAGCGCAAAAATATGCTGCGCGGTTACATCCCGCAGCGGCATACCGCTCTGCGCAAGCAAGCGCCGCAGCGCACGCGCGCGCACCGCTGGATGCGCCTGCCGCAGCGGTGCAATCTCCCATGCGCCTTCCGGCCGCGCCGCCTGTGCCAAACATTCCTGCGCCAAACCGCCCAAACAATCCTCATCCTGCCGAAGCAGATTGCCCAGCCGCGCCGCAGCCTGCGCCGCGGACGGCTGAATCGCCCGCAAAGCGGGCACGACTGTGTGCCGGATGCGGTTGCGGGTGTAGGTTTCATCCGCGTTTGTGCTGTCGGTGACATAATCCTGCCCAAGCACCGCAAGATATGCCTCCACCTGCGCGCGCTCCACCTCCAGCAACGGACGGATAATCTGCCCGCGCACGGGTGGAATCCCCGCCAGTCCCTTTGGGCCGGTACCGCGCACCAGATGAAACAGCACGGTTTCCAGATTGTCGTCCGCAGTATGTGCCGTAGCAATCTTCGCACCCTCCGCAGCCTTTTGCAGCCGCGCATAACGAATGCGACGGGCGGTCTCCTCCACCCCGTTGCCCTGCTGTACCGCTGCGGATACATCCACGCGTTCGACCGTCAGTTCCACGCCCAGCTGGGCGCACAATGCCCGGCAAAATGCCTCGTCCCGTTCGGACTCCGCGCCGCGCAGGCAGTGGTTGAGATGGAACGCCCGCACCGGATAGCCCAGTTCGTACAGCGCGCGCAGCAGCGCCACGGAATCCGCACCGCCCGACAGCGCCACCAGCACCGGCTCACCCTGCCGCAGCATTTCATATACCGCAATGGTCTGCTTGACTGTTTCCAGCATAAGTTTAGTCTCCATGGATACGGTCCGGGTTGGAGAAGGTCGTGTACTGACCAACCCACTGCAATTCAATCGTACCCGTTGCGCCGTGACGATTTTTTGCAACAATGATTTCCGCGATGTTCTTGTTCTCGCTTTCATCATCATAATAGTCGTCACGATAAATAAACATGACAATGTCCGCGTCCTGCTCGATGGCACCGGATTCACGCAAATCGGACAGCATGGGCCGCTTATCCGAGCGCTGCTCGGATGCACGCGACAGCTGCGACAGACATACCACCGGCACATTGAGTTCCTTCGCCATAATCTTAAGCGAACGCGAAATCTCCGCAACCTCCTGCACACGGTTGTCCATGTGCCGCCCGCCGACATGCATCAGCTGCAAATAGTCGATAACGATAAGGCCCAGCTCTTCGCCCAGCCGTCGGCACTTCGCCTTGATTTCGGCAACCGTAATAGCCGGATTGTCATCTACATAGATGTTCAGTCCCGCTAACACGCCCGACGCGCGGGCAATCTTGACCCAATCCTCTTCATCCAGATTGCCGGTTTTGAGTTTCTGTGACTCGATAAGCGCTTCGCTTGACAAAAAGCGGCTGGCGAGCTGCTCTTTGCCCATCTCGAGCTGGAACACGCACACGCCCGTCCCCTTTTTATAACCGCGCGGCTTATCCTTCACACTCGCCTTGGCGGCGTTAAGCGCAACATTGAGTGCAAACGCCGTCTTGCCCATGCCGGGACGTGCCGCAATCAGAATGAGGTCGGATTTGTTCAGGCCGGTCAGCGCAGTATCAAGTGCATGGAATCCGGTCGACATGCCCGGAATGTCACTGTCCGACTTGGCGCGCTCATCCAGCTCGGTGTATAGGTCGGCAATAACCTCGCTCAGTTTGGACAGACCTTTGATTTCGCGTCCCTGCCGAATGCCGTAAATCCGCTGCTCGGCCAGTTCCGCAATGCTGGATGCCTCCCCCCGCGCCTCAAGTGCATTCTGCTGAATCTCGCTGCCCGCATCCGCGAGCTGGCGCAGCAGACTCTTATCGCGCACAATGCGCACATATTCATTTACGTTGCGCGCGCCGGGCGTAACCTCCATCAGCTGGAACAAGTACGCGCGGCCGCCCGCTTCGTCATAATAACCCATGCGCGTGAGCATATCGAGTACCGTGACCGGGTCGATGCGCTGCGCGCCGTTGAACATGGAATAGATGGTTTCAAAGATGCGCTTGTTTTCGTCGGCATAGAAGTCGTCCGCGCGCACCTGCTCAATCACCTCAGGGATGCAGTTCGGGTCGACCAGCATCGCGCCCAAAAGTGACTGCTCCGCCGTCAGGTCCTGCGGCACCTGCCGCATCAAAAGCTCATCCAAAACCGCACCGCCTTTCTGCAAAAGGATTCGCTTTGCCGCACTCAGCGCGGCTATCATTCCGCAAACCGTTATGCGGTTTGCATCCAAACGCCCCGCTTTGCCGGGTGTTTGGATACCCCGACTCAGCCGCCTGGGGCGGCGTCATTCGGGTATCGAAGGTCGGTTTCTTTGGAACCGACCTTCGTATATAGGGGGCTTATGAAGCCCCCTATAAGTGTATTACGCTTCTACTACCTGCACCAGAATCTCACCTGCGATATCCTGATACAGCTTCGCCTTGACGCGATGCACACCGAAGGTTTTAATCGGCTCTTCCAGCACGATTTTCTGCTTGGGTACATTCAGACCGTACTGCTTATTCAGCTCCTCCGCGATTTCCTTGGAGGTCACCGCGCCGAACAGACGGCCGCCCGATCCGCCCTTGGCCGGCACCTTGACCGGGCTGACCTTGAGTTTTTCCGCCGCTTCGCGCGCTGCCTGCTGCTCCAGCGCAACCTTGCGTGCATGCGCCTCGTCCTGCGCCTTCTTGACGTTCAGATTATCCGCCGTAGCCGGCTCGGCCAGTCCGCGCGGCATGAGAAAATTGCGGCCGTAGCCCTCGCTGACCTCGATAAGGTCGCCCTTTTTGCCCTTGCCCTTGACATCGGCTTTGAGAATGACTTTCATAATTGTGTTAACTCCTTTTCTGACTTTCTGTATCTGATAGAAGCCGAGCGGCTCAATGCTCCGCCGGTTTATCGGTTTGCTGATCGGCAAAATAGCCTTGTATTGCCTCGGTTATCATGCGGTCGGCCTCTTCAGGTGTGGTATTTTTCAGCTGGGCACCCGCTGCCGTGTGGTTGCCGCCGCCGCCCAGACGCTCCATGAGTAACTGCACGTTAACCTGACCCGACGCGCGCGCAGACACCGCCATATCATTACCGCTGCGGAACGCCACTACGCTTGCGCGCGTGCCGATAATGCTTAGCAGCTCGTCTGCCGCCTGCGCCGCCGCCACACGGTCCACTTCCTCATCCGTGATGGCGAAAATAACACCCTGTCCGCAGTCACGCGCGGAAGAAATAATCTTCTGCCGCTCCATATACTGCGTAAAGCTGGACTGGAACAGATGCTTTACGTCGCTCGCCTCTGCGCCCGCACGACGCAGATAGGCGGCCGCCTCAAAGGTGCGCACGCCGGTGCGCATGGAGAAGCCCTTGGTATCCAGATAAATGCCCGCAAGCATTGCTTCCGCTTCGCCCGTCAAAATGCCGCTGGTAGGCACCAGATACTGCAGCAGCTCACTGACCAGCTCAGACGCGGACGACGCGTACGGCTCGTGCAGCGAAACCACCGCATTTTCAATATAATCCGCTGCGCGGCGATGATGGTCAATAACTGCCACCTTGTTGATGGATTGCAGCAGCGCTTCATTTTCAACATACCCCGGACGGTTGACGTCCACCACAATCAAAAGCGTGTTGAAATCGCACAGGATCATTGCATCCTCCGCGCTGATAAACACATCCTTATACTCCGGCAGCGTCTCCAGCCGTTCGATCAGGTCACCTGCCATGGTGTGCTCCCGATCGACCACAACATGCACCGGCTTGCCCTTGACACGGGCCGCGCACACCATGCCGGATGCAGCGCCGATGGCGTCCATATCGCTGTTCCGGTGGCCCATGATCAGCACCTGCGAGGAATCGCGGATAAGCTGGGAGAGCGCATTTGCCACCACGCGGCTTTTCACCTTGGTGCGCTTTTCAACCTCCTCGGTCAGACCGCCGTAAAACTCAAAGGTATACCGGTTTTTGATAACCGCCTGATCGCCGCCGCGCGACAACGCCATATCGATTGCAAGACCGGCGTATTGATAGCACTCCGCCAGTGTTTCGCCATCCTTGCCAATACCGATGGACAGCGTTGCAATAACGCCTTCATGGTTCTGAATATCGCGCACATCCTGCAAAACCGCAAACTTGCGCGCGCTGAGCTTGTCAAGCTCGGCATTTTCAATGATGAAAATGTATTTATCGCGGTCATATTTGCGCAGCACTGCGTTGCAGTCCTTGATCCACGAAAACAACCGTTTATCGATGCCCGCCAGAATGGTCGATTTCTCGGAATCGGTTGCATTTTTGGTCAGTTCCTCATAGTTGTCGATTGCAATGACCGCAATCGCCGGACGGCGGGTTTCCGCCGCGTCGCGCAGCTGTACGTATTCCGTGCAGTCCAGAAAATGCAGCATCATCATCTGTCCCGCGTCACTTTGCACCAGACTGCCGAATACATGATACGCATTCCGTCCCATTCGCAGCTCACCGGGAAACTCGGTCTTCCCTTCAATCAGCCAACGGGTTTCAAAGGTCGGCGCAAGCTCGGTCAGCCGCATATGCCGCGCACCGGCAAACTGCCCGCTGATGTCCGCAAACGCACTGTTTGCCCAGACAATTTCACCCGTCGTTGCCAGCGCCACCACGGTCGGAAGCGGAGAATGCGTCACCGCGGGGTGGATTTCCCCGCCGTCAATCACAATGTTGTCCATCAACGCCTGCATCTGACGGCTGCGCTCTTCCTGACCATGCAGCGCAATCATGCGCAGAATTACACCGATGATAAGGCCAATCAATCCATATATCACGGAAAAATACATGCTGCCCAGAGCAAACAGGAGAAACAACACAAAAAACACTCGGCTGCCCGCCCGAAGCGTTTTTCGAGATGGCTTATTCAACTTCTCGTCCCCCTTTCGGACGCAAAAATTCACGTTAATTATACCATCGCTCCGCAATAATGTAAACAAAAATCGTATAAAGCGTCCCGGTGCTGCGCAGGCCGTATCCCTCCCTCAACATATTGACAGCGGCACCCCCTCAAGGTATGATTATTTTACGAAAGCGAGGCGACGAATTATGGCGCAATATATTCTGGCTCTGGACCAAGGTACCACCAGCTCGCGTGCCATCCTGTTTGACCGCGAGCAGAACATTCTGGCCATCCGCCAGCATGAACTGACACAGCACTATCCGCATGAGGGCTGGGTCGAACAGGACCCGATGGATATCTGGTCCACGCAATATGCCGCGATGCTTGAGGTACTGGCCGCCTCCGGCGTTTCACCGCGGGAAATTGCCGGCATCGGTATCACCAACCAGCGTGAAACCACCATCCTTTGGGAGCGGGAAACCGGTCGGCCGATTTATAACGCCATCGTTTGGCAATGCCGCCGCACAGCCGATATCGTTGACGGACTTGTGGCGCAGGGTCTTTCCGATCATATTCGACAAACCACCGGTTTGATACCGGATGCCTATTTTTCCGGCACAAAAATCAAATGGATTCTCGACCATGTAGAGGGCGCACGCGAAAAAGCCGCCCGCGGCGAAATTCTGTTCGGCACAGTAGATTCCTGGCTGGTCTGGAAACTGACCGGAGGCAAGGTGCATATCACGGACGCGACCAACGCCGCCCGCACCATGATTTTCAACATCCATACGCTGGACTGGGATAACACCCTGCTGGAGGCGCTTGATATTCCGCGCGCCATGCTCCCGCGTGTGTGCTCTTCGAGCGAGGTGTACGGCACTGTCGCCATACCGGGCGGCGACATCCCAATTGCCGGTATTGCCGGCGACCAGCAGGCCGCGCTGTTCGGACAGACCTGTTTTGCGCCGGGCGACGCAAAAAACACCTACGGCACCGGCTGCTTCCTGCTGATGAATACCGGCACGCAAGCCTGTGAAAGCAAAAACGGACTGCTCACCACCATCGGCATCCGCATTGGCGGTGAAACCCAATATGCGCTTGAGGGCAGCGTCTTTGTCGGCGGTGCGGTCATCCAGTGGCTGCGAGATGAAATGCGCTTTTTCGCGGAAAGCCGCGATGCGGAATACTATGCGAAAAAGGTGCCGGACACAGGCGGCGTATATCTTGTACCCGCGTTTACCGGCCTTGGCGCACCGCACTGGGACATGTATGCACGCGGCTGTCTCATCGGCCTGACGCGCGGCACCTCTCGTGAACACATTATCCGCGCGGCACAGGAATCGATCGCCTATCAGGTCAATGACCTGCTGGACGCAATGGCACGCGATACCGGCGTGCCGCTGTCCTCGCTGTCGGTGGACGGCGGCGCAAGTCGTGACAGCTTCTTAATGCAGTTTCAGGCGGACATCTCGCACTGTACCATCCGCCGCCCTGTCATCCGTGAAACGACCGCGCTGGGCGCCTGCTATCTGGCAGGGCTTGCCACCGGCGTGTGGCGCAGCCGAGAAGAACTGACACAGCTTTGGCGTTGTGATACATTCTATGAACCGGCTATGGATGAGGATACCCGCCGACGGCTGTTGGCAGGCTGGGCAAAGGCGGTGGGCCGGAGTCTGGACTGGGAGGAACACAACTAAAAGCAAAAGAACGGCCTTTATGAAGGCCGTTCTTTTTTCTTGCGTAAAATTGCGTATTCATCCACTGAAAACGGAAAAGAGAAATGCACCCGCATCTGCGGTACGTTAAACAAATCGAGCGCCTCGCCCTCGTCGTTGACCACACCATCCGCGTGGAAGCGATACGGCGGCTTGCCCGGCTGAATGAGTTCCAGCTCCTCGCCCTTGAAAATGCGGTTTTTCAAAGCAAACACCGCATGTCCGTCCGCACCGCAGTCAACTGGCATGCCCACCACTTCGTATTCACGAATATACTGGCTGTCGCCATAGTGCTGTCCGTTTTCCTCCGAACCGAAGTAGAATCCGGTGTAGTATTCGCGGTGGCTGACCTTGTTCACTTCCTCGCGGCAGAACTGCGGCAGCACGAAGCCCGCCGGGTCGGCGGCATAGGCGTCAATCGCCGCGCGGTATGCGCCGGTCACACAAGCGGTATAATACGCCGTCTTGTTGCGCCCCTCGATTTTAAAGGAATTCACCCCGGCGCGCACCAATTCCGGAACGTGCTCAATCATGCACATATCCTTGGAATTATACAGATAGGTGCCGCGGGCATCCTCCTCAACCGGGAAAAACTCACCCGGCCGCTTTTCCTCCATCAGCGTGTAATTCCAGCGGCAAGGCTGGGCACACGCGCCGTGATTGGCGTCCCGCCCGGTCATATACTGCGAAATCAGGCAGCGACCGGAATAGGAAATGCACATCGCGCCATGTACAAACGCCTCGATTTCCAGTGCTTTCGGGGTTTTCGCGCGAATCTCTGCGATTTCGCCGAGCGACAGTTCGCGCGCAAGCACAACACGCTCCGCGCCCAGATCCGCCCAGAAGTTCGCCGCCTCGTGGTTGAGGATACTGGTCTGGGTCGAAATGTGTAGCGGCACCTTGGGTGCATAACGCTGCGCCAGCCGAATCACGCCCACGTCCGCCACAATCAGAGCATCAGCCCCCGCGTCCGCGAGCAGTTCCAGATACGCGGGCAGAGCAGGCAAATCACACTCGGAAGGCATAATATTAACCGTAATATAGCATTTAACGCCGTGCGCATGCGCATAGGCAATGCCTGCGCGCAGCTCGTCATCGGCAAAGTTTGCGGCAGCGGCCCGCATTCCGAACCGCTGTCCCGCAAGATACACCGCGTCCGCACCATACGCGATGGCAAAACGCATTTTTTCCATATCACCCGCAGGCGAGAGCAGTTCCGGCATCTTATTGTTCACTGCTGCCCTCCGCATTTGCGGCTGCGGCTGCCGCTGCCGCCTGTGCTGCATTGGACTTCGCAATATTCGCCTCATGCTCTGCATAGCTGTTGGCAAACAGATGCGTGCCGTCCGGCATAGCTACATAATAGTAGTAATTATGCTGTTCCGGATGGGAAGCCGCATACAGGGATGCATAACCCGGATTACAAATCGGTCCGGGCGGCAAGCCCTGCTTGGTATACAGGTTATACGGTGTATCGGACGCCAAATCCTCATTGCTGAGCGTGCCGCCCGTGCGGCCAAGGCCGTACAGTACGGAAGCGTCCACCTGCAGATACGGGAACTCGCTGGCATTATTCAAACGGTTGTAGATAACGCCCGCAATCGTTGCGCGCTCGCTGTCCACCTGTGCCTCGCGCTCAACCAGCGATGCAATCGTCACAATATCATGCATCGATCGGCCAAGGCTTTCCGCGCCGGCCTGAATGTCCGCATCATATTTGGTCTCAAAGTTATTGAGCATCTTGTTGATGGTATCGACCACCGTTGCATTGCCCTTGTAAATCTCGTAGGTATCCGGGAACAGATACCCCTCCAGCCAGCCTTCAGCTGCCGGCAGCTCATTCTGCAGGAAAGTGTGCTTGAACGGATATTCATTCAGCGCTTCGTTGAGCGCATCCTCGGTGCAGACATGCTCATCGAGCAGCAGCTGCTTAATTTGCGCGACCGAATAGCCCTCCGGAATGGTGATTTTCATCGTTTCCTTACTGGAAGCGTTGACCAGCGTATCAATAATCTGACCGTAGTCCATATTGGGGTTGAGCGAATACGAGCCAGCCAGCACGCCATCATTATCGCCCTTGATACGGACGTAAAACTTGAAAATAGTGCCATAATTGATGACGCCTTCGTCATCGAGCTGCTTTGCCAGAGAAATCAGGTCGGTATTTTCCGAAACCGTAATTTCCTTCACTGCATTTTCCTTGACAAACGCAAAAACGTCATTGGCAATAAAAATCGCCGCCAGCGACAGGATAATCGAAACACCCAATACGGCAATGACATAAACCACCGTGCCTGCACATCCGCCGTTGATTTGGCGGCGGCTTCGGCGGCGGTGCTGCTGCGGCTGCGGAATGCGCTGTGTCTCCTGATTGATATTATTGTCCATTGTCTCACCTCAATATTTTTCTGTTTTCCGTTATAATACGCGGTTCATGATAATCTTGGCAATAAACGCAAGCACAAAAGCCAGCATACCCGGATTGCGCACGAGCAACCACAGGTCATACAAACCAGCGCTTTTTTCAAAATGAGGAATGCAGCCTCTGGTCAGCAAATTTTCCAGCTGGCGCAGCGTCAAATAGAGAAACAGCAGCAGAACTAGTGCATTGATTGCCGCAAAATAACTCCATATGCCGAAAGCCGCATAAGTATCCGTAATCCAAAGCACAAACATATAGTACAGGTTATTGACGCCGTGCGCCAAAACCGCGGGCCATACGCTGCCGGATACAAAAGTCAGATACGCATAAGCGATACCGGCCAGAAACGGCCCTGCAAAGTTCATCATACTGCCGTGCAGCATGGCAAACACCAAGCCGCTGAACAGCAGGCAGGCCGAAGTGCCGACGATTTCCTCATGAACGGTGAACAACGCACCGCGCAGATATACTTCTTCCACCACTGCCGAAAGCACAACGATGACGGCAAACCGAGCGGCCATACTCAGCCCCGACTGTGGCGCGTCCAATGCAATGGCCGTCAAATCCGCGCCGACCAAACCCGCCAAATGATAAATCAGCAAATTCAGGAACAGCGAAAGCACTGCTACCGTAACGCCGAGCCGAACCGTCAGCCCCAGCATACCCTTGCGCAGCCGTCGCGGCTGCAATCGCTTTCTCAGTTTTTTCTGATCCCGCATGGAGAATACCATCAAAACCAGCGGCAGCGCAAACGAAATAAATTCCGCCAGTGCAAGCAGCGGTGCGCCGCCGCCAAAGCGAGACGCCAGTTTTCCGGTACCTGTCAGCAGACAGAAGCACAAAAACAGCGAAAGGCCGGGCAGCAGCGCAATTTTGTTATTCTTCATCCGTGCGCAGTACCTGCCTTTCCGTAATAATCCAGCGGCATCGTTGGTCGAGCGCCGTATGCGGCAGACTTTCCACCAACCGCTGTTCAGCGCAAAGCGCCATGCGGACAGCGCCCGTCCGGCAAAGGAAACGGTCGTAGTACCCACCGCCATATCCCAGACGATACCCCTGCCGATCGCAGGCAAGCGCCGGAACCAGCACCAGCTCAATCTCCTCCGGCGGTATTTCCCGCGCGGAGGCATCCGGTTCATCGATACCGTATGCGCCCGGCCGCAGCTCATCAAGCGACCGGATTTGCCGCGCGGTCATTTCGCCCGCCGCCCCGCACAGCGGAACACAGACGATTTTTCCTGCGGCCAGCGCCTCGCGCAGCAGCGCACGGGTGTCAATCTCCTGAAGAGTGGACACATAGGCAAACACACAGCCGGCACTGCGGTAGCTTTCATGCTCCAGCACACGACTGGCGATTTGCCTGTCCATGGACTGTTTCTCCACCGCATCTTGCGCGGCACGTTCGGAAAGGAATTGACGACGCAGTGCTTTCTTATCGCTCGACATGGTGCACAACTTCAGTGGCAATCCGGCGCGCCTGCTCTTCGCCGCGCAGCGCGGACACCAGCGCACAACCGAAATCCAGTGCGCCGCCCACACCGCAGGCGGTAATAATGCGGCCATCTACCACGCAGGTGCGCTTTAGCGGAGTTGCGCCCGTCATGCCATCCTCCATGCCCGGATAGCAGGTCGCCTTGCGACCCTTGAGCAGCCCCATGCCGCCCAGAATAATAGAAGGTGCAGCGCAGATGGCAGCGACATACTTGCCTTCGTCATAGCACTTGCGCACCGCACCGGTGACACGCTCGTCCGCATACAGGTTCTTCGTGCCCGGCATACCGCCCGGCAGCACCACCATATCCGCTTTGTCCCAGTCCACCTGATCCATGGGCAGCTCGGTCTGGATGCCGATACCGTGCGAGCCGTGTACCAACTCGCCCGTCACACCAACCAGCTTGACCTCCACACCCGCGCGACGCAGCAGGTCAATCGGCGTAATCGCTTCCGTCTCCTCAAACCCCTCTGCCAACAGTACATATACCATGTTTTGTCACACCTTTCAGTTCAGCATTAAATTCATATATCCGCGGGCATCCTCCCGCTCCTCATACCATTTGATACAGCCGAGCGCTGTCTGTGCGCCGCAGCCGGTCACCGTGCATTGCTCCAGTCCCAGCGCTGTAAGCAGACCCTGCTCCCGCGCAGGTGTCAGCCCGAATGCCTCCTGCACATTATCCGTCCAGCAAAAGGCATACGCCGCAAGCGTGTCGCCTGCAAACCAGCCAAATACACCTGCACCCAGCGCATCGAACATGTCCAGCTGCGCCCGCCAGTACGTCTCCGCGCGCACAATGCGGCAATCCGGCGCCAGACAATCATACAGCGCCGCTATCTGCGGCACATCGGCCTGCGTCATCCGCCGCGGTACTTCGCCATCCGCTGTTCGCGCAATGTTTCGCTTTTCCACATCAAAAAACGGCACATACCCGAATGGACGGTAAAAATCAAACAGCCACGGCTCCGCCGGAATCAGCGCGGAAGCCGCTTTTCCCTGTTCGCGGTCCATCGCAAAGGATGCTTCGAGCAGACGCGCCATATGACCCTTGCGGCGATACATCGGATCGGTGCATGCGCCGTAAATATAGGTGATCTCTTTTTGCTCGCCGCCGGTCAGCAGCCGGTACGGCAGCATCTGTACCATCGCGCACAGCGTTCCTTGCTCTTCGCTGAGCAGCACTGTGCCACAGTCAAAGAAATGTGCAAAAAAATAGTCGTTAAAGCCGCCCTCATCCGGAAAGCAGGTTTCCCACAATTGCCGGATACGCGGCACATCCTGCGGCTGCGCCCGCCGGATCATGCCTGCGGCTCCTTCGGCACCGCGGTGTATTTTACACCGCGCATAACCGGATAATACGACTTTTTCGCCTTGCGCAAACCTTCCAGACCGAGGTCTTCCTCTCTATTGACGTACTGCACGTCATCGCAGTTCCGCAAAACGAACTGTTGGTTAATCATCTGATAGGCACCGGGGATGGTGTGGTCGGCTTTTTCAATCTGCACCACATACATGTCCGGCTCGGCTTTGCAGCCAAAGGTAAAGGCGATCACCTCGCCGTCCAGCCGCAGCAGACCGCCCCGCAGGTCGAGTGCGTCAAAATTATGCAGCGCCTGCACAATTGCGCACGTCTCCCCTTGAAAATCGCGGCTCTGCGCGCAGCCATTCTGGTTGCACCAGCGGATATGATAGCCAAATGCATCCTTGATGTTGTCGCGCGTCATATCCTCATAGCTCCAGCGGCCTTCGTATGCCGCTCGGAACCGATTGACCAGATTGCGCTTGCTTTGCAGCTTTTTGCCGGACAGTGTGCGCAGCTTTTCCGACAGATAAATATAATCGTCGCCGTCCTCGTTGTCGTGCGAAAAGGCAAATTTGCCCGGACGCGCTGCCTCAATCCGCTCGATCATCGGCTCTGCCACCGATACCACTACAAACGGAATGCCGCGCTCTGCGGCATCCTGCTCCAGTGCATCCAGCACATCGCCCAAATCGCCCTCGCCTACCGGGGCAAGATAGCAGTCGTGTCCGCCGTCCAGCGGCGTCATCTTGACCAGCAGGAAGCCGTCCCGAAAGCAAATTTGCGTGTTATAGTGACTGCGCCACATAAATAAATCGACGAAACATCGCTCGCACAAATGATAATAATAGTGCGAACCGCATGCCTCTACCGCCTGCTTGTCCTCCAATGTGATTTCTCGAAATGGTAACATAAACAATCCTTTTCCTTCAATTTTCGCGGCAATCCCCCATCGTCCGCATCCGATTTTCCGCATCGCTTGGATTTTCTTTCCGTCCTACAGACCCATTTTCTCCATATTATCCGGGTTTTATCGCAAAATGCCGGTTTATCCCATCCTCTGTTTTACTTGCGCTTGCCTCCGAACAACCGCTCTCGGATAACAATCAGCAGAAATTTGGGCAGCTTCATCATGCGTCCGATACGGCTCGGCTGACAAAGCAGCCGGTAAAACCATTCAAGGCCCAGCTTAATGAAGATTTTCGGCGCACGCTTGGCCACGCCTGCAAACACATCCAGCGATCCGCCCAGGCCGCAAAACAACGTCGCATGGATTTCATCCATATAATTCGACATGAACCGTTCCTGCTTCGGCGCTCCAAGACAGACAAACACCACATCCGCACCGCCGCAGGCGTTGATAGCCTCCGCCGCCTCCTGCGGGTCCTTAAAGTAGCCGTCATGCGTGCCGGCCAGCACCAGCCCAGGATATTTTTTGCACAGATTTTCTCCGGCCTTTTCCGCAACACCCGGCTTTGCCCCCAGCAAAAACAGCCGCATGTTCTCCTTAGCCATCGCCGCTACCAGATGCTCGGCAAACTCAATGCCTGCTACCTTGCCGCAAAGCTCCTCACCGAGAATTTTCGCCGCATAAATGATGCCGATTCCATCCGGCAGTACCAGTGCCGCACGATTGACAATGCCCATATATTCCCTGTCTCTGCGGCAAAGATCGACGATCTCCGGATTCGGCGTTACCACGTAGCCTTTCTGCCTTGCGCGGATACGGCTCATTGCCACATCGACAGCCTGCTGCATTGTCACAGCATGGAAATGCACGCCCAAAATTGAAGCGGTTTTCATTTTCTATCTCCTGCATTCTTCATTTTCATAATAAAACAGTGGGTATTCAAAATCTATCTTATTATACAGCAGTCTCTGCAAAATCTCAAGTCTCAGCACGGCAAATCTCTTTTTGGCACAAATACAGACAAGAAGTCCGGCATTTCGCCCGACTTTTTGCACACTTTTTCCTTTTTATTTGTATCCTTACGACAAGAGCACCGTCCAGCCGCACTTCATGAAAAAGAAAGAAAAAGGACACAGCCGTTTGCTGTGTCCCCTTTTTCAACCGTTAAAGCTGCGCGCGGATAAGCTCGCCCATTTCGCTGGTGGAAAGCACCTTTTCACCCTTGGCTGCGATATCCGCAGTGCGATGACCCGCATCGAGCACATTTTCAACCGCGTTCTCGATTGCATCCGCCTCATCCTTCAAACCAAAGGAGTAACGCAGCATCATTGCGCAGGACAGGATGGTGGCAATCGGATTGGCGATACCCTTGCCCGCAATATCGGGCGCAGAGCCGTGAATCGGCTCATACATCCCCTTGCCGGTTTCGTTCATCGAAGCCGAGGGCAGCATGCCAATCGAACCGGTAATCATCGATGCCTCGTCCGACAGGATATCGCCGAACAGGTTGCCGGTCACAATCACGTCGAACTGGCCCGGGTTGCGTACGAGCTGCATCGCGCAGTTGTCCACGTACATATCCGAATATTCGACCTCGGGATATTCGTCCTTGATGCGGTGCATGGTCTCGCGCCAGACGCGGCTGGTCTCCAGCACATTCGCCTTATCGATCGAGCAGACCTTCTTATTCCGCTTCATCGCCATTTCGAAGGCGCGGCGGCCGATGCGCTCGATTTCATAAACCGAATAATTCATGTCGTCCGCGCCGACCTCGCCCCAGCCCTTTTCGCTTTCGCGGCGATAGTGCTTGCCGAAGTATACATCGCCGGTCAGCTCACGGCAAACGAGAATATCAAAGCCGTCCCCGATGATTTCAGGCTTAATCGGGCAGGCGTCCGACAGCGCCTTATGCATCTGCGCGGGACGCAGGTTCACGAACAGGCCGAGCGCCGCGCGCAGGCCGAGCAGTGCCTTTTCCGGGCGCTTTTCCGAGGGAACTTCATCCCACTTCGGACCGCCGACCGCGCCAAGCAGCACGGAATCCGCATTTTTGCAGATTTCGATGGTTTCCTCGGTCAGCGGGATGCCATTGGCGTCAATCGAGCAGCCGCCCGCGAGCACCTCAGTATAGTTGAACTGATGGCCGAACTTCTCGCCGACCTTATCGAGTACTTTTATCGCCTCGGTGACGATTTCCGGACCGATACCGTCGCCCTTGACGACCGCAATATTGTACTGCATCGCTTATTCCCCTCTTTCCTTGAGCGACTTCAAAAGGCCGCCCGCCTTGATAATGCTCTGGATGAACGGCGG
>DYCA01000003.1:48395-95151 GCA_019418305.1 Clostridiales bacterium
GTGTCAAAGTTAACCGAAACCGTGTCGCCGTCGTCAATGCCATTAGCCGCCGCCTCGCACTCCAAAATCGGCAGGCCGATATTGATGGCGTTGCGGTAGAAGATACGCGCAAACGATGCGGCGATGACGCAGGAAACACCGTTTTCCTTGAGCACCAGCGGCGCATGCTCACGCGACGAGCCGCAGCCGAAGTTACGCGTCGCCACGACGATGTCGCCCGGCTGCATCTTTTTGACAAACTCTGCGTCGATGTCCTCCATCGCGTGCGTCGCCAGTTCCTTGGGGTCTGCAATATTTAAGTAACGTGCGGGAATAATAACGTCGGTATCAACGTTATCCCCATATTTGAAAACTCTGCCTTTTGCGTTCATTGTGCTGTTTCCTCCCTTACTTCAGGTCGTCAGGCGCGCAGATATAGCCCGCAACAGCACTTGCCGCCGCGACCGCCGGGCTCGCCAGATAGATTTCCGAGGTAATATGGCCCATACGGCCGACAAAGTTGCGGTTTGTGGTCGAAACCGACTTTTCGCCGTGCGCCAGAATACCCATATGACCGCCCAGACACGGGCCGCAGGTCGGAGTGGAAACGATAGCGCCCGCCTGAATGAAGATCTTGGCAAGGCCTTCCTCGATGCACTGGAGATAAACCTCCTGCGTAGCGGGGATAATGATGGTGCGCACGTTCGGATTGACATGACGGCCCTTGAGAATCTCGGCTGCAACGCGCATATCGTCGATGCGGCCGTTAGTGCACGAACCAATGACCGACTGCTGGATCTCGATATGCCCCAGCTCGTCAATCGTCTTGGTGTTTTCCGGCAGATGCGGGCAGGCAATCGTCGGACGAAGCGCGGACAGGTCAATCTCAATAACCTGCTCATACTCCGCGTCCGCATCCGCCTCGAATACCGTGATATCGCGGTTTACGCGCCCCTTGATGTACGCCATGGTCTTGTCGTCCACCGGGAAAATGCCGTTTTTCGCGCCCGCTTCTATCGCCATGTTGCAGATGGTGAAGCGGTCGTCCATCGACAGGGAGGAAACGCCCTCGCCGACAAACTCCATAGACTTGTACAGCGCGCCGTCCACGCCAATTTGACCGATGATATGCAGGATGACATCCTTGCCAGACACCCACGGGCTGAGTTTACCGGTCAGCACAAACTTGATGGCGCTGGGCACCTTGAACCACGCCTTGCCCGTTGCCATACCGGCGGCAAGGTCGGTCGAGCCGACGCCGGTCGAGAACGCGCCGAGCGCACCATAGGTGCAGGTGTGGCTGTCCGCGCCGATAATCAACTCACCCGGAGCGGTCAGACCTTTTTCGGGCAGCAGCGCATGCTCGATACCCATGCTGCCGACATCAAAGAAGTTAACAATGCCGTGCTTTTTGGAAAATTCACGGCAAGTCAGGCACTGCTCAGCGGATTTGATATCCTTATTCGGTGCAAAATGGTCCATGACGAGCGCGATTTTGGTGTTATCGAACACTTTATCAAAACCCGCCTTTTCCATCTCACGAATCGCAACCGGACCGGTGATATCGTTGGCGAGCGTCAAATCGACATTCGCCTCAATCAGCTGTCCGGCGCAAACGCTGTCCAGCCCCGCGTGTTTTGCGAGGATTTTTTGCGTCATTGTCATACCCATAACGGTTGTTTCCTCCTGCTCTCAGTCAATGAAATACTTGTTGATGCCGTTGATGTAGGCCTTGATAGATGCCTCGATAACGTCGGTCGATACGCCGCGGCCGGTGACAATCTCGCTGCCGTCGATGCTGATCTTGGCGATCGCTTCCGCCTGCGCGTCCTCGCCGTCGGTCATAGAGCGCAGCGTGTAATCCTCCAGCTCCACATCCTTGTCGACAATCTTATTGATAGCGCGGAATGCGGCGTTGATCGGGCCGTCGGAAACCGCAGCGCGCTCGAACGTCTCGTCACCCTTCTTAACACGGATAACCGCCGTCGAGGTGATGGTGTTGCCGGAATTGATGACAAAGCGGTCAAGCGTATAGCGCTCCTCGCCGGAAACCGGCACCGCACCGACCAGTGCTTCCAGATCGCGGTCCTTGATGACCTTTTTCTTGTCGGCCAGCGCCTTGAACTTCTCAAAGGTCTTGTCGAGTTTTTCCTTATCCAGCGTATAGCCCAGCTCGCGCAGGCGCTCTTCAAACGCATGACGGCCGGAGTGCTTGCCCAGTACAATGGCATTCTTCGGAATGCCGACCGATTCGGGCGTCATAATCTCATAGGTTTCCTTGTTGGCCATTACGCCGTGCTGATGAATGCCTGCCTCATGTGCAAAGGCATTGGCACCGACAATCGGCTTGGTGGGCGCGACCGAAACACCGGTGATCGTCTGAATCATGCGACTTGCGCGATAGATCTGATGGGTGTCGATGTTGCACTGCACGCCAAACAGATCCTTGCGGGTGTTGAGCGCCATGACGCACTCTTCCATCGAAGCGTTGCCCGCGCGCTCACCGATGCCGTTTATCGTGCATTCGATCTGATTGATACCGGCTTCCACACCGGCCAGCGAGTTGGCTACCGCCATGCCGAGGTCGTTGTGCATATGACAGGAGAGAATGACGTTCTCGATGCCCTCGGTGTGCTCACGCAGATAGCGAATGCGGGCCGCATACTCTTCGGGAACCATATAACCAACTGTGTCCGGAATATTCAGCGTCGTTGCACCAGCCTTGATAGCAGTCTCAAACACGCGGCACAGGAAGTCCATATCCGAGCGGCAGGCGTCCTCGGCAGAGAATTCAATGTCCTCGCAGTACTTCTTGGCGTATGCCACATTGTGTGCCACCGATTCAATAACCTCATCAGGCGTCATCTTGAGCTTGTATTCCATGTGCACCGGTGAAGTGGCAAGGAAGGTATGGATACGGGCAGAGTCCGCACGGCGGATGGCATTCCAAGCCGCATCAATATCCTTTTCCACGCAGCGCGCCAGCGAGCAGATTGTCGAGCCGTGCACATTGTCCGCAATCGCCGCAATTGCCGCTGCGTCGCCGGGCGAGGAGGCCGCGAAACCCGCTTCAATAATATCTACCTTCAAAGCTTCCAGCTGCTTGGCAACCTCGATTTTTTCGTTCAGGTTCATGCTGCAGCCGGGAGACTGCTCACCGTCACGCAGCGTCGTGTCAAAAATTCGGATGGTTCTTGCCATGTTCTTGTCCTCACTTTCTTGTCTTTGGTTGTACAGGGACAAAAAAAGCTTCGTCCCTTAATCAAAATTAAGAGACGAAGCATAACTCCGCGGTACCACTCTTGTTGCCGCACAAAATACGGCCACTCAGTGCGCATCAAACAATACGCCGCCCCTGTAACGGTGGGCATCCGTTCCCTCCTACCGGCCGGACGGCTTTCAGCGGACCGCTCCCGGGCGAGTTTCATCGTTTCCTGACGCTGTCTTACACCGACCGACAGCTCTCTGCGGACAGGAGTGCGATTACTTTACCCGTTCATCACCTTTTGCAATATGTTATTATATTAGCTTTTGGCTGCGCGGTTGTCAAGGGGTATTTTAATTTTTTCCTTCCCAAGCTGTCGACTTGCGAAGATTGCAGCAATCTGGTATAGTAATAGCTATACTGCAAAAAAAGAGGAGCAAAAATACGTGAAACAACTGGGATTGCTTATTCGTTTGATTGTCGGCATCATCGCCGGTACACTGATCGGCCTGTGCGGCGGCTGGTTCGGCATTGCAGACTCCACTGCATTTATTGCCGTCGTGCGCTTATTTGCCACGTTTACGTCGCTGTTCTCCACCTTCCTGTCCTTTATGATTCCACTGATCATCCTCTCGTTTATCACAGTGGGCATGGCAGAGCTGGGCAAGAAGGCCAATCGGCTGTTTGGCATTACGCTGCTGCTGGCATATGGCACTACGGTTATTTCCGGTTTTCTCACCTTTCTTATCGGCAAGGCAGTGCTGCCTGCGATTATTCAGCCCATTACAGGCGATGTGCTGGAAAGCAACGCCTTCCAGCCCTTTTTCACCATTGAGATTCAGCCGATCTTCGGCGTGATGACCGCTCTGGTGCTTTCATTTGTGCTTGGCATCGGCATGGCAAACCTGCGCGGTTCCTCCCTGCTGGACGTGTGCCGCGACCTGCAGCGAATTGTTTCCGGTGTACTCAAGCGCATCATCATCCCGCTGATTCCGGTCCACATTGCGGGTCTGTTCTGTAATATCGCCGCAGAAGGCCGCCTGTTTGCCACCATTAAGATGTTTGCCTCCCTGTACGGCATCATTATTGTGCTGCAGCTGCTGTATATCTTCTCGCAGTTCGGACTGGCCAGCGTGGTCTGCCGCAAAAACCATTTCAAGAGCATGAAAAATGTTGTGCCCGCCTATTTTACCGCACTGGGCACACAGTCTTCCGCCTCCACGATTCCGGTAGCGCTGGGCTGTGCCTATAACAACAATGTCAATGAGGATGTCGCGGATTTTGTTGTGCCGCTTTGCGCAACCATCAACTTAAACGGCGACACCATCTGTCTGGTACTCGGTTCGATGGGCATTATGATTGCCAGCGGCCTGACGCCCACCCTTGCCATGTTTGCCCCCTTTATTATGATGCTCGGCGTGACGATGGTTGCCGCACCGGGCGTACCCGGCGGCGGCGTGATGGCGGCGCTCGGCCTCATCACCTCCATGCTCGGTTTTACCGATCCCATGCAGCAGCTGATCATTGCACTGCACTTCTCACAGGATAGCTTCGGCACAGCGACCAATGTAACGGGCGACCAGGCGATTGCACTGATCGTCGACCGGATTGATCGCACAGACAGCGAGAAAACTGCTTACTGATTGACAGAAAGGAGCGCCTGCCTTGGAGGTACTGCTTGACATCATCCGATCGTTTGACTTTGATATTCTGTATGAAATTTCCACGCATCTGCGCGGCGGCATTTCCGATACATTCTGGAAATTCTTTTCGCTGATTGGCAATGCCGGCGCTGTTTGGATTGTGCTGGCCATTGCCTTGCTATGCTTTCGCAAAACGCGGCGTGCGGGTGCGGCAATGCTGGTGGCACTGCTCATCGGCGTGCTCATCGGCAATGTGTGGCTCAAGGAATGGATCATGCGTCCCCGTCCTTTTGTGACGCATCCGGAACTGACCGCTCTGCTTGATCCGGGCGACCAATGGTCCTTCCCATCCGGTCATACCCTGTCCTCTTTTGCAGCGGCGACAGCCTTGTGCTTTTTCCACCGCAAATCCGGTGCGCTTGCCTACATTCTGGCGGCGCTGATTGCTTTCTCCCGGCTCTATGCCAGCGTGCACTACCCGACGGATGTACTGGCCGGTGTGCTGCTGGGTATTCTGTGCGGTCTTGTCGGTGCATGGCTGACCGATCGCATCACAGACCGCATTCATACCATCCGGCTGAGAAAGGGTGCCTGAATGAATCAGTATAAGCGGCTTTTAAGCAACACCTTTATCTTTGCAATCGGCACGTTCAGTTCCAAAATCCTTGTCATCCTCATGCTGCGCTTCTATACCGGCATGATGACTACGGATGAGATGGGCGTTGCCGATTTGATTGTCAAGACCACCAGCATCCTGTATCCGGTCGTTTCGCTTTCCATCGGACAGGCGATTATCCGCTACGGTCTGGAGCGCCGCCGCCGCAAGAGCGACGTGTTCACCATCGGTCTGGCAACCATTCTGTGCGGCTTTATCATTTCGTTGCCGTTCCACCCGCTGCTCGGCCTGATCCACTACAATACCTCGACCGGCGCAACCGGTTCCCTTCTGGAATACCAGTGGCTCATCTATCTGTATGTGCTGACCTCCTGCACGCAAAACGCCTGCAGCCAGTTCATCCGGGCGCTGGGCTATGTGCGGCTGTACGCTGTTGACGGTATTTTCCGTACCTTTGTCACCATCCTGCTGAACATTCTGTATCTGACGGTATTCAAATGGAATATCTTTGGCTATGTGTTCTCCATTATCTGCGCGGACGCACTTTCCACAGTCTGCCTGTTTCTGTTGGCAAGCCTGTGGAAGTATATCCGGCTGCGCAAACCCAACTTCTATTTGTGGCGCAGTATGCTGGCCTACTCGCTGCCGCTTGTGCCGGATGCGATTCTGGTCTATATCATCGGCTTTTCCGATCAGGCATTTCTCGCGGCCATGCAGGATACCTCGGTCAGCGCGATTTATTCCATCGCCTATCGCGTTCCGACGCTGATCGCGCTGGTTGCCTCAATTTTCGTCGATGCGTGGCAGATTTCCATTGTCAACAACAACTCACGCGAGGAACAAATTCAGTTCTTCTCCAACGTCGGCAACACGTACAGCTCCATTGTGTTCATTATTGCATCGGGCGGCATTTTGTGCGCCAAGCTCGCCATCACTGTGCTGGCCGTTCCCAGCTACTATATCGGCTGGACATTCATCCCCGTGCTGGCGGTCGGCGCAGGCTTTAACTGCCTGTCAAGTTTCCAGAAGAGTGTATACCTGCTGGAAAAACGCACGATTCCTTCGTTCCTGTCCACTGCTTTTTCTGCGGTCGTCAACATCACACTCAACGCGCTGCTTATCCCGCGCTACGGCGGCATGGGCGCGGCGACGGCAACGCTCATCAGCTATGTCGTCTTGTTCTTGTACCGTGCGGTGGACAGCCGCCGCTTCATGCCGGTGCGCTGGAATAAAAAACGGCTGGGCATCACTGTGTTTCTTCTGTGTGTGCAGGGTGCTTTGATGCTGCTGGAACCGCCTCTTTGGCTGCTGTGGCAGCTGCTGCTGTTCTTTGTTGTGTTCCTGCTTAACTGCCGCGAACTGCTGGTCGGTGTCAAAAAACTGCTGCACCGCGCATAAACAATCTCACACAAAAAGAAAACGCCGGACTTTCGTCCGGCGTTATTTTTTCAAATGGAAAAATCCAACGCTTTGCCGCGGTTAACCAATTCCTCCAGCGTAACCGAATCCACATACTGATTGACCACATCGTACAAGCCGCGCCAAAAGTCCAGTGTTATGCATTCCTGCGCGCGCGTGCACTCAACCGGATCATGTTCCAGACACGCCACCGGCACCAGAGCGCCTTCTGTAATGCGTAAAATATCCCCCACGGTATATTCCGACGGATGCCGCGCCAATTGGTATCCGCCCTGTGCGCCGCGCGTGGATGTCACAAAACCAGCGCGTGACAACTGAACGACAATCTGTTCCAGATATTTGGCCGATATTTCCTGCCTTTTGGAAATATCCCGCAACGGGATGTAGCCGGCAGCATCATGCTGTGCCAGATCGATCATCAGACGAAGCGCATATCTTCCCTTTGTCGAAATCTTCATATGCATACCCCTTTGCAACATTATTCCTCAAAAAGCCGCCACTTTCCTGCATCCGCCGCATATTATTCCTGCTGCAGACGCGCAATCACATCTGCAATATGCTGGCTGGCCTGCTCCACTTCCCATTTCAGTTCTGTGGCGGAAATGCGCTCCGCACCGTGTCCCAGGATAATCATCTGCTCCATGCCATCCGATGTGGCAACGCGCACACGGTGCTTGCGGGAGAGGTCGTAGGATGCCTGTTCAATATACATGTCCGCCGTTTCCGCCTCTTTGGTGTAAACAATATGCAGACCATGCCGTTTTTCAATAGACCCCATTCCCCCTTTGACTTTGTATGCGTCAAACACCACAATCAAATGGCACTTGCGCACACTTTGATAATTACTCAATACGTTAATCAGCGCTTCGCGCGCCGCATTGATATCCGCAGCTGCCATGCTGCGCAATTCGTCCCATGCAAAAATAATATTGTACCCATCAACCAGTAGATAATCATCCGCGCGGATGCGGGTAACATACAGCTGCTCGATTGTCTCCGCCTTTTTGCGGCTCTGCCGAAAGGCTTCAAAGCCGCGGTCGCGAATCGGACCATAGGTACGCTCAAACAGAGCGCGCAGCTCTTTATCGTCATCCAAGCCGGATGACGCCGCCGCACGGCGCACCGGCTGAAGCGTCGGCTCTTCTTCCTCCGGCTGCAAACACACACCTGCATCCATATGCGCATGTGCGCGCACCTCGTCCCACTTGACGACATAGCCCGCGCCATGCGAACAAAACACGGAATCCGGGGAATTTTCGGTATCGTGCTCCGGCTGATAGCCGCTCTGCTCAATCACCTGCGCGGCATTATGGCAAGGCGCATAGCCATCCGCCGTGCACACCAGCCGTCCGCATCCCTTGGTATAGGCCGCCACCTCGGTCCAATAATTGCGCATCGTGGAAACCGGCGCCGTGCCGGTCAGCAGCACGCCATCCTCCTGCGGCTCGGGCGGTTCAAATGTGCCTTCCATACGCTGAATATCGTTCATTGCACGGCCCACGCATTCTTCTGGCAGCGTCAATTCAAATGCGTAATACGGTTCAAGCAGTACGCTTTCCGCCTGCATCAGACCGTTGCGTACCGCGCGATAGGTCGCCTCGCGGAAATCACCGCCCTCGGTATGCTTGACATGCGCGCGGCCGGTCAGCAGCGTGATTTTCATATCGGTAATCGGCGCACCGGTCAGCACGCCAACATGCGTTTTCTCTGCCAGATGCGTCAAAATCAAACGCTGCCAGTTGATGTCCAGCGTATCGGCCGGACAGGCCGTAGAAAACTGCAAGCCGCTGCCGCGCTCACCCGGCTCCAGCAGCAGATGCACCTCCGCATAATGGCGCAGCGGCTCAAAGTGTCCGATGCCGACCGTGGGTGTAGTGATAGTCTCTTTATAGACGATACTGCCTTCGTCAAATGTGACCGCCACGCCAAAACGTTCCGCAATTACGCGGGTCAGAATTTCCAGCTGCACCTCACCCATGAGCTGCAAATGAATCTCACCCAAACGCTCATTCCAGACTACGCGCAGCTGCGGGTCCTCTTCTTCCAACTGACGCAGATTCCTCAGCATAGTATGTGCGTCATACATATCCGGAAACTGCACCCGATAGCCCAATACCGGTTCGAGTACCGGCGGCAGCGCACCTGCCGCACTGCCCAATCCCATGCCGGGCCTCGTGTGGGTCAGGCCGGTTACCGCACAGACCATACCGCATTCCGCCCGCTCGACCGATTGAAATTTTTCGCCTGAATACACCCGAATCTGGTTGACCTTTTCCTGCCAGCCGCCGTCTTCTTCGCCGGACAGCAACGCACGCACTGCAAGCGTGCCGCCGGTGATTTTGAGATGCGACAGACGGTTGCCCTGTCCGTCGCGTGTGATTTTGAACACCTGCGCACCGAAGGTGCTGTCATACTGCGGCTGCTGCGTATAACGCTCCAGGCCGTCAAGCAGCGCTTCCACGCCTTCCAGCCGCAGCGCGGAGCCGAAATAACACGGGAACACCTTGCGGGCGCGAATCAGAGAAGCGATTTCCTCCTGTTCCACGCAGCCTGTTTCCAGATACCGTTCGAGCATTGCCTCGTCGCACACGGCGATTTCCTCCGCCATGGTATCCTGCTGGTCAAAAGCAATACATCCATCCCCCAGACGTTTTTTCAGTTCCGCCATACGCGCTGCACGCGCGTCCGGATGGATGTCCATTTTATTGATAAAAAGAAAGGTCGGCACATGATGCCGCTCGAGCAGCCGCCACAGCGTCTGCGTATGCGCCTGCACACCGTCCGTCCCGCTGACCACCAGAATTGCGTAGTCCAGCACCTGCAGCGTGCGCTCCATTTCCGCAGAAAAATCCACGTGCCCCGGCGTGTCCAGCAGCGTCACCGCAGCCGTCGGCAGCGACAACTCGGCCTGTTTGGAAAAAACCGTGATGCCCCGTTCCCGCTAAATCGCAAACGTATCAAAAAAGGCATTTTGATGGTCTACCCGCCCCAGTTTTTTCACTGCGCCCGTCAGATACAGCAGCGCCTCAGACAGCGTTGTTTTCCCCGCATCCACATGTGCCAGAATACCGATGACAAATCGTTTCATAATTTCCTTCTCGTTGATTGATTTATAATATTATATCAAAAAAGTAGTTAAAGCACAAGACATTCCAACAGCTGCATCCACATAACAATTTTTCCTTTTAAAAAGGCATTATTGAAATTTTTGCACATAATTTACGCAGCATTTTCCTCGAAGAACAGCAATTTCATCTCATATTGCGGTTTTTTGCGCACAAAATACTATCAGCAAAACCCCAAAAACAAAATCAAACAAAAGGAGAGAAAAAACATGACTAACACGAAGAATGGTTCTAATCAGGGTATGGTTCCGGAAGCACGCGCTGCAATGGATCGCTTTAAGATGGAGGCGGCAGCCGACCTTGCTGTCTCTTCTCCATCTTAATCCATCTAACCACACTACATACCGGCTCACACCCCCTAAACGGCCGCCCCCTACTTTTACGGGAGACGGCCGTTTTCTGTTCCCATGCTATTTTTATAGAGACGCAACGTTTATTCTTCCGCACGCACGCAGACAATATAGCTTTCACCATTCTCCAGATTGCAGTTGGTGGTGTTTCCCGGAAAAATTTTCACATCCACCGAACAAGTTGTACCCTCACGGATGGATTCTTCGCTCGGTGTCTACTCCACGGATACTTTACAGTCCCATCCAATACCGTCTCCGTCCGGACTGTTTGTGTATTGTAGCAGAATTTGTTTTGCGGAATGGGGAGAAATTTGGTATAATACTGCACATCAGAATTCCAAATACCGCCTTGGCGAGGAAAGGACGGGGACTGCTATGGCTAAATCATTATACTCGGTGATTGTCGCAGACGATGAGGATGAATTAAGGGAAGCAGTATGTACCATGATTCCCTGGGAGGAGTACGGTTTCCGTCTAGTGGGGAGCGCCAGCAATGGACTGGATGCTCTGCAGATGGTGGAGGAATGTGAGCCTGACCTGCTGCTCACCGATATCCGGATGCCCTTCATTTCAGGCATTGAGCTTGCCCGACAGGTGCGCGAAATTCGACCTGCCACCAATATTGCTTTTCTCAGCGGTTATGACGATTTTGAATACGCCAAACAGGCAATTCAATATAACATCATCAGCTACATGCTCAAGCCTTTGACCATGGAGGGGTTGAGTAAGGAGCTGCAAAATATCCGGCAGAAGATTGACACCCAGTTCGCCATGTTCCGGCAATCCTCCCCCAATCCCAGCGGACTGGACCTGCAGACTGCAATGCTGATGCCTCTGGTACTGGATGACTACGCTGAGCCGGATGGTGAGCCGCGGGCGAAGGCTTATGCACGGCAGTGCGGCCTGCTGCGGGATATGGAGGATCGGCCCCACTATATTGTGATGGTATCCACCCTGCTGGAAGCAGACGGAGGCAACTGCACGCCCCCCTCCTTTGTCGCGTCTGTCAATCGACTGGCAACAAAATACCTGCGCGGCGCGCATTTTTTTGCTTCCGGCAAAGTGATTTCCGTGCTGCTGGGCAATCCATCTGATTTTGACAAATATCTTCACATCCTGGCGGACGAAATCCCTCAAATGGCTGATCGTGTGCTGGGCAAATGCTGCCGCATCGGCATCAGCCGCACAACACGGAATTTGACCGCCCTCCACGACGCGTATCGGGAGGCAATGGAGGCTCTTCGTCAGGGCGACCGCATGGAAAGCGGCGCACAGTTCATCAGCGACCTGTCTCCGTCCGTCAAGGGGGGCGAACTGCTGTGCAAGCGGGCCATGGAGGCACTCAACCAGCACTACATGGATGCCGACCTTTCTCTGGTATCGCTCAGCGGGATGCTGACCGTCAGCCCCAATCATCTTTCCACCTGCATCAAAAAATATGCCGGCGAAACCTTCATCAACATTCTCATCCGCAAGCGGATGGAAGCCGCCCGCGAACTGCTGATATCCTCCCCACTCAAGATTCAGGAGATTGCCCAGCGGTGCGGCTATACCGACCAGCACTACTTCAGCTACTGCTTTAAAAAATACTGCGGCGAATCCCCCAGCACAATGCGCCGCAGGCTGGATCGGGAAAAGGCAGGTGAGCAGCCGTGAAGGACGGCGTTTCCCGCACAGGGCTGCGCATTACCACCATTCTGGTCTCCATGGTGCTGGGCGTGGTGGCAGTCATCCTGTGCAGCAGCATTCTTCTTTTTCTCAACCGCTACCGCAGCGCCATGGTGCAGAGCGCCCTTACCAGCAGCGACCAGGCGGTTTCACAGGTTTCCAACACGGTCGGCAACTATCTGCAAAGCATGGAGCAGGCCATGTCTCTGGTGGAATGGTCCCTGCTGGAAAGCGCCGACAACCGAAACCAGCTTCTGGATGCCTTTCTGACCTTCCGCCCGGATGTGGTAGCGGTGACAAGCTACTCACCTTCCGGTAAGATGCTGGACTGCTGGTGTCTTGATCGAGAGCCTCGCGAAGTCATTTATCAAAACCTTTCCTTCAATCTGGACCGTGCACGCGCCTCAGGCGGCGCCTATATGACCGCCCCTCACGTGGAAAGTATTTTCGAAGGCTATTATCCCTGGGTGGTGACCATGACCGTGCCGCTGGAGTCAGGCAACCAGACGGCCTGGGTATCGCTCGACCTGAGCTTTTCCAGCATCTCCACCTACATCAACAACGTCAGCATCGGCCAGCGCGGCTACTGCTTTCTCATGGACAAAGAAGGCAACATCGTTTACCATCCCCAGCAGCAGCTGCTGTACGCGGGGCTGAAATCGGAGGACACCACCTCTCTGTCCGCCTTAGCAGACGGCGCCTATGTCAATGATACCGTGATTTATTCCGTCACCAGCGTGGCGGATAGCGACTGGCGCATCGTGGGCGTCAGTTATGTGGATGAGATGGTCAACCGCAGCTTCCGGGAAATGATTCGTCTCTCCCTTGCACTGGGCGTGGTGATGCTCGCAGCAGCGGTGTTGACAAGCTTTCTCCTCTCCCGGCTGCTGGCCCGCCCGCTCCGCGGTCTGGCCGACGCCATGGAGAGTTTTGAAACCGATGCAGACCACTTTACCTATCTGCCTGTAGGCGGCACCCGTGAGGTGCAGGAGTTATCCAGCTCCTTCGAGCATATGGTACTGCGTATCCAGCGTCTGATGACCACTGTGCGAGAGGAGGAAATCAACCTTCGCAAAACCGAGTTGAAAGCGCTGCAGGCGCAAATCAACCCTCACTTTTTATACAACACGCTGGATTCCATCGCATGGATGTGCGAGCAGGGCCGCAATGACGACGCGGTAAAAATGATTCATGCTCTGGCCAGGCTGTTTCGCATCAGCATCAGCAAAGGACATGAGCTCATCCCCATTGCCAAAGAAATCGAGCATGCGGAAAGCTATCTTCAAATCCAGAAATACCGCTATAAAAACCAGTTTACCTATGAATTCGATGTGGACCCTGCGTGTCTGAACTATTACTGCAACAAGATAACCCTCCAGCCCATTATCGAAAACGCCATCAACCATGGCCTTGACCTACGGGTGGATGAGGGCCGCATTACCGTGCAGGTGCGACAGGACGGAGAGGACATTGTATTCGACGTCCGCGACAACGGCGTAGGCATGAGCGACGAGCTGATTCAGTCCATTTTACAGCGCGGACCGGAGGACCGCACCGGCATCGGCATTCGAAATGTCAACGACCGGCTGCAAATCTATTTTGGCAAGCAGTATGGCCTGCATATCAGCAGCGAGCCGGATGTGGGAACCTGTGTGGAAATTCGCATGCCTAAGATACAGGAGGGAGATTATGAGACGAAATAGATGGGGCTCTGTATGGGCAGCTATGCTTTGCGTACTGCTGTGCGGCTGCTCCACCAGCACCGACTACTCCCGACAGCACACGGTAGCGCTGGTGGCCAAGTCCACGCAGACAGAGTTCTGGCTGTCTGTTTTTGCCGGAGCGGAGGCTGCCGCCACAGAATACAATCTCAAGCTCACCATCATTGGCCCGAACACCGAAGAGGATTACGAAACACAGAATCAAATGGTGTCCGATGCGGTAAACGAAGGGGCGGAAGCCATCGTATTTTCTGCCATTGACTACGAAAACAACGCTGCTGCAATTGATGCTGCCGCCCAAAACGGCGTCAAAATCGTAGCCATTGACAGTAACGTGGATTCCGAAGCAGTGAGCACCTATATCGGCACCGATAACTACGCCGCCGGACAGATGGCGGCGCAGGCAGCGCTTGAACGGGTAAAAACCCCGCTGAGGGTCGGCATCGTCAATTATGACATCAGCAGCGCGAACGGTCAGGAGCGCGAACGGGGTGCGGTAGATACTTTTGCCGCCAGCGACCGGGCCGAGGTCGTCAGCGTTATCAACACACTGGCGGAGGCGGGCCACGCCAAAATGGACACCATCGCTCTGCTGACAACCCACCCGGAAATCAATGTGCTGCTCGCCTTCAATGAGCCTACCAGCGTGGGCGCAGCACAGGCAGTAGAACAGATGGGGCTTTCCGAAACGGTTTTTCTGGTGGGCTTTGACTCCAACGTAGCCACCGTGGACGGCCTGCAGGAAGGCTCGGTTGATGCCCTTATTGTGCAGAACCCTTATGCCATGGGCTATCTGGGTGTGGAAAGCGCCTATAAGCTGCTCGCCGGGCAAGCCGGCGGTATGGAACGCATCGTGGACACCTCGACTCAGATTGTGGACCGGAACAACCTTTTTGATGTAGACAGTCAAAAGGCTCTGTTCGCTTTTGACAGCCGCTGAATTGTGAAATATGCACAATTTAAAGATTTAAAAATTTCATTTTATAATAAATTTCAATGAAATTTACCCCTTCTTCGGTGATTTTTTACCTTGTTTTTCCGTATTGTTTCCCATACAATGAAAACAAGCAGGAAGGAACTTCTGAAGAATATCCCTTCCAACTAAAAGGAGAAAAGGAGAATCATTATGAAGAAAAAGGTACTCGCGCTTACCCTGGCTGCTGCGATGATGGCCAGCATGGCGGCTTGCTCTTCGGGCGGCAACAATTCGGATACGACGCAGAACAACAGCGGTACGGAAGCAGCAGAAGTTGCCAACAAGGATAAGCCCTTAGTATGGTTCAACCGTCAGCCCTCCAACAGCTCCACCGGCGAGTTGGATATGACCGCTCTGAACTTCAACGAAAACACTTACTACGTAGGCTTTGACGCTAACCAGGGCGCTGAGCTGCAGGGCACCATGATTCTGGACTACGTAAAGGCTAACATTGACACCATCGACCGCAACGGCGACGGCATCATCGGCTATGTACTCGCTATCGGCGATATCGGCCACAACGACTCCATCGCCCGTACCCGCGGTGTCCGCGCGGCTCTCGGCACTGCCGTTGAAGCCAACGGCGCTATCAACAGCGACCCCGTAGGCAGCAATGCAGACGGCTCCGCTACCGCTGTTAAGGACGGCTCTCTGGAAGTCAACGGCAAGACCTACATTGTCCGTGAGCTGGCTTCTCAGGAAATGAAGAACTCCGCTGGTGCAACTTGGGATGCTGCTACCGCCGGCAACGCGATCGGCACCTGGGCTTCCTCTTTCGGTGACCAGATCGATATCGTAGCTTCTAACAACGACGGCATGGGCATGTCCATGTTCAACGCTTGGTCCAAGGCCAACAATGTTCCGACCTTCGGTTATGACGCTAACGCTGACGCGGTTGCAGCCATCGCAGAAGGCTACGGCGGCACCATCAGCCAGCATGCTGACGTTCAGGCTTACCTGACCCTCCGCGTACTGCGCAACGCACTGGACGGCGTGGATATCGACACCGGTATCGGCACTGAGGATGACGCCGGCAACGTGCTGAGCGACGACGTTTACTACTACGACGAGTCCGCTCGCTCCTACTACGCTCTGAACGTAGCAGTTACCAAGGACAACTACACCGACTTCACCGACTCCACCAAGGTTTACGCGCCGGTCAGCAATCAGCTGGATGCTTCCGCTCATCCGGAAAAGAGCGTATGGCTGAACATTTACAACGCTGCTGATAACTTCCTCAGCGCTACTTACCAGCCGCTGCTGCAGAACTATGACGACCTGCTCAACCTGAAGGTAGAGTACATCGGCGGCGACGGCCAGACCGAGGCCAACATCACCAACCGTCTGAGCAACCCGAGCGCGTACGATGCTTTCGCCATCAACATGGTTAAGACCGACAACGCAGCTTCCTACACTGCTCTGCTGAATCAGTAATTCGGATTCGAACACTTTTCAAGCGAAACAATAGGTAACAAGCCAATGTGATTGGGGAGAAGGAATTCTCCGTCTTAGGAGAAGCGATTCTCCATACGGAAGAATACCTTCTCCCCAATCCTGTTTTTCCAAGGAAACCGGAGCGGATCGCTTGGGTCCGCCCAATCTGGCAATATTGCATAAACGGGAGTAACGAGAATGACAGATGCAAAAAACGATATTGTCCTGTCAATCCGCGGCATGAGTAAATCCTTTGGCCGTAACCGAGTGCTCGATCACATCAATCTGGATGTCAAGCGCGGAACGGTCATGGGACTGATGGGCGAAAACGGCGCCGGCAAGTCCACGATGATGAAGTGCCTGTTCGGCACCTATCAGAAGGACGAAGGAAAGATCTTTTTGAACGGCAAGGAGATCAGCTTCTCCGGCCCTAAGGACGCCCTGGAGAACGGAATCGCCATGGTGCATCAGGAACTCAACCAATGTCTGGAACGCAACGTGATCGACAACCTGTTTCTGGGCCGGTACCCCACCAATTCCGTGGGCATGGTCGACGAAGGCAGGATGAAAAAGAAAGCTTCGGAACTGTTCCGCAAGCTGGGTATGACGGTCAACCTGACCCAACCTATGCGGAACATGTCCGTTTCCCAACGACAGATGTGCGAAATCGCCAAAGCAATTTCCTACAACTCGCAGGTGATTGTTCTGGATGAACCCACCTCCTCCCTCACGGTGCAGGAGGTAGATAAACTCTTTGAAATGATGCGGATGCTGAAGGAGCAAGGCATTGCTCTCATCTATATCTCGCATAAAATGGATGAAATCTTTGAAATTTGTGACGAGATTTCCGTACTTCGCGACGGCAATCTGGTCATGACCAAACCCTCGCAGGACACCAACATGAACGAGCTTATCACCGCCATGGTAGGCCGCTCTCTGGAGAGCCGCTTCCCCCCGGTCAACAACACACCGGGAGACACGATTTTGTCGGTGCAGCACCTCTCCACCAAGTACGCGCCCCATCTTCAGGATATATCCTTTGATGTAAGGGAAGGCGAGATTTTCGGCTTGTACGGTCTGGTGGGCGCCGGGCGCACCGAGCTGCTGGAAACGATTTTCGGTGTTCGGACACGCGTTGCCGGTCGTGTCTATTTCAAGAACCGTCTGATGAATTTCAGCAGCGCCAGAGAGGCAATCGAGCACGGCTTCGCCATGATTACCGAGGAGCGCAAGGCCAACGGACTGTTCCTCAAGTGTGACCTCACCTTTAACACAACCATTGCAAATCTGAATCAGTACAAGAGCGGCCTTGCCTTGTCTGATGCACAGATGGTAAAAGCCACCAACAAGGAAATCAAGATCATGCATACCAAATGCATGGGCCCCGACGATATGATTTCCAGCCTGTCCGGCGGCAACCAGCAAAAGGTCATCTTCGGCAAGTGGCTGGAACGGGAACCTCAAGTCTTTATGATGGACGAACCCACTCGAGGCATCGACGTGGGTGCCAAATATGAGATTTACGAGCTGATCATCAATATGGCCAAGCGCGGCAAGACTATCATCGTCGTCTCTTCCGAAATGCCCGAGATCCTCGGCATCACCAACCGTATCGGCGTTATGTCCAACGGACATCTCTCCGGCATTGTCAACACCAAAGAGACCGATCAGGAAGAGCTTTTGCGGCTTAGCGCAAAATACCTGTAGTAGGAGAAATCGCTTATGGCATCAACAAGTACAAAAATTCTTACGGCTGAGCAGGAAGCGCAGCTTCGCCAGCCCATCGACGAATATGTCGGCAAAATTCAAGATCAGATCAATGACCTGCGCGAGGACGGCACCGATAAGGTGATCGAAATCCAAAGCGCCATCGACAGCCTGAAGCGCGATAAAATCTACACCGCTCAGGAGAAAGAAGCCCGTATTCGGGAACTTCAGTCAGAGCTGGAGAAGGCCAAAGCGGTCGAAAATCGAAATAAAGATACAATCGCCAAGCTGATTAGCGACGCAGAGAATTACTTAAAGGCCCATTTCAATACGGACTACTATCAGGCGGTCATTGCAAGCTGCAAGGACGAAAAGGTGCTTGCTGAGGAAAAATACCGCGCAACGGTCGCCAAACTCAATCAAGAGCATCAGAGCACAATGTCCAAGCTCAGTGATGCCCATGAAATCAAGGATGAAAAGTACGTTCACAAAAACCGGCTCTTTGACGCCAAAATGCAGCGGGCTAAGAACCTGCAGGAGGTGAAGGACCGGCAGCACGCCGCCTTTGAACACAAGTTCCACCTCATTGACCTGCTGCGCATGTCCAAATTCTCGTTCGGTGAATCCATGTCGCAGCGGTGGGAGAACTACAAGTACACATTCAACCGTCGTGACTTCCTGCTGAAAAACGGTCTGTATATCGCCATCATCATTATCTTCATCGCCCTGTGTATCATCACCCCGCTGGTGAAGAACGTACAGCTGTTGACGGTAAACAACGTGCTGAACATTCTCCAGCAGGCTTCACCCAGAATGTTCCTGGCTTTGGGCGTAGCGGGCCTGATTCTGCTGGCCGGTACCGACCTGTCCATCGGCCGTATGGTCGGTATGGGCATGACGGCGGCAACCATCGTCATGCATCAGGGCATCAACACCGGCTCCGTGTTCGGTCATATCTTTGACTTTACCAGCCTGCCGGCCATTGCCCGTGTTCTTCTGGCGCTGGTCGTGTGCATCGTGCTTTGCACCGTGTTCACCACAATCGCCGGTTTCTTTACGGCGAAGTTCAAAATGCATCCCTTCATTTCCACCATGGCGAACATGCTGGTTATCTTCGGTCTGGTCACCTATTCTACCAAGGGTGTGTCCTTCGGTGCGATTGACCCGACCATCCCCAACATGATCATCCCCCGCATCAACAACTTCCCCACCATCATTCTGTGGGCGGTTGCAGCGGTAGTCATCGTGTGGTTCATCTGGAACAAGACCACTTTCGGCAAGAATCTCTACGCTGTCGGCGGCAACCCGGAATCCGCCGCCGTGTCCGGTATCTCCGTATTCTGGGTCACTGTAGGCGCATTCGTCATGGCCGGTATCCTGTATGGCTTCGGCGCTTGGCTGGAATGCATCCGTATGGTTGGCTCTGGTTCCGCGGCTTACGGTCAAGGCTGGGAAATGGACGCCATCGCAGCCTGCGTAGTAGGCGGTATCTCGTTCACCGGTGGTATCGGCAAGATCTCCGGTGTCGTTGTGGGCGTATTCATCTTTACTGCCCTGACTTACTCGCTCACCACGCTGGGTATTGACACCAACCTGCAGTTCGTATTCTCCGGCATCATCATTCTGGTAGCCGTTATGCTGGACTGCCTGAAGTATGTACAGAAAAAGTAAGCAATCCATCTGATAAAAGCGAAAAGCCGCTGCAAGGCAACTATAAAGGTCCCGCCTGCTTGCAGCGGCTTTCTGTTACACTTACTGAAAAAAGATGTATACTGTTTTTTGAAAGCAGCGCCTCGGTCTGCCGAGGCCAAAAGGAGTGAATACAACCATGCAAAAATTAGGCGATGTACGCCGTGCACTGGATGCCGGAGAGCTAAACGAGCCGCTGTCTCAACTGTTGTATGATGATCTGGCAGCCGCCCGACAGCGTATAGCAAAATTACTGGATGAATTTCAGAAAACCTTTGGCATCGGAGACGACGCAGCCGTAGCTCTGTGCTCCGCCCCCGGCCGCACAGAGATTGGCGGCAACCATACCGACCATCAGCACGGCCGTGTTCTGGCCGGTGCGGTCGATTTGGACTTTTTGGCATGTGCCAGCCCGAACGGCACCAACACCATCCGTTTCCAGTCCGAGGGCTGGCCGATGGTAGAGGTCGTGCTGGATACACTCGACCCCAAGGAGGAAGAAAAAGAAAGCACCGCAGCACTGGTGCGCGGTATGGCGGCTCAGGCCGCACAGAAGGGCTATACCGTAGCCGGTTTTGATGTGTATGCCACATCCAACGTGCTGCCCGGCTCCGGCCTGTCCTCCTCTGCGGCATGTGAGGTTCTGTTGGGCGTGATTGAGAATCATCTGTTCTGCGAGGGCAAACTCGACCCGGTAACGATTGCCCAGATGGGTCAGAAGGCCGAAAATGTGTATTTCGGCAAGCCCTGCGGACTGATGGATCAGACTGCTTCCTCGGTTGGAGGCGCTGTAACCATCGACTTTGCCGATCCTGCTGCTCCGGTTGTTCGGGCGCTGAAGGTGGATTTGGACAGCCTTGGTTATGCCTTGTGCATCATCGACTGCGGTGCGGACCACGCCGATCTGACAGACGAATACGCCGCAGTCCCCAGAGAAATGAAAACTGTTGCTGCTTTCTTCGGCAAGGAGGTGCTGCGCGAGGTGAAGGAAGCCGACGTACTCGGCAATCTGCCCGCGCTGCGCAAAGCGGTGGGAGACCGTGCTGTACTTCGCGCGCTGCATTTTCTGGCCGACAACGAGCGGGTAGCCAAGCAGGCGGACGCACTGGCCAATGGCGATATGGACAGCTTCCTTGCACTGGTCAACGAATCCGGCCATTCCTCCTGGGAACAGCTGCAGGACATCACCCCGGCCGGTGCTGTACAGGAACAGTCCATGGCAGTTGCGCTCACGGTGGCACAGCGCGCGCTGAACGGCCGCGGTGCCTGCCGCGTACACGGCGGCGGCTTTGCCGGAACCATTCAGGCTTTTGTCCCGCTGGACATTCTCGAGGCGTTCCGCAGTGAGATCGAAGGCGCGCTGGGTGCCGGCTGCTGTCACGTGCTGCGGATTCGACCGGTTGGCGGCACGGTTCTCTGGTCCTAAATAATACAACTGCTTTGATGTGAAAGGAGCGCATCTGTAACATGGCAATTTTAGTGCTGGGCGGAGCCGGTTATATCGGATCCCATACCGTATATGAGCTGATTGACGCAGGCCGGGAGGTTGTGGTAGCCGACAATCTGCAAACCGGTTTCCGTGCTGCGGTTCATCCGAAAGCAAAATTCTATGAGCTGGATATTCGAGACAAGAAAGCGCTCGATACCCTGTTTGAGGCCGAGAAAATTGACGGCGTTATCCATTTCGCCGCCTCCTCTCAGGTTGGAGAATCCATGTCTGACCCGCTGAAGTATTACGACAACAATCTCCACGGCACCATGGTGCTTCTCCAGTCCATGGTGGCGCACGGCATCGACAAAATTGTTTTCTCCTCCACCGCCGCAACCTACGGCGAGCCGGAGCGTGTGCCGATTCTGGAGGACGACCCCACCTGCCCCACCAACTGCTACGGCCAGACCAAGCTGGATATGGAGCACATGATGGGCTGGGTATCCCGGGCGCATGGTCTGAAGTATGTGGCGCTGCGGTATTTCAACGCCTGCGGCGCGCATGCCTCCGGTCAAATTGGCGAGGCACATAATCCGGAAACCCATCTGATTCCACTTATCCTACAAGTACCCTTGGGCCAGCGTGAGATGATCAGCGTGTTCGGTGACGATTACCCGACCAAGGACGGCACCTGTATTCGTGACTACATCCATGTCACCGACCTTGCACAGGCTCACATTCTGGCGCTGGATTACCTGATGAACAGCGGCGAAAACAACGTATTCAATCTGGGCAACGGTGTAGGCTTCTCTGTCAAGGAAGTCATCGATGTGGCCCGTGAAGTCACCGGCCATCCGATTCCCGCCAAAATGGCCCCCCGTCGAGCCGGCGATCCGGCGCAGCTCATCGCCTCCTCGGAAAAGGCCGTCAAAGTGCTGGGCTGGAAGCCCGAATACAATGACCTGTCCACCATTGTGGCCTCCGCCTGGACCTGGCACAAGAGCCACCCCCATGGCTATACGGAGGGTTGAGCATGGAACGTGACACAGCCATTACCATGCTGGTGACCTATGCACTGCGCAAAGGTCTTATCCAGCCCTGTGAGAAAACCTGGGCGACAAACGCTCTGCTGGGAGTACTTAAACTGGACAGTTACACGCCCCCTGAGACAGAAATGCCGGAGGACATTGACCTTCCTACCGTGCTCGACGCCCTCATGGATGACGCCCATGCGCGGGGCGTTTTGGAGGAAAACTCCATCGTATACCGTGATCTGTTTGACACCGCGCTAATGGGCGTGCTCACCCCCCGTCCTGCACAGGTCATCGACACATTCCAGTCTCTGCGTCAGGAAAGTCCGCAAAAAGCGACCGATTGGTATTACCGCTTCAGTCAGGATACCAACTATATCCGCCGCGACCGCATCGCAAAGGACGTGCAGTGGAAGGCTCCCACCGACTACGGTGAGCTGGACATCACCATCAACCTGTCCAAGCCGGAAAAGGATCCCAAGGCCATTGCCGCGGCCCGTAACATGCCTGCTTCAGCCTATCCTCGCTGTCTGCTGTGCGCGGAAAACGAGGGATATGCCGGCAGAGTCAATCACCCCGCTCGACAGAACCATCGCATCGTTCCCATTACCATCAACGATTCGCCATGGTTTTTGCAATACTCTCCCTATGTGTATTACAATGAGCACTGCATCTGCTTCAATGCGGTTCACACCCCGATGAAAATCGACCGGGCGTGCTTTGCCAAGCTGCTGGACTTTGTGGGGCAGTTCCCGCATTATTTCGTAGGCTCTAACGCCGATCTGCCCATTGTAGGCGGCTCTATTCTGGCGCATGACCATTTTCAGGGCGGACGGTACACCTTCGCCATGGAGAAAGCGCCGATAGAGACCCCCTTCACCTTCCCCGGCTATGAGGACGTGCAGGCAGGCATCGTCAAATGGCCGATGTCGGTCATTCGCATCACCGCCTGTGAGCCCCAGCGGCTGATTGACTTGGCCGACCGCATCCTGACCTTGTGGCGCGGCTACACCGACGAGAGCGCGGTCATCTATGCGGAAACAGACGGTGAACCGCACAACACCATCACCCCCATTGCCCGCCGTCGCGGCAGCGACTACGAGCTGGATCTGGTGCTGCGCAACAACCTCACCACCCCCGAGCATCCCTTGGGGCTGTATCATCCACACGCAGAACTCCACCACATCAAGAAAGAGAATATCGGCCTTATCGAAGTGATGGGGCTGGCTGTCCTCCCCGCCCGTCTCAAAACCGAGCTGGCTGCTGTAGCACAGAAACTGGTCTCCGGTGATGACTTGGAGGCCGACCCCCTCACCGCTTCCCACGCCAGCTGGGCCATGGGCTTCCGGGACAAATATCAGCTCACCGCAAACAATGCGCTGGACGCGGTATATAAGGAGACTGGTTTAGTCTTTGCCAAGGTACTGGAGCATGCCGGCGTATATGCCCGCACGCCCGAAGGCAAAGAAGCCTTCCTTCGTTTCTTAAGGCAGGTGTAAGATATGACAGAATTCATGCGGCAGCCCTTCGGCGTAACCGCTGACGGACAGGCTGTGGAACAATGGACTATGCGCGCGGGCCAGTATGTCGCTCAGGTGCTTACCTGCGGCGGCGTGCTGCGCTCCTTTACCGTCCCTTCTCCCGACGGCAGCCGGGACATTGTGCTGGGATATAACAGCTTGGCCGAGTATGAGGCGCAGGACAAATATTTGGGGGCATTAGTCGGGCGCGTGGCCAATCGTATTGGCGGCGCAGCCTTCGACCTGAACGGCGTCCACTACCCGTTGGCTGCCAACAACGGCCCCAACTGTCTCCATGGAGGTTCTCGCGGTTTTGACCGGGCGGTGTGGAAGGCGCAGGTTGAAAACAGCACCTTAGTGCTCACCCATATCAGTCCGGCGGGAGAAGAGGGTTTCCCAGGTACACTGGAAGTAAAGGTGACCTACTCCCTCACCGTTGACGGCGTACTCTCGTTGGATTATCAGGCAAAAAGCGATGCCGATACCCTATGCAACCTGACCAACCACAGCTATTTCAATCTGCTGGGACACGCCTATGGCTCACTGGAGGGGCAGCAGGTCGAAATCCGGGCAGATGCTATCACCGAAACCGATGCCGACAGCACCCCTACCGGCGTCCTGCTGCCGGTGGAAGGAACTCCTTTCGATTTACGTTCTCCTCGAGACTTTCTGCAGGGACTGGCGATGGAACATCCTCAGCTGACGCTGGGCAACGGATACGACCACAATTTTGTGCTGCGCACCGAACCGGTCTCCCCGCTGGAACCGGTTGCATGGGTCACCGGCGGCGGTCTGTGTCTGGAGTGCTGCACCACCCAGCCCGGTTTGCAGCTCTACACAGCCAACTATCTGGACGGCAGCCCCGGCAAAGAAGGCGCCAGCTACGGACCGCGCTCGGCATTCTGTCTGGAAACCCAGGCTTGGCCGGACGCCATCCACCATCCGAATTTTCCCTCTGTCGTGCTTCTGGCAGGAGAAACGTATCACCATACCACGACTTACCGCGTAACCATGACCTGATTGCATCAAGAGCAATCAGGTAACAACAACAAACCGGGATACTGCAACATATTATGTTGCGGTGTCCCGGTTGTTTTTTATGCTCCTTACGATGTATCGCTCGATTTAAAAAGGAATAAAAATGTGCTTTATGACGCAAATTACCACAAAAAGGAGGTACTTTTATGAACACCACAACGCATACGGCCTATGGAATTCTCCCCGTCACTGCACGGGGAACACAGACCTGCATCGGTGCGGGCACATTTGTCGTCAGCCGGCAATTTGTTGGCAGCGTCCCGGCCTGTGACTTGCTTCGACAGCGCATGCAGCAAACCGCACACACAACATCATCCATTGACGAGCGAATCGGCACTGCGGTATAATCGACTGGTGAGCCGGTTCTGAAAGGAGCATATCATATGAGAACCGGTAATTTAAAACTTGTTTTTGCCTATCTTCGTCTTTCCAATGAGGAAGCACGAAGCGGCGAATCCTCCAGTATTGCAAACCAGAGACAGATGATTCAGGACTATTGCCAACGCCACAACATCACACTTGTGCGGGAATTTGTGGATGACGGCTATTCCGGCGGCAATTTTGACCGTCCAGCGTTTCAGAACATGCTGCAGCAGCTGCATGACGGCAAGGCCAACATGGTTATCACCAAGGATCTATCCCGTCTGGGGCGCGATATGCGCGAATCCAGTTACTATGCCGAGCAATTCTTTCCGGAGCACGGCATCCGCTATCTGACCATTGCGGACAACTTCGACACCGCTCACGAAAACGTCATGGCACCGTTCCAATTCGCCATGAACGAAGTCTATCTGCGGGACGGCTCACGCAAGGTCAAGGACGTGCTGCGCAGCAAGCGGGAAAACGGACAGTACTGTGCCTGCCCACCCTATGGCTACCGCAAAGACCCTGCGGATAAAAATCGTCTTACTCCCGATGCGCAGACTGCCCCCATCGTGCAGCGCATTTTCGAACGAGCGGCCGCCGGAGATTCCTCGCGCAAAATTGCGCTCGACTTGAATGCGGACGGCGTCATCCCGCCGCTCAAATACCGCGTACTGTTCCGCGATGATTTCAGTCCGGAGGGCGCGGCGCGCGCCTCTGATCTGTGGAACTACACCACAGTCAAGCGTATCCTGAAAAACCCGGTCTACCTCGGGCATACCATGCTCGGCAAAAGCCGCAAGGTCAGTGTCAAATCCAAAAAGAAGGTCGCAGTTCCCCAAAGCGAGTGGGCGGTCACACGTGACACGCACCCTCCCCTGATTGCTTCGCTGCTTTACGAGCAGGCACAGCGCAATCTGGGACGAGGGCGGCGCACCGCTCTCGCTCAGGATACTGTCCGAAAAAGCATCTTTTCGGGCATTGTATTCTGTGCGCGGTGCGGTCATTCCCTCTGCTCCTGCGGTACGGTGTACAAGGGAGAACGGGAAAAGTACTGGTACCTGTCCTGCACCCATCAGCGCGGTGACATTGCCAATCGCTGCGATGGCGTGCGCATCAAGTATGCCGACCTTATCGAAGTCGTGCGGCAGGATTTGAACACCCTGCTCGCACTGACCGATGCGCAAGCCGAGGCACTCGCCCGTGCGGCAGTCAAAAAAGAGCAATGCGCAAGTGAATATGCCGCACGGCAAGCCCGCTTGCAACAGGCACAGGCCCGCCTGCTGACGATCGATAAAATTGTCACCAAGCTGTATACGGACAATGCCGAAGGTCGTTTAGACGATAACCGACTGACCCGCATGGTCGAAGCACTCGAACAGGAATCCGCCTCTCATCAGGCCGTCATCGCAGAGTTGTCGCATGCACTTCCAGGGCAGGAGGACACCGAAGAACGCTATCAACGTTTCTTTTTGCTGGCCAAACAGTGCAGCCACATTGACACACTTGACCGTGAAACGCTGCTCACCTTTATCGATCGCATCGAAGTCGGACCCAAGCAATTCGAAAACGGACTGCGCAAGGCGACCCACCGCAACACTCCCTACCGTCAGGATATCCGCATCTTCTATCGTTTTATCGGTGAAATCAACATGGAAAACGAGCTGGAGTTGGAACAATCCTGCAACTTCTGAATTAGCTTGTCCACACAACGTTTTAAGATGGTACAGGTACACCAAAGGAGGTCGGCGTCAACCTGAAGCAGGGCTATAACGGCGATCTGACTTCCCGTCAGGCCGGCTCGATCGGTGGTCAGATGGTCAAGAAGATGATTGAATCCTACGAGCAGAACCTGGCTAGCCAGGGCTGATCTGAGGCAATAGAGAGCGCGCGGCTTCCGAAATTTCGGAAACCGCGCGCTTCTCTTTTTCTCGCGCTATTTTATACGACAGTATGCCATATCAGCGTATTGGCTTAGTTCAAAACATAAATTTTGCAGTATGCACAGCGAAATTGGTTGCCTCTGTTCCGGTCATATGGAATGTATCTATCGGCGCAAACCGGCTAGCTTTGCCCAAGCCAACGAGATAATTGACCGATACATTTATTTTTACAACCATGAGCGTATCCAATACAAAACAGGAGTGGCGCTGCTGACGCTGCGCCACTCCGTTTAAAACTTAACAAATTCCTACTCAGAGCTTTTTGTACTGTCTGCATAAACTGAAGCTTGTTCATAAGGTGAACGCGCTTTGTTTCGCTTTTATGTGATGCAGCACATCGCAATTTTGCTCAACCGCGCCACGCGGCAAAAATCTGCTCCGCATCGGTCGCGCTCGGCGCTGCCACCAGCTTATCCGCCAGCTCCTTGCACTCCGCATACGAATGCGCCGCCAGATCGGCCTTCGCTGCCAGCATTGCAGAAGCGGACATGGACAAGTTGGTTACACCAAGACCGCAGAGCACCGGCGCCATGCCCGGCGTACCGGCCATCTCGCCGCACACGCCAACTTCGATGCCATTCTCATTGGCTGCCTTAGCCGTCATTGCAATCAGGCGCAGCACACCCGGATGCAGCGGACGGTACAGATAGGAAATCTTCTCATTGATGCGGTCCACTGCGCAGGAATACTGAATCAGGTCATTCGTACCGATCGAGAAGAAATCGACCTCCTTGGCCAACATATCCGCGCAGACAGCAGCCACCGGAATCTCCACCATGATACCGACCTTGACATCCGGATTATGCTCCACACCCTCGGCTGCCAGCAAATCCTTTGCCTGACGGAGAATCTGCTTGGCATTGCGGATTTCCTCAATCGAAGAGATCATCGGGAACATGATGCGTAAATCACCATACTTTGCCGCACGCAGCAGTGCCCGCAACTGGGTCAGGAACAAATCCGTCTTGTTCAAGCAGATACGGATTGCACGGTAACCGAGGAAGGGATTCTGCTCCTTCTCAAGCTCGAGCGCAGGCACTTCCTTATCGCCGCCGATATCCAGCGTACGGATAATGACCGGCTTGCCCGCCATGGTTTCGCACGCCTTCTTATATGCCTCAAACTGCTCTTCCTCGCTCGGGAGGTCATCGCGGTCCATAAACAGGAATTCGGAACGGAACAGACCGACGCCTTCACCGCCCAGCTCCGCCACGCGGACTGCATCGTCCGGCGTACCAATATTGCCTTCAACCACAATGCGGCGGCCATCGCTCGTTGCACCTTGACGATCCTTAAACTTGGCCAGCATCGCCTTGCGCTCGTCCTCCGCCTTTTTCTTCTCTGCAAACTGCGCCAGTGTTTCCTCATCCGGGTTGACCACGACTTCGCCTGCCACGCCGTCAAGCAGCAAATCGGAACCGTCCTCAATACCGTCTACCTTATCGCCTGCGCCTGCAATAGCCGGAATACCCATCGAGCGCGCCATAATCGCGGAATGGCTGGTGCGGCCGCCGATGCGGGTAATAAATCCGACAACCGGCTTGGAGCCGATCTTCGCCGTGTCAGACGGAGTCAGATCGTTGGCAATGATAATGCACGGTTCGGTAATCGAATCAATTGCATTGTCTGCAATGCCCTTGAGATTTTTGAGCACGCGCTTGGAAATGTCTCCGATATCCGCCGCACGCGCCTGCATGTATTCGTCATCCATCGCGCGGAACATCGCCTGAAAATTCTCGCAATTGACAAAGCAGGCATACTCCGCGCACACCTTTTCCTCTTCCACCAGATTGGTCATACCCTCAATGAAGTCCGGATCGTCCAGCATGAGCAGATGCGCATAAAAAATTTCCGCTTCTGCCGCACCGATGTTTTTCTCCGCTTCATCGCGCAGTGCCTCAATCTGCTTTTTCGCATTTGCCACAGCATCGGTCACACGTTTCTGCTCGGCCGCAACATCCGTGATGCTGTCTTTGACGACCGTCAGATCCTCCTCCTTGATGACCAAGGCCTTGGCATGTGCAAGCCCCTCCGAAACGCCGATCGCTTTAAACTTGACCATAGCCGTATCCTCCTGTTTTCTTGTATTTCTTATACAAAAACCATATTCATTTTTCAAATTACATTGTATAATATTTACGCTCTTTCGTCAAGTGTACAGGACATTTTTCCGAAAACTTGCAAGAATTGAAAAAAAATTGTACCGAACCGCCTGTTTTCTGCTATACTTATACCATTCCACATATGATCTTCTACAGGAGGAATGACAACCATGGCAAACCGCTGCACTCATATTCCCGAAATTATGCTGCCCCGCGAGGGTACGGATCTTTCCAAATGGGCGGTCATCGCCTGCGACCAATATACTTCTCAACCCGAATACTGGGCCGAGACCGACCGCACAGTTGGCGATGCACCTTCCACGCTGCGTCTGACACTGCCCGAAGTCTATCTGGAGCAGAACGATGTTGCCGAGCGCACCGAGAAAATCCACAGCACCATGCATCGTTACATAGAGGACGGCACGCTGCGCACGCTGCCCGCAGGCGTCATCCTGACCGAGCGTTGGTCAGGCGGCAGCTGCCCGCGCCGCGGCATCGTTCTGGCAGTCGATCTGGAAGCCTATGAATACACCCCCGGTTCGGCCTCGCTTATCCGTCCGACCGAAAAAACCGTGGTGGAACGCATCCCGCCGCGCCTCAAGGTTCGTCAAGGTGCGTGTATAGAGCTGCCGCATATCATGATCCTGATTGACGACCCGGATCGCAAAATCATCGAACCACTGTTTGACCAGACCGCAAAGCTGGAAAAGGTGTACGACACCGACCTGATGCAGAACGGCGGCCACATTACCGGTTGGTTCATCCCGAAGGGCGCACAGACCGATGCCATCGAAGCAGGACTGGAAGCCCTATGCGACCGCGAGACCTTCAACCATAAATACGGCTGCACCGACGCACAGGCTCTGCTGCCCTATGCCGTAGGCGACGGCAACCACTCGATGGCGACCGCCAAGGCCTACTGGGAGGAAGTCAAGACCGGGCTGTCCGCCGAGGAGCAGGAAAACCACCCCGCGCGTTTCGTGCTGGTCGAGGTGGTCAACATCCATGACGAAAGCCTGATCATTGAGCCGATTCACCGCATCCTGTTCGGTGTAGATGCCAATGAACTGCTGAATGGCCTGACCGCATTCTATGAAGCACAGGGCTGCAAGGCCTATGTTGCGGACGAAGCGCCCGCCGATACCACGGCCCATATTTTCCCGTTCTGTGCAGCAGAAAAGACCGGTGTGCTTGTCGTCGAAAACCCCAAGTGGTCCATCCCGGTTGCCACCATGCAGACCGCGCTCGACGCTTATCTGGAAACGCATTCGTCCACGCGCATTGACTATATCCACGGTACGGATGTGGTGTGCAATCTGGCCGAAAAGTCCGGCAATCTGGGCTTTATCCTGCCGGATATCGCCAAGAATGACCTGTTCCGCGGCGTTGTCTTTGACGGCGTGCTGCCGCGTAAGACCTTCTCCATGGGTGAAGCGCATGAAAAACGCTACTATATGGAAGCTAAGCCAATCGTCAAATAATATCCTGTTCATTATCGGACGCAGCCACACCGGCTGCGTCCTTTTTTGTCCAGTCGAGCGTCGCCTCGTCCCCTTTCACCTGGCACAGCACAAACGCAGGCGCAAGTCCAAACGGACGGTTCGGCGCAAACAGGCAATGCAAGCGAATTCCCTCCTGTATGCGTTCCGCATGCACCGCGCCGCTGTCCAGCAGCGCGTCCAGCACCGCATCGCCTGTCCGCAGCGGCGGCTTTCCATGGTCCGGGGTCTGCAATATTTCGTCTTGCGGAGACTGCTCCGTCTGCGGCACTGCATCGGCTTTTTGCCGGGGACGCTCGGCCAGATAGAACGCCATGGGCGGCCTTTCTATACAGCCTTCTGCCTTAAGTGTCTCTTTGGACAGATGCCGCCGCAGCCGTAGTCTGCCGTCTTCCGGCGCGGGCAGCCCGACCAGCAGCGGCTCGTCTTCGGTTTCCCCGTAGCAGCGCAGCAGCGGTGGCGCACCAGATGGAATTTCACAATCCACCTCAATCTGCGCACCGTATGCATCCGGCTCCCACAAAAGCCAGCCCACCGGTTTTCCTTCATATTCCACCGCCGTCCGCATTGCCGCACCTCCTCAAAAAAAACGCGTACCCTGCTTACAGGATACGCGTTTTGCTTTGCTGATATGCCCTCAACCCTGTACAGAGCCAAGACCAAAGCTGACCGCCAGCGCTTCGTCCACATGACGCATCGCTTTCTCATCCAACGATCCCATTTTCTCGCGCAGCCGCCGCTTATCCAGCGTGCGGATTTGCTCCGTCAGGATAATGGAATCTTTGGTCAGGCCGTAATTGGGAGCGCCGAGCGTTATATGCGTCGGCATTTTGGCCTTATTGATCTGCGATGTAATGGCGGCGGCGATCACGGTCGGGCTGTAACGATTGCCCACATTGTTCTGTACGATCAGCACCGGGCGGATACCGCCCTGCTCACTGCCGACCACCGGGCTGAGATCGGCATAGTAAATATCTCCCCGTTTGATGCTGGTATCCACGTTGGTTCACACTCCGATGAAATAGATTTGCGGTTTGTCCGCAAACCTATTTTCCCCGCGCTGCGAAAAAATATAACAGATGTCTGCCAATTCACCCAGACACGGGCAGGAATTTCTTCCCGCTTCATCCTATGCAGTGTGCTGCCCAATCGTCAACCAATATAAAACCGCGGCACACGGCTGCTTGCCGCACAGATAACCTCATAGGAAATGGTACCTGCAGCCTCAGCGGTGTCCTCTGCCGTCCAGACCTCCGGCCCGAACACGGTTACCTCGTCACCGCGGCGCACTTCCACACCGTCCGGCACACGCACCATGCACATATCCATACAAATACGGCCGAGTACGGGCGCCTTTTGTCCGCCCAGCACCACATGCGCTTTGCCTGATCCTGCGCGCAGGAAACCGTCGGCATAACCGATGGAAACCACCGCTACCCGAGTCGGCTCGTCCGTTTCATAGGTGCGGCCATAACTGACCGTCGTATGTGCCGGAATATCGCGCACCTGCACCACGCGCGCCTTGACCGTCATCGCCGGCCGCAAATCCAACACCGGCGGCACAGAAGCATCCGGACGACAGCCATACAGGATGATGCCCGCGCGCGTCATTGTACAGTGCATCCGCTCATAGCTCTGAATTGCGCCGCTGTTGGCACAATGCCGCAGCGGAAGATCCAACCCCTGCGCATTCAAATCATTGCACACATCCGCAAAGCGCTGGTACTGCAATTCGGTATATGCTTCGCCCTCCGGCACATCCGAAACTGCGAAATGCGTAAAAATACCCTCGGACACCAGACCTGGCAGCGCGGCACAGGACGCAATCCGCTGAACGGTCCGCTCCCGCTCCCACGCCGGAAAGCCCAGACGGGTCATGCCAGTGTCCAGCTTATAGTGGACGGTCAGTTTCTCTCCCGTACGCTCCGCGGCATCGCTCAGCAGCTGTGCGGTTTCCTCGTCATACACAGGTGCAGTGATGTGCTGGCGTGCAATGGTGTCCATATCCGCTTCATCCACATAGCCCAAAATCAGAATGGGCTTTGTAATTCCGTTTTCACGCAGCTCAACCGCTTCCGGCACGGTCGCGGCAGCGAAATACGGCGCGCCCATCGCTTGCAAGCGCTGTGCAACCGGCACGGCGCCATGGCCATATGCATCTGCCTTGACCACGCACAGCACAGGCGCTTTCGCCTGCTGACAAATCACACGGTAATTGTGTTCAATCGCACCCAAATCCACTTCAGCCCAGGTGCGGTGTTTACTCGGCTTCATATTGTTATTCATCCCCAGATTTATGTTTCCCGGTAAGACATCACCTGAATTTGCAGCACCCGTTCGCCGTCCGCATACAATTCGGCACAGACCGGTTGATACCCCTGTTTAGTGAGCCATACCTGCTTTTCGACCTTCCCATCATCGCCGTCCTGCTTGTAGCGCAGTACCAGCAGCTCCACACCGCTCGTTTTTTCCGTCCAAACCTGTGCCGGTTCTGCGCGGCGCAGATCGTCCAACAGACAGAACAGTGCATCCGCAGGTGTTAGTCCCGTGCGCTGCGGCATAGCGTCATCCAATGCGAGGCCGTCGTACTGCAAAACAAAAGAAGCACTGTCCGTACCCGCGATGGTACCGCCGATGCCGGCAAGACTTTCGGGCGCAGTGATGGTGAAAGTGTCGTTATCTTCCTTATTATAAACGTAATCTACTTCATATTCCAGTACCGATTGCTCCAGATCGGATAAAATTTTCAAATGCGCTTCAAATCCAGCCAATTCCTCAAAATGTGTGCGTACGGTTGATCCGTCCGCTGCCGTATCGCCGCCGCAGCCGGACAACACCGCCAGCAGCATGGCTATGCAAAGAAACCGTTTCAGGTTACCACTCCCTTGTATTGTACCGTTTGAGCAGTTCGGGCAGGTATTGCAGCATATCTCCCGGTGTCATGCCGTATTCGCTCAGCCAGTTTGCCGCCAAATCCCCCGCGCGGCCATGCAGCCACGCAGCGGCACAGGCCGCCTGCACCGGCGAAATCCCTTCCCCGCATAGTGACACCAGCATGCCCGCCAGCACATCGCCACTTCCGCCCTTCGCCATGCCGGGATTGCCGGAATGGTTGCGGTACATCCTACCGTCCGGTGCAAAAATGCGTGTGCGATGACCCTTATAGAGCAAAATACAGCGATTTTCCTGCGCAAACCCGGACAAACTCTCCGTATCCGGCTGTTTGATGCCGCTCAGTCGTTCGAACTCGGCTGCATGCGGCGTGAGCACAACCGGCTGCGCCGTCTGCTGTAATACATCTTTATGCGCGGAAAGCGCATTTATGCCGTCCGCATCCAAAACGACCGGACATTTTGCACCTTGCAGCAGCGCACATACAATCTCCGTCACCGCATCCGATCGTCCCAGACCACATCCAATGAGTACTGCATCCGCCCGCGCAGCCAAAGCAGTCAACACAGGCAATGCTTCGCGCGACAGCATGCCGTCCGTCCCGCATGGCATCGGCCGCACAACCGGTTCGTTCAATTTGACCGCAAGCACCGGCCATGCCTTTTCGGGCGTTGCCAGCGTCACCACGCCACTGCCCATGCGCACCGCACCCTGTGCAGCAAAATACGCCGCACCCGTATAGCCCGCAGAACCACATACGCACAACACACGCCCAAAGGCATTTTTATCCGCATCCGGTTTCCTTCGCGGCAAAATCCCATCCACATATGCCTGATCAATCTCAATAAATGCTTCTGCCATATTGCATCCGCTCCTGTTATTGCATTTTTCTGCATCCAGCATAGCACCATGCCTTATTCTGCGTCAAGCACAGCGCAGTATTTTGCCGCCCCCTGTGTCCCGTTCCGGTATCCGACGGAATACAATGAACCGAGGAGGTGATTTTTTGCCCATCCGTATTTTTATTGACCCGGGACACAACCCGACCGGTCCGAACACTGGCGCGGAAGGCAACGGCCTGCGCGAGCAGGACGTGAACTATGCTGTCAGCATGTACCTTGCCGACCTGCTGCGCGCCGACCCGCGCTTTGCCGTTCGGCTGAGCCGCAACAGCCCGACCGAAATCCTCGGTACGAGCAACGCGACCAGCCTTGCCATGCGTGTCAACATGGCCAACAGCTGGCCTGCGGATTACTTCATCAGCATCCACTGCAATTCCAACGTCAACCCTGCCATCAACGGCACCGAGGTTTACGTTTATCAGCAGAACACCCAGCCCTACTGGCTGGCGCAGCATGTGCTGCAAGGTATTGTCAATCGTGTCGGCACCAAGGACAACGGCGTGCGGCTCAATCCCAGCCTGTATGTGCTGCGCCGCACCCGAATGCCCGCTATTCTGGTCGAACTGGCCTATCTGAGTAACGAAGCGGATGCCCAAAAGCTCGAGAATGACCCCTACGGCTTCGCACAAGGTATCTATAACGGTATGCTCAGCTACTTCGGCTTCAGCCCGCTGTAATCAAAAAAGGTCTTGCCCCAAAGCAAGACCTTTTTTCTGTGTACCAACTTATCCGACAATCAGAATCCGCCGGTCACACCAAGCACCTGCCCGGTGATAAACGAAGCACGCTCCGAGCAAAAATACAGCACGCTCTGCGCCACCTCATCCGCAGTGCCGATTCGACCAAGCGGCGTTTCCGCCGCCAGCCCGCGCAGGGTTTCACCGCTGTGCATCGCATTCATATCCGTGTCGATTACGCCGGGGGCCACGCAGTTGACCCGGATGCCGCTCGGCCCGAGTTCCTGCGCTAACGACTTAGTCAGCCCAATCAGCGCCGCCTTGCTCGCCGCATAATGGCTTTCGCAGGATGCGCCCATCTGTCCCCAAATAGACGAAATGGTCACGATGCTGCCATGCTTTCGGTGCAGCAGGTCGGGCAGCGCGGCGCGAATGGTGCGCACTGCTCCCAGCAGGTTGACATCCAGCATGTGCAGCCAATCCTCATCCGTGATGTCCTGAAACAATTTCTGCTCCGCAATGCCTGCATTGCACACCACGGCATCCGGCGCACCGAAATGACCGCGCACCTCTCCAAACGCACGGCTGACCGCCTTATCGTCATGCAGATCGGCACACAACGCCAACGCACCGGTTTGCTCCGCCAGCGCGCCGGCTACCTCCCGGCTGACTCGATAGGTAAACGCAACCTGCCAGCCGGCCGCGGCAAAGGCACGCACACACGCCGCGCCGATACCGCGCGATCCTCCTGTAATAAAAACTGTCTGCGCCATCAGATTGCAACCGTCTGCTGCGCTTCAAACAGGCACTGATTCAAATCCTTATCGCGGGACAGGCCCTCTTCAATATCCAAATCAGTAACCTGATTATTATCAAACACCACCACACGATTGGTCTTGCCTTCCATCAGCGCACGCACAGCCGCATAGCCCATGCGGGTTGCCATAACGCGGTCCTGTGCGCTCGGGGAGCCGCCGCGCTGGATATGGCCCAGAATAGTCACGCGGGTGTCGATACCCGTCGCCTCATGAATGTGGTCAGCAACCTCCTGCGCAGAGCCATAGCCCTCCGCTACGATGATGATGTGGTGATTGCGGCCCTTGATGCGACCGACACGCATTTTTTCCACGATATCGATGTCAAAATCCAGTTTGCGCTCAGGCAGGCAGATCGCTGTTGCGCCAACCGCGCAGCCAACATGCAGTGCCAGATGACCTGCGCGGCGTCCCATTACCTCGACAACAGAGCAACGTTCATGCGACTGCATGGTATCGCGCAGCTTGTCGATGCATTCAATTGCAGTATTGCATGCTGTATCAAAGCCAATGGTGTAATCCGTGCATACGATATCATTGTCAATCGTACCGGGCACGCCGATGCACGGCACGCCCTTGCGGGAAAGTGCCTGCGCGCCACGGAAGGTACCGTCACCGCCGCAGCAAATCAGGCCGTCGATGCCGAGATATTTGCAGGTGTCCGCCGCCTTTTGCAGCCCCTCCTCGGTCATCATCTCCTTGCAGCGCGCGGTATACAGCATCGTGCCGCCGCGACGGATGATGCCGTCGACACTGCGCGCCCCCATCTCAATGATATCACCGTTGATAAGACCGCTGTAACCACGGCGAATGCCAAGCACGGAAATATCATTTGCGGATGCGGTTCGAACGACCGCGCGAATCAATGCATTCATACCGGGGGCGTCGCCGCCGCTGGTGAGTACGCCAATTCTACGAATCTGCTTGTCCATAATGAGCCTCCCTGTATCGGTGCTGATAATTTTTATTTTAATTCATTATAACATTTTCTTCCCCTAAGAGAAAGCGTAATTTTTCCAAAAGTGGAACATCCGGTCTACACCAGTATCGTCGAGCCGCAAGTGTCTTCTTTTTGGTATCCGTCGGGTACAAATATACCGGTGTATCGCCCGACTGCGTAACCAGAACCGCTTTGATCTGCGGCCATTCATCGCTCTGCATGCTGGAAATACGCAAATAGAGCTTTTGCGGTGCCATACGCGCTGCTTGCGCATCGGTATAAACCGACTGCTGCGGATGCTCACGCGCCTGCATACTGCTGACTGCCGCTTGGGTCAACGGCTGCGCTTCGTTTAGAAGAATCTTGGGCGCCTCATCCTCACGTGCATCAATTTTACCGGTCAGCAGCACCGCGCTGTCTTCGGTCAGATACGCGCCGCATTGCTGCAGCGATCGCGGAAACACAACCAGTTCAATAGCCGCCGACTCGTCCTCCACCGTTACATATGCCATCATCGAGCCGTTTTTCGTGGATTTGAGCCGTACCGCCGTGATAACGCACGCCAAATGAACGGTCATACCATCTTTATACTGCGGCTGTGCACTCTCGCCGGACAAGTCATCAATAATCTGCCGGACCGAGGCCGCCTGCGCCTGTCTCGCCAAATCACGGTATTCGTCCATCGGATGTCCGGACAGGTACAGTCCGGTTGTTTCCTTTTCCATCGCAAGCAATTCCCGCTTGGAAACCTCCGGAATATCCGGCAAGGCTATCTGTGTATCCTGCACCGCATCGTTGCCCATACCGAACAGATCCATCTGCCCTTCGATATTCTTTTTGCGGCTCTGCGCAATCGCATCTACCACCGCGCCCACAATCTGAATCAGCTGACTGCGGCGGTAGCCCATCGAGTCAAATGCACCCGCTTTAATGAGACTTTCAAGCGCGCGGCGGTTCAGTTCGCGGTCGTACATGCGCTCACAGAACTCCTGAAACGAAGAAAACAGTCCGCCCGTCTCACGTTCTGCCACCAGCTGCTTCATGAACGAACGGCCCACGCCCTTGACAGCGGCAAGGCCAAAACGAATATCGCGCCCGGAAACCGAAAATCCATCAAACGACTCGTTGACATCGGGCGGCAGCACGGAAATGCCCATTTCGCGCGCAGCCTGAATATATTCGGAAATCTTGTCCGAAGAATCAAGCACACTGGTTAGCAGCGCTGCCATATATTCACGCGGATAATGACATTTGAGATATGCCGTGCGGAAAGAAACCACCGCATAGCACACCGCATGCGCCTTGTTAAAAGCGTAGTTGGCAAAATCCATGATTTCATCAAACAGGCTTGCCGCAACAGCTTCCGGCACACCGCGCTTCACTGCACCGTCAATGCCGAGTTCCTCGTTACCGTGGATGAAGTTGACGCGTTCCTTTTCCAGCTCCTTCATCTTTTTCTTGCTCATCGCACGGCGCACCATGTCCGCCTTGCCGAGCGAGTAGCCTGCCAGCGACTGAAACACCTGCATGACCTGTTCCTGATAAATCATGCAGCCATAAGTGACGCTCAAAATCGGCTCGAGCAGAGGATGCTTATATGTCACCTTTTCCGGATGGTGGCGGCACTCAATATAGCGCGGGATGGACTGCATCGGCCCCGGCCGGTATAGCGCCACAACCGCAGTGATGTCCTCGATGGACTGCGGCTGCAGGCCGGTAACGACATTGGTGATGCCCGCGCTTTCGAGCTGGAATACGCCCATCGTCGAGCCACGGCCCAGCATTTCATAGGTGGCCTTATCGCTCATGTCCACCTTTTCGATATTGAAATCCGGAACATGGCGACGAATCATCTTTTCTGCATCTGCAATCACCGTCAGGTTGCGCAGACCAAGAAAGTCCATTTTGAGCAGGCCCAGCTCTTCGAGCGTGGTCATGGTAAACTGCGTGACCATCTGCTCGTCGTTGCGCGCCAGCGGCACATAGGTGTCGACCGGGTCCTTGGTGATAACCACACCCGCCGCATGCGTGGACGCATGGCGCGGCATACCTTCGAGCGCGCGCGCCGTGTCAATCAGTTCGCGTACCTGCGGTTTCTCGTCGTACATTTTTTTCAGTTCCGGATTGACCGAGAGCGCTTTATCAATCGTAATGTGCAGCTCATTGGGCACCTGTTTGGCGACCACATCAACCTCATTATACGGGATGTTGAGCGCACGGCCCACGTCACGGATGGCACCGCGCGCCGCCATCGTACCGAAGGTGACGATCTGCGCGACGCGGTCCTTCCCGTACTTATTGGTGACGTATTCAATGACCTCAGGACGGCGCACATAGCAGAAGTCCACGTCGATATCCGGCATGGACACGCGCTCCGGATTCAAAAATCTCTCGAAATAGAGCGAATAATGGATAGGATCAAGGTCGGTAATGCCCAGACAGTAGGACACGATCGACCCTGCCGCCGAGCCGCGCCCCGGCCCGACCGGAATACCCTGCCGCTTAGCATATCCGATGAAGTCGGAAACAATCAGAAAGTAATCGACAAAGCCCATCTTGGCAATCATGTCGATCTCATACTGCAAGCGCGCCCGCACTGTACCGTCATCCTTCGGGTAGCGCACGGCAAAGCCCTCATCGCATAGCTTTTGCAGGTACTGCAGGGCGGTATACCCTTCCGGCACATCAAATTCCGGCAGGTGATATTTGCCGAACTCAAATTCGACCTGACACCGCTCGGCAATTTTGACCGTATTGGCAAGTGCTTCAGGATGATTCGGGAACAATGCGGCCATCTCGTCCGCATCTTTGATGTAGAATTCCTCAGTCTCAAACTTCATGCGCGTGGGGTCGTCCACGGTTTTACCCATCTGAATGGACATGAGGACATCCTGAATGCGCGCGTCTTTTTTGGTCAGATAATGTGCGTCATTGGTTGCAACCAAACCGATATTCAGCTCGTCGGCCAACTGGAACAGTCCCTCGTTGACCTTCTTCTGCACGTCGATGCCGTGGTCCTGCACTTCCAGATAGAAATGGTCGCGGTCAAAGATTTCCAAAAATTGCTCGCACAGCTCATACGCGCCATCCATATCCCCCTCGGCCAACGCACGGGGAATAACACCCGCAAGACAGGCGGACAGGCAAATCAAGCCCTCACTGTGCTGCCGCAGCAGCTCCATATCGATGCGCGGCTTCATATAGAAACCCTCAGAAAATCCGAGTGACACCATATGGATGAGATTGCGATAACCGGTCATATTTTCGCACAACAAAATCAGGTGGCTGTGCCACTCACCGTTCATATAGCTGCGGTCAAACCGGGAATGCGGTGCAAGATATACCTCGCATCCAATGACCGGATGCACGCCTTTGGCCTTGCACGCGCGGTAAAAGTCGATTACACCGTACATCACGCCGTGATCGGTCAGCGCGCACGCAGTCTGGCCCAAGGCCGCCACACGGTCCACCAAACCCTCGATACGGCATGCGCCGTCCAGCAGGCTGTATTCACTATGCACATGCAAATGCGCAAACGGTACCATTTAGTCCTCCTTTGACGCAAACTCAGTAATTTTTTTCAATCGATGGCTCAATCCCGGCTTGGAAATCGGCGGCTCGAACCGCTGCGCCAGTTCTGCCAGCGTATCGGTCGGATACGCCAACCGTAAGCGAACGGTCTCGCGCAGATTCTCCGGAAATGCCTTCTCGCCGCGCGTATCGAGCACGGCACGAATGGCCGCAATCTGCCGCGCGGCAGCATCCGCAGTCTTGACCAGATTGGCTGTTTCGCAGTTGACCTGCCGGTTGATTGTATTGCGCAGGTTTTTCTCTACCTTGGCCTCCATCAGCGCCATTGCCGCATGCGGCGCGCCAATGCGAGTCAGAAAATCCTCTACACTCGCACTGTCTTTAAAATACAGCAGGCATGTGCCGCCCCGCCGTGCGAGCTTGGGAGACAGGCCCAAATCCAGCAGCAGGCTGGTCTCCTCTCCGGCAAGGCTTTGATGCCCGCTTTTCAGTTCCAGATGACTCTTTTTCTCCGGTCCTGCCACCGTGCCCGCCATCAGAAATGCACCGCGCAAAAAAGACGCTAAGCAGCACTCCTCTTCCAACTCGTTGCGATTAAGATGATAGGTTACATGGCTTTTCCGGTCATACCCCAGCGCATCAAAAATCCGACCAATCTGCGTCGATTGGTCGATCACAATCTGATATTTTCTGCCCTGTCGCTGCGGCTCACACACGACAAAAAACGCGCGCTGCAGCAAGGCCTGCAAGCGACGCGCAACCACGGCGTTTTCTGTAGACAGACGGATCTCCCTATGGGAGAAAACCGTTGCATGCAGCAATGCGCCATAGGCCTCCGCCCGCGTGCAGCATGCACGCTGCATCGACACACGGCACAGCTCATTTTTTACTTCAGTTGAAAAGGACATTTCTGCTCCCTGTTTTTCTCTTTTTATCTCTGATAATCGCGGTGCATGGTGACCACACCGTAATCATGACCACGCAGATGCTTGCTGAGCGCCTCAGCAATGGCGACCGAACGATGCTTGCCGCCCGTGCATCCAATGCCGATGATGACGTTGGACTTACCCTCCGCCATATAACGCGGCAGCAGAAAATCAATCAGACTGGTCAGATGCCCCATCAGCGCATCCGCCGTACCGCCTTGGAATACATAATCACGTACGTCCGGGTCGGTGCCGTTTTTCTCACGAAGGCTCATCTCGTAATACGGGTTTGGCAGAAACCGCACGTCAAACACCAAATCGGACTCCGGCGGAATACCGTATTTGAAACCAAACGACTGCACGATCACCTCGAACGCGCCGCTGCCTTCCGTACCGGAGAACAAGGCAAGCAGGCGTTCACGCAGCCCGGCAGCGGACAAGCCGGTCGTATCGACCACGAAATCCGCTCTGTTGCGGAGTGCTGCCAGCATATTGCGCTCTTTTTCGATCGCTGCGGTCATGGATATGCCCTTTTCCATCAGCGGATGCTTGCGGCGCGTCTCCTTGAAGCGCCGGATAAGCGTCGGCGTATCCGTATCCAGAAACAGGATGCGATAATCACAGCCCATGGTTTTGATCGAATCAAGGGAATCAAACAGCTGCTGAAAGTCCCCGCCCGCACGCACATCAGTAACCAGTGCGACCCGCTCGTACCGCTCGGTTGCGGCGAGGCAGATCTCCGCAAAGCGCGGAATCAGCGCAATCGGCAGATTATCCACGCAGTAATAGCCCAAATCCTCAAACGTGGCAACCGCGCGGCTCTTTCCTGCGCCCGACATGCCCGAAACAATTAAAAAATACATTTATGCCAACCCCCTTGTTCGGCAACACGCTTTAGCGAACGATGCGCACCTCGCATTCCAGCTCCACGCCGAACTGCTCGCGCACACGCTGCTGCACTAGTTCAATCAGACGAAGCATTTCGTCGCAAGTCGCACCGCCGCGATTGATTAAAAATCCCGCGTGCTTTTCTGAAACCTGCGCCGCGCCGACTGAAACACCCTTAAGGCCCGCGTCCTCAATCAGCCTTCCGGCAAAATATCCCTCCGGCCGCTTGAAGGTCGAACCGGCAGACGGGAAATTAAGCGGCTGCTTATCTCGCCGGCGCTGTGCAAAATCATTCATCTTATCCAAAATCGCCGCCGGCTCACCCGGTTGCAGCCGCATGGTCGTGCGGACAACCGTCCAATCCGGATGCGCGCGGAACGCACTGTTACGATAACCGAAGCAATGCTCTTCACCCGTAAGCGTGTGCAGGTTTCCCTCACCATCCAAGTATTCGGTTTTTTCCACAATCCCTTGCATCTGTCCGTCATACGCCCCGGCGTTCATAAACACCGCGCCGCCTACACTGCCCGGAATACCGCCGGAAAACTCCGCGCCGGTCAGTCCTGCGCGCTGTGCGCGTCGGGCCACGCGGCCAAGCAGTGCACCCGCCTGCGCCACCAGCGTGTTGTCATCGCCCGTGCGTACATCATCCAGCTCGGTCATGCAAATGACCGCTCCACGGTAACCCGCGTCCGCAACCAACATATTCGATCCATTGCCCAACAACAGCAGCGGCACGCCGCAGTTCCGAATCACCTTAAGCGCTTCCGACAGTTGTTCCGACGTTTTTGGCGTGACAAACAGATCGGCAGGCCCGCCGATGGCAAATGTCGTATGGCGGCTCATCGGCTCTGCCTCCGCTATCTCTATATCCGGAACGGCAGCGCACAGTGCTGCCTTGCATGCATTGATATTTTCCATATAATCCTCCATTGCTATTAACCGGTAAGTATACACAGTGAGCCGCAGCGGCAGGCCGATGCGATTCTTCCGCATCCGCGCCGCACAGCAGCAGTATTGTTCCATGTTCGCAAGTATTATACCAAATACGGACGCAAAGTGCAAATCAAAGGCACCCCGAAGGGTGCCTTTTTTGATTTCCTATTTTATGGATTTTACGAACCGCTTGCTTCCTGCAGCATGCTGGCGCCTTCCGCCATATCGGTCATGGCAGCTTCCAGCTGCTCGCTCATCTTCGTGGTCAGCTCAGACAGCTTGGTCTGGTCGGTTTCTTCCGTCATTGCAGCAACGGTATCAATGAACTCGATCAGAGACTGGCAGCCGGACTGGAGCTTTGCATGCGCATCCGCATAAGCTTCCGGGGGAGTGATGGCAATGAAATCATTCAGCGAAGTCTTCATAGCCTCCAGCACTTCCTTGGCCGATTCCGGATCGGTGACGGCCGTGCTGGCGCTGTTCTGGATCTCGCTCATCTCTGTGCTCAGATCCTCAACCGCCTGCTGGTACTCTTCCTCAGTCAGAGCAGCCGATGCAGCTTCACCGGTTTCGCCGGTCTCACCGCTGTTCTCACCGTTACCAGCATTGTTTCCGCCGCCGCAAGCCGCCAGGGAAAATGCCAGTGCCGCTGCGAGCAGTGCAGCCAACAAACGCTTCGTCATATTTTTCTTCATACTGTGTCTCTCCTTACCCTTACTTGTTTTTTCAAGACTGTATTAAGCATTATAAAGGAAGAGAGCAAAATTGTAAAGTCATATTTTGACAGTAGGCATGCAAACTTATTAGGAAATTCCTGTGCATTTTACCTATTAAGTCTCAGTGCACCCAAACTTCCTCATGCTCACCGCGCCGCGGACGACCCAACAGCAGGCGGCTTGCTTCGGTGGCAGGCAGACCGTTATACAGCACCTCATACATTGCTTCCGTAATCGGCATGGAAACGCCCTGCTGTTTTGCCAGATGGTAGCCCGCCTCGGTTGCATAATACCCTTCCACGGTCGCGCCGACCTCCTGCATGGCCTCCTGCACGGTCTTTCCCTTGCCAATCAGGATACCTGCACGACGGTTGCGCGAATGCATCGAGCAGCAGGTTACAATCAGGTCGCCCACGCCGGATAAGCCCGCAAACGTCTCCTGTCGCGCGCCCAGCTGGACGCCCAGCCGCGCAATCTCGGTCAAGCCGCGCGTCATAAAGGCCGCCTTGGAGTTATCGCCCATGCCAAGGCCGTCCGCGATGCCCGCGCCCAGCGCAATGATATTCTTAAACGCGCCGCCGAGCTCACAGCCGATAATATCCGCCGAGGTATAAACGCGGAAATAGCTTTCGTTCATGAATGCCGCCTGCGTCAGTTCCGCTGCGGCGCGGCTTTCCGATGCAGCCACAATAGCGGTGGGAACGCCGCGTGATACCTCCTCCGCATGGGTCGGGCCGGTCAGCGCAACGACCGGGTTATTGCCATGCATCGCGCGGTCAATCGTCTGTGAAAAGCGACAGTAGCCATGCTTGGCATCCAGTCCCTTGCCGACGTTGACAATCACCGTACCCGCCGGAACGATGTCCGCCAGCTGCTCTGCCGTGGACGCGACCGCAAACGACGGCACCGCCATCACAATAAGATCAGCCTTTGCCGCGCCCGACATATCGGTGGTAATCGCAATGCCCTCCGGAATTTTAACGCCCGGCAGCAGTTTTTCATTGGCGCGGTCGCGCAGCAACAGGTCGCACTCCTCCTGCAAATAGGTCCACGAGGTTACCTCATGGCCGTTGTCATGCAGCAGCAGTGCCAGCGCAATACCCCAGCCACCGGTACCAAGTACAAAAACCTTCATTTTCCGTTCTCCTCTCCGTTACGATCGGACTGTTCAATGGTTTTCTTGCTCTTGAAGGAAAACTTGTTTTCCTCGCCGCGTAAAATGCGCGCGATATTCGAGCGATGCATGAAAATCACCGCCACCGCCATGCCGAACGCCATCGCAATCAGCACGGGATCGTCGTAAAATACAAAGGTGGTGATGGGAAAGCTGATAGCACCCAGAATCGATCCGAGGGAAATCCAGCGTGTCAGCGCCACCGCAATAAAAAACAGTACAAATGCAATCAGGAAAATGCGCCAGTCGAACAACAGCAGCATTACCGCACCGACCAGCACGCCCTTGCCGCCGCGAAAGCCGAAATACAGCGGAAACATATGCCCCAGAATGACAAAGATACCCGCTACCAGCTTACCAACCGGTCCGGCCAGCATAGCGCCAATCGAAACTGCGGCCGCGCCCTTGGCAATATCGCCCAGCAGAACAAACAGTGTCTTGCCCGCGCCCATTGTGCGGTAAGAGTTAGTCAGCCCTGCGTTGCCGCTGCCGTATTCCCGGATATCCTTCCCCAGCGTGACCTTACTGACAATGATTGCAAAACTCAGCGAGCCGAGCAGGTAAGCACACACCGCAATGATAGCAAAATGCGTAAGTGTCATATGGTTTTCCCCCAGTTTCAGAAATATCAGCTGCGCTCATTATCCCTTCTTATCGCTGCGCTCCCGGATTACCATGCGCACCGGCGTGCCGGTCAGTCCGAACACCTCACGAATCTGATTTTCCAGATAGCGCTGATAGGAAAAATGGAACAGCCGTGCATCGTTGCAGAAGCAAACAAAGGTCGGCGGGCAGGTAGATGCCTGCGTCATATAGAAAATACGCAGACGGCGACCCTTATCGGTCGGCGGCTGCACGCGGGCAGTCGCCTCAGCCAGAATCGAGTTGAGTCGACCGGTCGGGATGCGCATGTGGTTCTGCTCGTAAACCTCGTGAATCAGGCCGAACAGCTTGTCGACACGCTGGCCGGTCTGCGCTGAGATGAACAGCACAGGCGCATACGGCATATAGGCAAGGCCCTCTCGCACGCGCAGCGTATATTCCTTCATGGTTGAGCCGTCTTTTTCAACCAAATCCCATTTGTTGACGACGATAATGCACGCCTTACCCGCATTATGCGCCTCGCCCGCGACCTTGGTGTCCTGCTCGGTCACGCCCTCGGTCGCATCAATCATGATGACACATACGTCCGCGCGCTCGACCGCAAGCAGCGAACGCATCACCGAGTATTTCTCAATCTTTTCATCTACCTTGCTCTTCTTGCGAATGCCCGCAGTATCGATGAAAGTGAACTTTCCATGCGCATTGTCGACATCCGCGTCCACGCTGTCGCGCGTGGTACCGGCCATATTGGACACAATGACGCGCTCCTCGCCCAGCACACGGTTGAGCAGGCTGGATTTACCGACGTTCGGCTTGCCGATGAGCGCAACGCGAATGCGCTCCTCATCCTCGCCATTCTCGTCTTCGGGCGGGAAATGCTCATATGCCGCGTCCAGCAGCTCGCCCATTCCATAGCCGTGCAGTGCGGAAATACCGTACGGCTCACCCAAGCCAAGATTATAAAACTCATAAAACTCCGGCTCAGGCTGACCCGGCTTATCACATTTGTTGACTGCCAGAACAATCGGCTTGCCCGAGCGCAGCAGCATGGCCGCCACATCCTGATCAGCCGCAGTAATACCAGTGCGCAAGTCGGTGATAAAAATAATCACATCCGCATGTGAGATAGCCGTTTCTGCCTGAAAACGCATAAACTGCAAAATCTCGTTGTCGTTATTCGGCTCAATGCCGCCGGTATCGATAATGGTAAAATCACGGCCGCGCCAGTCGCTCTCGGCATACAGGCGGTCGCGCGTTACGCCGGGCGTGTCCTCCACGATCGACAGGCGTTTGCCCGCC
>DYCA01000003.1:95161-104343 GCA_019418305.1 Clostridiales bacterium
GCTGGCTCTTGCCGACATTCGGCCGGCCCACAATCGCAACAATCGGTTTTGGCATATCGTTTCCCTCCTCTTTGCTCCGGGGGTGTCAGTCTTCAAAAATTTTGGCGAGCAAATCCGCGCCGTCGATTTCAACCGGCACAAGCGGCACGCCAATCGCTTCCGCGACCTGCTGCGGGGTGTAATCATCAAGGAATACATCGCCGCCGTCGCGCAGCATGTTGGCCGAAATCAGCACACGCTCACCCAAATCTCGATCTCTCAGCTGCGCAATCAAATCCTGTCCGGTGATCAAACCCGCAACCGAAACGCGATGTCCAAAAAAGTCATTGCGGATTTCCACTACTTTTCCATTCAGATTATCGCATTTTGCGGCCGCTTCGTCAAGCAGAACCGCCATAGACGGCGCCGCTGCCGCACCGGTGGCAATGGTAAACGGACGCGCTGTTCGGCCCAAGTAATCGGGCAGCGCCAGTCGGAACTCCTCCATAAACAGCGGCAGCATACCGATGCCGTTTTCAAACTGGGTAAAATCCTCGTAATACTCGGTATTCGGCAGCGGCCGTTCGGCCTTGAGATACAATTCATCCCCGCACCAGACCAGACGCGTGCCCAGTTCGCGCAGACACTCGTCTGCAAACGGCTCGACGATGTCCAGAATGGCCTCAGCCGCCGCCTTGTCGGTCGGCTCGAGCGGATACAATCCCTCGCGGTGGCGCGTCATACCGAACGGCACAACCGAAATCGTATTCACCGCAGGATACAGCGCCTTAAGGTCACGCAGCGAGCGTCCAAGCTCCTCGCCGTCGTTTAAGCCCTTGCACACCACGAGCTGACAGTTCATCTGGATGCCGCCCTCGGCAAAGCGGCTCATGATTTTGAGCGCTTCACCCGCACGAGGGTTGCGCAGCATCTTGACGCGCAGCTCCGGATTGGTCGTCTGCACCGAAATATTGACCGGCGAAATGTGCATGCGCAGAATACGGTCGACATCTGCTTCGGACAGATTGGTCATTGAGATATAATTGCCCATCAGGAAGGACATGCGCGCGTCGTCATCTTTGACATAAAGCGTTTTCCGCATACCGCGCGGCAGCTGGTCGATGAAGCAGAATACACACTTGTTCGAGCACTGCTTCATGCCATCCATCAGATAGTGTTCGAAATTCAGTCCCAGCGGCTCGCCCTCACGCTTGCGCACATGCACCTCGCGCAGAGTTTTACCGTCCGCTTCCATCACCTGCAAGGTGAGCGAAGCGTCATAGCTATAAAATTTGTAATCCAGCACATCGCGAATCGCAGTGCCGTCAATTTGCAGCAGGGTTTCGCCTGCTTGCAGCCCTGCGCGCTCCGCCGGACTGCCCGCGTCCACGCTGACAATTTTTGACGCCATACAGCGCCCTCCTTTCGGCAATCTCCTTTTTTCCGCGCCATGCGCGGCACATCACCTTCGTTCGGAGCGCTTACGGCCCGAACAAGACGAAGCCAAAAAAAATGGAGAAGTCGTTGCCGCCTTCTCCATCTCCTGTTCTGTTTTCGCCTTACGCTTCCTTAACGGCGACAACCTCACGGCCGTTGTAATAACCGCAAGCCTTGCACATTCTGTGAGCCAGCTTCATCTCGCCGCAGTGCGGGCACTTAGTCATGCCGGGCAGAGAGAGCTTCCAATGAGAGTTACGACGCTTGTCACGACGGGCTTTCGATACCTTTCTCTTCGGTACTGCCATGGTGGATACACCTCCTACTCTATCTTCTTTATTTTTTATTAACGAACTTTAATTGCGCTCGTCCTCACCGGAATCGAGCAGAGCACGCAGCGCGGCAAAACGCGGGTCAATCTGCTTGCTTTCGCAGTCACAGTCGACCTCATTGCGGTCGGCGCCGCAGTGCGGACACAGGCCCTTGCAATCCTCCTTGCACAGATAGGTCATCTGCACCTGAAGAATCAATGCGGGTACCATCACATCCGCCGGATCCACGCTGTCACCGGTCAGCACGAAAAGATCATCCTCTTCCTCTGCATCAGGGTCGTCCGACAATACCGTATCGACCTCGGCTGTCAGCAGAACCTGAAGAGGCTTGAGACAGCGCGCACAGGCGGTGGAGTAAATCGTTTTGATTGTTCCCTTGAGCCGCAATATGCCGCTTTCACCGGAAACCTCGCCGCTCATCTGAACCGGGCTTTGAAACGGTTTGGCCCCGTACAAAGTCTCTTCCCGCAAGTCAATCGTTTCAGAAAACGGAATCGACGCATGCTGGGACGCGGTCAGTTTTTTTAAATCAATATTCATGTCAACCTCACATGGTACTAAGATAGTATACTACACCCAATCCCGCTTTGTCAACCAAAAAATACAGCAAAAAACGCATTTCTCTATCCGGCGGGAGCACTTCCCTTTTCTTCCGAAATGCGGTATACTGAAGGCGTTCCATTATTTTTTTACAGAAAAGGATACCGCATCTTGAGAGAATATTATATCACAAAAAACGACAGCGGGCAACGGCTGAACAAATTTCTTGAAAAAGCGGTGCCGCTGTTGTCCGGTGGCATGATGCACAAATATCTGCGTCTCAAACGCATCAAGGTCAACGGCAAACGCACAGAAGCCGCCTATCGCCTTTGCGAAGGCGACGCAGTGCAGCTCTACCTCAACGACAGCTACTTTGAAGCGCCGCGCGAGGAAGAAGCCTTCCGCCGCATCACGCAGCCGCAGGTCCGCATCGTCTATGAGGATGAGAACATCCTGCTGGCGGACAAAGCGCCCGGCATGGTCGTGCATGCTGACGAGCACGGTAACACCAATACGCTCATTGCGCACATTCAAGCGTATCTGTTCCAGTCCGGCGCATGGAACCCTGAGGACGCAGCCTCGTTTGCGCCCGCGCTGTGCAACCGCATCGACCGCAACACCGGCGGCATTGTCATCTGCGCCAAAACCGCCGAAGCGCTGCGCATTCTCAATGAACGCATCAAGGACCGCGAGCTGGAAAAGCGCTATCTGTGCGTCGTGCACGGCAGACCTGCACCGCCCGAGGGACTGATTGAAAACTATCTGCGGCGGGATGAAAAGCGCAAGCAGGTCACGCTGCATAAAACGCACGTCCCCGGCGCGAAAACCGCCAAAACCCGCTACCGCACGCTTGCCAGCAGCGGCAAGCTGTCTCTGGTCGAATGCGAACTGCTCACCGGACGCACCCACCAGATTCGCGCGCACATGGCGTCCATCGGCTGTCCGCTGCTCGGTGACGGCAAATACGGCACAAACGAGTTAAACCGCCCCTACCGTGAAAACGGTCAACTGCTATACGCCTATTCGCTAACATTTCGCTTTGAAGGGAACGCCGGCGCGCTCTCTTATTTAAATGGCCGCACCTTCCGAGTCAAGCATATTCCTTTTGTGGAACAGTATTTCCCATCCTATCAAATCCCGTAAGCGCAAGGTCGATCTTACCGGCTGCGCATGCAAAACGGCAGGCACATTAGTGCCTGCCGTTTTGTTTAGATATTCTACTATTGCAGCCAGGATGGTTTTTCACGCATTCGCACGCCTGCCGCAATACCAAGCGCGGCATACATTGTCACCACTGAGGTACCGCCGTAAGAGAAGAACGGTAGCGTCAGGCCCATAACGGGCAGCAAACCGACATTCATAAAGATATTCATAAAGGTCTGAAACAGGAACATGCCGCCTACACCTACCGCCAGCAGCGCGGAAAACGTGGTGGAGGCGCGGTAAGAGACATAAAACAACCGCAGAATAAGCAAGCCCAGCAGGCAGATAATCAGCATACAGCCGATAAAGCCCAGTTCCTCACCCGCAACCGAAAAGATGTAGTCGGTCTGGTTCTCCGATACCATCTGCATCTGTGTCATCGTGCCATGCGTCAGCCCCTGCCCGGAAAACTGGCCGGAGCCGATAGCAATTTTGCCGTAGGTCGACTGCATCGAAGCATCCGGATCAATAGATGGATCAAACAACACCAGAATACGGGTTTTCTGATAATCCTTTAAGATAAAATTCCAGATGATCGGGATACTGATGATACCGAGTCCTAAGCCTGCACCCAGCCATTTGAGAGAAAGCCCCGCAGCAAACAGCATAATGAGCGCAATCATAAAGTACTGGATCGCCATGCCGGTATCTCCCGAAGCGATAACAACCGCACCCATCATAATCAGTGTGTGCAAGCCGATGACAAACAGTCCGCGCCACTCGCTGATATGATCTTTAATTTCCGAAATATGGGCGGCAAGCGTGAAAATGAATATCAGCTTGCCCAGTTCGCCCGGCTGCAAACTGGTAGGACCCAGATCCAGCCATGCGCGCTGACCATTTACCTCGGTACCCAGCGGAGTGAACAGCAGAAATTGCAAACCAATATTGACCAGCACAAAAATTTTCCACCAGCCGCTCATACCCTCCAGATCAATCAGGCTCATCACCACAAACGCGCCCAGACCGATGATAACCGCCGCACCCTGAATAAACAGGTTGCGGGTACTGCCGTCATACACGGTTACCGGGTTGAGCGTTGCAGAATAGATCAACACCATGCCGTACCCCGAGCAGACCAACGCCAATATTACCAGATACAGGTCGGTATTTTTGATATAATGCGTGACCGTTTTGAAAACGTCCATGCCGACCCTCCTTTTGCCGAAATTATATACGCTTTATATCATACCACAACACAGCCTCTTTTTCGAGTCACAAATTCGGCAAATTTTTCGGTCTATCCGCTGGAAAACTGTGCAGAACATTGTTATAATAATGTCACTGTGTAAAATGTACGGGAGGAACTGCTATGTTATCCGATATTGAAATCGCACAGGGCTGCCAGATGCGCCCGATCACCGAAGTTGCCGCGTCCGCCGGTCTGGATGCGGAGGATCTGGAACTATACGGGAAGTACAAGGCCAAGCTGTCTGCCGACGTCTGGAAAAAAACAGCCGGTCAGCCGGACGGCAAGCTGGTGCTTGTCACCGCTATCAACCCGACTCCGGCCGGAGAGGGCAAGACCACCACGACCGTCGGCCTTGGTCAGGCAATGGCAAAGCTCGGCAAAAAAGCCATGATTGCGTTGCGCGAGCCATCCCTTGGCCCGGTATTCGGCATCAAGGGCGGCGCTGCCGGCGGCGGCTATGCACAGGTCGTGCCAATGGAGGACATCAACCTGCACTTCACCGGCGATATGCACGCTATCACGGCAGCCAACAACCTGCTGTGCGCCATGCTGGACAACCACCTGCAGCAGGGCAATGCGCTGGGTATCGACCCGCGCCGCATCATCTTCACCCGTGTTATGGATATGAATGACCGCGCCCTGCGCAACATCACCATCGGTCTGGGCGGTAAGGTCAACGGCGTGCCGCGCGAGGACCACTTTATGATTACGGTTGCCTCCGAGGTCATGGCAATCCTGTGCCTTGCCTCCGATCTGGAGGATCTCAAAAAGCGCTTCGGCGATATTCTGGTTGCATACTCTTATGATGGCAAGCCGATTTACGCGCGCGATCTCAAGGCCGAAGGCGCCATGACCGCACTGATGAAGGACGCCATCAAGCCCAATCTGGTACAGACGCTGGAGGGTACGCCCGCGCTGATGCACGGCGGTCCGTTCGCCAACATCGCGCACGGCTGCAACAGCGTGCAGGCCACCAAACTCGCGCTGCGACTCGCGGATATTGCCATCACCGAAGCCGGTTTCGGTGCGGACCTCGGCGCGGAAAAGTTTATGGACATCAAATGCCGCAAGGCCGGCCTGTCCCCCGACTGCATCGTGATTGTTGCGACGGTACGCGCTCTGAAATATAACGGCGGCGTACCCAAGGCCGAACTGAACGCGCCCAATATGGCCGCTCTGGAGAATGGCATCTGCAATCTGGACGCACATCTGGACAACATGAAAAAGTTCGGCGTGCCGACGGTCGTGGCCATCAACGCATTCCCGACCGACACCGCAGAGGAAGTGGAATTCATCCGTCAGCACTGCGCCGCGCGCGGCGTGCGAGTCGCCTTGTCCGAAGTATTTGCCAAGGGCGGCGAGGGCGGCAAGGCGCTGGCCGAAGAAGTTCTTGCCGTGCTGGACGAAGGCAAGGCGGACTTCCATATGCTGTATGAAGATGAACTGCCGCTTGAAGATAAGATTCGTAAGATCGCCAAGGACATTTACGGCGCACTGGGCGTAACCATCGCCCCGGCAGCACACAAGGAACTGATGAACATCACCGAGATGGGCTACGGAAATCTACCCGTCTGCGTTGCCAAGACTCAGTATTCCCTGTCCGATGACCCGGCGCTGCTCGGCCGTCCGACCGAATTTGTCGTCAATGTCCGCTCCGCTCGTCTTGCTGCGGGCGCAGGCTTTGTTGTGGTTGAGACCGGCGCAATTATGACCATGCCGGGTCTGCCTAAGGTGCCGGCCGCGGAAAAGATTGACGTCGACGCTGATGGCAAAATCACCGGTCTGTTCTAATCTCAATTTTAAATCCATAGACAGGAGCCGCCGACAGGCGGCTTCTGCATTGCATCGACAAAACAGGGGGACCATATGGAAATCAGTCTGATTCTGGCAGAACAGATTGTGCAGCTTTTTCTCATTCTGCTCATGGGTTATATTATCGTCAAGGCCAAACTGCTGCGCACCGAGGACAGCCGCAGTATTTCGGTGGTCATGGTATATATTGTGACACCATGTGTCATTATCAATGCGTTTCAGGTGGAATACACGCCGCAGGTGATGGGCGGACTGCTTTATTCCTTTGCTTTTGCAGGCGTGGCACATCTGTTATTCCTGCTCATTGCCCGTGTGCTTGCCCGTCCGCTCCGGCTGGATGTCATCGAACGCGCCGTTATCATTTATACCAACGCAGGCATTCTGGTCATCCCGTTAGTGAACCCTCTGCTGGGCGCGGATTATGTTATCTATTCCTGCGCCTTCCTCGTCATTCAGCAAATCCTCATCTGGACACACTGCCGCAGCCTGCTCTGCGGCACCGGCGGCATGGAATGGCGTAAAATTCTGCTCAACATCAATATCATCGCTATTGCTATCGGCTGTGCGCTGTTTCTGCTGCGCATTGAACTGCCCGACTTCATCAACCAGACGCTGAACACCACCGGTTCGATGCTCGGCCCGCTGGGCATGCTGCTGGCCGGCATGGTCATTGCGGATACGCCCCTCACCCGTCTGTTCACCGCACCCCGCGGCTATCTGGCAGCGGTGCTGCGCCTGCTGTTTTGTCCGCTGCTGACCGTGCTGCTGTTTCGCGCCGTCGGCGCTGCGAACCTGATTGCGGACGGAAAAAATATCCTGATGACCGTTTATCTGGCCTGCATCACACCAGCCTGCGCCACCGTTACCTCGCTGGCGCAGCTGTACAATCGGGACGCGGCGCACTCGAGCGCGCTTTATGTGTTGTCCACCCTGCTGTCCATCGTCACCATGCCGCTTATGATCGGCGTATACGACTGGCTCATCTGAGATTTGTCATAGAAGCAGGCCGTATAGTGGACAAATTCGTTCTCTCTGGTGTATAATAGCCATACGACAGTGAATCACACTGTCCTATGACCGCAAACTGACTCAAACAGGAGGTTATTATCATGGAAAATCCTGAAAAGCTGCTGGATTTACTCAGTCAGGACGCTCGCCTGACCCCCGCCCAACTTGCCGCCATGACCGGTGCAAGCGAGGAAGAGGTCACCGAAGCTATCCGGACTTTTGAAAAAAATTCTACAATTCTGGGCTATAAGACCGTTATCGACTGGGACAAAACCGCAAAGGAAAGCGTAACCGCACTCATCGAGGTCAAAATCACCCCGCAGAAGGGTATGGGTTTTGACGAAATCGCGCGTCAAATCTACTCCCACCATCAGGTGGAAAGCGTTTATCTGATGAGCGGCGGCTTTGACCTGACGGTCATCATCAAGGACCGCTCCATGCGTGAAGTTGCGCGCTTTGTCTCCGAGCAGCTCGCACCGATGGAGAACGTCCTTTCGACCGGCACGCATTTCATTTTGAAAAAGTATAAGGATTACGGCGTGGAATTTGACCCCTCAGATAATGACAAAAGAGAGGTCATGATTGCATGGTAGATTACGAACAGCTGCTCTCCAACCGGGTCAAGGAGGTCAAGCCCTCCGGCATCCGTAAATTCTTCGATGTGGTTGCAACCATGCCTGACGCAATTTCGCTCGGCGTGGGCGAACCGGATTTTGAGACCCCGTGGCAGATTCGCCGCGCCGGTATCCAATCTTTAGAAAAAGGCCAGACCTTCTACACCTCTAACTGGGGTCTTGCCGAGCTTCGCCGCCAGATCGCGGCGCTGACCCGACGCAAATATCAGCTCTGCTATGATGCAGATAAGGAAATTCTGGTGACAGTAGGCGGCTCCGAGGCAATCGACAACGCTATCCGTGCACTGGTTAACCCCGGCGAGGAAGTCCTGATTCCTGAGCCGAGCTTTGTCTGCTATACGCCTCTGACCCAGATGGCGGGCGGCGTGCCTGTTCCGCTGCCGACGCGCGTAGAGGATCAGTTCAAGCTGACCGCGGACGCGCTGCGCGCGGCCATCACACCGCGCACCAAACTGCTGATTCTCCCCTATCCCAACAATCCGACCGGCGCTATCATGACACGGGACGAGCTGGAAGCGATTGCAGCCGTCCTGCGCGACACCAACATCGTCGTGCTGTCGGACGAAATCTATTGCAGCCTGACCTACGGCAAGGACCCGCATGTCTGCTTTGCCGAGCTGCCCGGCATGCAGGAGCGCACCATCGTCGTGGATGGCTTCTCCAAGTCCTACGCGATGACCGGCTGGCGCCTCGGCTGGGCGATGGGTCCGAAAGAACTCATGCGCCACATCTGCAAGGTGCACCAGTTCGGTATCATGTCCGCGCCGACCACCGCGCAGTTTGCAGGTATTGAGGCCATCCGTTCGGGCGAGGACGATATCGAACGGATGCGCACGCAATACGACATTCGCCGCCGTTTCCTGCTCGGGGAGCTGCGCTCAATGGGTCTGGAATGCTTTGAACCGCAAGGCGCGTTCTATATGTTCCCATCCATCACCTCGACCGGACTGTCGTGCGAGGAATTCTGCGAGCGTCTGCTTAAAGAGGAGAAGGTCGCCGTCGTACCGGGCAGCGCCTTTGGCGCAAGCGGCGAAGGCCACGTGC
>DYCA01000003.1:104353-106999 GCA_019418305.1 Clostridiales bacterium
TCCTATTCCTATTCAATGAACCATCTGCGCGAAGCCTGTTTCCGCATGCGCAAATTCCTGCAATCCTTATCTTAAAGCAAAACGGCCTGTTTCTGTGGAAACAGGCCGTTTTTATATACAAGTTTTGTCTTAGAACACGCAATACTGCTTCATATATGCATCCATCAGCGGCAGCAAATCGGCATACTCCGCCTTGTCCGCCAGATACTCGCGGATATCCTGTACGGTAACGAGCGCATGCACCTTGATGCCGAACTCCTCGCCAACTTCCATGACCGCGGTCTTGCCCGGGGTTGTACCTACCTCGCAGCGGTTGACCGAAATAAACATATCGGTCACCTTGACATCTGCGTAGCCCTTGAGCACCGGCATGGTCTCTCGAATCGCCGTACCTGCCGTGATAACATCCTCGATGATGATAACGCGGTCGCCGTCCTTCGGCTTGTAACCGACGATATTGCCGCCCTCGCCGTGATCCTTTGCCTCCTTGCGATTGAAGAAAAAGGGCTTGTCGATACCGTAGTTGCGTGCCAGCGCACCGGAAACCGAGGTCGCCAGCGGAATTCCCTTGTACGCAGGGCCGAACATCGCGTCAAAGTTGTCGCCAACGGTCTCCTGAACCAGCGCGGCGTAGAACTCACCCAAACGAGAGTTCTGTAAACCGGTCTTATAGTTGCCGGTGTTGACAAAATAGGGTGTCTTGCGACCGGACTTGGTTGTAAAGTCACCGAAGCGCAGCACGTCCGCGCTCATCATAAACTCGATAAATTCCTTTTTCGCCTCAGAAAGCATAACTCGTTCCACCTTTATTCTCATTTGTCACCAGTATACCAGATTTCCCCGGCGGAAACAAGCCGTCTGTATTATACAGAAAAACCCGAAGCAGTTGCTTCGGGTTTTTTGTGTTTTTATCGCAGCACCGCGCCCTGATCGGCCGAGGTGACCAGCCGCGAATAGCGGTACAGCCAGCCCGACTTGATGTTAGGCTCACGCGGCACAAACTTTGCGCGGCGCGCCTCCATCTCCTCATCAGAAATCTGGACATTGACCTTGCTGTTTGGAATGTCGATGGCAATAATATCGCCCTCTTTAATCAGCGCGATCTCGCCGCCCGCAGCAGCTTCCGGCGAAACGTGGCCGATGGATGCGCCGCGGGACGCGCCGGAGAAGCGACCGTCCGTGATGAGCGCGCAGTCCTTATCGAGCTGCATGCCGGCCAGCGCGGATGTTGGATTGAGCATCTCGCGCATGCCGGGACCGCCCTTCGGACCTTCGTAGCGAATGACCACAACATCGCCCTTATGAATCTCACCGGCATAGATGGCCTTGATTGCATCATCCTCGGAATCGAACACACGCGCCGGTCCTTCGTGCACCATCATTTCCGGTGCGACAGCCGAGCGCTTGACAACACAGCCGTTCTTGGCAATGTTGCCCCACAGCACCGCGATGCCGCCCGTCTCGGAATACGGATTCTCCAGCGGACGCACGACCTCGGGATTCTTGTTCTCGACGCCCTCAAGGTTCTCGCCCACCGTCTTGCCGGTCGCGGTGATAAGCGACAGGTCAAGCAGGTCGCGTTTGGTAAGCTCCTTCATGATGGCCGGTACACCGCCCGCCATGTACAACTCCTCAATGTGGTGTGGACCGGCCGGCGCCAGATGGCAAATGTTCGGCACCTTGGCAGACAGCTCATTGAGCACATTCAAGTCAAGCGGCACGCCCGCCTCGTTGGCCAATGCCAACAGATGCAGCACCGAGTTGGTGGAGCAGCCAATCGCCATTTCGCAGGTCAGCGCATTGCGGAAAGCCGCAGGTGTCAGGATGTCGCGCGGCTTGATATCGCGGCGCAGCAATTCCATGATCTGCATGCCCGCGTGCTTGGCCAGATGGATGCGCGCTGCGTGGACAGCGGGGATGGTGCCGTTGCCGGGCAGCGCCATGCCAATCGCTTCGGACAGGCAATTCATCGAGTTTGCCGTATACATACCCGAGCACGAACCGCAGCCCGGACACGAGCCGCACTCGCATTCCTCGAGCTTTGCGTCATCAATCAGGCCGGCCTTATACGCACCGACCGTCTCAAACGTCTTGGAAAGCGAGATTTCCTGTCCGTCATAATGACCGGCCAGCATTGGGCCGCCGGAAATGATGATAGACGGAATGTTGAGACGCGCCGCAGCCATCAGCATGCCGGGCACAATCTTGTCGCAGTTCGGGATGAGCACAAGCGCATCAAACTGGTGTGCCTGCGCAAGTGTCTCGACGCTGTCCGCGATCAATTCGCGGCTGGGCAGCGAATACTTCATGCCGATATGTCCCATGGCGATGCCGTCGCACACGCCGATTGCCGGAACCAGTACCGGTGTACCGCCTGCGATACGCACGCCCGCCTTGGCAGCGTCCGCAATTTTATCCAGATTGATATGACCGGGGATAATCTCGCTGTATGCGGAAACCACGCCGATAATCGGCTTTTTCATCTCTTCTTCGGTCAAACCACAGGCACGCAGCAGCGAACGATTGGGCATACGCTCTGCGCCCGCAGTGATATTGTCACTTCTTTTGGACACGGGGATTTCCTCCTCTTTTGCGAAACAGGCGGGCGGAAACCCCCCCGCCTGTGCGCCGTATTTTTTTCTTTTT
>DYCA01000030.1:0-3191 GCA_019418305.1 Clostridiales bacterium
GCATCCAGTTGCGGAGTTCGCCAACCGTCCAACCGTGAAATTTCACCATAGATGGTCTGGTTCAGCCCATCCTGATTGAGTCGGGTGACCTCATCCTCCTCGTAAGGGACGACAGGGTTTTCGCGCAGTTCCTCCAGACGGATGCCGGATAAAACCTCCTTGGCGGCTACGCGCTCCAGATCGGAGCGGGCGGCAACCCCGGCAAGGATATCGCCGGATTTTTCCTCGTTTGCCCGTGCCAGAACGGTTTTAATGTCATCGAAAGTAAAGGTTTGTCCCAAAAGACTGGTGCGGTATGCCATGGGGGTTCCTCCCTTGCTTCAGGATTCAAAAATCAGCGTTTTCACAATCGCCGGGACGGCCATGCCGTTTAAAACAGGCATGCCCAGATCAATGAACTGTCCGCTGCCGATTTCGATGCCGTCAATCGCAATGACGGGACGGCCGGCGGCTTTTTGGCGCAGCAGTTGGCCGAGCGCCTTGGCCATATCACGATGGCTGAGCACCAGCAGCGGCTGACCTTCCGGCAGTGCGGCGCCCAGTCCAGCGGCGATGGCAGAGGCCAACGTGTCAAGCTGCGCATAAGTCGGGTCGGCAAGGCCCTCCAGCGCAAGCAAAAACAGCGGGCAGTCGTTTTGCTGCATAAACCAGACTGCCTGTTCGCGCAAAACGCGGTCATTGCCTGATAAGAGTGCGGATTCCTGCTCGGCACTCAAACGGAGAACCGGAATGTTTTTGAGCGGAAACAGGCCGCTGTCATAGGCGATGGTGCTGCCGGAAAGGCGGGTAGTATAGGTTCCGGCGCCGACAACCGTCGCGCCGATGGTTTCGGCGGCGGAGAGGATTTGAAAACGTCCGAACAGCCTGCCGCGTCGAATTTCTCTGCCGAGCAGCACGCCGATATCATGATAGGTAAAGGGGTCGGGTGGCGGACGCAGAATGCAGTCCGCCACCCCGCCAGAAAAGGAGAGATAGCGGATTGGTCGATGCGCTGGAAGAGAAAAAGGTGTGCTGCCGGGGGTGGCGAGGCGTCCCAGCAAGTCGGAAGGAGGCATCAGCCCAAGCAGCTGCTCAAGCAGCTCGTTCATTTTACTGCACAGAAGCGTAAGAGCTTCCGGATCGGCGGGCTGACCGGGGATGACAGGAAGCCGGAGCGCTTCGGCGATCCGGCGTGCGCCGTTACACACGATGTGGATTTTGCCATCCGCAGTCAGGCTGACCTGCCTTCCACCAATATCCAGACAGCCGCAGGCAATCACCGATCCACTGTCGAAAACGGCGATATTGGTGGTGCCGCCTCCAATATCCAGATTGGCAACCACGGTGTTGTGGTCGCGGGAATACTGCTGGGCGCTGCTGCCCTGCCCGGCGAGGATGGATTCCAGATCCGGTCCGGCAGTGGATACCACAAAGTCACCGGCCAGACTGCTGATCTGTTCCAGAACCGTCCGTGCGTTTTCGCGTCGTGCGGTTTCTCCGGTGATGACAACCGCGCCGGTCTGCACCTGCGCTGGAACAACGTCGGCGTCGGCATAGGTTTGTTCGATGAGGTACCGAAGCGCTGCCCCGTCAATATGACGTTCGTCCACAAGCGGCGTATCCATGATTGGACTACGGTAAAATACCTTCTTTTCCACAATTTCGGCGCGCGGAATGGAGAAATACCCTGCGGTATTTTCCACGCCGAGTCGGCTGAAGATCAGTTGTGTGGTGGATGTTCCGATGTCGATGCCGACACTGCAAAGCTGCGTATGCTGCAAAGCATTTCCTCCCCGAAAAACAACAAAAGCCCAAAGCGGTGAGAAAAACTCATCGCTCTGGGCGCAATTGCCAACTCAGTTATACCCGATTGTATAACCGTACTATGTGGTTATGCATTCATCTTAGCATTGGTCGGCGGAAAAGTCAAATGAAATTATCGAGCCGTTCGAATTGCCAGCGATATGCAGCTCGCCGCCTAACTTCTCCTGCACCGTCATGCGCACGATGGATAAGCCCAGCCCTTCACGATAGCCCTCGGGCGGGAAACCGATTCCGTCGTCGCGCACGACGACCGTGACAAAGGCCTGCGTGCGCTGCAGCAGGATATCAATGTGCCCCTCCGACCGCCCAACAAAGGCGTGTTTGCAGGCGTTGGTCAGCAGCTCGTTGATGACGATGGCGACATCCGAGGCCTGTTTCTGCGGCAGGGACACATCGCCGCCGCGAATCGTATACTGCACAGCGGTGTCAGAATTTTGAAAAATGGACTGGATATTGCGGCATAATCGGTCGATTAGCTCATGCAAGCCGATTCCTCCGGAAGGCTGCGCCAGCAAGATATCCTCGATGGTGGCGACGCTCAGGATGCGGGCACGGTTTTCCTGAAATGCCTGACGCGCTTCCGGATGGCAGGCGTGCCGCATCTGCAAGTTCATGATGCTTGCCATGGTCTGAAGATGATTCTTGATGCGGTGATGGATTTCGCGCTGCTGCAGCAATTCGAGATCGTGGCTGTCCGTTGCAGCTTCGCTGACGGGCGACTGCGATAAAGCACGGTATTTTTGCTCCATGTGGTAGCCCTGACTGATATCCTGCTCGGCGATGAGGACCGCGCAGACCGCTGCGTCGTTATCCCGCAGCGGGATAACATTCTGCCGCACGACGCGATTTTCCTGCGTCACGGCCTTGAGATCACGGATTGGCGCGCCGGTTTCCAGCGCCCAATAGGCGGCGGGTTCACTTTCGCGCTGCGCAATGCAGCCGTCCACGCTGCCGCTGTACATCGAGTGTCCGGCACTGGGAAACGCCTGCGCTGCGACGAAAAGCAACCCGCTCTGTGCATCCGGGCAGTCGATGAACAGGTCGACTGACATCAGGTCGGCGATAAACGGAAGCCAGTTGCTCAGCTCACGCAAGCGATCGGTCATTGCGTCAGACAGCCGGGCACGTTGTTGTACTTCGTTCCAGTTCATTGCGCCTTGTCCTGCCTTCTGATTTGCTGCGCCGTTTCTTCCAGTGTTTGGCCGCGCGCTTTGGCTGTGCGACACAGCCAGCGGTAAGCGGCGGCGTCGCTCAGCCCTTTCTGCTGCATCAGACATTGCTTTGCAGCGTTGACGTCGATTCGGCTGTCATAGCGTCGAATCAGGCTTTGCGCAATTTCAACGGCCGGGCAGCGTTTGTTCATAGCGGTCTTTTGAATCCAGCGGCGG
>DYCA01000030.1:3201-19546 GCA_019418305.1 Clostridiales bacterium
GGGCCTCTCGTTCGGGCAGGCGCTGTGCGCTGGACAGCAGGGTGACAGCGCGGTCGATGACACGGTTGTCATCCATTTTTTTCTGCAAACGCAGAACTTCCGCCTGCCTGCGCTGCAGGGCAGCGCTTTGCGCAAAGGCGATTTCAATGGCGGGCGTCAATTGCGCAGGATGAACCGGCTTGACCAGATAACCGGCTGCACCCACGGAGGCAGCAGTTTCCACAAAGCTGTTATCGGCATAGGCGGTCATGATGACGACGCAGCCGGCCAGCCCCTCCTGCGTGATCAGTTCGGTGGCATAGATGCCGTCGAACACTGGCATCTTCAGGTCGATCAGCGCAGCATCCGGGGACAGGGAACGGCAGGCCTCCACTGCATCAAAGCCGTCCGACGCTTCTGCACAGACCTGATAGCCTTGCTCCTCCAGACATTTGCGAATGTCCAGCCGGATGATCGGTTCATCATCGGCAAGAACGATGGTTTTGACCACAGTGTCACCTCCTGTAACGGTTCCAGTATAATGGCGGCCCGGAGGAAAAGCAAGGTTTTTTGTGTGCGCATCAAAAAAACATTTGTCCGCACGGCGAAGATAATCATTTTTTGCCAACATTTGCAGGGTTAGAAAACAGTTGGGAAAAATTACTGTTATATTCTCGAAAAAAATTGGTATTTTGGGTTGACATTGTCGAAAACGCATGGTATCTTCAAGTTGAAAAGGACAAAAATTGTTGTATTTAACAAAAATCCTTGCAAAAAATGATAACATTTGAAATTTGAAAAAAATAGTGCGGAGGGGGGGGAAACGCGCTTGAAATATGATCGTCTGCAAAGCATCAAAAGATTGTTGATGCAGGAGAAGAAAGTCCTGACAGCAGATCTGAGCGAGCGGTTCGACGTATCCATCGAAACGATACGACGTGATCTGGACTTGCTGGAATCCGAAGGGTTGGTGCGTAAGATCTATGGAGGTGCGGAGATTCGTAAGGAAGATCCCGATAACATGGAAATGGACGAATGGAACAAACGCTGTCAGGTCTGCGTGGCGGAAAAGCGCGCCATTGCGCAGGAAGCGATCCGACTGATCCCGGATTCGTGCTCGGTGGTGCTCGACTCGGGTACTACGACCTATCAAGTGGGCTGCCTGCTGGCAATGCGGCAGAATGTTTCGGTGCTGACCAATTCGCTGCACTGCGCCATGATGGTGTCCTGCCGGACAGATCATTCGGTTTATCTGCTGGGGGGACAGGTCAAAAAGGGCGAACTGATTACGACCGGCCTGCTCGCTTCGGATTTCCTGGACAGCTTTGGAAAGATTGACGTAGCGGTGATTGGCGTGGACGGCCTGACGCTGGATGAAGGTATCATGGATTACAGCATGGAAATGTGCCTAATTAAGCAGCGTTTTCTGCGCAAGTCCGATCTGGTGATTGCCGTGACCGACCATACAAAATTTAATGTGCGGGCAAACTACCGCTCCTGCGCGCTCGATCAGGTGGATTATCTGATTACAGATGCGCAGGCAGATAGAGAGTTCATAAACGAGATGGAAAACAGAAATGTAAAAGTCATCATTGCCGGTGGAGAGAGGTGAGCGGTGTCGATGTACGACCAGCACATTCACAGTAGATACTCACAGGATGGAAAACAAGATATTATGGAAATCGCGCAGACTGCCGTGAGCCGCGGCCTGCAGGGTATCACAATCACGGATCATTTCGATTTGTGCGATGCAGAAATCGGATACCGGTTCTATCTGGAGCACGAACAGGCAAGACGGGATGCGTTTGAGAGGGCGCGGGATGCCTTTGCGGATCGTTTGGAAATCCGCTGGGGCATTGAGGTAGGACACCCCTATCTCATGCCGGAAATCGCCAAAGAGTTCCTGACGTCCCGGCAGTTCGACTTCATTCTTGGCGCGGTACATTTTCTGCGCGGGGATCGGGACATATACCTAATCGATTACACGGATGCGTCTGTTGTCGATGCAGTCCTGAAAGAATATTTCACCGATATGCTGGAACTGCTGCGGTTCGGTAGGTTTGACAGCCTGGCCCATCTGGACTATCCGCTGCGCGTAATGAAAGGAAAAATTCCTGCGCCGACCGTTGCATCCTATCAGGAATATGTCGAGCCAATCCTGCAGGAGGTGATTCGTCAGGGGATATCGTTGGAGATCAATACGCGGGGATTTATGGACTGGAAGCAACGTCAGGAGCCGGAGGATTGGGTACTGGCACGATACTACGAACTGGGCGGCCGGCGCATTACCATCGGAAGCGATGCGCATGTGCCACAGGCAGTCGGCGGAGAAATTCCGCGCGCTATTGACAAAGCAATCGAAATCGGTTTTACAGAACTGACGTTTTATCGTGGTCGTAAGCCATGTGCCATTCCTTTATTGAATCGCACGTGACAGGAAAAAGCCTGTAGCGTCGATAGAAAAGAAAAAAAGAAAAAATGGAAAAAGAAAGGGAGATCTGTATGAAAAAAAGTCGTAAGCTGACAAGGCTGACAGCGATGCTGTTAGCAACGGGCTTTCTGTTAGCTGGCTGTGGCGGCGGCGGCGAGGACCAGACGGAAACGACCGCTTTGGATCTCAATTCCATGACGATGGATGAGCTGATTGCAGGCGCAAAGGAAGAAGGCCGTCTGGAGACCACCGGTATGCCGGACGACTGGGCAAACTGGGGAGAGAGCTGGGAGTCGTTCACCGAGTTATACGGAATCGAACACTATGACACGGACATGGCCTCCGCGGAGACAGTAGCCATCTTTGAAGCAGAAAAGGACAGCCCGACCAAGGATTTCGGCGATGTGGGTCAGGCATTTACCGTAACAGCGGAGCAGCAGGACGTATTGCAAGGCTATAAGGTCTCCACATGGGATTCCATTCCGGACTGGGCCAAGGATCCGGAAGGCCGCTGGTATGTTACCTACACCGGCACGAGTGCGTTCCTGACCAATCCCAACTTGACCGGCGGTAAGGTTCCGGAAACGTGGGAGGACATTAAGAACGGCGACTATATGGTTTCGCCGGGCAACGTAATCGGTGGCGCATCCTCTCAGGTAGCGGTGCTGGCGTGCGCAATCGCATATGGCGGCGGTTTGGATAATGTGCAGCCGGGTATCGACTTCTTCAAGGAGCTGGCGGAGCAGGGCCGTTTGGATCCCGCCGATCCGGTTCGTGACCGCGTGGCAACCGGTGAGGTCGCCTGCATGGTCGCTCGTTATGATTTCCAGTGTCTGAGCTGGCGCGACGAGATCAACGCAGCAGATCCGAACATGAATCTGGTTGCGACCATTCCGTCCGACGGGTCGGTCACTTCCGGATATGCGCTTCTGTTTAATAAGTGGGCGCCGCATCCGTGTGCTGCCGCGCTCGGTATCGAATATCTGCTGAGCGATCAGGGCCAGATTGAGCGTGCGAAATCCTATGCGCGTCCGATTCGTTCGGATGTTGAACTGCCTGAGGACGTCGCTGCAAAAATGCTGCCGGATTCCGCGTATGAAAACAGCTTGGAGATTACGGATGTAGAAGCTTTTGCGGATGCCTGCAATGAAATCGCCCGTCTGTGGGAAGAAGAAGTGCTTCCTTTGATTAGCTGATTTTCGGCATCTTCACAGTCGCAAGGAAGCCGTCTGTATCATAAGGCGGCTTCCTTTTTTCACCCGCAGAAGGAAGGGATTGAACATTGAATAAAAAAGTTATTCTGGTAATGATCGATGCGCAGGGATTTGATACGGCTGTGCAGCGCGCCGGATTTTTTGAACATCTGGCGGAAGCGGGGCTTGCGGCAAAGTATCGCGTACAGTGCGGACTGCCGTCATCCTCCCGCCCGATGTATGAAACCATATTGACCGGACAGCCGGTGCATGCGCATGGCATCTACTCCAATCAGATCGTGCGGCGCAGCCGCTGTGAGAATCTGTTTTCTCTCACTCGAGCGCATGGGCGCAGCAATGCAGCGGCGGCATATGGTTGGATTGCTGAACTGTATACCGATCACGCGCCGTTTGACCTGTTTTGCGACCGGATGTGTCTGCAAGGCTCGGGCGATATCGACCATGGCATTTTTTACTGTGAGGATGCCTATCCGGACAGCCATCTGTATGCAGATGCAGAGATGCTGCGGCAGATGTATCAGCCGGATTTTATGCTGGTGCATCCGATGAATGTGGATGATCAGGGGCATAAGTTTACGGCGTTGAGCCGGGAATATGGGCATGCTTCGGAAATCTCGTTCGACCAGCTGGCCGTTTTGTTCGACCGTTGGCGCGCGGACGGATACGATATTCTCATTACGGGAGATCATGGCATGGATACGCTGGGTATGCACGGCGGAAATGAGGCGATTCAGCGTGAGGTGCCGCTGTATATCGTTTCGGACCGTGTCGTGCCGGGAGATTTTTCTGACCACTGCATATCCAATCTGAATATTGCGCCGCTCATCTGCGATCTGCTGTGTATACCGCGCGGCAAAGCGATGATCGAGCAATTGGAGATTGCGCAAAAGGAGGGGAAACAAGAATGAATCGAAAGATACAGGCGAAGGGCATCGGAAAATATGCGGCATCGTTTCCGTTCTTTATTTTGGTGATTTTCTTCCTGTTTGCGCCTTTGTCCAACATGGTCTGGCAGAGTTTTATCTCTCCGGAAACAGGTTCGCTTTCTGTGGCAAACTATATCGACGTGTTTTCCAAGCCGATTTATCAGGCGGCGATGCGAAACAGCCTGTACCTGACGTTGCTTTCTACCGTCGCAGGCTTAATCGTATCATTCATTGCTGCAATGGCGGCAGCTGAGGCGACGCGCGGCTGGAACAGTAAGTTCCTGTCTATTCTGAACATGGTTTCCAATTTTGCGGGTCTGCCTTTGGCGTTTGCGTTTATAATTTTGATAGGCAATTCAGGCGTATTGGTGGAAGTGCTCAACCAGTTTGGCATCCATGTGCTGGATGATTTTAACCTGTATGGAAAAGAAGGCCTGCTTCTGGTTTTCGTTTACTTCCAGATTCCGCTCGGAACGCTGGTGCTGCTGCCGTCTTTCCAGAGTATCCGGAAGGAATGGAAGGAATCGGCGGCACTGATGAAGGCCAGCCCGTTCCGCTTCTGGTGGAATATCGGCATCCCTGTCATGCTGCCCAGCCTTTGCGACACCTTCTCCATGCTGTTTGCCAATGCGCTGACCGCATATGCGACGCCGTACATGATGATCTCCACCAACTATCCACTGCTGCCTATCAAAATCACCAGCATGTTTACGGGGGAAACTGTGCAGCAACAGGAAATGGGATCGGCTCTGTCCATCACAATGATGCTGATCATGCTGCTGGTCATCTTCCTGTGCAACATGGTAAAGAAGTTCTTCTATAAAGGAGGGAACAGTTGATGAAAAGCAATCGTTGGCTGCCGCCGGTAATCATTCTGATTGTCAGCATATTCCTTATCCTGCCGTTGCTGATTCTGGGCATCTATTCGTTTGTCACCAGCTGGTCGGGCATTCTTCCCTCCGGATATACGCTCGAGTATTATCAGGATGTGTTTGAGGATGCAAGATTCTGGCCATCCATGCTGCGTGGTATCACCATCAGCTTTGTGCCGATTCTCCTGACCGGAGCGGTGGTCATTCTTGCCATTTACACTTCGATCCTTTACTGCCCCAAATTGGAAGGCGTGATACAAAGTATCTGCATGATTCCACATACGCTCAAGGGTGTCATTCTGGCGATTTCCGTGCTGGGCCTGTATGCCGGTTCGGGACCGATTTTCGGCAACCGCATTGTCATGCTGACATTTGTGTATTGTATCATTATATTGCCGTTTATTTATCAGGGCATTCGTAACAATCTGCGTGCCATCAATGTGCAACAGCTGATTGAAGCGGCGGAGATTCTGGGAGCGAGCAAGCTGTATGCGTTCGTGCGCATCATCGTACCCAATATGGTTTCCGGTATTTTGATTTCGTCCCTGCTCGCGATGTCCACGATTTTCAGCGATTTCGCAATTGTCAAGATTGTCGCCGGCAGTCAGTACCTGACTGCGCAGCAATTGCTGTATAACGCAAGAAACAATCCGGGCCAGTACACAAGCGCTATCGTACTTATCATGTTTTTAGCGACGCTGCTCATCGCTGGCATTGCTTTTGCGATGCAAAATCGCGTAGACAGCAGACAGGAACAGGCGCGCAAGGATGCAAAGGAGTAATACGGTATGGCATATATAGAGTTTAAGGACATTCATAAATATTTTGGCTCAGCCCATGTTCTGAAGGGCATCAATCTGGGTGTCGAATATGGACAGATGGTGACGCTGCTCGGACCTTCCGGCTGCGGCAAGAGCACACTGCTGCGTTGCCTGGCGGGTTTGGAACATGTGGATCAGGGACAAATTTTTCTGGACGGCAACGATATCACCCATCTGACGCCGAAGCAGCGCAATATCGGTATGGTTTTCCAGCAGTACAGTCTGTTCCCGACGATGACTGTACGCCAGAATGTTGCCTTCGGCCTACAGATTCAAAAGGTGGAAAAGTCTAAAATTGATGCGAAGGTAAAAGAAGTACTGGAAATTGTAGGACTGTCGGATAAAATTGACCATTATCCGCGTCAGCTGTCCGGAGGGCAGCAGCAGCGCGTGGCGCTGGCACGTGCCATCGTCACGGAGCTGAAGGTGCTGCTTCTGGACGAACCTCTCAGCGCAATCGACGCGCTGCTGCGTAAAAACCTGCAAAGCGAAATCCGTCGCATCCAGCAGGAGCTGAACATCACGACCATTTTCGTAACGCACGATCAGGATGAGGCGATGGTCATGTCCGATATGATCCATCTGTTCAATGTCGGACAAATTGAGCAGTCCGGTACGCCAGTGGAGATTTACACACGGCCGCGCACCAAATTTGCCGCGAATTTCATCGGCAACTATAATATTCTGAGCGCTGCGCAGTTTAAAACGTTGACCGGCGAGGATGCGCAGACCGAAAATGTCGCAATTCGGCCGGAGGTAATTCGGTTGTCCGCATCGCGGACCGAGCAGCCGGACTGCCATATCTGCAAGGGAACGGTGGTTAACAGCGTACCGCATGGCAATATCATCCGCTATACCGTTGCTTGCGATGATGTCAGGCTGCGGGCGGACGTGTTGTTTTCCGAGGCGATGCTGCTGCAGGAAAATACGGAGGTTTACTGTACAATCAAGCGGGATAACTGCCTCATGCTGGAATGACAGAATTCTAATATACGGGAATAGGGCTATGCTGCACCTATGGCGAAGTGGAGTGATGGCCGTATGCAGACAATCACAGTTTGGTCAATCGCGTTTCGGTTGCTGGCTGCCATGGCAGTCGGACTGATCGTGGGAGGACAGCGTACCCGGACGGCTCATCCGGCGGGTCTGCGCACGCACATGCTGGTGGCGCTTGGTGCATGTGTGGTTATGATTATCGGCAGCCAGTTGTATCAGGATACACATGAACTGTATCAGTCCGCGCCGGACCCGGCGCGTCTGGGAGCTCAGGTTATATCCGGCGTCGGCTTTCTGGGCGCGGGAACCATCCTCAAGGACGGCATCACGATCCGTGGGCTGACCACGGCGGCCAGTCTATGGACGGTGGCATGCCTTGGGCTTGCAACCGGTATGGGATATTATCTGGTGGCTCTACTTGGCAGTTTGGCGGTGCTGATCACACTGTCTGTGCTGGATAAGCTGCAGGCGCGGCTGCAAAAGAAGAGCGCGTCCCGCCTGTATCTGAAAATTGAATGCCAAGATTTGCACGACAGTTTGCTCCAGATTGAGGAGAGCTGCGATCGTTATCGTGTTGTAATGTCCAATCTGGCATACGGCAGGCAAGGGGATGACGGTTATATGATTCGGCTGCGTCTTTCGTTTGCGCCCGGCAGTACGGAACGGGATAAAAATCGTTTCTTCTGTGATTTGTCCAATATTGTGACAATCACCGGGTTGGAGAATCAGGAGGAATGATCCGATAGACAGGACTGAAGAGAAATGTGGGACCTCACGCGGATGCGTGACCAAACACAAAATCCGTAGTGCATCGGGAGGATGCACTGCGGATTTTGTGTTGTGCGGAGCAGAAAAGGCGTGCGGGCTTGTGTCAGGCAGCAAAAAACGCCGAAAGGGGAATCCTTTCGGCGTGCTGCGTTTAGGAAAAGCGGACTTCAGCGGCCCAGCAGACGGCCCAGCAGCTTACGCCAGCCGGGTTCGGGAGGCGCGGGATGCGCAGCCTGTTCGCGGGCCTGGTCAATGGCCTGCTGCATGAGCAGCACCTGCGCGCAGATGGGGTCGGGCACGGGCGGCTTTTTGCGGTAGGTGCCGTCCGGCTGCAATACGCGCGCCTTGACCGTGTCGTGCTGCATGGCATACAGAATGTCGTGCAGCCGTGCGCGCACTTCGGGCGAGTCAATGGGACAGGCGATTTCCACACGGCGCTCGGTATTACGTGTCATCATATCGGCAGAGGAGATATACATTTTTTCCTCTGAGCCGCGGCCGAACACAAAGATACGTGAGTGCTCCAGAAAGCGGCCGACGATGCTGGTGACCGTGATATTTTCGGTATGTCCTTTGACACCGGGCAGCAGACAGCAGATACCACGCACAATCATCTCGATGCGCACGCCTGCGCAGGAAGCGTCCCGCAGCTTGTGGATAATGTCGATATCGGTCAGCGAATTAAATTTGAGCAGCATATAGCCGTCGCTGCCGCGGGCAATTTGCTCATCCATCAGGGCAAGGATGTTGTTTTTCAGACTGCTCGGCGCGACCAGCAGACGGTTGTAACGGCCTTCGAGGTTGCCCAGCGCCATGTTGTTGAAGAACGCGCCTGCGTCCGCGCCGATGGACTCGTCTGAGGTGATGAGCGACACGTCGGTGTACTGCTTGGCGGTCTTTTCGTTGTAGTTGCCGGTGCCGACCTGCGTGATATGGCGCACGTCGCCGCGCTCCCGCCGGGTAATCAGACAAATTTTGGAGTGCACTTTGTACTCCTCAAAGCCATAAATGATTTTGCAGCCGGCTTCCTCCATGCGCTCGGACCAGTCGATGTTGTTTTGCTCGTCAAAGCGGGCGCGCAGCTCGATAAGTGCGGTCACGTCCTTGCCGTTTTCTGCGGCGGCGCACAGATATTCCACCAGCTTGGCTTTGCGCGCCAGACGGTAAATCGTGATACGGATGGACAGCACGGCGGGGTCGTTTGCCGCCTCGCGGATCATCTGCAAAAACGGCTCCATCGATTCATAGGGGTAGGAAAGCAGAATGTCACGTTTGAGCGCGGCCTTGAGCAGACTCTGGCCTACGGGCAGCATAGCAGGCTGCTGGGGAGAAAACGGCGGGTCGGACAGGGCCGCCCGTTGTTTTTCGGGCAGGTGATCCCCCAGCGAAAACGCATAGCCCATTCGAAGCGGCGCTTTGCGCGACAGGAAAATCTGCGCGTCGGTCACATCGAAGCGTTTGCGGAAGTATTCGGTAAAATGGTCGCTGATGGGGCGGGTCAGCTCAACACGCACGACCGCCATGCGACGGCGGCGGCGCAGCAGCTTTTCCATCTTGGTGCGGAAGTCGCCATCCTCCGCGCCGAAGGTTTCGTCATCCGGGTTGATATCCGCATTGCGGGTGACACAGAATACGGTCTTTTCCAGCACGTCGTACATTTCAAATACATGGCCGGTGTATTCGAGCAGAATATCCTCAATGGGTACATAGCGCTTTTCCTCGCCCGGCAGGAACACCAGCGCGGGCAGCGAGGCGGGAACGGGCAGCAGCCCTAAGCGTTCGTTCTTTTTGTGGACCAGCAGGGCTGCAATATGCAGCACCTTGCCTTCTAAGTGCGGGAAAGGATGGTGCGCATCCACAATCTGCGGGGAAAGAACAGGGGCGATGACATTCTTAAAGTACTGCTTGATGTATTTCTGCTCCGCAGGCTCCAGTTCGCTGATGGAAAGGCGGCGCAGCCCCTCTGCGCGCAGCCGGGTGCTGACATCTCGAAACGCAGCGTCGCGGCGCGCATACAGCGGTTCAACCGCAGCGTAGATGTGATGCAGCTGTTCCTTGGCGGTCATGCCGGACTTGTTGTCGATATGTCCCTTATCCACTGCCGCCATATCGCACAGGCTGCCCACACGGATCATAAAAAATTCGTCCAGATTGCTGGTGAAGATCGAAAGGAATTTGCATCGCTCCAAAAGCGGTACGGCGTCGTCCTCCGCCTCGGCCAATACACGGGCGTTGAACTGCAGCCAAGACAGCTCACGGTTTTGCGTATAGCCCTGTTCCCAGATTGCCTGTGTCATGAGAGAAATTCCCCCCTGTTTTGATTCCGGCCGCCGAACACGAAAGACGGCCATACGATCGCTCAGTATACTACTATTATACTGCTTTTTTGTGTTGGGACAATGCGTTTTATGTAAAAATCATGTAAAGTAATGGCTTTTTACAGGGGGCGTAGACCTTGCGCGAAGATGGAGGGTCTGCTATACTGAAGAAACAAAGAGAAAGGAGAAAAGGCATGAGAAATATCTGGCACGACATTGACCCGCGCTGCATCACGCCGGAACGCTTCACTGCGGTCATTGAGATTCCGGCGGGCAGCAAGAAAAAGTATGAACTGGACAAGAGTACCGGCCTGCTGCGGCTGGACCGCATCTTGTATACTTCCACGCATTACCCGGCCAATTACGGCTTCATTCCGCGCACATACGCGGACGACGGCGATCCGCTTGATGTGCTCGTGCTGTGCACGGAGTCGCTCGACCCTCTGGTGGAGGTGGACTGCTATCCAATCGGTGTGATGCGTATGATCGATGAGGATGAGATCGACGATAAAATCATTGCGATTCCGTTTGAAGAACCGACATGGAATTTCTATCACGATATGGACGAGCTGCCGCCGCATTACGGCAGTGAAATCACGCATTTTTTTGAGGTTTACAAGGGCCTGGAACACAAGCACACCACCACTTCGGACGCACTCAACCGGGAAAAAGCGATTGAGGTAATTAAGGACTGCATGCGTCGGTACGAGGTGCACTTCTGCGGCAGACGGCCGGAGAAGGAAGAAGTGTAATCATACATAGCAAAACGCGGAGGAACAGCGTTCCTCCGCGTTTTTTTACAGCTTTTCCAGCAGCTGCTTGAGCCACGCTTCATTCATGGCGGGCGTATCGCGCAGCGGGAAGTCAATTCCCAGTCGGTCATATTTTTCGATGCACAGCTTGTGGAAAGGAAGAAATTCGATTTTTTGCAGATTGGGATACCGTTCGGCGTGTGCCTTGACCAGACGCAGGTGGTCGAGGCTGTCGGTCAGACCGGGCACGACCACATGCCGCACCCAGAGCGGCACGCCTTTCATCGCGGTCAGCTGCAAAAAACGCTCGACCTGTGACAACTCTGCGCGGCAATACCGGCGATAATCCGCCGCCGTCAGAAATTTCAGGTCGCACAGCACCAAATCGGTGTGTTGCAGCACGCGCTCAGCCGCGGCGGTCGGGCAGCCTGTGCCCGAGGTGTCCAGCGCAGTGTGTACGCCGTGCTCATGCAGCTTTTGGAAGAATTCCGCGACAAAGTGCGCTTGCAGCAGCGGTTCGCCGCCCGAGACGGTCACGCCGCCGCCGTTTTTCCAGTAGGGCTGGAAGCGCAGCACGCGGCGCACGAGTTCGTCCGTGTCGATTTCTTCGCCGCGAGTCGTGTCCCACGTGTCCGGGTTGTGGCAGTAGACGCAGCGCAGCGGGCAGCCCTGCATGAAGACTACGCAGCGCACGCCCGGCCCGTCCACCGCGCCGAGGGACTGGATGGAATGAATGCGTCCGGTCATTTTGCCACAACCTTTCTGAAAAGAGCATTAAATAGTGTGCAATAGCATTGCTTGGATAAGCAAGCGGGAAAGATGCCGCTGCGCGCGGCGGGCGCACAAGAGGGGAGACACCGAAGGTTTCTCCCCTCTTGCGAATCACCCCATTTCCTTGAGGGCGCGCTGCGCGCGCAAGAGTAAGTTCTTGTTTTCGACTGCCGCCCGTCTCACAGGATCAGAACAACCTTCGCTGCTGCCTGCCCCGGAGGGGTGCCCTCTTAGAGGTTGTTAGACTGCTTCGTGGAACGTGCGCGAAATAACCTCGCGCTGCTGCTCGCGGCTGAGCTTATAGAAGTTGACCGCGTAGCCCGAGACACGGATGGTCAGGTTGGGGTACTGCTCGGGATGCTCGTAGGCGGCGATGAGGGTGTCGCGGTTCATGACGTTGACGTTCAGGTGGTGCGCCTTCTGGGCAAAGTAGCCGCCCATGATGGCGACGAGGTTGTTGACCCGCTCCTCATCGGTCTTGCCGAGCGCGCCCGGCGTGATGGAGAAGGTGTTGGAGATACCGTCGCGGCAGTATTCGTAGCTGAGTTTCGCCACCGAGTTGAGCGAGGCCAGTGCGCCCGACTTGTCACGGCCGCTCATCGGGTTTGCACCCGGGGCGAGCGGTTCGCCGTAACGGCGGCCGTCGGGCGTGTTGCCGGTCTTTTTGCCGTACATGACGTTGGAGGTGATGGTCAGGATGGACAGGGTGTGAATCGCGCCGCGGTAGAGCGGATACTGGGTCAGCGCCTGATAGAACTTTTCAACCTGCTCGCAGGCGATGGAGTCGACACGGTCGTCGTCATTGCCGAACTTCGGGAAGTCGCCCTCGATTTCAAAATCGACGATGATGCCGTTTTCCGGGTTGCGGATGGGGTGTACCTTGGCGTACTTGATGGCAGAGAGCGAATCCGCCATGCAGCTCATGCCCGCGATGCCGAACGCCATCAGGCGGCGCACCTCGGTGTCGTGCAGCGCCATCTGGCTCTTTTCGTAGGCGTATTTATCATGCATATAGTGGATGGTGTTCATCGCGGAAACGTAGGTTTTAGCCAGCCACGGACGGTAAAAGTCCATGCGGCGGCAAACCTCGTCATAGTCGAGCGTGTCGCCCTCCATGACCGGCATTTCCGGGCCGACCTGATCGAATTTATTCTCGTCGCGGCCGCCGTTGATGGCCATCATCATCAGCTTGGCGATGTTGGCGCGCGCGCCGAAGAACTGCATATCCTTGCCCACGCGCATCGCGGAAACGCAGCAGGCGATGGCGTAGTCGTCGCCGTAATAGGGGCGCATGACGTCGTCGTTCTCGTACTGGACAGCATCGGTGTCGATGGACACCTTGGCAATGAACTTCTTCCAGTTTTCAGGCAGGTTTTCGCTCCAGAGCACGGTCAGATTCGGCTCGGCGGCGGGATTTAAATTGTACAGCGTGTGCAGCACGCGGAAGCTGTTCTTGGTCACGAGCGGGCGGCCGTCCTCGCCGATGCCGCCGATAGACTCGGTGATCCACATCGGGTCTCCGCCGAACAGCTCGTTATATTCGGGTGTGCGCAGGTGGCGCGCCATGCGCAGATGCAGCACGAAATCGTCCATGATCTCCTGTGCTTCGGACTCGGTCAGAACGCCGGCCTTGAGGTCGCGCTCGAAGTAGATGTCGAGGAAGGTCGAGGTGCGGCCCAGGCTCATCGCCGCGCCGTTCTGCTCCTTGATGCCGGCGAGGTAAGCAAAGTACAGCCACTGCACGGCTTCCTTTGCGTTTTCTGCCGGGCGGGAAATGTCAAAGCCGTAGGAAGCCGCCATCTTAACCATATCCTTGAGTGCCTTAATCTGGTCGGAAAGCTCCTCTGCGGTGCGGATTTCCTTTTCGGTCGTCGGCACTTCGCCCAGCGCGTCCTTGTCGCGCTGCTTTTCTTCAATCAGACGGTCCACGCCGTACAGCGCGACGCGGCGATAGTCGCCGATGATGCGGCCGCGGCCGTAGGCGTCCGGCAGGCCGGTCAGCAGACCGACATGACGTGCTTCGCGCACATCCTTGGTGTAGGCGGAGAACACGCCGTCGTTGTGCGTCTTGTGATATTTGAATTCCTCTTCAATCTTGGGGGAAACCTCGTAACCGTAGGCCTTGCACGCTTCGCGCACCATGCGCATGCCGCCGAACGGGTTGCAGGCGCGCTTGAGCGGCTCATCGGTCTGCAGGCCGACAATGATTTCGTTATCCTTGTCGAGGTAGCCGGGGTCGAACGCCGTAATCGTGATAACGGTATCGGTATCCACGTTGCGTACGCCGCCCTTTTCACGCTCCTCCGCAAGCAGCGCGTCAAACTTTTCGCGCATCGCGGTTGTGCGTGCGGTTGCAGGCGCGAGGAACGCGCCGTCGCCCTCGTAAGGGGTGTAGTTTTTCTGGATGAAATCGCGGACGTTGATCTCATTCTGCCAATCGCCGCCAATGAAGGTGTTCCATGCGTTCATATAGGTGATTCCTCCTGTTTCTTTGGTTCAGCTGCCCTTTTTTGGATGCAAAAAAGGGCAGCATCGCGTATCTTGTGCGACACTGCCCAGACGGTCGGCATTTTTACGGAACCCCTGCTCCCCGGTGGTTTGCGCTCCACCTTGTCCGTCAGTTGCAGGGAACTTGTCTGGTTTAAGAATAACACAACTATATATAGTATGCAACTGATGAATCCTACAAAAATTTTGCATAGAAAATGCCGTATACTGCGACAGAAGTCAAAAACGGATGAATTACGCTGCGGATGTAAAACCTATGGAAAGACTCTTCACAACACGGGAAAAATGGCGTATGATAAAGGTAATAAAAAGGAGGTTGCGCTTATGAAGATTGGCATGCTGACAAGCGGCGGCGACTGCCAGGGCCTGAATTCCGCTCTGCGCGGCGTAGCAAAGACGCTGTATAACGAACTGGGCAGCAAGGTGACCATCTACGGCATCCGGGATGGCTACCGCGGCTTGATAGAGGGCGATTATCATGAAATGAACTCGCGGGATTTCTCGGATATTCTGACTCTGGGCGGAACGATTCTCGGCACATCCCGCCAGCCGTTTAAGGAAATGCAGAAGGCCACCGAGGACAGCGAGGAGACCAAGCTGCAGAAAATGCTCAAAACCGTAAACGACGAAGGCTTTGACTGTCTGGTCATTCTCGGCGGCAACGGCACGCACAAGACCGCGAACCTCCTCAGCGAGAACGGTGTCAACGTGGTCACCCTGCCCAAGACGATTGACAACGATCTGTGGGGCACTGAGATGACCTTCGGTTTTCAGTCGGCCATGGATATTGCCACGACGGTTATCGACTCCATTCACTCGACCGCGTTTTCGCATTCGCGCGTGTTCATCGTCGAGGTGATGGGCCATAAGGCCGGTTGGCTGACGCTGTATTCCGGCATTGCATCCGGCGCGGACGTTATCATCATTCCGGAGATTCCGTATTCGGCCAAAAAGATTGCGCAAGCGATCGACAAGCGCGCACAGAGCGGCAAACGGTTCTCCATCCTTGCGGTTGCGGAAGGCGCGATCAGTCAGGAAGAGGCCAAGATGAGCAAGAAGGAATTCAAGGCCGCGCGTGAAAATATGCCCTATCCGTCCATTTCCTACCGCATCGCGGACGAGCTGAAGGCGATCACAGGGCATGAGATCCGCGTGACCATTCCGGGCCACTATCAGCGCGGCGGCGCGCCCTGTCCGGCCGACCGTCTGCTGACCAGCCGTTTCGGCGTGGCGGCGGCGCAGCTCATCCGCGAGAAAAAATACGGCTATATGGTGGCGCTGCAGGACGATAAAATCGTGCCCGTGCCGCTCAAAGAAGTGGCGGGCAAGCTCAAGACCGTGCCGCCCGACGGCGAAGTGGTGCGTGCGGCGCGCGCACTCGGCCTGTCGATGGGCGACTAAGCGCAAAATACAAAAGGACGTGCTGCGGCACGTCCTTTTGTTTGCCCAAGCCGTAAATCGAAGCGGCAGGCCGGACCGGTCAGTCCTGCGTGCTGCTCGGATTCTTGCTCTGGGTGTTCGGCTGCGGGTTCTTATTCTGGCTTCCGTTCGGGCACTGGTTGGTGGTCGACGGGTTCTGACGCTTGTTCTGCTTGCTCATGGGAAATCACCTCTTTTTTGAAGATTTCAAGCGTAGTTTGTACGTGGTACGCGAAAAATATACACGCAGGTATTGCGGAAACATGAAAAATCTGATAAAATTTGTATGCGCCGTATGGCGTTTTTGAGGTTATATTAAATTTATTTCAGATAGAAAGAGGGACTTTCCACCATGTCGGGACACTCCAAGTGGCATAATATTGCCAAGCGCAAGGGCGCAAACGACGCGAAAAAAGCGAAAATCTTCACCAAAATCGGCCGCGAAATGGCCATTGCTATTAAGGAAGGCGGTTCGGCCAATCCGGATTTCAACTCCCGCCTGCGCGACTGCATCGCCAAGGCCAAGGCCAACAATATGCCCAACGACAACATCAAGCGCACGCTGGACAA
>DYCA01000031.1 GCA_019418305.1 Clostridiales bacterium
GATGCAGCGTGGGCTACACAATTTTGCTGGCGGAGGATGAGCCTGCCATGCGCGAGGTGGTTGCCGACTATTTTACCGAAAAGAGTGGCGGCGCGATGACGGTGGTGGCAGCGCCGGACGGTGATGCCGCACTTGCTTTAATCGAACAGCGTGCGTTCGATTTGCTGCTGCTCGACGTGATGCTGCCGGGAACGGATGGCTTTGCGTTGTGCCGTGCGGCGCGGCAGCGGGGCGATGTACCTATTCTGTTCGTCACGGCACGTGAGGACGAGCAGGACAAGCTGCACGGCTATGGCCTTGGCGCGGATGACTATGTCGTCAAGCCGTTTTCGCTGGCGGTGCTGTACGCCAAGGCACAGGCGCTGCTGCGCCGCGCGAAGGGGCTGACGCAGGGGGACATGCTGGCGGCGGGTGCGCTTGTTCTTGACCCCGCGCGCGGCACGGTGACAGCAGGCGGGCAGCCGGTTGCGCTACCGCCCAAGGAATTTGCATTGCTGCGGGCGCTGATGGAGCGCAAAAACCGCGTGCTGACGCGTGACGAGCTGTTAAATCTGGCGTGGGGCTGGGATTTTGACGGCACAGACCGCGTCGTGGACAGCCATATCAAAAAGCTGCGCAAAGCGCTTGGCGCGCACGCGGGTTGCATCAAAACCGTGGTCAAGCAGGGCTACAAATTGGAGGTGGACGGAGATGAAAAGCAAGCATAGGAATTTCTGGAGCTTTTTCTGGCGCGTGGGCGCGGGGTTTCTGGCGTTTTATCTGGCGGTGATGGGCGTGTTCACCTATGTGACGGCGCAGCGCAAGTTGGACGAGGCGCGCGAGAGCACGGGCGATCAGGAGTTGCTCGCGCCGGGGGAGAAACTCTATCTGGATTGGCCAAGGGCGATCTATCGCAAATGTAATCAGTCCGATTTGCGGCCACTGGCAATGGTCGGCATTTTCGACCAGGACCGCAACCTGCTTGCGGCGTCGGGCAATTATTATAATCTTGGCTCAATGTATCTTGATCTGGAACGCTGGCTGACTGAAGAGGAGCAGTTTCGGCTGGTGGAGCTTGAGAAGGAAAGCAACCAGCCGATTACGCGCAATAGCACCGGCACGATAGGACATGTGTTGCACTATCAGGGCTGGCAGGACGGCGCCTTTTTCATTCCATACCGGCTGACCTATACCACGGTAAAATATGAGGTGCTGGAGGACGGCGGAATTATGGAAACCGAACTGAAGGGCGAAACCGTGCTGATGGAACGCCAGCCGGATACCGACACCAGCGGCCTGTTCTGGAACGACCAGCCGTTTGAATGTTTGATGGGCGGCACGCCGGATAATTTTACGTTGTCCGGGTTTGATGTGGAGGACGGTGTTTCGGGTTACGTCAAGGCGCGGGATTCTGCAGAATTGGAACAGATGCGTGCGCGTATGATGACATTGGCCGAAGGTGTGGAGGACATGAACTTTGTTATCGGCGCATGGGATGAGGACAGTACGATTTTCCATTATTATGTGGAGGTTGGCAGATATCTCGGACAGGATATGGTCACCATGGAACCGACTGACTATTCTATGATCTACATCTGGTCGTACTATCCGCTGCGCGACGCGATGGATGAGCTGAAGCCGGTTTACGGAATGAGCCTGCTGGCGATGCTGTCCATGTCCGCTATTCTGGCCTTTGCCCTGCTGCGCGTCTGGCGCAAGCAGGAGTGTGTCGAGCAGGCGCGCCGCGATACGACCGCCGCGCTCGCGCACGAGCTGAAAACGCCGCTGTCCGTGCTGTCCGCGACCGCCGAGCTGCTCTCCGACGACATGGCGCAGGATAAGCGCACGCATTATCTGGATGTCATCCGGCAGCAGGCGCAGCGCATGGACGGCAGCGTGCGGCATATGTTGGAGCTGTCCCGGCTGGAGGCAGGTGTGAAAGCCTTGCGGCGTGAGCAGGTGTCTCTCTCCGCCCTTGCGCGTGAGCGGCTGGATGCCGCCGTCCCGCCGGACAGCCGTCTGCACACGTCGGTTGTGGTGGACGGCCCGGATGAGATCGAGGCCGACCGCGCGCTGCTTATCCGTGCGCTCGACGCATTGCTCGAGAACGCGGTGCAGCACACTCCGCCGGATGGAAGCATCACCGTGCGCATCGAGAAAGGCGTGTGCGCGGTAATCAACACGGGTGAGGCAATTCCTCCCGCAGCGCTGCCTCGCTTGTGGGAGGCGTATTATCAGGCTGATCCGGCACGCAGCAAACAGGGTGACGGGTTGGGGCTGTCGATTGCAAAAACCGTATTTGACCTGCATGGCTACGCCTGCGGCGCGGAGAATACACCCGCGGGGCCGCGTTTCTGGTTCCGCTTCGGCAAAGCGTGACAGACGCTTGTCCATCAGTCAAACATTTTTCCTTTTTTGTGCAGATTACGCTTGAGAATTGCGCCCCAATGCGGTAAACTGAGAGTACAAATAAAACGTATGATGTACGGAAAGGGTGAGAAACATGTTTGGTTGGAATGCGGTAGGATTGGGCGGCAGCACCGCGTATTCGTCTGCGTATCTGGACCGCGCGGCTGGTGCGCGCAGCATGGAGCCGGTCAACGGCATCGTCCCCGCGCAGACCACGGCAGTTTCCCCTGTGCCGGCGGTGGCCTCGGTACAGCCGGACACGGCGCAGGCCGTACCGGAGCAGGCGGGCCCTCAGCTTCCTTCTCAGCGGGAGGGCGTAGACCCGGTTGAATGGGCTGTCCGTGGCCGTATTCAGTATGCCGATGGGACTGGTCAGGCGGCATCCGAAGATGCTGCTGCGGCGGAAGGACAGGCCGCGTCGGAATCCAAGTCTGCGCAGGAGGTTATGGCGGAAGGCGAGTGCCAGACCTGTAAGGAGCGCAAATATCAGGATGGTTCGGATGACCCCGGCGTTTCGTATAAAACGCCAACCAATATTGCGCCTGAGGCAGCGGCCTCCGCCGTTCGAGGTCATGAGCAGGAGCATGTAAGCCGCGAGCAGTCCAAGGCGCAGCGGGAAGGCCGGGAGGTAGTCAGCCAGTCGGTCACGATTCATACCGCTATCTGCCCCGAGTGCGGCAGGGTTTACGTTTCCGGCGGAACCACCCGCACCACCACGCGGCAGGAGAAAGCCGCGCAGCTGTATCAGCAGCAGGAGCAGGCCCCAAGCCAGTTCCAGTCTGTGGCATAAACAAAGACAGCCAGCTCAACGCTGGCTGTCTTTTTGCGTTATTGCAGGTTGATCGTAACGGCTTGATCTTCCAATAATTCGAGGTTGTCGTCCGGCTGCGCGAAGACAACGCCGGTGATCTGCGCGACCTGCTCGTCCGTTGCGTTCGGATATTCGATCGTTGTCACGCAAAGGCCGTTTTCGCGATCATAGGTGTAGTCTATGAAGCAGTCTGTCACATGGTCGAGCAGGGTGCCGTCGGCAAGCTGCAAGGTAAAATTCACATGGCCGACGGAGACTACGCCGCGGAAGGAAAAGGTGGCGGTCGCTTGCCGGTCGCCCATCTCCAAACTTTCGAGCGTGAAGCCGTTTGTACTGTCGTCGGTCAGTGGCATGCTGTCCAACGCGCCGGAAACCTTGTGGGCGGCACCGCTTTCGATGCGGGGGATCAGTGTAATTGATTTGGTGTCCAGACCCGCGCCCATGAACTCGAAGGAGTTGGAGAGCCGTTCAAAGCTGCTGCCAACGGTGCCGCTGGTCTCAAGAACCGGCAGGTAGTTGCCTTTATCGTCGTGCAGCACAAAGCTATCGAATGGGGCGGTTCCGCGTTCGCTCAGCGTGATCGTCGAGCCGAACGGCGAAATTGACACACGCTCGACGCGCGGCTCATAGTGCAGGTGCAAGGGCTCTCCCTCGTTGGTCGTTCTGGAAATATCGACGGTAAAATCCTGCTTAGGTTCGACCGTCAGCGTTTCGACCGCGACCGCGCTCTTGTCTACCGACATCGCAAACTGGAAGTTCGCGTCATTGATATCACTCGAACCGCTGTCATACAGAACGAGGTTAAACTGGTCGGGCAGCACCTCTTTCAGCACGATGCGCTGCATACCGGTCAGCGTGTATTCGTCCGGCATGGTCGCCTCGTTTTCGATTGCACCGGTCGTGTCGAGCTGTTTGCCGTTGACCTGCACGAAGAAATTGGGCGCTGTCCAGTTGATGCGGGTGGAAAGTGGAACGCCCTCGCCGCTGCGCACTTCAATCGGCGTTTTGCTTTTGAGCGTGTAAAATACCATCATATAGCTGTCATCCACGGCAAGGTTGTCAATGGTCAGCGTCTGGTCGCCGTTTGTGTCGCTCATGCCGACGGCAGCGTTATATTTCTCATACTTGCCCTGATATTCGGCATATTCTGAGCCGCTGTTTTGCGTAAAGTAGCCGATGGCGTTGCGTGCCATTTCCAGCACGGTCGGCGCTGCGGCCGCCGCTCCAACCACCATCGCGGCGGCAATACCGATACAGACGGCGGTGCGTGGTGCGCGGCGCTTTTTGATGGGAGTCACCTGCTCCGGCAGGTCGTGCAGGAGCGCGTCCATGCGCTCGTCAAAGCCTGCGGGAATCGGGCTGTCTTCGCGCTGTGCGCGCGCCTTCAGTTTCTCGTCAAACGTCATATGTTATTCCTCCTCCAGCAGCGTGCGCAGACGGTTTCGCGCGCGGGACAGGCGACTGCGCACTGTTCCTTCGCGCACGCCGAGCGTTTTTGCAATCTCGGCAGTCGTCATATCCTCGTAATAGAACAGGACGGTCGCTACGCGGTAGTCCTCGGGCAGGGCGCAAACCGCGTCCCACAGGGTAAAGTCGTGCTTATCCTCCGCACCGCCTGCGAGCGGTTCCAAATCGTCCGTATAGGTCACGTGTGCGCCGCGGCGGTGATGCTCGTAGGCGCAGTTGACCGTAATTTTAATCAGCCAGCCCTTGAGCGCTTTCTCGTCGCGCAGCCGCCCGAAGGCCTGCCACGCGCGCAAGATGGCTTCGCTCACCGCATCCTCCGCGTCGGCATCGCTCGAAAGCAGCGCGCGGGCGGCGCGGTACATCGCGCGGCGATGCGCCGTCACGGCGGCGGCAAAGCGCTCGCGCGCGTCATCCTGTGTCTGGCTTAATATCATTTCCATCGTATCACCTCGTCTCGTTGTCCGGACACTCTAAGGATGCACGGAGGCGGGGAATTGTTCCCGGAGAAGAAGAAAAAAATTTGCCGCCGGACACTTGGCCCGGCGGCATTGTATTAAATCGTGTCGATGATGAGCTTGCCGTCCTCGGCGCGCAGATATGCGCCCTTGAGCGGCTGTTCTCCCGTGACGATGGCAGTCGCCAGCGGGTTTTCCACCTCTTTTTCAATCAGGCGGCGCAGGTTGCGCGCACCGAATTTGAGCGAGAAGGATTTTTCGACCAGCCAGTCGAGCAGGCTGTCGTCCCACGTCAGGCGGATATCCTTGTCGGCCAGATTGTCACGCAGCTCATCCAGCATGATAACCGAGATGCGGCGGAAGTCCGCTTCGGTGAGCTGGTTGAAGGCGATAATTTCGTCGATGCGGTTTAAGAACTCAGGACGCATGATGTCCTCAAGCGCCTTCATCGCGCGCTCACGGCTCTGCTGGCTGACCGTGCGGCCAAAGCCCGCAGGCGCGCCTCCGGTCTGCGAACCGGCGTTCGAGGTCATGACAATAACCGTGTTCTCAAAGCTGACCACGCGGCCCTGCGCGTCGGTCAGACGGCCGTCGTCAAGGATTTGCAGCAGTGCGTTGAGTACATCCGGATGCGCCTTTTCGATTTCGTCGAACAGGACGACCGAGTACGGACGGCGGCGGATTTTTTCCGTTAGCTGACCGGCCTCATCATAGCCGACATAGCCCGGAGGCGAACCGATCAGACGGGAAACCGTGTGCTTTTCCATATATTCCGACATGTCCAGCCGCACCAGTGCATCCGGCGAGTCGAACAGGTCGAGCGCGAGCTGCTTGACCAGTTCGGTCTTGCCCACGCCGGTCGGGCCGACGAACAGGAAGGACGCGGGCTTGCGCTTGGGGCTGATGCCCGCGCGTGAGCGGCGGATGGACGCGCAGACCGCGTCGACCGCTTCGTCCTGTCCAATGACATGGGATTTCAGACGCTCCTCCATGCCGCGTAGGCGTGCGGATTCCTGTGCTGCGACCTTAGCGGCCGGGATGCCGGTCCACAGCTCAATGACCGAGGCAAGCATTTGCTCGTCGACTGTGGGTGCAGGCTTGCACAGCAGCTCGTGCAGCCGGCTTTCGACCTGCAGCAGCCGCTGACGGCAGGATGCGATGCGAGCGTAGGTGTCCTCCTGCTCGTCGCGCGCGCTCGACTGGGTCAGCAGGTCGAGCTGGGTCTGCAGGCCCTCCATTTCGGTTTGCAGGGCGGGGATTTCAGACAGCTGCGGCGAATCCAGATTGAGCCGCGAGCATGCTTCATCAATAAGGTCGATGGCCTTGTCGGGCAGAAAACGATCGGTGATATAGCGCTCGCTCATCTCGGCAGCGCGGCGGCAGATATCGTCCGGCACCTGTACGCCGTGGAAAGTCTCATAGTACGAGCGGATGCCCTTGAGGATTTCGGTCGTCTCTGCGACTGACGGCTCCCCGATATAGACCGGCTGGAAGCGTCGCTCGAGCGCGGCGTCCTTCTCGATGTGCTTGCGGTACTCCTTGAGCGTCGTCGCGCCGATGACCTGAATGTCGCCGCGGGCAAGCGCAGGCTTTAAGATATTCGCGGCGTTCATCGAGCCTTCCGAGTCGCCTGCGCCGACGATATTATGCACCTCGTCGATGACAAGAATGATATTGCCGAGTTTTTTGACCTCGTCAATCAGGCCCTTCATGCGGCTCTCAAACTGGCCGCGGAACTGCGTGCCCGCGACAAGTGCGGTCAGGTCGAGCAGATGCACTTCTTTATTCCGCATCTTGAATGGGATGCGCCCCTCGTTGATGCGCACGGCCAAGCCTTCCGCAACAGCCGTCTTGCCGACGCCCGGCTCGCCAATCAGACAGGGGTTGTTCTTCTGACGGCGGTTGAGAATCTGGATGACGCGGTCGGTCTCGCGGTCACGGCCGACGATGTGGTCGATACGGCCCTCTGCCGCCTTGCGCGTCAGATTTTCGCAGTAGTTATTCAGGTATTTGCGCTTTTTGTCATCGCGCGGAGGCGCCTGTGTGCGCGTACGCGCGCCTTCTCCGCCGCGCAGCGGCCGCTGCGGCGGCAGCGACGAAGGAGCAGGCGGATTGGAAATGGGGTCAGTTTCGTGCGGCGCGTCGTCATCCGATCCGTCCGCACCGGCGGTGACCAGATCGTTTAAGTCGGACAGCGATCCGATTTCACTCGAAAGGGCCTCAAGGTCATCCTCGGTGATGCCCATTTGTTCCATGATGTTGTCGAGCGGCTTGACGCCCAGCTCGCGTGCGCACTTGAGGCACAGCCCCTCCTGCGTCGTCTTATCCGGGCCTTCGATTTTGGTGATAAACACCACTGCGATGTTCTTTTTGCACCGCGAGCACATTGGCATATTCATAAGAAAAAACTCCTTTGGGGAAGTGGGAAAACAAAATCAGATGGCGACCGGCAGCACGTCAATCAGCGCCGCCAGCAGCAGACTGTGGGAAACCCGTTCGGGAGACAGCCAGCCGAGCGGGGAATAGGCAATGGGATAGACCCACCAGACGCCCAGTAATATCAAAGCAATCAGCACAGCGCCGGCCACAAGCCCAACCGCACCGCCCGCCAGCGAGTCGAGAATGCCCAGTGGGGTCAGATGTGCGATAGCGTGCAGACTTTTGGCGGCCAGATTAACCAGCCAGCCGAACAGAATGCAAAACAGGATGAGCAGCAGTACGAACGCCACGCTTTCCGCCATGGAGACAGCGGCTTGGGTCGCGGTCTGACGCAGCGCGTCCAATGCGCCGGCAGCGCCGCTCACACCCGCCCGTTTTTCAAACATATCACCGACAATTGGGGTGACAACCCATTCCGACACATAGGGCGCGGCGGCGCGGGCTGCAAAAAAGGCGGCGGCTACCGCGATCACGCGGCCTACTAATCCGGTAAGCGCGCCGAAAAAGCCGCGTCGGAAACCCAGAATGAGATTGACAAGCAAAACCGCCAGAATAATCAGGTCGGGCAGGTTGCACAGACCGGTGAGAACGGATAAAACGTCAGTTGGCATTGGTAACTTCCTCGGAATGTTCGGAATGCGCGGTAAACAGACGCGCGTTTTTGGTGTAAAGGGCGCATACGGTGCCGTCGTCGGTCAGCAGTACGCGACGCGCGCCCACCGCTTCGGTGTTGCACCACTGGGGATGAAATGACGTATCATAAACGGTCACGCCTGAGGCGCTCAGAACGGCTGTTCCCGCTGCGGAAATCGCCAGCGCGGAGGGCTCCTCCGCCAGTGCGTAGGGACCGGACAGCGTACCGCTGCGTATGGTATACAGGTCGCTGCGCGCGCCGCCTGAATAAGAGCGTGTGGCAATGGCCAGCATGTTGTCGTGTGCGGTTAGAGAGATGAGGTCGCTGGAAGCGATGGTGAGCGTGTGATCGGTCTGGCCGCTGCGGTCGATCAGATATAGTCCATCATCGCACAGAACGGCGGCGGTATTGCTTTCCGGATAGCACAGCGCCATGCCAAGCGTATCTTCCAGCGTCGCTTTTGCATCGAGCGAACCGCTGGACACGTCATAAAACAGTACATAGGAGTTGAGCGCCACGCCATCCTGTTGGAAGGCAAGCGCGGCGAGCGTTTTGCCGTCCGGGGACAGATCGGCTGATACGATATAGTATTCCGAGGACTGGTATTTGAATACCTCCTTGCCGGAGGTGTCATAGACAGCGACTGCAGTGCGGTAGCCCTGCTCGTCGGTCACCAGTACAAATCGCCCGTCCTGTCCGATGCTGCCGGTAAGGATTGCGGAGTCGAGGCTCAGTTCAGCCACCGCTGTGGCTGAGTTGGTCAGCACCGCCTGCATACCGCCGCGGTCATAGACCAGCACATAATTGTCGCTGGTCTCCACCACGGGGGAGGAATAGCCGAGCGTGTATTTCATCGTGGTCACGCTTCCGGGGCGCGCAAGGAACAGGGAGTCGTTGTCCGCATAGGCAATGCCTGCTTCAAACAGCGCAGCATCCGAAAACGTGCCGTTTTCATAATTGATGGTGGTGATATCGCCCTCATGCTGTTTGAGACCTGCCACGGCATATTCCGCAAGACTGCGGATAGAGGTTGGCGAGAACAGCCGGTAGTTGGAGAGCAGGAACAGGAACGTGCAGACCACCAGTAGCCAGCCGCATACCGAGCGCAGCAGCGCGGTCAGGCGCACGCGTGGGTCCTTGCTTTCGCGCAGCAGGCGGCGGCGCTCCTTCCGTGAGGACGGGAAACGGATGATATTCTGTTTGGACTTGGTGGGCTGTTGTTCGCTCATGTTGTTCCGTCTCCTCATTGTATCGCGTTTGGGGGTGGAAAATGTGAATAAAAAATAAATTATCCGAAAGCCACTTACGCATCCAGCTGGAAGCGGGCAAGCTCCGGTGTGTGCTCGTACCACAGCCGGTTCATAAACAGGCCGCAGGCGGGCAGGGTAGGGCCGGCCTGCTCGCGGTCGCCCGCGCGCAGGATGGCGGAAACATCGTCCGGCGTGAGTTTTCCGCCGCCGACATAGGTCAGTGTGCCCGCGATGGCACGCACCATATTATACAGAAAGCCGTCCCCGCACACGCGGATGCGGATTAAGTCATCCACCGGCTCGACCTCGCACCAGAAGATGGTGCGCACCGTGCTTTTGACCGGCGTGCCCTGACTGCGCACGGCGGCAAAGTCCTGTTTCCCGACAAAGCGCTGTGCGCCCGCCTGCATGCGCTCGATGTCGAGCGGATAGTTGTATCGGTAGGCGTAACGCGCGTGGAACGGGTTGCGCAAAGTGGACGGGAAAATATAGTAGGCGTATTCTTTTTTTGTGCAGTCAAATCGTGCGTCAAAGTTCTCCGGCACCTCTACTGCACCCGAAACCGCAATGTCCTCGGGTAAAAAGCTGTTGAGTGCATAGGGCAGACGGTCCATCGGGATGGTGCAGTCCGCCTTGAAGTTGGCGACATATCGGCGCGCATGCACACCCGAGTCGGTGCGGCCTGCGCCGGAAACATGTACCTTCTGGCCGAGCAGCCGAAAAACCGCGGTTTCCATCGATTCCTGAATGGACGGGCCGTTTTTCTGTATCTGCCAGCCGTTGTAGGCCGTTCCGTCGTAGGACAAAATCACTGCAATGTTCATACGCCGTACCGCCTGAGCAGGAGAATTGCCGCGAACATGGCCGCGCAGATCAGCAACGCGCAGATATCCACACGGGCGATTTTGAGCTGCCGCATGCGTGTGCGGCCCACGTCGCCGCGGTATAAACGGCACTCCATCGCGGTTGCCAGCTCGTCCGCGCGGCGAAACGCCGAGATAAACAGCGGCACCAGAATGGGAATCATGGCTTTTGCGCGTTGCACCAGACTGCCGGATTCAAAATCCGCGCCGCGCGCCTTTTGCGCCGAGATGATTTTCTCGGTCTCCTCGATAAGCGTCGGAATAAAGCGCAGCGCAATCGACATCATCATGGAAAGCTCGTGCACGGGAGCGTGCAGCTTTTTGAGAGGCGAAAGCAGCCGCTCCAAACCGTCGGTCAGCTGGATAGGGCTGGTCGTATAGGTCAGCATAGAGGTTGCAATAATCAGCAGCATCAGACGGATGACCATGAAAATCGCTGTGCGGATGCCCTCGCGGCTGATATGCAGAAAGCCCCACTGCCAGATATACTCACCCGGTGTATAGAACAGGTTGAGTACCGCCGTGAAGGCGACAATGAACAGAATCGGCCGCAGTCCGCGCACAACCAGCTTGGGGGAGATGCGCGAAATGCCGATGATAATAGCCAGAAATGCGACAATCAGCGCGTAGGATACCGGCCCTTCCGCAAGGAAGAGCAGCACGATGAACGCGACCGTCAGCACAATCTTGACGCGGGGATCGAGTCGGTGCACGGCGCTGTCGCCGGGGAAAAACTGACCGATGGTGATATCCTTGAGCATCAGCGCGCACCCCCTTTCGCTTTGCAGGCGCGCAGGGCGTCCAGCGCCTGCTGCACCGTATAAACCGAGGTGTCCACGTCATACCCGCGTTTTTTCAGCTCCAGCATCACCTTGGTAATCATGGGAATGTCCAGCCCCGCTGCGATGATTTCATTTGCGTGCGAGAATACCGCGCGCGGTGTGTCGCAGAACAGAACTTTCGCGTGATTCATCACGAGCAGGCGGTCGGCCAGACCCGCGATGTCTTCCATCGAATGCGAGACGATCAGAACGGTTGCGCCCGACTGCTTGTGGTAGTCGCGGATAAGACCCAGAATTTCATCGCGGCCCTGCGGGTCAAGGCCTGCGGTTGGCTCATCCAGTACGAGCACTTCCGGCCGCATGGCAAGGATGCCCGCAATGGCGACGCGGCGTTTTTGTCCGCCGGACAGCGCAAACGGCGACTGGTTCGCCATGCCCTCGTCCAGCCCGACCGCGCGCATGGATTCAATGACGCGTTCGTCGATTTCGGCCTGTTTCAGCCCCATGTTGGTCGGGCCAAAGGCGATATCTCGGGCAATCGTCTCCTCAAACAGCTGATATTCCGGGTACTGGAACACCAGACCGACGCGAAAGCGCGTCTCGCGGGCGCATTTGCCTTTTTCGTTCCAGATGGACTGGCCGCCCAGCAGCACTTCGCCCTCGTCGGGCTTCAAAAGACCGTTAAAATGCTGGATAAGCGTACTTTTTCCCGAGCCGGTATGGCCGATAACGCCCAGAATTTCGCCTTTTTCGATTTTCAGGTCGACGTGGTCGAGCGCTTTGCGCTCAAAAGGGGTGCCTGCGCCATAGATATGGGTCAAGCCCCGTGTTTCCAGAATGGTTGACAAAGGATTCGTCCTCCTGTGTGTCAAAAATCAGCGGGCGTGCAGCCTCACTGTAAATAGGTTTCGAGGATGTTGGCGCACTCATCCACAGAGAGCGCGTCAATAGGCAAGGTTTCGCCGTCCTGCCGGTCGAGGTCGTACAGCACCTCGATGGTCTGCGGCACGGTCAGCGACGCGGCACGCAGCGTATCTACCTGTGTGAAAATTTCGCGCGGCGTGCCGTCCATCAGCACATTGCCCTGATGCATGACCACCACGCGCCCGGCCTGCACGGCCTCGTCCATGTGGTGGGTAATCAAGATGACTGTAATGCCAAATTTGCGGTTCAGCTCACGCACAACCGACATCACCTCGCGCCGGCCCTGCGGGTCGAGCATGGCGGTCGGCTCGTCCAGTACCACGCAGCGCGGCATCATGGCGATTACGCCTGCGATGGCCACGCGCTGCTTTTGTCCGCCGGACAGACGATGCGGCGCCTGCGTGCGGTATTCATACATGCCGACGGCCTTGAGCGCTTCATCCACGCGTTTGCGGATTTCTGCGGGGGGAATGCCCATGTTTTCGAGGGCAAACGCCACGTCCTCCTCAACCACGGTCGCAACCAGCTGGTTGTCCGGGTTCTGGAACACCATCGAGACGGTCTTGCGCACCTCATAGGTGTTGTTCTCGTCTCGCGTGTCCATCATATCGACGTAGCACACGCCGCCGGTCGGCAGACGGATGGCATTGAAGCAGCCTGCAAGCGTACTTTTGCCCGAGCCGTTGTGCCCCAGCACCGCGACGAACTCGCCGCGCTGGATGGACAGGTTCACACCCTTGAGCACGGGCACGGCCAGTTGCCCTTCCTCGACGGGGTAGGCGTATTGCAGGTTTTCGGTTTTGATGATTTCAGACATCGCTTTTCGTCCTTGCAAAAAAATTAGAATTTCGGTCGGTTGGATTCGTTGATGGCATCCTTAACCGCCTTTTTGATGACAAAATACAGCAGAAGCAGGCCGATAGCCATCGGCACAAAGGCGACAATCAGTGAGAAAAGAACATTGGTAAAATGAAGCATGGAAGGCATAACGTTCAACTCCTTATCTCTTTATCCCGGTTGATGGTTGTCCGTCTTAGGTTTCTGCGATAAACCGCGCGCTTGAGCCGCAAGGCAGAACAAGTCCGGTCGCCTCGACCGGCAGGCCGAGTTCCTGCGCTTCAATGTGTCCTGTAGCGCGCTTTGCCGCCGTGATGCCGAGCAGATAGGCCATCACCGACGGGGCAAGCCCGGTCGAATAGCTGGAAATCAGCACAAACAGGGGATTATCCGACAAAACACCCATGGTCAGCTCGACGAAGTCGGCCACGTCCTCTTCAATTTTCCACGTCTCGCCCGACGGTCCGCGTCCGTAGCTCGGCGGGTCCATGATGATGGCGTCGTACTTGCGGCCGCGCCGAATTTCGCGCTGGACAAACTTCTTGCAGTCGTCTACAATCCAGCGGATGGGCCGTTCAGCAAGGCCGCTGGACGCGGCGTTTTCGCGCGCCCACTGCACCATACCCTTGGAAGCATCCACATGGCAGACCGACGCGCCCGCGTTCGCCGCGGCAAGCGTTGCGCCGCCCGTATAGGCAAACAGGTTGAGGACACTGACCGGACGGCCCGCGCCCCGCACCATCCGGTCGATAAAGTCCCAGTTGGCGGCCTGCTCGGGGAATAGGCCGGTGTGCTTGAAGCTCATGGGCTTGAGCTGAAAGGTGAGGTCGCCGTAATGGATCGCCCACTGCTCCGGCAGCTTGCGAATCTCCCATTGTCCGCCGCCCGCCTTGGAACGGTGATAGATGGCGTTCGGCTTGTCCCAGGCGCGGCAGCCCTCCGCCCGCGGCCAGATGGCCTGCGGGTCGGGACGCACCAGTACCTGATTGCCCCAGCGCTCCACCTTTTCGCCGCCGCCGCAGTCGATGACGGCGTATTCTTTCCAGTTGTTTGCGATCCACATAAAAGATATCCCTCATTCAGATGTGAGATTTACACAATATATCAGTTTCTATTCTAACACCAAACTGCGGTGTGTGCAATCAAAAAAGAAACACAGTCAGAATACGCGGCTTTAGGTAAAACGGCAAAAAACGCACATACCCGCTCAGAGCGAGTATGTGCGCGTAAAGAGAAAAATCTGTTTAGGCTTTGTTTTCGGATGTATGGGACAGACGGCGAGCGATGACGATGAACATGATGATACTCATGACCACTGAGAACAGGTCGGCCGCCGGCTGGGAGAAGATGATGCCGGTCATGCCGAACCATGCGCCCGCGATGATGACACAGGGTACGAACACAAAGCCCTGACGGCTGACCGCGAGGATAAGGGACGCGGCTGCGCGGCCCATGGCCTGCAGGGCATTTTGCAGCACAAACATGATGCCCAGTACCGGAGAGGAGAACATCAGCGCGCGCAGCATGGGTACGCCCGCTTCAATAACGGCGGCGTCGTCAATAAAGATGGAGATGATCGAGTCGGCGGTAAACCAGTAGATCACAGTCAGAATCACGCCGATGATCGTCGTGCAGACGGCCGAGAAGTTGACCACTCCGCGCACACGGCGGATGTTATTCGCACCGTAGGCAAAGCCGATAAGCGGCTGCACACCCATGGCAAGGCCGAGCTGTACAAAAATCACCAGCATGTTGGCCTTCATGGCCACGCCCATGCCTGCGACTGCGTCGTCGCCGTAGCCTGCGAGGTATTTGTTGAGCAGGATGTTGGACAGGCTCATCAGAATGTTGTTGAGCGAGGCCGGCAGGCCGATGGAGATCACGCCGCCGATAATGCCGCGCACGGCGAAGTCGCGCGGATGGATGGACAGCACGGTTTTGCCGCGCAGAAAGTAGAACAGGTAGAAAAAGCAGGCGCAGATGTTGCCGATGACCGTGGCGATGGCTGCGCCCGCAACGCCCCAGCCCAGTGCGAGAATCATAATGGGGTCAAGGATGATGTTGACCACCGTGCCAACCATGTTGCCAATCATAGAGGCGGTGGCTGCGCCCTCGCCGCGAATCAGGTTGCAAAAGCCGTTTGCGAAAATGATGAACGGCGCGCCGAGCGAAATCCAGAACAGGTAGTCGTGGGCATAGCCGATGGTGTATTCGCTGGTGCCGATGACTGACAGGATGAACGGCATGGCGGCAAGGAACACGAAAATCATAATCACGCCCCAGATGAGCGAGCCGTAGCAGCAGAACGCGCTGACCTTTTTGGCGCGTTCGCCCTCGTTTGCGCCCAGCAGGCGAGAGATGAGAGACGAACCGCCGATGCCGAACATGTTGCCGAAGGCCATCAGGATGAGGAACACCGGCGTTGCCACCGAAACCGCCGCCACCTGATTGGCATCGCCCGTCTGGCCGACGAAAAAGGTATCGACCATGTTATACAGTACGACCACCAGCATGCTCAGCATGGTTGGCACGGCCATTTGCGCGACTGCCTTAGGGATAGGGGCATCGCGGAACACAGGATTGTTATTATTTCTCATTATATTACCTCCTGTAATGAATTAAAGGTAGTTAGCTACATAAAAAGGCGAAAAAATATCAGCTTCCGCTGATATTATGGTAGACGCGGGACAGATATTCTTCCAGCTGCGCCATTTCCTCGGCGGTGAAACCGCGCGTAACGCGGGCGTCTATCGTGTCGCGGGTCTCACGCATGACACGCTGCACTTCGTCGAATTTTTCGGTCAGTCGGATGACGCGGCAGCGCCGATCACGCTGCGAAACCGAACTGGTGACAAAACCTTTCTGCTCCAGCCGATGGATAAAGCCGATTACAGTCGGATGCTTGAGCTGGAAATGCTGACCGATGTCCTGCACCGTGGTCTCCTCCTCGCCGCGCTCGGCCAGATATTCCAGCAGATCGCTTTGCGCACAGGTCAGTCCGAGTGGGCGCAGCGCTGCATCGGCATGTGCAATGAACAGAATGTTAATCATCTTAAAAAGATCGCCGGGAAAAACCGGACTGTCCAAGTGAAAACCCCCTTTATCAGTAAGTAGCTTGCTACATAATTTTATCAACAGAAAGCCGTTTCGTCAACGGCTTTCGTAAAGTTTGGAGAGAAAGCGCACGGCGCAAGAAGAAGGTGCGGCATGCATTGTGCAGATTTCTGACGATTGACTGCATTATTTTTTGCGCTTGGCCTTGGCCCAGCCTTTTTTCTTGGGTGCGGTCGGGCGGTGAGCCGCAGGACGCGTACTCTTTCCGGATTTTGCCGCACGACCGGACGGGACAGGCGGCTTTTCACCACGCGCGGGACGAATCAGACATTCTTTGCCGAAGCCAATCAGGTCCTCGCGGCCGGCCTTTTTGAGCGCGGCGAGCACAATCGGCCGCTTGTCCGGCCGCCGCCATTGCAGCAGTGCGCGCTGCATGGCCTTTTCCTCGGGCGTTTTGGCAACATAGACCGGCTTCATTGTGCGCGGGTCAATTTCGGTGTAGTACATCGCGGTCGACAGTGTGCCCGGCGTGGGGTAGAAGTCCTGCACCTGCTCAGGCATATAGCCGACGCGGTTGAGGTACTCCGCCAGAAGAATCGCGTCGTCCAGCGTCGCGCCGGGGTGCGAGCTCATCAGATAGGGAACAAGGTATTGCTTGCGGCCCAGTTTCTGATTGATGCGGGCGTATCGCTCACGGAACTGCTCATATACGGAGAATGATGGTTTTCCCATATAATACAGAGCGTTATCGCTCATGTGTTCGGGCGCAACCTTGAGCTGGCCTGAAATATGGTGCTCGACCAACTCACGGAAAAAGGCGTCGTTATGATCGGCCATCATATAGTCGTAGCGCAGGCCGGAGCGCACAAATACCTTTTTGATGCCTTCAATTTGACGCAGCTCACGCAGCAGATTGAGGTAATCCGCGTGGTCGGCCTCCAGGTTTTTGCAGGCCGATGGGAACAAACAGCGCTTGTTCTTGCATAAACCGTGTTCCTCCTGCTGCTTGCAGGACGGGAAACGGAAATTGGCAGTCGGTCCTCCGACGTCGTGGATATAGCCCTTGAAGCCGGGCATCTGCACAATTTGTTTGGCTTCTGCAATTACGCTTTCGTGGCTGCGCGCCTGAATATAGCGTCCCTGATGGAAGGCGAGCGCGCAGAAGTTGCATGCACCGAAGCAGCCGCGATTGTGGATGATGGAGAATTGTACTTCCTGAATCGCGGGCACGCCGCCCAGTGCTTCATAGGACGGATGATAGGTGCGCATGTAGGGCAGAGCATAGACGTGATCCATCTCTTCCGTGGTCAGCGGACATGCAGGCGGGTTTTGGATAAGCATGCGCTTTCCGTGGCGCTGCAAAAGCGCTTTGCCGCGCACTGCGTCCTGCTCGTCATATTGGAGCTTGACCGAGCGGGCGTAATCCGGTTTGCTCGCGCACACGTCCTCATAGGACGGACACTCTACCGCGTTTTGGATGCCGCCTGCGTCATGCGCCATATAGGCCGTGCCGCGCACACCGACACAAGCGTCCGCGCCCTTTTTGCCGTGCTTGAGGTTGTTTGCCAGTTCGACAACCGAGTGCTCACTCATGCCGAACATCAGCCCGTCTGCACCGGTCGATTCCAGTATCGAGGGCATGACGCGGTCAGCCCAGTAGTCGTAATGCGCAAAGCGGCGCAGGCTGGCTTCGATGCCGCCGAGATAGATAGGTGTATCCGGGAACGCGCGCCGCGCAAGCATCGCATAGACGGTCACCGCGCGGTCGGGGCGTTTGCCTGCCTTGCCGCCGGGGGTATAGGCGTCGTCCGAACGGCGCTTTTTGGCGGCGGTGTAGTGCGCGACCATCGAGTCGATGTTGCCGCCGTTGATGAGCACCGCATAGCGCGGGCGGCCCATGGCGGAGAAGTCGCGATCGTCATGGAAATCCGGCTGGCTGAGGATGGCAACCTTGTAGCCCGCGTCCTCCAGAACGCGCGAGATAATAGCGGTTCCGAAGGAAGGGTGGTCGACGTAAGCGTCGCCCGTGACGAGCAGAAAATCGCAGTAATACCAGCCGCGATCGACCATATCCTGTTTGTTTATTGGGAGAAAACCGTTCATAATTTCCCTTTCGCTTTACAAAAAGTAAAAGATGGTTTATCATGGAAATAAGCAGTCCGGCAAGACAAAAGGCGGTTGACCATGCTCCTGCAAGGGAGGTGGTTTTTATGGAGATGCTGTGGCAGATCATTTTGCTGCTGATCCTTCTTGAAATCATCAAAACCATAAAAAAATGACCGCCCACTTGCCCCGGGTACGGTCATTTTTTTTGAAATGATAGATACTTAGGGTCAACCGTCTTTGCCGGACTGCCCTTTTTCTACTTTCATTATAACGGATTTACTCCGTTTGTCAAGCCCTGCCTCAGTTATCGAGGTAGAACTGTACCAACTCCTGCATCAACTCGTCGCGGTCGATCTTGCAGATCAGGCTGCGCGCGTTGTTATGGTTGGTGAT
>DYCA01000032.1 GCA_019418305.1 Clostridiales bacterium
CCTTCTTATCATTTGTCATACCGCTGATGATCCTCGCCTACGTTACTATGGGTATCGCCAATCTGAAAAACGGCGCGGGAAAACTGCTGCTCATCACCGTAATCATCGCCTATGGTTCTACGCTGCTCGCAGGCTCGGCCTCCTATTTTGTGGCGCACAATCTGTTCCCCAGCTTTATGAGTCCCGATGCGCTGGAGCAAATCGCTGCGACAGCCGAAAATTCTCTGGAAACCTATTTCAGTCTGAGCATTCCCCCTCTGCTGGATACGCTTTCCGCTGTTGTACTGGCCTTTGTGCTCGGCCTGTGTCTATCTTCGCTGCGCGGCAAAACCATCGGAGACACACTGTACAACGGTATCAGCGACTTCTCCGGTATCATTGACAAGGTGCTCCATTCGGTCATCATTCCCCTGCTGCCGCTTTACATCTGCGGTACTTTCACCGATATGACCAAATCCGGTAAAACTTTCGCTATTCTGGGCATCCTATGGAAGGTATTCCTTGTCGTCATCATCATGCATCTTATCTGCATCGTCATTCAATTCACCATCGCAGGTACTGTCAGCAAGAAAAACCCCTTCACCCTTATTAAAAACCAGATCCCCGGTTATGCTACCGCGCTTGGTACGCAGTCCTCTGCCGCAACCATCCCAGTTAATCTGCAGTGTGCGGAAGCGGACGGTGTTTCCGAGGAAATTCGTAATTTCGTTGTTCCTCTGTGCGCCAACATCCATATGGCCGGCTCGATGATTACTATCACAGCCTGTGCAACCGCTGTCTGCCTGATGAATCAGCTCCCCATCAGCATCGCGACCGTAGTTCCCTTTGTCATGACGCTTGGCATTGCCATGATCGCTTCCCCCGGCGCACCCGGCGGCTCCATCATGACCGCACTCCCCTTCCTGTACATGATTTTCGGTGCGGAAGCCGGCGACCCCAGCGGTCCGATCTGCGCCATCATGGTTGCTCTGTATATCACACAGGACTCCTTCGGCACGGCCTGCAACGTGTCCGGCGATAATGCAATCGGCGTTATTGTTGATACCATTTATCAGAAATTTATTAACAAAAATCCCGCAAAATCCTGATTATTCTGCAATTAGGTAAGGAGAACATTCATGTCCTTTGTCAGTGTTTTCGATGTTTTGGGGCCGAATATGATCGGCCCCTCCAGCTCCCATACAGCAGGAGCTGCCGTCATCGCTTTTTTGGCGCACAAAATGATTGCTCCACCGCTGAAAAAAGTGGACTTTACCCTTTATGGTTCTTTTGCCAAAACCTATCATGGCCATGGCACCGATCGCGCACTGCTGGGCGGTATGATGGGTTTTAATACGGATGATATCCGCATCCGCAATTCTTTCCAGATTGCCGCGGAGCGCGGACTCGCCTACAGTTTCACTCCGTGCGAATCCGAAACAGACATACACCCGAACACGGTGGATATCCGCATGGAAAACACCCGTGGACAAGCGATGACTGTGCGCGGAGAATCGCTGGGCGGAGGCAAGGTACGCATCTCCCGCATCAACGGAGTCTCGGTGGATTTTACCGGCGATTACAGCACGGTTATCGTCGTCCAGCAGGACAAGCCCGGTGTCGTAGCACATATCACTAAGGTCCTCAGCGACAGCAATGTCAATATTGCTTTTATGCGTCTGTTCCGCGAGTCCAAAGGCAACACTGCCTATACCATCGTCGAATCCGACGGCCGGTTCCCGGAGGGCATTGCCGAACCGCTGCGCAACCACCCCCATGTGCATGACGTAATGATTGTAGAACCGTAGGGAGAGAAAATATATGGATTTCAAATCTGCCAAAGAACTGCTGGTGTTGTGCCAGCAGGAACAATGCCTGATCTCTGAGATCATGCGTCGTCGGGAATGCATTTTGGGTGAAACAACCCGTGATATGGTGGATCACCGTATGGCTCGCGCACTGGAGATTATGCGCAATTCCGCCACACAGCCGCTGAAAAGCCCGACTAAGTCCATGGGCGGCCTGATTGGCGGAGAAGCCAAAAAGCTATCCGCTCATGCAGCCAAGGGCAAGGCAATCTGCGGCGATGTTCTGGTCAAAGCCATGACATACGCGGTAGCGGTACTGGAGGTCAATGCATCCATGGGCCTCATCGTAGCTGCCCCCACTGCCGGCTCGGCCGGTGTGGTGCCCGGTTTATTATTGGCACTGCAGGATTGCTATAAAATTTCTGATGCACGCCTTATTGACGCGCTGTTTAATGCAGGTGCCATCGGCTATTTGGCCATGCGCAATGCAACCGTCGCCGGTGCCGTGGGTGGCTGTCAGGCTGAAATCGGCGTTGCAGCTGCAATGGCGGCCTCTGCGACTGTAGAGTTAATGGGTGGCACACCGGAACAAAGTTTGGACGCGGGCTCCACTGTTCTGATGAACATGTTGGGACTGGTCTGTGATCCTGTTGGCGGTCTGGTAGAATACCCCTGTCAGAACAGAAATGCCGCCGGCGTTGCCAACGCACTGATTGCTGCCGAACTTTCACTCAGCGGAGTTCATCAGCTGATTCCATTCGATGAAATGCTGGCAACCATGTATGCCGTAGGACGACGCATCCCCATCGAGCTGCGGGAAACCGCGCTGGGTGGCTGCGCCGTCACCCCCTCCGCCTGTGAATTATGCGGCCGCTGCAGTTAACGAAAATTATTCCTCCTCTCTTCTGTGAACCGCTCCAGATGCGCTTGCGGACGCTGTGCTTGGTCATTCCGCGCAGCAGGCATTGCGTTCCAAGTCATCGAACACCTAAGTCCCATGAAAATTTGAATTTTACGAAGCCTGGCGTTTGTCAACGCCAGGCTTTATTTTTTGTATACAGTCGCATTTTCTACAACGCCGCCATTCGGCAGCGTTTTTTATATGCAATCGAGAAGCATGCCCGCTCCAACTATCATGATACATATAAAAAAAGAGATTCCCATTTTATCGGGAATCTCTTTTTTTGCGCACATTTTCGACGGTTTAAACCCGCAGTCTGTTACAAAAAGTATAGTTTTTGTAACGCTAAAAATACAGCATTACTTTTGACATCTATTGATTAAATCGGATGTTTAATCGAAAAGTTAAGACTGTTTTTTAAAAAAAATCAAAATTGGGAGCATGCCCCAAAAGCTATACTTTTAGGAACAATATCCAGATATTAGAGCCAAGAGAGGGGTACATCGTGCTTTCATTGCAAATCAAATCGGGAGAATACATCACCATCGGTGAAAACGTGGTCATTCAGGTGTTCCAGCGCTCAGGTTCCCAATTTCGGCTTGCAATTCAAGCGCCCCGGGAACTGCCCATCATGCGCGGAGAAGTGCGTGAGCGAGACGGTTCTCCCCGACCGGAAAGCGTAGGTGAATTTTTCGATAGACAGGAAGCACGCAAACGTGCCAAGCATGTGCGGCGTCTTGCCGCCCAACGGAAGGCAGCTGCGACACGCGCGGACGCAGTGCAGCAGCTTCGGACAATTTTGGATGAGTTAGAATCGCTGCCGGAGGTTCAGCAGGCCGCACGCGCGCAGCTCAAGCGGCTTGAACTTGCCGAAACCAGTATGGGACAAGGAGGTGCGGCACCCGATGGCACAGAGTCAAAACGGAATCATCATCCGCAACACCACCATCAAAGTGCAGCTCTATCCCACACCTGCACAGGCGACGCTGTTTGATAAAACCTTCGATTGCTGCCGCTATCTGTGGAACCGGATGCTGACCGATCAGGCGCGATTTTATGCGGAAACCGATGTACATTTCATCCCTACCCCAGCCAAATACAAAAAAAGTGCACCTTTTTTGAAAGAAGTTGATTGCGGCGCACTGATTTCGGTGCATCAGAACCTGCGTCGCGCTTTTCAGCAGTTTTTCGATCATCCGGATCGTTTTCGGCATCCTGCCTACAAAAAGAAGAAGCATTGCAAAAGCAGCTATACCATCTATTGCCAATACTACCCGTCCGGAAAAGGCGCAAGCATCTATCTGACGGACAACGGAATCCGACTTCCCAAGGCCGGAATCGTAAAAGCCAGATTATACCGCAAGCCGCTGCATTGGTGGAAGCTCAAAACTGCGACGGTCAACAAAAGCCCGTCCGGCAAGTACTTCTGCTCATTGACATTTGAGTATGCGGTAAAACCACCCAAAACGGTACAACCGACACAGGAAACCACGCTGGGACTGAATTATTCCCTGTCCCATTTTTACATAGACAGCAACGGACGCGCCGCTGATGCACCGCACTGGATACACCGCTCGCAAGACAAGCTCGGGCGGATGCAAAAGCGGCTTGCACAGATGCAGCGCGGCTCAAAAAACTACGAGCAGCAGCTTCACAGGCTTCAGTGCCTGTATGAGCACATCGCCAACCAGCGAAAAGATTTCATTCACAAGGAGAGCCGGCGGATAGCCAACGCCTGGGACGCCGTGTGTGTGAAAGATACCGATATGGTGGAGATGTCGCAGACGCTCCAACTCGGCAATGTGATGGATGCGGGCTATGGACAATTCCGCACATACCTGCAATACAAGCTGGAACGTATGGGTAAGCCGTATATCATGGTGGAAAAATACTTCCCATCCGCCAAGACCTGCCACCGCTGCGGTGCAGTCAACGATGCGCTTGCCGCAGATGCACGTCGATGGCAATGCCCTTCCTGCGGTGCAGTGCTTATGCGCGCCAGCAATGCCGCAGAAAACCTGCGGAATCAGGGCCTCGCACAATATTACGAAAACCAAGGTCGGCGCATTCCCGCCTGACTTTCTCACAGAACCATCATACCGGTCGGGACACCGGTGTATGCCCATTCGCTTGCGGCGCGGAGGCGTTGATCGGATCGAAAGAGTCCTATCTTCCGATGCGATCAGCGTTTCCGACGCAGCCGATGGGAACAAAAGACGGCAACCCGCTGCGTTTCACGGCGGCGCGCCCGAAGCCCGTATTTTCGGGCAGTCCACGAGAATCCAACATAATTTTGTTTTCATCCGGCCGACGGGTCGGCTGAAATAGATTACATGCGCCAATAGATTTCGGGCAGTCCGGCCGGTTGCCTGAGACCCGGCGGCGCTCCACGACCTGTGCTGGGGCAAAAGGATGGCCCTGTCACATTAATCAGATTTAGGAGGAACCTAGTATGCGTATTCAACACAACATTATGGCGATGAACGCCTACCGCAACTACTCAACTAACACCAGCGCGCTCTCCAAGAACCTGGAGAAGCTGTCTTCCGGTTACAAGATTAACCGCGCAGGCGATGACGCTGCCGGCCTTGCCATTTCCGAAAAGATGCGTGCGCAGATTACCGGCCTGGAAACCGCGCAGAAGAACGCGAAGGACGGCATCTCCCTCGTGCAGACCGCTGAAGGTGCGTTGACCGAAGTACATGACATGCTCAACCGTATGGTCGAGCTGGCGAACCAGTCCGCAAACGGCACTTACGACAACGACACCGACCGCGCCAACCTGCAGAAGGAAGTTGACCAGCTGCTGGAGGAAATCGACCGCATCGCCGATTCCGCAAATTTCAACGGCATCAACCTGCTCGATGGCACCATGTCCTCCGGCACCGTAAAGGCCAGCTACAATGCCCTGAGCGCTGCCGACATCAAGGGTCTGCTGCTGCCCGAGGCTGCTGCCAGCACAGCCGGCGTCGCTGGCACCAACACCATGCTGGAGACCAATGCCGATGCAGGCCAGCTGCCCTCCTTCTCGGTTGAACTGGACGGCCTGAGCCATATCGTAAAATCCGTAGCTACCGACACCTTTACGCTTACCATCGGCGGTCAAACGGCTTCGATTGCTGCGGGTGCATTCAATACTGCTGGATATAAGTACGGCGACAAGCTGGAAGCCTCCGATCTCGCTGAACTACTCGACGGCAAGCAGGTTACTCTGGACGGTATTGCTTACACCGCCAAGGCAAACGGTTCCAAGCTGGAATTCACCGCTGATGCTGTACCCGATAAGTCTATCAACGCGCACTATGACGTAAGCTTCACGGGTGTGAAGGGAAGCACGGTCGCCGCTACTTCCGGCGTTTACACCACCGGTGCCTATACTGCAGGCGGTGTTTCTACCAGAGACGCTGCCATGGAAGTCACTATTCAGCTGACGGACGGCAAGAGCTTGACCTTTAAGGCTGCAAGTCTGGCTCAGAACGCTACTATTGGCACCATCAAAACTGCGCTCCAAGCTGCTACTGCAAGCGTGGACGGCAAGACGTATAAGCTGAGTGATTACTTCACTGTTGGCACTGCTACGAACACGCTCACGTTCACCAGCGTAGAGAAGGGCGCCAATACCGCCAAGGTCACCAATGTTGCATATACCAAGGGCACTGGCACTGGCACAATGGCTGCTGCAGCCTCTACCGCTTGGGTTGCCGGCGCAGACGCTTATGACAATGGTACCAGCGGCTCGATTAACGTCGGCTCGGTCAATATTGTGGTCAACGATCTGGTTACGCCGAATCAGCTGGCCAACACCGTGCTCGACCTGTCCGGCAAGCTCACCGACGGCAGCAAGATCACACTGGGCGACCAGACCTATACCATCGCTGTCGGCGATGACAGCGCATTTGCTAATGTCTCTGGTGCGGTAAAGGTAGACGCTAACGCTACCGAGGAAGAAATCGCAAGCGCTCTGACTCAGGCTGCTAAGGATAACACCACCTTCTCGGTTGGTCATGTTGCCAACACCGGCAAGATCAGCCTGCAGCAGCTCCAGTCCGCTAAGGACTCCACTGATATGACCACCATGGATAAGCTGGCCAGCTATATTGGTGTGTCTACCGTGGATACCACCAAGGGCGAACCGATTGTCGGTAAGGGCCTGACCCTCCAGATCGGTGACACGAGCGATGATTTCAACCAGCTCACCGTAGACATTCAGGACATGCACGCCAATTCCCTCGGCATTGCGGGCCTGAATATCAGCACGCAGGACGGTGCACAGGCTGCGGTTGACACCATCAAGAATGCGATCAACACCGTATCCTCTGTCCGCGGTACGCTGGGCGCTACCCAGAACCGTCTGGATCACACCATCAACAACCTGTCCGTCATGACGGAGAACATTCAGGATGCTGAGTCCACCATCCGCGACACCGACGTTGCCGACGAGATGATGGCTTACACCAAGAACAACATTCTGGTTCAGTCTGCTCAGGCAATGCTGGCGCAGGCAAATCAGGTTCCGCAGGGCGTTCTGCAGCTGCTGCAGTAAGCATAGCGGTTCCACACGGATTCAAAAACACCCGATGTATGTGGGGGCTGGGTTTCTGCCCGGCCCCCCTTCTATATGGTGAAATAAGGAGAACTCGTCATGACAAAAACCCTCTTGCTGGCCCGAAAGCTGGTGCAGCTGAACAAAAAGGAAGCAGCGATGCAAGCCTACTTCCTGGCACTTGAGAAAGTGGAAGAACTGGAACCGCAGGAAGAACTGGAGGCTGCCTCCTATATTTTTTTCGCCGAGGGAGACTATAAAATCTCCTTTACAACCTTTGTATCTCTATATAACCGAGGGCTGTTTCAGGCAGATCTGATGAATCTGATGATGCAGGCCTTTTATCTGCCCAATGTCCAGAAGCAGAAAAAGCTCTATGAACGTAACTGCCGCGCGCTGGGCCGCTATCCTTACCTGTTTCAAAAGGATTTTCCGGCCTTTGATTCGCTGCCCATTCTGTTTTTTCCCTTTGACGACAAGGGATATGTCCCCTATTTTAAGGCCGAAAACCGGTTTGGCGAGTATGTCAACTTTGACAATCCGGTGATTGACCGATACTTCTTTCAAGATTTGGAAAACCCCATCCTTGCCAAGGATGTTTATTCTCAATATCAACTGGAATATTTATATGACAACGTGCGCAAAAGCGAATGGGTAGGCCGGGAGAATCACATCTACCTGCACTATACCGATTGGATGCAATTTTGCGCGTATCTCCAATGTTTGGATTTTTCCGGGCTGCTGAAAGATAAAAAGTTTGTCTTTCTGATGGAGGAGGAAATCAGCCAATATCCCATCGACTTTCAGGCTCGTTTCGGCATTGATTACAGCCAATTTTCCGTCAAGCCGATTGGAATCCGGGAAGTGCATCGACTCATCTGGCACACGCAGCTCTCCACCCATAACGGCGGCGACTTTTTCAACGAAATTCTCTATGGACACCCCAATCTTCTTGCGTATGAATCCGTCATGTTTGATAAAATGGAAGAGCTGATTCATCAGCAGCGCGAACAGGCAAAGGACGTGTCCCTCAAAAGCCCCTCTTATATCGTGCGGGAGCTGGCGCAGATCCCTAACCCGACGGATAAAGACTGTCTGGTGACACTTTTCTTAAATTCCGATACCGTCAGCGGCGATATCCGCGGCAATTCCCGCATTGTCCCGGCGCTGCTGTTCCAGCCCCACTTTTCCAATGTCCTGTGCCGCATTGACTATGACCAGCCGAAAAATCAGGCGATCCTCACGTCGGATATTTATCAAAAGATCTCCCATTCTCCCCTGTTCCGCCAATTCAAATACATCAAGACATTCACGCCAATTCGGCGCCCTACCACCAGCTATGGCGCTACCGTGCGTTTTATGAGCAAAAGAACAGAGGAAGAGGGAAAAAAGCACGTCATCACGGATGTGTTTACAGAACGTCTGCTGAACCGCACTTTCATGGTGGATCAATGGGATCGACTTTTCCGGGATAGCATGCTGGTGCGGTTTGAGGACGGGAAACTCAATCCCCAAGCCACATTTACCGCTTTGGCAGAATTTCTCGACATTCCCTATACCGAAAGCATGACCTACTGCTCCGGGCAAAGCGGACTGAACCCGGAATCCCTGCCGGGCAACGATCTGGGCTTTGACCCTGCCGCAATTTACCGTACCTATGATGAATATGTCAACGATGACGACCGTTTCCTGCTGGAGTATTTCATGCGGGATATATACGAAACATACGGTTATGACTTTCACTATTATCATGGCGAAACCGTGGATATGGAGCTGATAAACGAAAAGCTGAAAGGCTTTCAGCATTTGGACCATGCCATCTTCCAGTCTTATAAGGATGCTACCGAACGAAATTTTAAGGATGCTACCGAACGAAATTTTGCGGTCATTTGCGATGATGAAGTCGTAAGGTCCACAGAGCAAAGCGATCGCATCGCGCAGGAGTACCTGGAGCGCTATGCCAAGAATCGCATGCGGGTGATCGGCATGCTGATGCAGACGCCCCAATTTGTCAACGCCAATGCCCAGCCGCTGCGTCTGATGAAAAAACTGAAGCTCAATCCGGCGCTGCTGGAGCAGCCTGTGTATCACTAAGGAGGGGCGGTAATGGAAAACAAGGGAACGGTTTACTTTTTTACCGGCCTGTCAGGCGCGGGTAAAACCACGGTCGGCGGCCTGTTTTACCGCCGCTTGAAAGCCACAAAATCCAACGCGATTTATCTGGATGGCGACGAAATCCGCGTGGCCTTCGGCGAGGATGTGGGATATACGCAGGAAGAACGTCTGCGCTGGGCAGGGCGCATTTTCCGTGTATGCAAACTGCTTTCCGATCAGGGCATCGATGTGGTGTGCTGCTCCATAGCCATGTTTGACTCTGTGCGCTGCTGGAACCGGGCCAATATTCCCAACTACAAAGAAATTTATATTCGGGTCAAAAAAGAAACGCTCATGCAGCGCAACCAGAAGGGCCTGTATACCGCGGGCAAGAATGTAGTGGGCGTGGATTTGCCCTTTGATGAACCCAGGCATCCGGATCTCATCCTTCAAAACGACGGAGACTGCACGCCTTTGGAGCTAGTCGAGAACATCGAACGCGTTTTTTATCCCAACATCGTCGAGAATCCCATTGATAACACTGCGTACTGGAACCAATATTATCACAATCGTATTTGCTCAACGGCGCCTTCACCTTTTGCACAGTATGTCGCCACATTGGTGGAGCCGGGCAAGACGCTGGTCGATTTAGGCTGCGGTAACGGACGGGATGCGTTGTTCTTTGCAAAACAGGGAATACAGGTAGTGGGAATTGATTTGTCTCACTCCGCCATTGACCAGCTCAATCAACAGCCCGCAAAAAACGCACGTTTTCTGTGCAGCGACTTTATTGCAAGCGACACGTATCAATCGGAGAGCTACGACTATGCCTACAGCCGTTTTACCATTCACGCCATCAACCAAAAGCAGGAGGCTATGCTGCTGCAAGCCATGTTCCGTGCGCTGAAACAGGGTGTAAAGTTCTTTATCGAAGTGCGCAGCGTCAATGATCCTTTATACGGCAAAGGCAAGGCAGTGGAGCGCAACGCATTCTTTTATGACAATCACTATCGCCGTTTTATCGTTCGGGATGAGCTGGTGGGTTCACTGGAAAAACGAGGTTTCCGTGTGGAATATGCCAGAGAGCAAACCGGTTTTGCGCCCTATGGCAATGACGATCCGCCGGTCATCCGCATTGTGGCGGTCAAACCTCAGAACGAGGTGTAAGCGATGGTGCAGATGGTTGACCTTCATACCCACTCCACGGCCTCCGACGGTCAGTATTCCCCCTCATGTCTGGTGCAAAAGGCCAAAAAAGCCGGTATCGGCGTCATGGCTCTTACCGACCATGACACGGTCGCTGGTGTAGAAGAAGCATGTCATGCCGGACTACGATGCGGTATAACCGTTTTGCGCGGGGTGGAGCTGGGCGCCAAAGAGGATCGGCATATGCACATTCTGGGGCTGGGTTTTCGCTCCGACTGTACACAGCTGACTCTGCTGTGTCAAAGGCTTCAGGATGGACGAGAGGAGCGGAAATACCGCATCATCGACTTTCTTCACGAAAAAGGGATTACTATTTCACTGGAAGAAGTAGAAACGCTGGCCGGCGGCAACATCATCGCCCGTCCCCACTTTGCTCAGGTGATGCTCCGCCGAGGCTATGTCTCCTCCATTCGTGAGGCATTTGACCGCTATCTGGATACGGATGAGTATCAACGTATTGAACGTTTTAAAGCGGATGCCCGCACCTGTATTGACGTTATCCATCAAGACGGCGGCAAAGCAGTTCTGGCTCACCCCTATCAGCTGGGCTTTTCTTCCGAGAAGCTGGATGCCACCCTTCACTGGCTGAGGAACTGCGGCTTAGACGCTTTGGAATGCTATTATCCGCGCCATACGTCAGAGATGGTACAAGCATATCTGAAGCTCGCCCAGCGATATGAACTCCATGTGAGTGCCGGCAGCGATTTTCACGGCCCCCAAGTTCGTCCGGACACATTGTTAACACCTACCCCATTAGAAAGCAACTGGTTTATGGAGAATACGTAGACATGTCTGGCACAGTATACGCTTGAAAGGAAAAACTGCATTTCCCTCTTGATGCATCTATACTTGTATTTTCTGAGCTTGCAGCGGCCGATTGCTACTGCAAAAGAGATTTGGTAAAAAAGAGCAAGCAGCAACTGCTGCTTGCTCTTTTTGGATTCCGGCAGTTGTATCCCCAATCCTCGCGTACAATCTCTGCTGCGCAGTGACGGTAATTGTTCATCGGTCCCTTCGTGCTTCGCCATGGAAAACATCATTTGGTCCAATTTCTCCTGTGCGTTTTCCTCTACCTATGCTGGGGTTGGGTCGTGATATTGCTTACCGTCCGTTCCGATATGACATTATCTGCCCTCATGCAACGCTTCGTTCAACTTCTCCTGTATGTTCATACAGGTCATCTCCTTCTTTGGATGAATCAATGCTGTAGCTGAACCGTAATAAATCCTGTATATCTGTTCTAGATCGGTATATTTCCATGTGTTCTATTGGAACGCATGGGTTCTTCTCCAAACGGACAACTCGTATCATCCACCAAACCTTCCGGCAGAACGCCCGTTGGAACCTCAGTATCACGTTGCAAAATCGAAAGGGCAGGCTGACGACATAAGCGGCACAATCCCCTCTTGCGGAATATGCTGCGTTTACAATAGCTTCAGAGTACATACGCTGACGCTTGGTTTCACCTACTTGTATCTGATCACATAGAATCTCAAAAGTAAGGTTGATAATTCTTGGAAAATCTTTGTTGCTATAGTCTTTGTCTATGGTAATCCACTTTAAGGATTCTGTTTGGATTTTCATACGACTTCTCCTTTGAGCAAAATCCTTATTTCGATACTGCCGCTTCTTGCGGTCTGCAAAATCTGTGATAGAATAAAGGTGCTCCTAGCGTTCAGCCCTTTCTGTCGGAGTTGGTGTGAGAACATTAATTCCAACAGATACCTGATTGCCGAGGAGCGTTTTATGCGTTCAATTTCATTTTATAATTTACCCATTTATCGTTTGTCGCAAACCGACACAAAAAAAGGAGGGTTTGTCATGGGCATGCTCTTCCACCGTCTGTTGATTATTCTCAACGAGGAAGAAGCGGACTCCACCTATTATCACATTGCGGTTGTCATGCTGCAAAATTTTGACGCGCTGCAGCATTACTCCATCAGCGAGTTGGCGGCGGCCTGTATGGTTTCAAAATCCACGATCTCCAAATTCATCCGTTATATCGGATATGAGGACTTTGCCGAGTTCCGTGATGCATCGGTATTTCTAGACAACAAATACCACAACCAGTTCAACTATGTAACCAACGTGATGGACTACATCCGGGATAACTCCCTTGACTCCTATATGCTCACCGTGCAGCAGGATATTGGCGAAACCTACCGCTCGCTGGACTGGGGCGCGGTGGATCATCTGGTACGGGATCTGGCGCACTATCAACGGATCGGCGCGTTTGGCCTGATGTTTTCCGAAACGGCTGCGCTGGATTTCCAGATCAAGCTGGCATACAACAAAAAATTCATTGTCACTAATCTGAATGATCTCAAGCAGGACAACTTTATCCAAAACGCTGGAGATGATGTACTAATCATCGTATTCAGTGATTCCGGCGAGTTTCTGGACAAATACCAGCAGATCGACGATTTTGCCAACAAGCGCGCCTTTTCATGCACGCACGCCAAAGTCGTTGTTATCACCTCTAACCCGCAAATCGAGCACGACCCGCGGGTGGCCTATTGTGTTCGCTATCAGAAAACTCGCTCTCTGTGCACCCACCGCATGGTATATGGGGTGCTTACGGATATCATCGCCTATAAGTACCGAGAGTATGTGCAGAAAAACCAAAATATTTGAATGAACTTGTGCATTCTTACAATCAACAGGACCGGAAGGCTTTTGCCTTCCGGTCCTGTTCGTTTCCCCAGTTTCCATTTTTCGAAAAAAACGGGTTTCCCGTTGTTTGATGCTAAAATTGATTCATCAAGGCCGAACAACAGGCAGAAAACGGGAGGAATAAGCATGAAAACACCAAAAGAGTTTCTTTGGGGCGGTGCGACCGCAGACTTTCAGTTTGACGGCGGCTGCCGGGAAGGCGGGCGTGGCTTGTCCACGCACGACTTTGAAACAGACGGGTCGGTTGAGCATCCGCGCTGCATCACCTACCGCATGCCGGACGGCAGCATTGGACTGGCGCGCAGCAGCTTCTTCAATCCGGAAAGCCTGCCGGATGGCGCGAAGCCGTGTCTGGATGCGCAATACTACTACCCCAGCCACAAAGCGGTCGACCATTATCACCACTGGAAAGAGGATCTTCGCCTGCTGTCGGAAATGGGCTGCAATGTGTACCGTTTTTCAATCTGCTGGAGCCGCATCTTCCCGACCGGCGAGGAAACCGAGCCCAATCAGGCCGGACTGGACTTTTATGATGCGCTAATCGATGAGATGACCCGGCTGGGCATGGAGCCGCTCATCACCATCCACCACGACGAGCTTCCGGTCTATCTGGCGGAACACTATGACGGCTGGTCGAGCCGTCACACCATCGACTGCTACCTGCGTTACTGCAAGGTACTGTTTTCGCGCTATGGCAGCAAATGCCGCTATTGGCTGACCTTCAACGAAATCAACGCCGTGCGCGGCTTTGCAGCCTGCGGCACCCATAAATGTGACAATCAGACGCACTACAACGCCGTGCATAATATGTTCTTGGCATCAGCGCAGGCGGTCAAGCTCGGCCATGAGATGATGCCCGGCTCGATGTTTGGTGCAATGTATGCCTCGAGCGCCATTTACCCCGCCACCTGCAAACCGGAAGACGTGTTCTGTCATATGCAGCAACGCCGGCAGACATATTTCTTCATCGATACCATGGCGCGCGGTCGGTATCCCAGCTACGCAGCCGACTTGCTCCGCCGCCGCGGAGTGACGCTGCACACGCAGCCGGGCGACGATGATATTCTTGCCGCGGGCGCGCTGGACTTTATCAGCTTCAGCTATTACCGCTCCAACGTAATCTCGACAGAAACGCAGGTGAATGTGATCAGCGGAGACCCCAACCCTTATCTGGAGTCCACACCATGGGGCTGGCCGGTAGACCCGCTCGGCCTGCGGTATGTACTCAACGAATTCTATGATCGCTATCAGAAACCGCTATTCATCGTGGAAAACGGTCTGGGTGCGGTCGACACAATCGAAGCAGACGGCTCGGTGCAAGACGATTACCGTATTTCGTTCCTGCGCAACCATCTGCGCGAAATGATGAAGGCCATGTGTCAGGACGGTGTGGAACTGCTGGGCTATACCATGTGGGCGCCGATCGACCTCGTATCCCTTTCCACGGGCGAAATGAAAAAGCGCTATGGCTGGATCTATGTCGATATGGATGACAAGGGCAACGGCACCCTTGCACGCCGAAAGAAAAAGTCCTACGACTGGATGCGTCAGGTGATCGCCACGCAGGGCGAATCCCTGTGGGCGCAAGACTAAAGGGAGAGGGGGAAAAGAATCATGGCGGCAAATTTGAACTATACAGAAATGGCGCATGATATCGTCCGGCTGGTCGGCGGTGCGGAGAATGTCGTTTCGCTGGGTCATTGCATGACACGTCTGCGCTTTGTGCTCAAGGATGAGAGCCATGCTGATACCGAACAGATCAAAGCTGTCAAAGGCGTTCTGGGCGTCGTTTCGGCTGGCGGACAGTATATGGTCATTCTAGGGCAGAACCTGCTGCCGGTCTATGAAACAGCGATCCGCGATTTCCATTTGAATGCCGGAGCGACGACAACGGAAAATCTGGACGCCAAAAAGCAGTCGCTCACCCTGAAAACCGCCGTGCTGGGCGCGCTGGGTTATGTATCCGGCGCGGTGGCTTCCATGCTGCCCGGTCTGGTCGCAGGCGGTATGCTCAAGGTCGTCCTGCTGCTGATTACGCTGGTGAACAGCGGTTTTGCAGATTCAACCACCTATGGTGTGCTCAGCGGCGTAGCAGATGCGGCATTTTTCTTCATGCCGATTTTTGTGGCCTACGGCGCGGCCTCCAAGCTGGGTGCGACCCCCATTTATGCCATGATTGCGGCGGCAGCGCTACTACACGGCAATTACACCGCACTCGTCACTGCCGGTGAACCTGTCACTTTTTTGGGTCTGCCGCTGTGGCTTGCGTCCTACTCCAGTTCCCTGCTGCCCGCGCTTCTGATCTCGCTGCTGGCCTTCTACATGGAGAAATTCTTCAACAAAATCATCCCCGGTATTTTCAAGTCGCTTCTAGTCGGGCTTTGCACCGTCACGGTGACCGCCTGCATCGGTTTTCTAGCACTTGCGCCGCTGGGTGGATTTCTGGGCACCTACCTTGCCAAAATCTTTGTATTCCTTGGCGATAATATTGGCTTTGTGGCAGTCGGTGCGCTGGCGGCCTGCCTGCCGTGGCTGGTCATGTGCGGTATGCATACGGCGCTAGTGCCTTTTATGACGCAAGCCCTTGTGGAGCCAGGCTATGATTCGATTTTCCGTCCCGCTTTCATCCTGCATAACATGGCCGAGGGCGGCGCTTGTATTGGCGTTGGACTGCGCGCTAAAAATGCGGATCAGCGTTCTGAAGCACTGGGTATCGCCTTTGGCTGTATCGTAGCCGGCGTAACCGAACCGGCGATCTACGGCATCAACCTGCCGCGTAAAAAGCCAATGATCGGCGTGATGGTCGGCGGCGCGGCGGGCGGCATTGTTGCGGCACTGTTGGGTGCGCGTGTGTACATTATGGGCTATTCGACCCTGCTGGCGCTGCCGATCTTCCAAGATACGATTATCGCTGCGGCGGCGGCAATCGCTGTGGCTATCATTGTATCGGCAGTGGTCACCTTCCTGATCACGTCGGATGCTGATTCCTCGATCAACACAACGCAGGACACCGATACGCTTGCCCTCGCCCCCACATCGGATAACATGCTGACCGCGCCGGTAAACGGCGAGATGGTGGATATCGCCACCGTTAGCGATAAGACCTTTGCGGACAAGATTTTGGGCGATGGCGTTGCCTTTGCGCTCGAAGACGGTCTCATTACCGCACCTTGCAACGGCACAATCGGTATGCTGGCTGATACCGGACACGCTTTCGGCATGACGCGCACAGACGGCGTAGAGGTATTGGTACACGTTGGGATCAACACGGTCGAGCAAAATGGCAACGGATTTACGCTTCTGGCGGCCGAGGGCGACACCGTGCAGGCCGGACAACCCATCCTTCGCGTGGATGTGGATATGCTGCGCAACAAGGGCTATGATATGACGACAATGTTAATCGTCACCGAGCCTGCGGGTAAAACGATCGCGTTTGTTCCGTTCGGCAAGGTCGACCGTGGACAGGTCATTACGAAATAAGATTCCCCTTTCTGCCAAGTTGACGGCAGCTAAAAGGCTCGGCGCAAAAATGCGTCGAGCCTTTCCTTTTATTCTATACGAATATCTACTACATCAGAAAACCTGTATAGCTAATAAATCCATACGATATCGCTTTCTATACCAAGTACAGCACTGCTATGCCACACTTGCAGCTGCCGAAACAAAATTGTTCCATTGGGGTTTAGGAACGAATAGGACAGGCAGACAAATACGCCGCAGCAAACGAGAAAATCAATACCATTTACCACGAAAACAAAGGACGGTATGGGTATTGGCGTATCATGACAGCATTGAATAGCCGTGGATTTCACTTCAATCACCAGACTGTTCAGCGACTGATGAAAGAGCTGAGCTTAGTCTGCCGTGTCAGGACAAAGAAATATTGCTCTTACAAGAGAGAAGTGGGCAAGAACGCACCCAATCTGCTCAACTGAGACTTTCGTGCCAAAAAACCAAACGAGAAGTGGGTCACCGATGTGACAGAATTCAGCCTGTTCGGACAGAAGCTGTATCTTTCGCCGGTTCTGGATTTACACAGCCTCTGTCTGGTTAGCTATACAATCTCTGAGCGGCCCACATCCAGTATAGTGACAACCATGCTCAGCAAGGCTTTTGAAGCAATCCCGGATGGAACTGGACTAATTCTCCACTCTGCTCAGGGATGACAGTACCAGCACAAACCGTATCAGCGAATGCTCAAAGCAAAAGGCAACTGCCTGGATAATGCGGTAATGGAAAACTTCTTTGGACTTCTCAAAATGAGCTGTTATATCTGCAAGAATTTCAGTCTGCGAATCACTTTAAACAAGAACGAATTGACTATCTGGACTATTACAACAACCGGCGTATTAAAGAAAGGTTTAAGGGCTTGCCGCCTGCGATTTACAGACAACAAGCCCTTTCAGTTGTTTGAACAATTCTTTCTTCAAAAGATTGTCTAACTTTTTTGGGGCACTTCACATGCCTTTCCTATTGCATATTCAGCAAGTTGCACAAAAAGCCAAAAACCGACCTTTTCAAAAGAAAAGGTCGGTTTAGACTCTGGTGGGAGGTGGTGGATTCGAACCACCGAAGTCATAGACGACAGATTTACAGT
>DYCA01000033.1:0-2167 GCA_019418305.1 Clostridiales bacterium
GTGAAGTGTTCGGTACGGGTGTTCTGGGCGGCATCGCGTCTTATCCGATTGCGGCGGTGCTGATGAATAACAAGGCTGCGGCGCTCTTTACCTTTGTGCCGTCCTTTCTGGTATCGACTGCAGTGGGAGCTGCGATTTCTGTTTTGGTTTTGGCGGCACTCAAGCGCACGCAGGTATTTGGCGAACTGGAGGGTGCGCTGCGGTGACGGAAAGTCTGAAACAGATCGTATTGCATACACAGTCGCTCCGTCCGATGGTGCATTCGATTACCAATAATGTGACAATTAACGATTGTGCAAATATCATCCTTGCGGCGGGCGGCACGGCAATCATGGCGCAGGATGAGCGTGAGGTTGAGGAAATTACCGCACACGCCGACGCACTAGTGCTGAACATGGGCGCGCTGCGCGCGCAGGAGGCCATGCTGCTAGCTGCACGTACATCCAAACGGCTGGGTCATCCGGTTGTGTTGGATCCGGTCGCGGCAGGAGCAAGCCGTCTGCGCAGTGAAATGTGTGGCCGTTTGCTGGCTGAAGGGCTGGTGTCGGTCATTCGTGGCAATGCATCCGAGATTCGCGCGCTTGCAGCGGGACAGGAGAACGCCGCAGGTGTGGAAGTCGATGCACTCGACCGCGTAACCGAGCAAAATCTTGCCGACTCTGCTGCATGGCTGCGTCAGTTCAGCCAGCAGACCGGCGCAGTCGTCATGCTGACCGGCGTGATTGACCTGATAACCGATGGACAACGTACCGCCGTGCTGCGGGGCGGCAGTGAGTTGATGGGCCGGATTACCGGTGCCGGCTGTATGCTCACGTCGCTGACCGCACTGTATTGCGGAGCGAATCCAAATATACTTTTTGAGGCCGCTGTTGCGGCGGCGGAGGTGATGAATCATTGCGGAGAACAAGCGCAGATGCGCGTGCGTAAAGAGATGGAGGGCACCGCTTCCTTTCGCACACGCCTGATCGACGCAGTCAGCCTGCTGACGGCGGATGATTTGGCAAACGCATATCAAATTCAACTGATTTAAGAAAAAACAACAAGTGCTGCCGGCAATCTGCCGCCAGTCCAAGTCATTCATTGGGGGTACCACCTTGAAAAAAAACCAAACAACCGAGAGACTGCTTGACGCGTCCCGGGAAATATGGGCGGGTTATCTGAACCATCCCTTTGTCCGGGGCATTGCAGACGGCAGCCTTGCTGTAAACAAATTCCGTTTCTATCTGTTGCAGGACTACCTGTATCTGTTCGATTACGCTAAAGTATTCGCGCAGGGTGTGGTTAAGTCCCGCGAGCCTGAAATTATGCGCACTTACGCATCTTATGTGGCCAGTATTTTAAACGGCGAAATGGAAATCCATCGCGGTTATATGGCGCGGCTGGGCATCACTGAGGCGCAGGCAGAGTCCGTTAAGCCCTCGCTGAGCAACCAGTCCTACACCGCTTATATGCGTGCAGTCGCGGCTGAGGAAGGCCCGGCGGAAATTATGGCGGCGGTGCTGTCATGCGCGATTAGCTATGAGTACATCGCAAAGTGGATTGTCAAAAATTATCCGGATGCAGAAAACCATGATTTCTATGGAGAGTGGGTGCGCGGCTACGCCAGTGAAAGCTACGCTGCGGAAAATCAGCGTCTGATTGCGCTGATGGAGCGCTTGAGTGGGGATTATACCGAAGCACAGCTTCAGCGGTTGACCGACATTTTTGTCGCTTGCTCACGTTATGAGGCAATGTTCTGGGATATGGCATGGAACGAGGCGATGTAAATGCTCGAGTTTCAAAACGTTGTATTCCAATATGACAGCGAGGATTTTAACATCATCGACGGCTTATCGTTTCATATTACACCGGGCGAGTTTGTGTCGGTTATCGGCCCGTCGGGCTGTGGCAAGTCCACAATCTTTCGGCTGACCAATCAGCTTTTATACAAAAAATCGGGCGAGATTCTGGTAGGCGGGGAGAAGATCGATGGGCGGCGCGGCTACTGCGGCTACATGCCACAGCGTGATCTGCTGTTCCCATGGCGTTCGGTACGCGATAACCTGTGCCTGCCCATGGAGATTCGCGGCGGCATCAGCCGCGCAGAAATGGTGCAGCGTGCAGACGAGACATTGGCGCATGTCGGTCTGTCCGGCTGGGGCGATAAGCGGCCGGATGAGTTATCGGG
>DYCA01000033.1:2177-17757 GCA_019418305.1 Clostridiales bacterium
GTTATCGGGTGGTATGCGGCAGCGTGCGGCATTTGCACGCACTCTGCTGACTGGTTCCGAGCTTTTGCTGCTGGACGAGCCGTTTTCTGCACTGGATTTTCTGACACGTATTGCAATGCAGGAGTGGTTGCTTGACCAATGGGAGAGCGATCACAAAACCGTGTTGTTCATTACGCATGACGTGGAGGAGGCAATTTTTCTGTCCAGCCGCGTGCTGGTAGTAGAGGAAACACCAATCCACCGTCTGGTGTCGTTTGATGTGCCTGCGCCGTATCCGCGCACCCGTGCATGCTTGACAGAGCCTAAAATGCTTGCGCTGCGCGAGCAGCTGATCGCTCTGCTGCGGCGGGAGGTGGCGGTATGAAAAAGAATGCCAATCTGCCCGCGCTGCTGTTCCTGTTTGCATTGCTTGTCGTTTGGCAAGCGGGTGCAATGGGCATGAATGCGGCCTATATCCTGCCATCGCCGACGCAGATTCTGGTGCGCATGTGGGAGCTGCGCGGTCCGCTGCTGACCGCTCATCTGCCTGCCACTTTGCTTTGCACGGGCATTGGTCTTGCAATTTCGATTGTATTGGGTCTGCTGCTGGCCGTATGGATGGACGCCAGCCCGGTCGCAGAGAAAATGCTTTATCCACTGATCGTTGCTTCGCAGACTATCCCGACGACGGCACTCGCGCCGCTCTTTGTCCTTTGGTTTGGCTACACAATCTGGAGCAAGGTGCTGGTTACTGTGCTGATTACATTTTTTCCGATTGCCATTACGGTGTTTGACGGCTTCCGATCGGCCAGCACGGATATGATCGACATGCTCAAAACCTTTGGCGCGGGCAAACGAGAGATTTTTCTCAAGCTCAAACTGCCCGCTGCGCTGCCGTATTTCTTTTCGGCCATTAAAATGGCGATTCCACTGTCTATCATCGGCGCAGCGATCGGCGAGTGGCTGGGCGCACAGGCAGGATTGGGCTATTTTAGCCGCCGCATGATGACGCAACTGGACGGCGCAGGCGTGTTCGCGCCTATCGTGCTGCTCAGCGTGGTGGCAATGGTGGCAGTGGCGATTGTGTCGTGGATTGAGAAAAAAGTCGTCACTTGGCGCGGAAGTTTATAACAGAGATACAACAGAAAGGAACGGAACATAGATGAAAAAGAAATTTTTTGCCGCGCTGGCGGCATGTGCGCTGCTGCTGAGCGGCTGTGCAGGCGGCCAGACATCCGGAAATAACACGAAAAATGCAGAGAATAGTAACGGGGATTTGCGTGAATTGACCGTTGTACTCGACTGGTATCCGAATGCGCTGCATGCGTTTTTGTATCAGGCGGAGCAGGCCGGTTATTTTGCTGAGGAGGGCCTGACGGTTAACATTCAGCCGCCTGCAGGCGTCAATGATGCGATGAGCATGGTCGCTGCCGGCAAGGCGGACATTGGCCTGTATTATCAGCAGGATGTCATTCAGGCGCGTGTCGAACAGAATGTGCCGGTTAAGTCGATCGGTGCAGTGGTGCAGGCGCCGCTTAACATCGTCCTGTCGCTCAAAGAAAAGAACATCACCGAGCCTGCCGATCTGGTGGGCAAGACGGTCGGCTATGCGGGTACTGAGCTTTCCGAGGCGCTTATTCGCAGCATCATGCAGAAAAGCGGACAAGACCCGTCAAGTGTGAAGATGGTTGATGTTGGTTTTGACCTGATGAGCTCGATGGTGACGGGCAACGTTGATGCAACCATTGGCTGTCTGGTCAACCACGAAGTGCCGCAGATGGAGAAGGAAGGTTTCGAAGTCAATTATTTCTTCCCGGATGATTACGGTGTGCCGCAGTACTACGAAGGTATCTTTCTGGCAAACGATGAGATGATTGAAAATGAGCCGGACGTGCTTGCAGGTTTCCTGCGCGCCTGCCAGAAGGGCTTTGAGGACTTCAAGAATGATACGGACACAGTGCTGCAGGTGTTGCTGGACAATCAGGACGAATCTAACTTCCCACTTGACCCGGATGTGGAAAAGCAGTCCTGCCAGACGCTTCTGCCGCTGATGGAGACTGCAGACGCGCCGTTTCTCAGTCAAAGTGAAACCTGCTGGCAGGAGAATATTGATTGGATGTATGACGAGGGATTGATTTCGACCAAGCCGGATGTTTCCGAAGTTATGGCAACCATTGATTTTTAACCGCTTTTTTATCCGATTTGGATGAGAGAAGGACAAAATAAGCAATTTTAAGAATTTGCTCCCTGTATGGAAATGGCTTTTGCTGTTTCACATAGAGGGAGTATTTTTTGCGCTGAACAAATAAGCGCACAATAAATGGCCGACAGCGAAAGGCTGCCGGCCGAAAGAAAGTAAAAGTATCTGCCGAGTGACACGAAACCTTTATTCCGGTTTCCGGTCACCGCCAAAGAAAAAGGTTGTCAGCACACCGGGACCGGTATGTGAACCAATAACTGTACCGATATAACGAATATCCGATTGCACACCGCTTTTTCTCAGAAGATCTGCCAGTTTTTGTGCATCTTCCGGGCAGTCGCCGTGACAAATACGGACGATTTGCTTTTTATCAGACATTTCGCGTACGGTTCGATCAGCCAAATACTGGATGGCTTTCTGCCGGCCGCGCACCTTGCCGCATACGCTGAGCTTCCCTTCGTTATCGACCCAGATGAGCGGTTTGATTCCCAGCAGACTGCCGACAACAGCAGAGGTTTTGCTGAGCCGTCCGCCGCGGTGCAGATGGCCCAGATCGTCTACAGTGACCAGATGAATGATATGCAGACGCATTTGCTCGATGGCGGCAGCCGTTATTTCGGCGGTGCAGCCACTGTCGCGCATTTCACGTGCTTTGTCTACAAGCAGGTACTCGCCGCCAGTAGCGGAAAGCGAATCCACACAGAAAATTTTTCGCTCTGGATAGAGCGGGGCAAGCTCATCGCGTGCCATACAGCCTGCATGGAATGTTCCGGACAGTCCGGACGAAAAACCGATATACAGTACATCCTGACCGGCATCTAGTGCTTCACGGAAGATGGTCAGGAAAGTATCGAGCTTTGCCTGTGAGGTGCTCGACTGCTTACCCTGCCGCAGCAAATCGTAAAACTGATGAAAAGATACGGTTTGACCGCAGTCTTCTTCAATGGTGCGATTGTCAATGGTAAAAGCGAGCGGCACACATTTGATTTCATTTTGGGAAAAGTAAGAAGCAGTTTCATCAATGGTAGAATCGGTGACAAGCGTAAACGGATACATGGGCATACTCCTTTCAGACGGGATGGATTTAGCCGATGATTTCTAAAGTGGTATCGCACGCACCGGTCAGGGAACGTGCAGGACCTTGAGACACAATTTCATAGGTGTTTTCACAGCCGACCAGACCGATACCATCCAATGCAATTTTAGGCTCGACGGCGAGCGTCATACCAGCGGTAAGCGGTTCGTTGAAGCCTTTGGCCAAGACCGGAGTTTCATCCATCGTCAATCCAATGGAATGGCCGAAAAATTTGCAGGCATTCATAAAGCCGCTGCGGAAGGCAGGATCGACACAAGCAAGCAGTTTTTCATAAATTTCTGACGGGACAGCGCCTGGCTTCATCATGGCAGCAGCCTCATTTTCCAGAAACACACATTGCTCTCGTGCGGTACGAATCAGGCTGCCTTGCGGATGGCGGCCCAGTTCTCCGTAATAGAAAGTAATGCTTTTGTCGGTATGGTAGCCGTGCATGCCGCAGGGGATGTCCAGCAATACCACATCACCTTCATGCAGACGACGCTCTGAAGAGCCGATGGACTTCATGGCGATGCAGGTGCCAACCGTACCGGATGGACTGTCGAGAGCTGCTGCACGCAGACTGTTTTCGCTGAAGCTGGCAACACCCAGCACATCTTCTGCCGCGGACTGATTGAAGCGGGAAATGCCCATGGCACCGCGGTCCAGCATAGCTGTACAAATTTCACTGCAAAGGCGCGCCTCACTGACGCCGGAGCGAAGCAGAGCAGGCGCAATCTGCTCAATCACCTGCTGGTGCAGGCGACCGGACTGACGCATACAGTCCAGCTCATAGGGGCTCTTCACTGCACGCAGCTGGATTAGTATATCATCTGCGGGTTTGGGGATAAAGGGAAGATATTTGTTAAGCATGGTCAGCTTTTGCAGCGTCATGGTACGCGATGCAACGTAAACGGTTTCCGGTATATCGGGAAAGGCTTCTGCAATGCCACGAAAACTGCTGAGCGGGCGAATATCACCGAAGAGAGATTCCTGCTGTGCACAGTCGTAAGAGCGCCGCACAAACAAGGTCGCTTTCTCCGGGGTGATGACGAGCGCGCCTTCCTGCATTGTGCCGGTGAAATAATAAAGATCAATCTTGTTCTCCAAAATCATCATGGACCATGCGGGATCACGCTGCGCCATAGCATGGCGTAAACGGTCAAGACGGGCCGACAGTTCATCGGCAGGAACAGGGGTATGGGGCATTGCTATCGTCCTCCGGTAAAGAATTTTAAATTTGTATACTTTATCTTATCATAGATTTGTACACAGGGCAATGCATGTAGATTGACTTTTACAATTTGGTGCGCTATCATGATATATGTGAAAGTTTTTGATGAAAGGAGTCGGGTTATGCGCAAACTAGTGGGTCGCCTGCTGGGCGACCGCCGGATCGTGGGCGGCTTTCTGTTGGCATTGCAGCTGCTGATTGTGATGTATGGACTGGGATGGCTGAGTGAAACCTCAAGCTGGATGCCGCATGCATTGACGGTGCTCAGCGTCATTATCGTGATTTGGTTGGTCCGCAAATACGATAATCCGACTTATAAAATTACATGGATTATTGTCATTTTGCTTTTGCCGCTTTTTGGCGGGCTGTTTTATCTGCTTTGGGGCAATACGCCGCTCAATCGTGCGCGCACACAACACAAATATGAGCCGAATCCGCCGGATTTTAAGGATTATATGCGCACACCGGCTACGGAAGAGCTGGCCGAGCGGTATCCGCGTCATGCATCACGCGCACGGTATATTGAGTCTTTGGACGGTATGCCCGCCTGGACAAACACAGAGGCGCATTATTTCCGTTTAGGGGAGGAAATGTTTGCTTCCATGTGTGAAGAACTGAAGCAGGCGCATAAATTTATCTTTTTTGAGTACTTTATCATCGAGGAAGGCGTCATGTGGAATACCATTCTCGATATCCTCAAGCAAAAGGTGCGCGAGGGTGTAGATGTTCGGGTGATCTATGATGACGTAGGTTCGATCGCCACGCTGCCGCAGCATTATGACAGATATCTGATTTCGCTTGGCATTCGCGCAGTTCGATTCAACCGGTTTATCCCAACGCTTAACACCTATTTGAATTACCGCAATCATCGCAAAATGATGATTATTGACGGAAACGTCGGCTATATGGGCGGAATCAATCTGGCGGATGAATATATCAACAAAAAGGTGCGGTTTGGACATTGGAAGGATACCGGCATCATGCTGCGTGGTGAGGGAACGGCAAATATGACCTCGCTCTTCCTGCAAATGTGGGAGTATGTGACAGGGGAGACCGTGCCGCCGCTGGACGCTTATCTGCCGACTGCAAAATTGCCGCCGGATGGCTATGTGCAGCCTTTTGCAGATTCTCCGCTGGATGACTTGAATATTGGTGAATCTATTTATCTGCAAATCATCCATAATGCGCGTGACTATGTTTATATCACGACACCTTATCTGGTACTGGATAACGAAATGATCACGGCACTGACCATTGCGGCGCAATCCGGCGTGGATGTGCGTATCCTGACACCGGGTATTCCGGATAAAAAGCTGGTTTATATGATTACCCGCTCGTATTATCAGCAGCTGCATCGCGCCGGGGTAAAGATTTACGAATACCGCCCCGGATTTCTGCATGCAAAGAGCATTGTGTCAGATGATGCAACAGCGGTGGTCGGTACCATCAACATGGATTTTCGGTCGTTTTTTCTGCATTTTGAATGTGCCACTTGTTTTTACAATAGTTCTGTAGTGGGGGCCGTGAAGCAGGATATTTTGGAAACGATTAATGTCAGTCGTCCGATTACCGATGAGTGGCTGCACAAGATCCGCTGGCTGCGTTCTATAGCGGCGAGCGTATTGCGTCTGTTTGCACCCTTGCTATAAGTAAAACGGCGGTAACAACCCGAGAAGACATCGGGAGGGATGGATGATATGCAGCAGCAGGAGCGGGTTTTGTTTGCGATACTGGATGCAGGAGAACTGCTGTTGACTGCGGGGGCGGAGGTCGCCCGTGTTGAGGACACCATTCGCCGTATGGCGCATGCATATGGATTCGCCCGAGCTGATGTGTTGACGATTACAGCCAGTATGGTAGTAACCGCGCAGACAGCGGAAGGAGAGGTGTTCACGCAGACCCGGCGTATTCTGCGGCGTGAAACCGATATGCGGAGAATTGAAGCGGTCAACGCGCTTTCGCGTGAGGTTTGCCGGAGTCCGCTGCCACCGGAGGAACTGCATGTGCGGATTGAGGCAATTCGCAGTATGCCGGACGGTTCAAAATGGAGGCTGCCTGCGGCATATTTGCTCATTGCAGGTTCGTTTGCGGTGTTCTTTGGTGGATCATGGCGGGATGGCATTGCGGCAATGCTATGTAGCATAGTGTTGTATGCAGTAGGTCGTGTTGGGGCGCGTATCAGCCTTCAGCCAATTGTACTGACGGTAATTAGTGCTGCAGTCATGTGCCTCGCTGCCTTGATTACAGTTAAAGTAGGCCTGGGCCAAGGACTGGATTATATTATCATCGGCAATATTATGCTGTTGATTCCGGGTATTGCATTGGTGACTTCACTGCGTGATATGATTGTCGGCGATACCATCAGCGGTCTATTGGGAGCATGTGAAGCGCTACTTCGTGCGATTGCCATTGCTGCCGGCTGTGCGCTGGTACTGATGCAGTTAGGAGGCGCGGTATGAACGCTCAAATGATACAGCAGGTGTTGATGGCGACGGTTGGTGCATTGGGATTCGGATTGCTATTTCATATGTCCGGTGGGCGGCTTCTGGCAATTACGCTGGGTGGTGCGGCAAATTGGATTTTTTACCTGCTCGGTATGGAGGTTTACCATGACCGGGTGATCGCGTTTTTTGTAGCCGCATTGGCAACGGCAGTACTGGCGGAAATTTTGGCTCGTTTGATGAAAACACCGGTTATCACCCTGCTGGTTCCTATGCTGGTTCCATTGATTCCGGGCGGTGACCTATACTATACAACACTTGCATTGGTTCAGGGAGATATGGGAGCGTTTGCACAGTATGGCGGCATGTTTATTCGTGAAGCAGGCGCGATTTCTTTTGGCATTATTCTGGTAGCGTGCGCTGTTCAGACGGCTTTTCGCCTGTGGGTACTGTTTCGAGAGCAGAGAATATGAAAAGCGTTCTGCATAATGGAATGCATGCAGAACGCTTTTTTAAAAAAAGAAATATAATAGCAGATAAACCAGACAGCCGGCAATCGCGGCCCAAATTAGAAAGGTCAGCAGAAGACAAAACAGATAACTGACAGGAAAACGCGCGCGTCGCAGCATTTCTCCCAAAGCATCCGGATCGCCAAGGCTGAGCAGTGCGGTAGTGACGGCTTCGTTGTGCGGATCGCCGCGTTCATATTCCAGATATTCTATGCGGGATAGGATGTGATCGGTTAATTCACGCCGTACCCGCGCGCGGTAGGGTGGCCAGAACAGATGACGGCACACCTGATTGAGATAGTGGGTAATGCGTTCATCCGAGGACACACGCCTCACCTCCGACTACCTTGCCGAATTGTTTGCAGAAGGATTCCCATTCGCGGCGGCATCGAGCAAGCGTTTTGACACCTTGACGGGTGAGTTGATAATACCGCCGGCAGCGCCCCGCATCAGAAGCGCGCTCGTAAGAGCGTACTTCACCGCGGGCTTCCAATCCGTGAAGAATCGGGTAGAGTGTGCCTTCTTTCATAGAAAAGGTTTGATCGGAGCGGCATTCCAGCTCTCGAATGATTTGGTAGCCGTACTTATCCTCATCTTCCAACAAGGCGAGGACAAGCAGTGTATTGCTACCTGGAAAAGCGGGATTGCTTTTTTTGCGCGACATAGAAGCACCTCCAATACCTCGATTACCGATGTATCCATAGTATATCCCGACGGGAGGAATGTGTCAAACAAATTATGGAGAAAAAACCTTGCTTTATGGGAAAAATTCATGTATTATAATCAAGTATCTGTTCATTTTGGAGGATGAAAAAAGATGTTTGCCGATTTGTTCAACTGGCTGCTCGGTGCAGGACGTGAGCTTGCAGTTGTCATTATTTCGATGGTGCCGTTGGTGGAACTGCGTGGTGCAGTACCGCTGGGCGTTATGGCGGGTATGCCGGAGGCCACATTGATTCCGTTGGCCATTTTGGGAAATATGATTCCTATTCCTTTTTTGCTGTTTTTTGGTGAAAAGATTCTGGATTGGGTGTGCACACTGCCGCCGTTGACCAAATTTGCGACAGCCTACAAGCAGAAATTGCTTTCCAAAACCGATCAGGTTACGAAATACGCGCGTATTGGCCTGTTTCTGTTTGTTGCGATCCCGTTGCCGGGTACTGGAGCGTGGTCGGGTGCGCTGATTGCTACTATTTTGAAAATGCCGAAAACCAAGGCGCTGCTGTCCATTTTGGCGGGTGTCGTTACGGCGGGTATCATTATGCTGATTGCATCACACAGCGTGATAGGTGTGGTGAATTTGTTTTAAAAAATGCGTCCGGAGTGAATGCCGGACGCATTTTTTTCGATATCAGGGGAAGGGAAATAAAAACGACCGATAAATCACTCTGCTGATTTGTCGGTCGTTTTTGCTGTACGTTAAATGCGGCAGGCTTCCAGCAATGCATGCTTGCAGTCCCACAGTTTTTGAGATAGATCTACAAAGTAGGTCTGTGGGTTTTCAAATCGCTTGATTTGCTCCCAAAGTGTATCGACTTCGGATAGGCAATATTCGCGGATATCGTTAATACTCGGGTTGGTGTATACACAGCGTCCTTCTTTGAAAAGCTGCACACGCAGTGGACGCACGGTGTAATCGGTAACAACTCTTTTCTTCCAGGTATGGATCGGATGGAACAGGGTATAGGGCTGGTCGCTGTCAATCACCTCGTCGTGAATCGTCAGCACATCGCCAAGCGCCTTGCCGGTCTTATTGTCAAACAGGCGATAGACTTGTTTGAAGTGCGGCGTAGTGATTTTCTCTACATTTTCCGAAACCTTGATCTTGGGGATGATCTCGCCCTCGGCGTTCTCAACTGCGGCAAGTTTATAGACACCGCCAAAGACTGGTTCGGATTTTGAGGTGATCAGGCGCTCACCGATGCCGAAAGAATCCACGCATGCACCTTGTACCAGCAGATCGCGCACCAGATATTCGTCGAGCGAGTTGGATGCCATGATCTGCATATCCGGGAAACCGGCTTCATCCAGCATTTTACGTGCTTCAATAGAAAGATAAGCAATATCGCCTGAGTCTAGACGGATGCCACGCGGCCGAATGCCTTTCTCTTCAACCATTTCACGCGCAACACGCAATGCGTTGGGTACACCGGATTTAAGAACGTTGTAAGTATCCACCAGAAAAATACAGTTATCCGGATAGATATCGGCATAGGCTTTAAATGCCTCATATTCGCTGTCAAACATCTGCACCCACGAATGTGCCATGGTGCCGCCGGCGGGAATTTTGAAATCACGGTCAGCCAGTACGCAGGCGGTACCCTGACAGCCGCCGATATAGGCTGCGCGTGCACCGTAGATGGCACCGTCATAACCTTGCGCGCGACGAGAGCCAAATTCAAGTACGGTACGGCCCTGTGCCGCGCGTGTAATGCGGTTGGCCTTGGTGGCAATCAGAGTCTGATGATTGATGGTAAGCAGCACCATTGTTTCTACAAACTGTGCTTGTATCATTGGTCCTGCAACCGTGACCAGTGGCTCGCCCGGAAAAACAGGTGTGCCTTCCGGCACTGCCCAGACATCGCACTGGAATTTAAAATGTCTGAGATAATGGAGGAATGCTTCGGAAAAGCAGCCGCGGCCGCGCAGGTATTTGATATCTTCTTCGGTAAAGTGCAGATTCTTAAAATAGTCGATTAGCTGTTCGACGCCTGCCATGATGGCATAACCGCCGCCATCTGGCACACGACGGAAAAACATGTCAAAATATGCGCGGCGATCCGCGATTCCTTTTTCAAAGTAGCCATGTGCCATGGTAAACTCATAAAAGTCGGTCAACATGGTCAGATTCTTGTCTGTCATTGCGAAAACGCCCCTTTGCGCACGTAACCCGTACGCTTTATTCATTCCATGTATCTGTCTTGACACAGTACATTTATAGATATCATAGTACGATTTAGCTAAAAGTGCAAGCATTTCTTTGCTAGAAAAAATACACAAAATGAATAAATATACATAATATAAAATATTTATAAATTATCCTTGCCAAACGATAGCATAGGGAGTATAATGAAACAGTCGAAAAAATGACAGGTATGGAGGTCAAGAGAAATGGAAAAGAAATATAACAAAGTTGTTCTGGCATACTCTGGCGGTTTGGATACTTCGGTACTTATTCCGTGGCTCAAAGAGCATTATGGCTGCGAGGTTATTGCGGTGTCCGGTAATGTCGGTCAGGCTGGTGAGCTGGAAGGTCTGGAAGAGAAAGCGCTCAAGACAGGCGCGTCCAAGCTGTACATCGAAGACCTGACCAAGGAATTCGTTGATGATTACATCATTCCGACCATGAAGGCGGGTGCTACTTATGAGCTGTACCTGCTTGGCACTTCGTTTGCGCGTCCGATTATTGCCAAGCGCATCGTCGAGATTGCGCTCAAAGAAGGCGCGGATGCCATCTGCCACGGGTGCACGGGTAAGGGCAATGATCAGGTTCGTTTCGAGTTGGCTATTCATGCGTTTGCGCCGCAGATGGATATTATTGCTCCGTGGCGTTTCTGGGAGCTGAACAGCCGCGAAAAGGAGATTGCTTACGCGGAAGCACATAATATTCCGCTGAAGATCAATAAGGAAACCAACTATTCTAAGGATAAGAACCTGTGGCACCTGAGCCATGAGGGCCTTGACCTTGAATTGCCTTCCAACGAGGCGCCGATCAATCGGCCGGGCTTCCTCGAGTTGGGTGTATCGCCTGAGCAGGCACCCGACAAGCCGACTTATGTGACTATCCACTTTGAAAAAGGCGTGCCGACTGCGGTAGACGGCGAAGAGATGGATTCGGTTGCCATCATCGAAAAGCTAAACAAGCTCGGCGGTGAAAACGGTGTTGGTATTCTGGATATCGTTGAGAACCGTTTGGTCGGCATGAAGAGCCGCGGCGTGTATGAAACTCCGGGCGGCGCGGTGCTGTACGCGGCGCATCAGAAGCTCGAGGAGATTACGCTTGATAAGGAGACGGCCCACTATAAGGCACAGGTTGCAATGAAGTTCGGCGAGTTGGTTTATAACGGCCAGTGGTACACGCCGCTGCGTAAGGCACTCTCCGCATTTGTAGATTCTACGCAGGAGACTGTTACTGGTGATGTAAAGCTCAAGCTGTACAAGGGGAATATTATTCCGGCATCCGTCACCTCGCCGTACAGCCTGTACTCCGAGGATATGGCGACCTTTAACGAGGACGATTGCTACGATCAGGCGGATTCTGCAGGCTTCATCAATCTGTTTGGCCTGCCGCTCAAGGTGCGTGCGCTGAACGACCAGATCCTGTATAAAAAGACCGGAATGCACTTCCCGTCGGTAGAAAAGTAATTCAATGTTGTAGGGCGGCATGTCCGAACGTGCCGCCCTACGGGTGTTTTGTGAGGTAACGCAATATGGCAAAATTATGGGCAGGACGGTTTCAAAAGGAAACCGATCTGGTGGTAAACGATTTTAACTCGTCCATCCTATTTGACTGCCGGTTATATAAAGAGGACATTACCGGATCGATCGCACATGCCACTATGCTGGGCAAGCAGGGCATTATTGAGGAACACGAGGCTGAAAAGATCGTAGAAGGATTGAAAGGTATCCTCAAAGACATCGAGGACGGTAAGGTGGAGTTCTCGCTTGACTATGAGGATATTCATATGAATATTGAGCAGCTGCTGACCGAACGCATCGGCGACACTGGTAAGCGGTTGCATACCGGCCGTTCGAGAAACGATCAGGTTGCGCTTGACATGCGCATGTACGTCAAAAACGAGATACAAGAAATCATTTCCATGATCTGCACGTTCATGAAAGCATTGTGCAAAAAAAGCCGTGAAAACCTGGATGCAGTTATGCCTGGCTATACACATTTGCAGCGCGCGCAGCCGACCACATTTGCGCATTACATGATGGCATATGCCAACATGCTCAAACGAGACATCGGCCGCTTGCAGGACTGTTTTGAACGCATGGATGAGATGCCGCTTGGTTCAGGCGCGCTGGCATCCACGACTTATCCGATCGACCGTGAGTTCGTCCGCCAGCAGCTTGGTTTTGCCCGCCTGACTGATAACTCACTCGATGGTGTTTCTGACCGTGACTACTGTGTAGAGCTGCTTTCGGCGCTGTCCATCCTGATGATGCATCTGTCGCGTCTGTCCGAGGAGATTATCTCATGGTGCTCGTGGGAGTTCAAGTTCGTGGAGCTGGATGACGCCTATTCTACCGGATCGTCCATCATGCCGCAGAAGAAAAATCCAGATGTATGTGAACTGATTCGTGGCAAGACCGGCCGCGTGTATGGCGCGCTGACGACCATGCTGACTGTGCTTAAGGGTCTGCCGCTTGCGTACAATAAGGATATGCAGGAGGACAAGGAGGCAGTGTTTGGCGCAATCGACACGGTCAAGCAGTGCCTTGAAGTGTTTACGCCCATGTTCGCCACTATGACGCTGCGCCGGGATAATATGCGCAAGGCGGCGTCCGGCGGCTTCATCAATGCTACCGACTGTGCAGATTATCTGACCAAGAAGGGTATGCCGTTCCGTGACGCGTATAAGACGGTCGGCCGTTTGGTTAATCAGTGTATCAAAGCGGATGAAACGCTCGAAACTATGACGATGCGCGACTTTGCTGCCATTTCGGATAAGTTTGGAGACGATATATACGATGCGCTCGATCTGCGCACTTGCGTTGCCGGCAGAAAGGTAATCGGCGGTCCTGCGCCGCAGGAGGTCACGCGCCAGATTGATAAAATCGAAAACTTCATCGCGGAGGTAGAGGGCGATGAAGCCTAAGGTATATATTGACGGCAAAGAGGGTACAACCGGCCTGCAGATTTACGACCGCCTTTCCGGTCGGGATGATATTGAACTGCTGCTGATTGACGAAGATAAGCGCAAGGACACGGATGAGCGCCGCAAGTTTTTGAACGCTGCGGACATTGTATTCCTGTGTCTGCCGGATGCTGCGGCGAAAGAAGCGGTTTCTCTGATTGAGAATCAGAACACCCGCGTCATTGATGCTTCGACTGCACACCGTACTAATCCCGACTGGGATTATGGTTTTGCTGAGTTATCCAAAGCACATCGTATGGCGATTACAGACTCCAAGCGGGTTGCCAATCCCGGCTGCCATGCGAGTGGATTTATCGCTTCGGTGTATCCGCTGGTGGCGCACGATGTCGTGCCGGCAGATTATGCCTTCACCTGTTCGTCGCTGACCGGCTATTCCGGCGGCGGTAAGAAGATGATTGCCGAGTATGAGGACGCAGAACGCGATCTGAAACATGATTCTGAACGTATCTACGGCTTAAACCTGCATCACAAGCATCTGCCCGAAATGATATACGTCTGCGGACTGATGCAGCCGCCGGTGTTTGTGCCGGTGGTGGGCGATTTTTATAAGGGGATGGCGACAACTGTCATGCTGCCCGGCCTGGATGCAAAATGTGTCCACGAAGCACTTTCAAAGCATTACGAGGGACAGAAGCTAGTCACGGTCGCGCCGCTCGGCGGTGATGAGCCGGTGATTTATGCCAATACGCTTGCCGGTCATGACAGCCTGCGGCTGATTGTGTGCGGGCATGAAGAACAGACCATCGTCACCGCGCTGTTTGACAATCTCGGCAAGGGAGCGTCGGGCGCAGCGGTGCAGAATATGAATATTATGCTCGGACTCGAAGAAACTACCGGGCTGACACTGTAATTATCCTGACAGCGCTGTGCGTAAAGGAGAAATGAAACGATGAAAATTATCGAGGGCGGCGTGTGCGCCGCACAAGGTTTTACTGCAGGCAGTATTCGCTGCGGCATCAAGGACAGCCGAGTAAATGATGACACTGCCGTTATTTTCAGCGCATGTGAATGCACCGCTGCGGCGACCTATACGATGAACCGCGTCAAGGCGGCACCGGTTTATGTCACCATGGAGCACCTGGAAAACGGCGTGGCGCGTGCGATTATTGCGAATGCCGGTAACGCCAACGCCTGTGCGCCGGACGGCATGGAGAATGCGCGCCGCATGGCGAAGGCGGCAGCTAAACTGCTCGGTGTGGATGAGGAGGACGTTGTCGTCGCTTCCACCGGCGTCATCGGCCAGCGGTTGCCGGTTGAGTGTATTGAGGAGCATCTGCCGGAAATCAAGTTGGAAGAGAACGGATCGGAGAAGGCGAATCTCGCTATCATGACGACCGATACTAGGACTAAGACTGCGGCGGTCGAGTTTACTATCGGCGGAAAAACTTGCCGCATCGGTGGCATCTGCAAGGGCAGCGGCATGATTCATCCGAACATGGGAACCATGTTATCGTTTATCACGACCGACTGTGCGATAACGCATGAAATGTTGACTGAAGCCTTGCAGGAAAACGTGCGTAAGACGTATAACCGTGTTACAGTCGACGGAGATACCTCGACCAACGATATGTGTGTTGTGCTGGCTAACGGTAAGGCGGGTAACGAACTGATTGATTGGCAGGACGAGGACTATCAGGTGTTCTGCAAGGCGCTGGGTGAAGTCAATACTCGTCTGGCGCGTCAGATTGCGGCGGATGGCGAGGGTGCGACTAAGCTGGTTACCTGTACGGTGGGCGGTTCGCGATCGGAAGAGACGGCCGAGCGTCTGGCCAAGGCGGTTGTCGGATCGAATCTGGTCAAAGCGGCCATGTTCGGCGCGGACGCCAACTGGGGTCGGGTGCTGTGTGCGATGGGCTATTCCAAGGCACCGTTCCGACCGGAATATGTTTCTGTTGCGTTTTCGTCTGCTGCGGGCAGCATTACGGTTTGCGAAAAGGGCGAGGCAGTCGATTTTGACGAGGATGCTGCCAAGAAGATCCTGTCCGAAAAGGAAGTTGTTATTGCAGTTAATGTCAATGAGGGAGAATACTGTGCGACAGCATGGGGCTGCGATTTGACTTATGACTACGTCAAGATCAACGGCGACTACCGCACCTGATAATTTCAGAAGATAAAGGGAAGAGGCAACATGGATACACAACTTGATGCAGAGCTGAAAGCCAAAATTCTGGTTGAAGCGCTGCCATATATTCAGAAATATTACGGACAGACCGTTGTGGTGAAATACGGCGGGAATGCTATGATAAATGAGGAGCTGAAG
>DYCA01000034.1 GCA_019418305.1 Clostridiales bacterium
CTGCTATCCGAACACGGCTATTCCATACGGCATGAAACCACTGTTCCCGCCAAAAGAAACATTCTTTATATTCGTTTTCGAGGTTCCGGGCATCTCTTTGAATCCGTGGACGATTTTTATGAAAAAATATTCGACGGAGCGGATTCCACCGCAAAAAAACTGGGCTACAACATCAATGTAACCAATACCAACCTAACCGGCTTACCGCACCTTCTCGACGAAGCGAACCAGCAATCTCTGGACGGCATTATTTTCTTCGCCTCCGAATTTGATCCCATACATGCCGATTTATTTTCGGCAACCCGCATTCCAACCGTGGTGGTTGACTCGCGCTTTCCCGAACACGCCATCAATTCCGTCACGGTGGAAAGCACTTTCAGCGTCTATCAGGCATTGCGCCATCTGTACGATCTCGGCCATCGACGCATCGGCTTTTTAACCGCTAACGAGGCCACCGGCGCACTGCCGGAACGACAAAACGCATTTTATCATTCCCAACAAAAGCTCGGTTTGGAATTGAGACCGGAAGATATTATCACACTTCCCATTTTTGTTGATCCCGCCTGTCGTGCCTTCAGCCGTTATCTGGAGCAAACCACCGATTTACCTACCGCTTTTTTTGCTTACAATGACATCATAGCCGCCGGCGCTCTCAAAGCACTATCTTTTTCTTCCCTTCGTGTACCGCAAGACCTCTCCATCGTCGGTTTTGACGATTCCCTCGTTTGTTCCCTCTTTTCCCCCGCTTTAACCACAATGCGTATCCCCAAACAAAAAATCGGCGAATTGGCGGTAAAACGATTGGACGAAATTATCAACGGTGATACCACCGTATTGGTGTCGCTTGTTGCCTCCGAACTCATTGTTCGAGACACTACCGCTCCACCACGCTCCCCCCAATCCCTTACCGTTTCCACGCACGCATAAAAAAGGCTTGATATCTGTTTGTTTCAGATATCAAGCCTTTTACTTATCATTTCAGACGGCATACCACGCCATCCGTTATTTCACCTTAAGCCGCCCCGCGCACGGGAAACGCCGCCCGGAACCACAGGAAACCCATAATAAACGCTGCAACACCCAACACCTCCACAAGAGCGAACCATCGGTCAAGCCCCATGACATACCATCCCTCAATGCCGATTTGGAAGAGCAGCATAATTACCATCAGGCCGAGCAGCACAAGCGTCACCACCATTACCGCACCGTTGATAACAGCAAGCAGATATTTCGCCCAATGCTGCCCCACGCCGTATAACACCGCAGGAATCAGATATACCGCTGCAGCCAGCGCAGCTGCAACCCACATCGTGCGGCTGCCAAAGCTGCCGAAATACGGAATGCTGCCCTGCATCGTGGGAGAAAGCGATATGGCAAGCACGATCATCACCCAAATTACAGCCAGACCCGCAGCCCAGCCAACCACCGATTTCCGCACTGTTTTCCGCATCGTTTCCACCCCTTTCCGATATCTGCTTTCAGTTTAACCCAGCCCGCGCGACCTGTCAACGCCAATCTGCATCCCCCAAAAAAGCGGGCCGCATTCAACATGCTGCCCGCTCTATTCCACCAGTTTCTTGCGCAGTGCTTCAATCGCGCGCTTTTCAATGCGCGACACCTGCACCTGTGACACCCCGATAATTTTGGATACCTGCTGCTGCGTCAGGTCGCGCGAAAAGCGCAAAGAAAGCACCTGCCGCTCGCGCTCCGGCAGTGTGCCGATCGCCTCACCCAGTGACAAATACAGGCAGGTGCGCTCCTCCATGCCCTCATCGCCCACCATATCGCCCAGCCGTCCGCCGCCGGACAACTCGCGCTCAAATGAATCCACCGTCACGTCCGCCTGCTCACAGGAAGCGACCTCTTCCACCGTCAGTCCAGCAGCAGCCGCAACCTCGGTCACCGTGGGTGAGCGCCCGGTGCGTCCCTCCAGCTCAGCCTGAATGCGACGCACGCGCACCGCGCGTTCCTTGACCGCACGCCCGACCTTGACTGCACCATCGTCCCGCAAAAAACGCCGGATCTCGCCCGCGATTTTGGGCACCGCATAAGTAGAAAATTCGTTGCCGAGCGCCACGTCAAAACCGCGCACCGCCTTGATGAAGCCCACACAGGCCAGTTGGTACAGGTCGTCCGGGTCTACGCCGTGCCCGTAGTACCGTCGCGCAATCGACCAGATAAGCCCGCTGTTTTCCTCGATCAGCTGCGCTTCCGCATCGCGGTCGCCCGCCGCCGCCCGCTCGAGCAAGCCGCGCATTGCTCCGGTCACGCGCCACGCTCCCGCAGCAGCTTAATCATCGTCACCATCGTTCCCTTGCCGGGCGTGGAGCGCACGCGCAGCTTATCGGTAAACGATTCCATAATGGTAAAGCCCATGCCGCTGCGGGTATCGTCCCCAGTGGTAAACATGGGTTGGCGCGCCTGCTCGACATTCTCGATACCGCGTCCGGTGTCCTTAACCTTAATTTCCAGAATACGCCCTTCCAGCAACCGCACCGTGACCGTAATAAACCCCGTTTTATCCGCATAACCATGGACAATCGCATTTGTGACTGCCTCGGATACGACGGTTTTGATATCGCCCAGCTCCTCCATCGTTGGGTCGAGCTGCGCCACAAACGCGCCCACCGCCTGCCGCGCAAACGCTTCGTTAACCGAGTGGCTTTCAAATTTCAGGCTCATTTTGTTGATGACCGCGCGCAAATTACTCCCCCCTCTCGAAAATCATGACCTGCGGCAGACCCGCCGCCTCAAACACACGCATGGGCTGCGGCGGCGTGCCGCGTACCACAAAATCGCAGCCGCTGCGCGCACAGGTGCGGTGCAGATGCAGCACGACCGCAAGGCCCGAACTGTCCATAAACGTCAGTCCCGCCAAATTGAGCACCAGCTTTTCGCAGGGATAGAGCGCCATCAAATCCTCGCTCTGCTCAATGGCTTCGCGCGCAGCATGATGATCCAGCTCACCCGATAGCGAAACCGTCAGCACGCCGCCGCTCTCCGCCTGTGTGATATGCAGCATAAGTGTTTTTCACCTCATTTTTTCTGTCAAAACAAAAAAGGCTTGTACCTTCCCGGTACAAGCCTTAGTTTACCATTTTTTACCGTTTTATTCTGCCGCTTTCTGTCGCGTGCGCAGGATTTTTTCCGCCTCGCCAATCAGGTACAGCGAACCGCACACCAGCACGCAATCACGTGGCGCGGCCTTTTCCAGCGCCAGTTCAAGCGCGCGCTCAACCGTATGGCAGTCATACACCTCACCGCAGTGCTGTTCGGCAATGGCCGCCGCAGTCTGCGCAGGCAGCGCGCGTGTATCCTCCTCAGGCGCGCAGGCAAAGAACACATCTGCGCGGCGTGCCATCTGATAAATGCATCTCCCATATTCCTTATCTTTGACCATACCCATCACGACCAACAGACGGCGCATTTTGAGCATTTCGTCCACCGTGCGGGTGAGTGCCGCCACGCCCGCGGCATTGTGCGCCCCGTCGAGCAGCACCAGCGGCTGATCCATCATGCGCTCCAGCCGTCCGGGCATGCGCGCCCGCGCCAGTCCGCGCACCTCGGCTTCCTGCGGGATGTTCCAGCCGCGCTCCCGCAGCGCGGCAAGCGTACGCAGCGCAGTTTGTGCGTTTTGCAGCTGATGGCGGCCGGGCATCGGGATGGTGTAACCCTGTCCTCCGCGCACAAACGCCGAACCCGTGATATCGCAGCGCAGCAGCTGCATATCCTGCATGCCGTCATACCAGACAGCGCCCGCCGCGTCGCACGCGTGCCGGATGACCGGCAACGCCTCATCCGGCTGACCGTCCGCACAAACCACCGCACAGGCGGGCTTGATGATCGCAGCCTTTTCGGCCGCGATTTCGGCAACCGTGTCGCCCAGCACCGCCATATGATCGCGCGAAATCGGGGTGATAACACACACCTCAGGTGCGAGGATGATGTTGGTCGCGTCGCACCGGCCGCCAAGTCCAGTCTCAAGCACGACGATATCGCACCGCTGCTCGGCAAAGTACAGAAATGCCAGCGCCGTGGTGAACTCGAACTCACCGATGCGCTCACCCTCCGGCAGCGTCAGCCCTTCACAGGCCTGCGCCACACGCGCAGACAAACGCGTTAAATCCATATCCGGAATCATGACGCCGTCTACGCGGATGCGCTCATGAAACTGCACGAGGTAGGGCGAAGTATACAGTCCTACATGATATCCCGCCGCGCGCAGCACAGAATCCAACATGCACGCGGTCGAACCTTTGCCATTCGTGCCCGCCAAATGCACGAATTTCAGTCCGTCCTGCGGATTGCCCAGCGCCGCACACAAAGCGCGGATGCGGTGCAGGCCGGGCGCGCCGGAAAATCGACCGAGCGAGTGAATATAATCAACGGCGGTTTTGGGAATTGCGGTATTCATAGTAAACCCTTTCCTGAAAAACGATATGCAACATTATACCATGCCTCGCCAAAAAGAAAAAGGAGAAACCGCAGTTTCCCCCTCTTCCGTTGCTCGACTGACTCAAAGCGCAATCTCCGGTCCCATCTCGACCGCGCCGCCCGCAGCGTCCCCCGCGCCGCCCATATCACCCGCAGAAACCGAGGGCAGCGGACAGGCAGGCGCTGCCACAGCGGAAAACGCATCATAGGGGCTGTTCTTCCAGCGCTTATTCTGCGCGGGCATCTGTACGATGCCGCCGTTTGCCGTTGTCACATCCGCGCGCATCCGCTTGGTACGCTGCTCCTTTTGCGCGCGACGCAAGCGGTTTGCCTCCTCCTGCTTCTGCTCACGCTCAGCGCGTTTTTTCTTGGCACTGAGCAGCTTTTCCGCTTGCAGACGGCTGATTTTCCGTGTCGCACGCTGCAGCAGTGTGCGCAGCGAACGAATAGCGCGCCGCGCTTTGGCTGCGTTTTCGCCGGAGGACATGGCCTCGCCCTGCAGGCTGTCAATCGTGCTGTTGATATCCGAAATCAGCATATTCACCTGCCCCACACTCGCTGCACGGGCCAAGCGATGATACTTTCCCTTGGTCGAGTAGTTGCGCGGGTTGGTGACGAAAATCGTCTTTTTCTGCTCCTTCGGTTTGTTCATCTCCGCAAACCAGTGCAGCAGCTGCCTTGCCTTCTCCATCTGCTCAGCCGCCGGAGATTTTTCGAAATACTTCCATGTCTGCGCTTTCTCCTCGCCGACATATACGCCCGTGATATCCGTGACGCTCAGCGTACGCAGCAGCCGCAGCAGTGCGTCGCAGCCCTCCTGAAACTCCTCCGGACCCTGCGCCATTTTATCCAGAAACGCCTGATCGATCACCAGATGCTTTCCGCCGCCCAGCCCGATAGCGAGCTGCTTCAGTTCGTCTCCATCCTGCACACTGCCGGTCGCAATCTCGATGCCGGGAAAGCTGTCACGCAGGCTTTCCAGCACCTCATTGACCGCTCGCGTCCAGTCGGTCTGCTGCCAGTCGGTATCCAGCGTCACTGTATCCTGCGGCTCCGCCTGCCCGGCGGCGCGATAAGTGTCTACACCGGTACTCCGGAGCTGCTGTCCTGCCACACGATAAAGTGCCCGTATTCGTTCAATTCGTTCCACCATAATCTGTCCCTCCATCCCTTGCTGCCAATTAAATCCCTTTATATGTAAATATCCGACCAAAACGGCAAAAAAGTAATGGACAGTTTCAACAATTTTTCAACCTTTGTTTCGTATTAAATACGGGGAAGCGAAAAGCGCCGCAGGCTTTTTGCCTGCGGCGCTTGCATTTGAATTGAACCAATCAGCCCAGTGCTGCGATGGATTCCTCCAGCTTTGCGAGGTGCTCGCGCAGCTTTTCGGCCTTCTCGCGCTCGACCGCGACAACCTTCTCAGGCGCCTTGTCGACGAACTTCGGGTTACTCAGCTTTTTCATGACGAACTCAATGTCGTCCTCGACCTTAGCCTTCTCCTTTTCGAGGCGCGCGCGCTCGGCGGCGAAGTCGATGAGGTCGCCCATCGGCATATAGAGCTGCGCGTCGCCCGTGACGACCGAGGCCATCTTGGCCGCGTCCGCGGGTACTGCGTCAATCAGCTCGATGCCGGATGCATAAGCGAGTTTCGGGAAGAAGCCTTCGCCGGCGGCAAAGGTGTCCTTCTTCTCGGTCAGGATGAGCACCTTGGCCTTCTTGGACGGCGGAACGTTCATCTCGCTGCGGCGGTTGCGGATGGCGCGCACCGCGTCCATCAGTGTCTCCATCTGCGCCTCTTCAGCAGCAAAGTGCAGCTTTTCGTCGTACTCCGGCCACTGGGAAACCATGACCGAGGGGCCTTCGTGCGGCAGCGCCTGCCAGATAGTCTCGGTGATGAACGGCATGAACGGATGCAGCAGCTGCATCGCGCCGGACAGCACATAGCACAGCACCTTCTGCACATTCTCGTCGCCCGCCTGCAAACGGGTCTTGGCGATTTCGATATACCAATCGCAGAAGTTGTCCCAGATAAAGTCGTTGAGCTTGGCGGCAGCCAAACCCAGCTCGTACTGGTCGATGTTGCGGGTGACCTCGGCAATGAGCGTATTGTACTTGGACACGATCCACTTGTCCTCGAGCGCCAGCGTCTCGGGCAGCTCGGCGGCCTTGTCCTTGCCGATGGTCAGGTTCATCTGGATAAAGCGCGACGCGTTCCAAATCTTGTTGCAGAAGTTACGCGACGCCTGCACACGCTCGTCCGAGAAACGCATGTCGTTTCCGGGGCTGTTGCCAGTCGCCAGCGTGAAGCGCAGCGCGTCTGCGCCGTACTGGTCGATGATTTCCAGCGGGTCGATGCCGTTGCCAAGCGACTTGGACATCTTGCGGCCCTGCGCGTCGCGCACCAGCCCGTGAATATACACGGTGTCGAACGGGGTCTGCCCCATGTGCTCGACGCCCGAGAAAATCATGCGGGCTACCCAGAAGAAAATGATATCATAGCCGGTAACCAGCGTGGAGGTCGGATAGAAGTAGTCCAGTTCGGGCGTCTTTTCCGGCCAGCCGAGCGTGGAGAACGGCCACAGTGCGGACGAGAACCATGTATCCAGTACATCCTCTTCCTGACGGACGTTCTTCGAGCCGCACTTGGGGCAAACGTGCACGTCTTCCTTGGAAACGGTCATTTCGCCGCAGTCGTCGCAGTAGAACGCCGGGATGCGATGGCCCCACCACAGCTGGCGCGAGATGCACCAGTCATGCACGTTTTCCATCCAGCGCAGATAGGTCTTGGAGAAACGGTCGGGCACAAACTTGGTCTTGCCCTCGGTGACAACGTCCATTGCAGGCTTTGCTAGCGGCGCCATCTTGACAAACCACTGTGCCGAGGTCATCGGCTCGACCGTCGTGCCGCAGCGATAGCAGGTGCCGACGTTGTGCTCGTGGTCCTCAATTTTAACCAGATAGCCGCCATCTTCGAGGTCCTTGATGACCGCCTTACGGCACTCGTAGCGGTCCATGCCCTCGTACTTGCCGCCGTTTTCGTTCACGGTCGCGTCCTCGTTGAATACGAGAATCTGCTCGAGGTTGTGGCGCTGGCCCATCTCGAAGTCGTTCGGGTCGTGGCAGGGCGTGACCTTGACGCAGCCCGTACCAAACTCCATATCAACGTAATCATCGCCGAAAATCGGGATTTCACGGTTCATAATCGGCAGGATGCAGGTCTTGCCAATCAGATGCTTGTAGCGCTCGTCGTTCGGGTTGACTGCAACGCCGGTATCGCCCATGAAGGTCTCCGGGCGGGTGGTCGCCACGACCAAATCGCCCGAACCGTCCGCCAGCGGGTAGCGGATGTGCCACAGCTTGCCCGGCTGGGTCTCATATTCGACCTCCGCGTCGGAAAGCGCGGTCGTGCAGTGCGGGCACCAGTTGATGATGCGGTGGCCCTTGTAAATCAGCCCCTTGTTATACAGGTTGACAAACACCTCGCGTACCGCCTTGGAGCAACCCTCGTCCATCGTGAAGCGCTCGCGCTCCCAGTCGCAGGACGAGCCGAGCTTTTTGAGCTGGCTGATGATGCGGTCACCATACTTGTTCTTCCAGTCCCAAACGCGCTCGAGGAACTTCTCGCGGCCGAGGTCGTAACGGGTCAGACCCTCTTCCTTGCGCAGGTTCTCTTCCACCTTAATCTGGGTGGCAATACCCGCGTGGTCGGTGCCGGGCATCCACAGCGCTTCATAGCCCTGCATGCGCTTGGTGCGGATGAGGATGTCCTGCAAGGTCTCGTCGAACGCATGGCCCATGTGCAGCTGGCCGGTCACGTTCGGGGGCGGAATGACGATGGTATAGGGTTTCTTGTCCGGGTTGACCTCGGCATGGAAAAAGCCGGAGTCGTTCCAGAAGCTGTACAGCTTGTCCTCGACCGCTTTCGGGTCGTAGGTCTTGGGCAGTTCGCTCATGGGTCTATCTCCTTTTGAATTAAATTGACTGATTTTAGTATGCACCGCCGCCGGCGCGGCAGCGCCCCCCTCTGGGGTGGCAAATCTCCCTTGCTGTTTCTCCTGTCAGGCGGGTGGAAGCCGTTTGGCAAAACACACTCTTGCGCGCGAAGCGCGCCCTGAAGGAGGGGGAGGTGATTCACAAGAGGCCGGGGGAACCTTGTGTTCCCCCACCTTTTGTGCGCCTGCGGCGCGCAGCCGCACGTTTCCCGCTGCCCGCGAAATACGGGCAAACAAAAAAGCACGCCGTCCGTATAGGACGAAGCGTGCTCCGTGGTACCACCTAAATTCGCGGCAAGACTGCCGCGCACTCGTTGACCCGTAACGTGGGCGGGACGGGACGGCCTACTGTTTTCAGCCCTCCTGCTCCAAAGCGACCTTCTTCCTTCCCGCCGAAGGGCTTGCACCGAACCGCCCTCTCTCTTGACGCGCGGGGACAGGAATACTCCTCTTTGTCATTGCATTTTGCGTATTAACTTAATCAGTATATCCACAAAAATGGGGTTTGTCAAGATTTTTGCGCCTCAGAAATGTCAATTTGACCATGTTCTTTTTCAAAGCGGCGAATATCTTCCCGCGCAAGATACATTAAGTGTCCATTGATAGAGCGTCCTTCGTAGGACGCAACATAACGTAGCTTTTCCAGCGTTTCCTCATCCACGCGAAAACCGATGTGTTTGGACTCACCCATAATACACCTCAAAACACTTGAACTTATTTTAAGTTCACTTTAAGACTTTTATGTGGTATGATGTTGGTAGTCTACTAAAAATGTACTAAGAATATACTAATAATTTGGAGGTGTATCTCATGGATGAACTCAACTACAAGGACGCCTATCTGTATCTGGTGCGCGCGGTGGACGACCTTGTCCGCTACATGGAGCTGTCGGACGAAACCGCCGACCGCCAAACCGTCCTTTCCGGACTGCGGCAGGCGCTCTCCGGCGCGGAAGAGCGCGCCATCGACTGAAAACCCGTCCTGTAACTTGTGCTTTGCCGCCCCTCTGCTATAATGAAGGTATCAAAACACAGGGAGGCGATCGCCATGCGTCAAAAGCTCCGTTCTGTTCTCTGCCTGTTTGCTTTGCTCCTTGTTCTGCTGCCTGTTTCCGCGCGCGCCAACGGCCTGCCGACCTCGTCCATTTACATCAGCATCGCCGGGATGAACGACGGCATTGTATATGTCGCTCTGCTCGGAAACGAGCCGTATGACAATCCCCCGCAAAATCCGCCCGAAGCGCTCACCGCCGCCTTGCCGGACGGCTGGTATGTGTGGGACTACGCACCGTACGACAGCGAGCAGGTGTTTTTATGGACCATTCCCTTCCCCTCGCCGTTCCGTGCGGCGCTGCTGCATGAGGACGGCACGGTGCTGCTGACCGGCGAGGCCGAGCGCACCCGCGCAATGCAAACCTTTACCATCAACGCACAGACCGGCGAAATCTCGACCTCACCGATTGGAATTGGCCTGCTCAAACAATTTGTCTGCACCTTTATGGTAACGCTCCTCATCGAGGCAGCGGTGCTGCTGTTGTTCCGTTTCAAGCTGTACGAAAACCTCAAGCCGTTTTTGCTGGTCAACCTTGCAACGCAGACTTTGATGACGCTTACCTATGGGCGCATTTTGCTCTCCGCCGATTGGAGACAAGCCTTTTTCTGGGCGTTTGCCGTCGAAGCGGTTATTTTCGTCGTCGAAGCGCTTGCCTATGCGCGCTTTCTGCGCGGGCACACCCGCGCGCGCCGCGTGGCGTATGCCATCACCGCCAACCTTGTGAGCTTTGTCATCGGCACGCTGTTCATCACGCCGGTTTACAGCGCGCTGGCGCATTTGATGTATTAGAAGGAGGAATCGCATGACCCGCAAACGAAAATTTCTGCTTGTGCTGCTTGCCATGGCGGTGCTCGTCGCGGTGTCCGGTCTTGCGTGGCAGACCGTCGGCAAACAACAGACCATCCAGTCTGAAATGCGCACCGCGCGCATGACGCAAATTGAAAACACCGTGCCGGACGGCATCCTGTCGGCGCAGGAGCTGCTTTCACAGCCCGTCAAGCAAGGCGGCGTGACCTTGCATCGCGCGGTCTACTATCCGCAGGCCGAAGCGCTCGTATGCTTCTTCGAAAACGAGGACCCCAACCGGGATATATACCCTGCCACACTCCCCAACTGCAACGCAGCCATACTGCCCGATGCATACGGCATCACGACATATATTTTTGAGGATGTGCCGGCCGATGCCCTTGCCGGCGGCGTGGTCGTCGAGATGACCGACTGGCAGTTTGAAAGCTGCAAACCGCTCACCTTTGCGCTGAGCGCCTGATTGTACGCAAATTTGTGCAACTTCCCCTTGCATTTGCCGGAAAACTGTGTTTTAATAATACTGTTATGGAATAACGATACCTGCGATGAACAGGGAAAGTACCGTCACTCCCCTCTTTTCAGAGAAAACGGCCTTTGGCTGCGAGCCGTTCAAAGAGACCTGACGCGAAGTTCCCCTGCGAGCACCGGCGCTGAACGGCTTTTCCAGTAGGCGCAGGCGAAGTAACGCCCCGTTACCGGCGTTCAATGAGCGCCCGGCCTGTCCGGGAATCAGGGTGGTACCACGGAAGATGTATTATACGCCTTTCGTCCCTACTTTTTCGGGACGAAAGGCTTTTTTATTGCGTCCCTGAACGATTTTTCATAAAGGAGAGTCATCATGAAAGAAAAACTGCAAGGCATTTTGCAGGCCGCAAAGGACCAGCTTGCCGCTGCGGGCGACGCCCGTGCACTTGACGAGGCGCGTGTACGCTTTCTCGGCAAAAAAGGCGAGCTGACCACACTCTTAAAGGGCATGAAGGACGTGGCCGCAGAGGAGCGTCCGGTTGTCGGCCAGCTCATCAACGATGTGCGCGCCGAAATCGAGACCATCATCGACAAGCAGAAGGAAGTCATCGAGCAGGCTGCGCTGGCACATAAGCTGGAGGCTGAGACCATCGACGTCACTCTGCCGGGCGAGGAAGTCGTCATCGGCAAAAAACACCCGCTCAATATCGTGCTGGACGAGCTCAAGGAAATCTTCATCGGTCTGGGCTTCTCGATTGCAGAAGGCCCGGAGGTTGAGCTGGACCACTACAACTTTGAAGCGCTCAACATCCCGAAGGACCATCCCGCGCGCGACACGCAGGACACCTTCTACATCTCGGACAACGTGGTGCTGCGCACGCAGACCTCGCCCATGCAGGTGCGCACGATGGAGCAGAAAAAGCCCCCCATCCGCATCATTGCACCGGGCCGCGTGTACCGTTCGGACACGGTTGACGCCACCCACTCCCCGCTGTTCCATCAGATCGAGGGTCTGGTTGTCGATAAGGGCATCCGCATGTCTGACCTCAAGGGCATCCTTGAGCTGTTTGCCAAAAAGCTGTACGGCGAGGATACGGTCGTGCGGTTCCGTCCGCACCACTTCCCGTTCACCGAGCCGAGTGCCGAAATGGATATCCAGTGCTACCGCTGCCACGGCGCGGGCTGCCCGCTGTGCAAGGGCGAGGGCTGGATCGAAATCCTCGGCTGCGGCATGGTGCACCCCAAGGTACTCGAAATGAGCGGCATCGACCCCGAGGAGTATTCGGGCTATGCGTTCGGCATTGGTCTGGAGCGCACGGTCATGGGCCGTTTCAAGATTGACGACATCCGCCTGTTCTACGAGAACGACGTGCGGTTTTTGGAACAGTTCTAAGAACTTCGTTCGAAACCACGCTTTCGAACGAAAGGATGCACCGTACCTCCGTACGGATGCATCCCACGCTGCGAAAAACCGTGATACACGGCCCAGGCCGCCCTCTCTTGGTCTGCGACCAATTCACCTTGTGCTCCCGGTTTTTTCGGCTGCTTTGCAGCCTTTCTAAAATGCGCCTGACGGCGCGGTATCCTGAACATTACGATAAAGGAGCGTTCATCTATTATGAAGTTGCCGCTTTCCTGGCTTTCGGATTATACCGATATTTCCGGCGTCACCCCCAAGGAGTATGACGCCCGTCTGACCATGTCCGGCTCCAAGGTCGAGGAGGTTTACTATCTCGGCGCGGAGATTGAAAACGTCGTGACCGGCAAAGTGCTGTCGGTTGTTGACCATCCGGACTCCGACCACCTGAAAATCTGCCAGATCGACGTGGGTCAGAGCGAACCCATTCAAATCGTCACCGGCGCGCCCAATGTCACCCCCGATTCGGTGGGCGAAATCTGCCCGGTCGCGCTGCACAAGTCCACGCTGCCCGGCGGCGTCAAAATCACCAAGGGCAAGCTGCGCGGCGAAGTCTCTAACGGCATGATGTGCTCGTTCCAGGAGCTGGGGCTGACGCACGGCTGCGTGCCCTACGCCTGCGAGAACGGCATCCTGTTCCTGCCCGAAGGCACGCCCGTGGGCGAGGATATCAAGAAGGTGCTCGGTCTCGACGACTACGTTGCCGACTTTGAAATCACCTCCAACCGTGCCGACTGCTTCAGCGTCATCGGTCTTGCGCGCGAAACCGCCGCGACCTTTGACCGTCCGTTTTCGGTCAAGGAGCCGGTGGTCAAGGGTTCGGGCGACGACATCAACAAGTATATGTCGGTTGAGGTGGTCGACACCGATCTGTGCCCGCGCTACACCGCGCGTCTGGTCAAGAACATCAAAATCGAGCCGTCCCCTGCGTGGATGCGTGAGCGTCTGCATGCCTGCGGCGTACGCCCGATTAACAACATCGTTGATATCACCAACTACGTCATGCTTGAATACGGCCAGCCGATGCATGCGTTTGACTACTCCTGCCTGTCCGACGGCAAGATTGTCGTGCGCCGCGCGCGGAACGGCGAATCCATCCAAACCCTTGACGGGCAGGATCACGACCTGACCGACAAGATGCTCGCCATCTGCGACAACGATAAGCCGGTTGCAGTTGCAGGCGTTATGGGCGGCGCAAACTCCGAAATTGAGGACGACACCAAGACGGTCGTGTTCGAGTCTGCCTGCTTCCACGGCGCAACCGTGCGCGTGACGGCCAAGGCGCTCGGCATGCGCACCGAGGCGTCCGGCCGCTTTGAAAAGGGCCTTGACCCATCGCTGACCATGCCCGCCGTGCAGCGTGCGTGCGAGCTGGTCGAAATGCTCGGCGCGGGCGAGGTTGTCGACGGCATCATTGACGCATGCGCCGCCGACCTGACCCCCAAGACGCTGCCCTTTGAGCCGGACAAGATGAACGCATTGCTCGGCCTTGACCTGTCGGCCGACGAGCAGAAGGCATATCTGGAACGCCTCGAGTTCCGTGTTGAGGACGGCAAGGTCATCATCCCGTCCTTCCGCGTGGACATCGCGCGCATGTGCGATCTGGCGGAGGAAGTCGCGCGCATGTACGGCTACGACAAGATTCCGACCACGCTGTATGCCGGCGAAATGGTGCAGGGCGAGTACACGCCCAAGCAGCTGGCGGAGCAGAATGTCTCGCTGACCTGCCGCGAGGCCGGTTTTGACGAGGCGATGAGCCATTCTTTCATCTCCCCGAAGTTCTATGACATGATCGGCTGGGATAAGGACAACCCGCGCCGCATCTCCACGACCATTCTCAACCCGCTCGGCGAGGATTTCAGCGTCATGCGCACGACCGTGCTGCCCTCTATGCTGCAATCGCTGGCGCACAACCATGCGCACCGCAATCCAACCGCGTCGCTGTTTGAGCTGGGCACAGTCTATATCCCGACCGTCAAGGACGGCAAGGCCGATCCGGACGTTTTGCCGCGCGAAGAGAAAATCATCACCCTCGGCAGCTACGGCCGTCTGTCCTTCTTCCAGTTCAAAGGCGTAGTAGAAGCCATCTGCCGTGAGCTGAATGTCAAGAACGTGCAGTTCATGCCGGAAAAGAACAACCCGTCCTATCATCCGGGCCGCTGCGCCAACATCCTGATCGACGGCAAGCCCGTCGGTGTGTTCGGCACGGTGCATCCGACCGTCGCCGCGCGCTATGGCCTGTCCGGCGAAGTACTCGCCGCCGAGCTGCCGCTGGACGCTCTGTTTGAAGCAATTGACCCCGTCAAGCTCTATCACCCGCTGCCCAAATTCCCGGCGTCGACCCGCGATATCGCCGTGCTGGTCGACGATGCGGTACCCGCAGCCTCCATGCAGGCTGCGATCGAAAAGGCCGCAGGACACATTCTGGAAAACGTCAAGCTGTTTGACGTGTACAAGGGCAAGGGCATCCCCGAGGGCAAGAAGTCGGTTGCCTACTCGCTGTCCATGCGCGCACCCGACCGCACGCTGACCGACGAAGAGTGCGATAAGGCAATGAAAAATGCACTGGCAGCGCTGGAAAAAGATTTCGGTGCGGTTTTGCGCGGATAAGACTTTACTTTTCGGCCGTTTTGTATTATGCTGTTTATAGCAAAAAGCCAACCGGTAGGATCGGAAAGGAGACAGACATGCTTGACGGCACAAGAAAATTCAGCCTTGTAGACGAGTCCAACAAGGAAATGAAGCGCACGCTGACCGCAGTATATGACGCGCTTAAGGAGAAAGGGTATAACCCGATCAACCAGATCGTGGGCTATCTCCTCTCCGAGGACCCGACGTACATCACCAACCACAATAACGCGCGCAGCCTGATCTGCAAGATCGACCGCGACGAGCTGATGCAGGAGCTGGTGCAGTTCTACCTCGATAACTGAGGCGGGGCTTGACAAACGGCGCAGGACCGTTATAATGAAAAGTAGCAAAGGGCAGTCCGGCAAAGACGGTTGACCCTAAGTATCTATCATTTCAAAAAATGACCGTACCCGGGGCAAGTGGGCGGTCATTTTTTTATGGTCTTGACGATTTCAAGAAGGCGCAGCATCAAAATAATCTGCCGCACACTCTCCATAAAACCACCTTCTCTGCAGGAGCGTGGCCAACCGCTTTTTCGTCTTTCCGGACCGCTTACTTCTATGGTATACGTCTTTTCACGCTTTGCAAAGCGAAAGGGTATTTATGAACGGTTTTCTCCCGATTTCCAAACAGGATATGCAGGATCGCGGCTGGTTCTACTGCGATTTCCTGCTCGTCACCGGCGATGCCTATGTCGATCATCCCTCGTTCGGCACCGCGATCATTTCTCGTGTGCTCGAGGACGCGGGCTACAGAGTCGCCATCCTCAGCCAGCCGGATTTCCGCGACGAGCGCGACTTCCTCGCCATGGGCCGGCCGCGTTACGCGGTACTTATCAACGGCGGCAATATCGACTCCATGGTCGCGCACTACACCGCAGCCAAAAAGCGTCGTTCGGACGACGCCTACACCCCCGGCGGCAGGGCGGGCAAGCGCCCCGACCGCGCGGTGACCGTTTACGCCATGCTTGCGCGGCGCGCATTTCCGGAGGTGCCGGTCTACCTCGGCGGCATCGAGGCCAGCCTGCGCCGCTTTGCACACTATGACTACTGGGCCGACCGCGTGATGCCCTCCATTTTGGAGTCCACGGGCGCGGACGGGCTGATGTACGGCATGAGCGAGCGCTCGGTGCTCGAGCTGGCGCGCAACCTGAAGCACGGCAAAAAGGGCGCGGACGCCTGCGTGGGTGTGCGCGGCACGGCCTATCTGGCGCACGATGTGGAGGGACTGGCGTTCGACGCGGTCGAATGCCCCTCCTACGAGGATGTGTGCGCACGCAAGGCGGACTACGCCCGCTCGGTCAAAACGCAGTACGACGAGCAGGACCATGTG
>DYCA01000035.1 GCA_019418305.1 Clostridiales bacterium
CTGACTCCGCTCCGATTTTCGACGTTGCCGACTACGGCATCTGCGGCGACCTGTTTAAGGTTGTTCCAATGATGATCGACGCTATCAAGGCTGCACAGGCTTCCAAGTAAAGCTCTCTCCCCCGCTGATCCCTCGGACAGCACTGATTGTACCTCCTATTCTCTGCCACGGGCCGGAGCATCCCGCGGTGTATATGATCCGCTGCAAAGCCACAGCAGATCTGGTGCTGTCTCCTTCCCGTTCAGTGTGGATTCTCTTCATAAAGGCCGCAGAGCATTTGCTCTGCGGCCTTTTTCTGCCTGTTCTCGTTTTTTATTAAGAAAATACAAAAACCCGACAGCCATTCGGCTGCCGGGTTTGCTTATACCGTTTTACTCACCCATCACTTGAAAAACAATATCCCGCGTGCGGTCGCGGGTATCGCACTCGACCAGCGTCAGGTTCTGCCACGGACCGATAGTGATTTCCCCTTCGACAAACGGAATGACGATAAACGGAGAAAGCAGCGCCGCCTTGATGTGCGACGAACCATTGTCATCGTGCCACGTATCATGATGGTGATAATGAATCACGCGGCCGGTTTCATCCGTATAGGGCGAAAACACATCCATCGCGGCCTTGAGGTCATGATGCACCATCCCCGGCTCAAACTCTAATGTAGTCAGGCCCGCTACACCGCCGGTTGTAAAACCGGTGATGATACCGGACTTCATCCCCGTTTCGCGGCAGGCATTGTGCACCGCAGCGCGAAAATCATCGGTTACGTCGATCATACCCATATGAGCGCGAGTACGATAGGTTTTTGTTTCCGTATAGACTGCCATTATCCTTAGACTCCTTTACAGACACTGCAAATACTGTCCGTACAGTGTTTTTGCCAAATCCGACGCATGCCGCTGCAGCGTCTGGCGGCTGATATAGCCCCGCTGATACGCGATCTCCTCCAGACAGGCGATATATCGACCACTCTCATCCTGCACACGCTTGACCTCCTGTGCGGAATCGAGCAGATTATCCGCTGTGCCGGCGTCCAGCCAGACAAAATCCTCGTCCAGCTTCACCACACGCAATGCGCCTCGGCGCAAATATTCCAGATTCACATCCGTAATTTCCAGCTCGCCGCGTGCGGACGGCTTGAGATTATGTGCAATTTCCATGACCGAATTATCATAGAAATAGAGTCCGGGTACAATATAATTGGATTTGGGGTAACGCGGCTTTTCCTCGATAGACACCGCACGGCCCTCCTCATCAAATTCCACCACGCCAAATGCGCGCGGATCATCCACATGATAGCCGAATACACAGGCGCCCTGCCCCAGACGCAGCGCCTGCTGCAAATAGCTCTCAAAATCCGGCGAATAAAAGATATTATCTCCCAGTACGAGGCAGACATCATCCTCGCCGATAAACTGCTCACCGATTAGCAGTGCGTCCGCGATACCGCGTGCCACCTCCTGCACTTCATAGGTGATATGCACGCCAAAGCGTCCCCCCGAACCGAGCAGCCGGTAAAACGGACCTTCCTCTCCGGGTGGAATGATGATAAGAATGTCACGAATGCCCGCCTGAAGCAGTACCGCCAGCGGATAATAAATCATCGGCTTGTCGTATACTGGTAACAACGGCTTGCAAATCGGCCGTGTCATCGGATACAGGCGTGAGCCCTTTCCCGCAGCAAGAATAATTCCTTTCATATGCTTTTCCTCTATCTATATTCTGTATTGCGAACCTATTATAGCATATTTTACATCGCGTTTCCATAGAAAAATGGCCAAATCCCCTAATATGCAGGCGGGATTCTCCCCACCCGAAACTATGCGCACCGTGCAAAGCGGCAGCTGCATCAGCAAGCCGCCGCTTTGTCTGTCATGATTCCGTATAAGGCGCATCCGTATCAATGACCACAGTCTGCAAATCACCGTTCCACTGTACATCAAAATCCAGAGCCGCGCCCAAATCACGCAGCTTAAAATAGTTGTTGCCGCCGATCTCGTAAGCGGTGAGGTTGAGCGCCGTGTCCCCCAGATAAACCGTCGCCTCGGTCAGCGCAGCTGCTCTGCTGCCCGTCGGAAGATCGGCCAGCTCGCCGCCCACCGGTGTGTAAGCCGTATCAGCCGTCAAGTCAATGCGCTGCGCCGCGCCGTTCCATGCCACCTCGAACTGTGCATCCGTGCCGGACAGCGCCTGCGCCAAATCGCGCAGCTTAAAATAATTGTTGCCGCCGATTTCATACGCTGCCAGCGATACAGGCTCACCATCGATCGTCACTTTATGCGAGGACACCACCGCTGTCGGGTTGGTCAGCGCGCGCAGCGCGGTAATCGTCTGCTGCACCGTACCCTCCACGCTGTCCTGCGCCGACGGGGTGTTCCAATAGGAATAACTCTTTTCCGTCATGCCCGTAGTAAGCTGTGCCAGCGCGGATTTCAATTCCTCACTCGAAACCGGCTGCCCATTGACCGAGCAGATATGCGCGCCCCACGTACCATCCGGATTTTCACCAATTGCATCCACATAGGTCAGCGCCGCCGTCATCTGATTGCCCTGTTTGGTCAGATATTGCACCTCGCCGCCGTTCATCACCTCATAGCCGTCCACCAAATACGCCTTATCCGCATCGATGTACATCTGCGTGACAGGCGAAACATCCGTGCCGAAGTTGCTCACCCGCTCGGGAATCTTCAAATCCACCAGCCCGCCGTCGTAGGTATACAGGTGCTGACCGCTGAAGCTGCCGCAGTACAGTTCGGGTGTGCCGTCGCCGTCAAAGTCCACCAGCTGCGCCAGCGAAAGACCCTGCCACATGCCGCTCAGCGGACTGTCCTTCGACGCTGTTGACGCCATACCGTATTTTTCCTGCAGCTGCACAATCGCATCCAGATATGCCCGTGCGCCCTTGGGTGTCAAATCCCCCGTCGTGCCTGCCGCACCCGCAGCACCCAGACACATTGCTCCCGTCAGCACTGCACACAAAAGCTTCTTTCCCTGTCCGGACATCAGTCATCCTCCTTTTTACATGTTCAGAATGGTTTCCGACTGCCTTTGCTGCTTTCAGTATACTGTGCCGCCCCACCGCTGTCAAGACATCCGGACCGGACGCGCTAATTCGTGCATACAGACGCAAACGCGCCAAAATTGCCAGTTTTGTGCGCATAATTGACGTGAATTTTGATGATAACACAGGTGGAAAACCTACCAAAAAGCGGGTATAATAATATCTGCACGAAAATTATCCGCAGATGGAGGAATAGATATGGTTCGTAACGATTTGCGCAACATCGCCATCATTGCACACGTTGACCACGGCAAGACCACGCTGGTCGACCAGATGCTCAAGCAGGCAGGCGCATTCCGTGAAAATCAGGTGGTGGAAGAGCGCGTCATGGACTCGGGCGACATCGAGCGTGAACGCGGCATCACCATTCTGGCAAAAAATACTTCGGTACATTACAAGGGCGTAAAAATCAACATCGTCGATACCCCGGGCCACGCGGACTTTTCCGGCGAGGTCGAGCGTATCCTCAAGATGGTGGACGGCGTTGTGCTGCTGGTCGATGCAGCGGAAGGCCCGATGCCCCAGACCCGTTTCGTCCTCCAGAAGGCGCTGGAATTCGGTCACAAGATCATCATTGCCATCAACAAAATCGACCGTCCGGACGCGCGTCTGGGTGAGATTGGAGACGAGGTGCTCGAGCTGCTTTTGAACCTCGACGCATCCGACGAGCAGCTGGACAGCCCGATCGTCTACTGTTCCGGCCGTGCGGGCACCGCGTCCATGTCCCCGAACACCGAGGGCACCGACCTGACCCCGCTGTTTGAGCAGATCCTCGAGCATATCCCGGCGCCGCAGGTTGACACCGAAGGCCCGACCCAGATGCTGGTTTCTTCGATTGACTACAACGAATATGTCGGCCGCATCGGTATCGGCCGTATCGAGCGCGGCTCGATGAAGGTTGGCCAGCAGGTCACGGTCTGCGACTATCACGGCGCAACCCAGCCGTACAACGCCAAGGTTGTCACACTCTACACCATCGAAGAACTCGACCGCAAGCCGGTGGACGAGGCCAAGGCGGGCGAAATCGTATGCTTCTCCGGCATCGAGAACGTTACCATCGGTGAAACGCTGTGCGACCCGGAGCATGTTGAGCCGCTGCCCTTCGTCAAGATTTCCGAGCCGACGGTTGAAATGACCTTCTCGGTCAACGATTCGCCGTTTGCCGGCAAGGAAGGCAAGTTCGTCACCTCGCGTCACCTGCGCGAGCGTCTGTTCCGTGAGCTTCTCAAGGACGTATCGCTGCGTGTCAACGAAACCGACACAACCGACGCTTTCCGCGTCTGCGGCCGTGGCGAGATGCACCTGTCCATCCTGATCGAGAACCTGCGCCGCGAGGGCTATGAGTTCCAGGTCGGCGCACCTAAAGCACTGTTCAAGGAAATCGACGGCGTCAAGTGCGAGCCGGTCGAGCGCATGATTGCAGACGTACCGCAGGACGCGGTCGGCGCCATCATGGAAAAGATGGGCAGCCGCAAGGGCGAGCTGGTCTCAATGAACCCCAAGGGCGCAGACCGCATGCGTTTGGAGTTCCTGATTCCGGCGCGCGGCCTGTTCGGCTACCGCACCGAGTTCCTGACCGACACCAAGGGCGAGGGCGTGCTCAGCTCGGTGTTCCACAGCTATCAGCCGTACAAGGGCGATATTCAGAAGCGCACCACCGGTTCTTTGATTGCGTTCGAGACGGGCGAAGCCGTTGGCTACGGCTTGTTTAACGCACAGGAGCGCGGCCCGCTGTTCATCGGTCCGGGCACGCCGGTGTATGAAGGTATGGTCATCGGCGAGAATCCGCGCGGCGACGATATGGCGGTCAACGTCTGCAAGAAAAAGCAGCTGACCAATATGCGCGCCTCCGGTTCGGACGATGCGCTGCGCCTGATTCCGCCGCGTCAGATGTCGATTGAGGCTGCGCTTGAATTTATCTCGGACGACGAGCTGCTGGAAATCACCCCCAAGAGCGTGCGTATCCGCAAGAAGATCCTGTCCAACACCGAACGTTTGAAAAAGGTCAAGGGCGGCAAGAAATAATTCATTTTTATCATAATAAAGGAGTTTTCCCATGTCTGTTAAGCAAGTACTGCATACTGATCTCGCACCCGCAGCGGTTGGCCCGTATTCTCAGGCCATTGCAGCAAGCAAGATGATTTTCACCTCGGGCCAGATCCCGATCAATCCCAATACCGGCAAAATCGAGGCAACCACCATCGAAGAGCAGACCGAACAGGTTATGCAGAACCTGCGCTGCGTGCTGGCTGAAGGCGGCGTTTCGTTTGACCGCATCATCAAGACCACCTGCTTCCTGGCGGATATGAACGACTTCGCGGCATTCAACGGCGTGTACGGCAAGTACTTCCCTGAAAACGCACCGGCTCGTTCCTGCGTACAGGTTGCGGCGCTGCCGATGGGCGCGAAGGTTGAGGTCGAGGTTATCGCGGTACAGGGTTAAGCTCTCTACCGCATTCAAACAAAAAGAGGACGGAATTTCCGTCCTCTTTTTTCACATCAAAAGCCTTCTTTTACTTTGACCGCCTGCAAATACTGCCACAGCAGCCATACGATGACCGCCACGATGACGATCTGCACTACGAGCGCCAAAAACGGGGACACGGCGCTCCCAATCCTATAGGCGAACCCACCGATGAGTTGCAGCCAGAAGCACCAGCGGATACGCCCCTGCGGGTAGTCATAACCACGCGGCACAATGAGTTCGTCGAGTGCGGAATAAAAATAATAATTCGCCACCAGCATCACAATCAGTCCCGCCAGCGTCACCACCAACAGCAGAATGCTCAGCGCCGACCCAATCGCCAAAATCGTCAGGAGCAAGCCGCCAAAGGTCAGCGCAAGACTGAGCAGCATGGTGCGCCATGCGCGCCCCATGCCGTCCGATACGTCGCGCATTGCATACAGCTCATAAAGCTGCACCACCCCAACTATAAACCCTATGAGCGAGGCGATGATGTGGTCAAACGGCAGCAGCACCAACGCAATCAGCTGCATCAGCCAGTAGATCCACAGGTTGTGATAGATCGGCTGCTGATAGCTTCCAAACTCTTCATTCATCTCAATCCCTCCTTTGATGCATTCATGATACCAGACCATATTATGCTTTTCAATAAAAATCCGGTAAAATTTGTAGCGATCGCACGCTCTGCAGCGTATTCTCAGTGAAAGGAGGCGGGAGTGCATGACAGCCAAAACACCGGAACAGCTCATTTACGATTATGGAAACACCGTCTATCGGCTCGCTTACGCGCAAACGCGCAGTCAGCACGACGCGGATGATATCTTTCAAGAAGTATTCCTCCGCGTAGCGCAGAATCGACCGGTATTCAACAGTGAATCCCATGAAAAGGCATGGATATTGCGTGTGACACTCAACTGTCTGAAAAGCCACTGGCGAGCGGCGTGGCGGCGGCATGATGTGCCGCTTGATGCGCGCATCCCGTTCCCCTCACCGGAGGAACGCGCACTGGATAACGCGCTGCGCCAGCTATCCCCCAAATACCGCGCCGCGGTACATCTGTTTTACTATGAGGGCTATTCCGCCGAGGAAATTGCGCGCATGACGGGCGAAAAACCGTCCACCATCCGCACACGGCTGACCCGCGCCCGCGCGCAGCTCCGCGACCTGCTGAAAGGAGAGAGCGACGATGAGCTTTGATGAACACACCTACCGCAGCATGAATAACCGCATTGCACCGTCTGATACACTGGTCAGCGATACACTGACGCGCATCCATCAGGGACAGCGGCCCAAACGCCGCCTGCGGCGCGGCATCGCTGCGGCGTTTGCCGCAGTGATTGCGTTGGGCGGCACGGCGGCTGCCCTGCATATTACCGATCAGCTTCCTGCGTTGTATGCCGCGGTATCCCGCTTTCTGTCCCCGGTGGAGCAGTCCTGCACGCAGAACGGTATCACGCTGCAAGTGGAATCCGCCTATTGGGAGGGGCATACAGTCTGTATCGTCTTTACTTTGCAGGATACGCAAGGCAATCGTCTGACAGCCGACGACCTGTGGCTGGACGACTATCGAATCGACGGCTGGACACAGGGCAGCGGCAGTTATCAGTTGCTGAACTGGGACGAAGGTACCCAAACCGCCACCTTTTTCGCTGAATTTTCCGTTCTCAACTGTACGCTGGATGCCGCAGAGCCACTGACCTTTTCGGTCGGCACTATACACCCCGTCCTGTCCCGTCTGGATGGTGAAGAGTTGCCGGTTTCTCTGTCCGATGTACCGACCAAGGCGGCCGTGCAGCCACATATATTAAGCAGCTGCAGCTTGCCGGACGACAGCCAAACGCCGCAAAGCTATGATTTTCTTGCTCCGCAGATACCGCTCTGGGAAAGCGAGGACGGTCTATTCAGTATATCCGCCGCCACATATCAGAACGGCTGGCTGCACCTGCAATTGTGCACGGACGAAACAGCCGGTGCCAGCGGCCTGCTGGAACTGCTTGACGCAAACGGTCAGCCGGTTGATATCAACGCCTCGTACAGCTATACCGACAGCGGCCTGCATTATACGGAAACCGTCTACGCCCTGCCGCAAAGCGCGCTTTCCGGCTGTGTACCGGTGCTCTACGGCTCGGTGACCGGAACTGCCATCCAAGGCGACTGGCGTGTCACCTTCCAACTGGAAGACCAATAACCGCTTCAGGCACAAAAAGGCTTCGGAATCCTGTGGTTCCGAAGCCTTTCTTCTGCTTTGCAGCAAATTAGTTCTGATGCTCCTCGATATACTTGACAATGTCACCGATGGTGCTCATCTGAGTAGCCTCTTCGTCAGAAATCGTCACGCCGAAGTTCTCTTCGAGGTCCATCATCAGCTCAACAACGTCCAGAGAGTCCGCGTTCAGATCTTCCTTTACCTTGGTATCCATGGTCATGGTGGAAGCGTCGGCATCGAACTTGTCAGCCAGGATCTCGCAAACCTTTTCAAACATGGGAATTACACTCCTTCATTTTCATCTTGATTTATTTGTCTGAAAATCCCGATTTTGCGGAACTTTTCATACCGTTTTTGCAGCATCGTATCCATATCCGGCTCGGCAGCCAGCTCTGCAAGCTGATCGCGCAGCGCACGACCCACATTGCGGATAAGCTGTGCATTCGTCTGTCCCTCGGGCACAATGCCTTCAATCATGCCGAAATTATATAAGTCCTGCGCGGTAATACGCAAGGTATCCGCAGCCTCGGCCTCACGGCTGGGATCTTTCCACAGGATAGATGCGCAGCCGCGCGGCGAAATGACCGAATACAATGCATTTTCCAGCATCAGCACGCGATCGGCCACGGCCAGCGCCAGCGCACCGCCCGATCCGCCTTCGCCCGTCACAATCGAGATGACCGGCGTGCGCAGTTCAATAAACTCATACAGGCAGCGGGCAATCGCCTCGCCCTGTCCGCGCTCCTCCGCGCCCACGCCCGGAAATGCGCCGGTCGTATCGACCAGGCATATCACAGGACGATGGAATTTCTCCGCCTGATGCGCAAGTCGCAACGCCTTACGGTAACCCTCCGGATTGGCCATTCCAAAGTTCGCGGCCATCTTTTCCTCGGTCGTCTTGCCCTTACGGTGGCCGATGACAGTCACCGGCATGCCGTTGAACAGGCCAATGCCCGCGCAAATCGCATGATCCTCGCCAAAATACCGATCGCCGTGCAGCTCGACAAAATCGGTGAACAGCTCACCAATATAGTCCTCGATCTGTGGACGCTTAGGATCATGGATGATGCGCATTTTTTCACTTGCAGGTTTATTCGCCATAGTGCCACACCTGCCGTTTCTTGGGTTTGGGCTGTCGATGGTGCTTCAGAAGCGTCTCGAGCGTGCCCTTTAGCTTGTTACGCGGAACTATTTTATCACAGAAGCCGTGCGAAAGCAAGAACTCGGACGACTGAAAATCGTCCGGCAGTGTCTCGCCGATTGTGCCTTCGATAACGCGTCGTCCGGCAAAGCCGATGGTCGTACGCGGCTCAGCGAGGATAATGTCGCCCAGCATGGCAAACGACGCAGTGACGCCGCCGGTGGTCGGGTCGGTCAGCACGGTGATATACAACAGCCCTGCGTCTGAGTGCCGGCGCGCCGCCGCCGAAACCTTAGCCATTTGCAGCAGAGAGAACATGCCCTCCTGCATGCGCGCGCCGCCCGAACAGGTAAACAGTACCACAGGCAGACCTTTTTCGGTCGCGTATTCAAACAGGCGGGTCAGCTTTTCGCCCACCACCGAGCCCATGGACGCCATCATGAAATGACTGTCCATCACGCCGATGCAGGTTTCTACCCCGCCGATGCGGCACACGCCGGTCTTGACTGCGTCCGGCATGCCGACCTTTTCAGCCAGCTGCGCCGCCTTGTCCGCGTAACCCGGAAAATCAATCGGGTCGGCAGGCGCCAGATCGGCATACAACTCCATAAAGCTGTCCTTATCCGCGATCTGACGAATGCGCGTGCGCGCGAGCAGCCGCCCGTATCGGCCGCAATGCGGGCACACATACAGATTTTTACCATAGGCATAGGCTTTCAGCTCTGCGCCGCAGCCTTTGCACTTGACTACCTTGACGCCCGTTTCCTCCTGCGGCTTCATCTCCATAGAGGTTTCCCGCGTTTTCTGGAATAAATCGAGCAGCATGGCGCTTCCTCCCCTCTTTTATCGCTCAAAATCTCCGTTTGCAATCGAATTGACGTTAAACTCCGCGTCCTCAAATGCTTTGGAACGCAGAATGTGCATCTGATAGTCCGTGCCGGTCACGACGCCCTCAAACAGCGTTTCCGCCAGCGCCCGACGCATACGGGCAATCGCCTGCTGCCGGTCCGCGCCGTAGACAATCAGCTTGCCTATCATGGAATCATAGAACGGCGGGATTTTATACCCCTGATACGCCGCTGTATCCATGCGCACACCCGGTCCGCCCGGCAGATGCATGGACACCAGTGTGCCCGGGCAGGGCGCGAAGTCGCGCGACGGATCCTCCGCATTGATGCGGCATTCAATCGCATGGCCGCGCAGCTCCAGATCATCCTGTGTAAAGGACAGCGGCTCACCCGCCGCCACACGGATCTGCTCGCAAACCAGGTCAACGCCTGTCACCTGCTCGGTGACCGGATGCTCAACCTGAATGCGGGTATTCATCTCGCAGAAATAGAAGTTGCGGTCGCTGTCGACCAGAAATTCAATCGTTCCCGCGTTGCGGTAGCCCACGCGCTTTGCCAGATCCACTGCCGCCTTGGTCATTTTCGCGCGCAGCTCAGGTGTGACAAAGGCCGACGGGCTTTCCTCGATCAGCTTCTGGTGGCGGCGCTGCACCGAGCACTCGCGCTCAAACAGATGCACCACATTGCCGAAACTGTCTCCCAGAATCTGCACCTCGATATGGCGCGGATTATGAATATATTTTTCCATGTACAGGCGGCCGTCGCCAAAGTTTGCGACCGCTTCCGCCGCTGCGCTGTCGTATGCGTCCTTGAGGCCGCGCACGTCCTGCGCCACGCGGATGCCTTTGCCGCCGCCACCGGAGGCCGCCTTGAGCATGACCGGATAGCCAATGCGCTCTGCCTCGGACAGTGCTTCGTCAAAATCGCGCAGCGGGCCGTCCGTCCCCAACGCGACCGGAACGCCCGCCGCAATCGCGTTGCGCTTGGCCTCGGATTTATCGCCCATCAGGCGGATAGTCGCGGCGGTCGGTCCGATGAAGGCCAGACCGGCCTGCGTAGTCCGCTCGGCAAAGTCCGGGTTTTCGGACAAAAAACCGAAGCCCGGATGAATCGCCTGACACCCCGACGCAAGCGCCGCCGAAATGATATTATCCATATTCAAATAGCTGTCCGCCGCGCGGGCCGGACCGATGCACACCGCTTCGTCCGCAATTTGCGCGTGCAGCGCTTCGCGGTCAGCCTCGGAGTACACCGCGACCGAAATCACACCCAAGTCGCGGCACGCCTGAATGATGCGGACCGCGATTTCTCCGCGGTTCGCAATGAGTACCTTTTGAAACATGTCTTTCCCCGCCTCAGTCCATGATGACCATGCACTTGATCTCCGCCTCGGCTGCCTTCTGGTCGCCCACCCAGGCAACGCCCTCGGCTACCGCCATCGGGCCGCGGCGCTTGATGAACTTGACCTCCAGCCGCAGCGTATCGCCCGGCTTTGCCATCGCGCGGAATTTGGCCTTGTCGATGCCGGTATACACCGCGGTCTTGCCGCGAAACTCGGGAATGGACAACAGCGCCACGCCGCCGACCTGTGCCAGCGCCTCCAGACGGAACACTGCAGGCATGATCGGGTTGCCCGGGAAGTGTCCCTGGAAGAAAAACTCGTCTCCCGTCAGGTGCAGCGTACCAACCGCGTGCTCCTCATCCATTTCAAGGATTTCGTCCACCAGCAGCATGGGCGGACGATGCGGCAGGATCTCCATGATCTGTTCTTTATTCAGCATATATCTTATACCTCTTTCTCATCCAGCGCAAGCGATTTTATCAATCTAATGCTTTTTTATTCAAGACAGGGGGCTTTGAAAAGCCCCCTTAACCTCATTCAATGATAACAACCGTCTGGTTATACTCGACCATGTCGCCCGGCTGCGCCAGAATGCGCACGACCGTGCCGTCGCACGGCGCCTTGATCTCATTCATGGTCTTCATCGCCTCGATGATGAACAGCGTATCGCCCTCCTTGACCTTCTGGCCGACCAGCACAAACGGCGGCGCATCCGGTGCGGGAGAAGAATAGAACGTACCCACCAGCGGGCTTTTGACCGGCGTACCTGCGGGCAGCTCTTCGGCTGCCTCGGCAGCGGGAGCCGCTTCGCCCGCAGCGGCAGGCGCAGCAGCAGGTGCCGCTGCAACGGGCGCGGCCGCGACCGGAACCACCGGCGCCGGCGGCGCGGATTTAATCTTGATTTTTACGTCGTCCATCTCCAGCTCAACCTCGCCCAAGCCTCTGGTCTTGAGCGCATCCATCAGCTCGACGGCAACGTCTTTGAGTTCCTTGATATCCATATCTTACACCTTCTTAATCAGGATGCAGGCATTGTGTCCGCCAAAGCCCAGCGCGTTGGAAATCGCTACATTCACCGGCATCTCGACCGCCTTGTTGGGCGTGATGTCCAGATCGCATTCCGGATCGGCCTCCTGATAGCCGATGGTCGGCGGAATGATGCCGTCACGAATTGCCATGACGCAGGCAATTGCCTCCACCGCCGCCGCGCCGCCAAGCAGGTGGCCGGTCATCGACTTGGTGGAAGAAACCTTGACTTTATATGCCTCATCACCGAACGCCTTCTTGATGGCGATGGTTTCATACTTTTCGTTGAGCGGAGTCGAAGTGCCGTGCGCATTGATATAATCCACATCCGCCGGAGTCAGACCCGCATCTGTAATCGCGCCCAGAATGGCATGCGCCGCCGCTTCGCCGTCGGGCGAAGGGCTGGTGATATGATAAGCGTCGCCCGACGCGCCGTAGCCCGCAACCTCTGCCAGAATGGTTGCGCCGCGCGCCTGGGCATGCGACAGGCTCTCGAGCACGAGACAACCTGCACCCTCGCCCATGACAAAGCCCGAACGTCGTGCGTCGAACGGGATGGATGCACAGGTCGGGTCATCGCCCATGTGCACCGCCTTCATATTCTGAAAGCCCGCCATCGAGATCGGAATGATACCATTCTCGGTACCACCGCAGATCACAACATCCTGATAACCGTGACGGATGGTGCGCATCGCCTCGCCGATCGCATGGTTGCCGGTTGCGCAAGCGGATACCGGGCAGAAGTTCTCACCCTTAAAACCGAAGCGCATCGAGATATAGGCGGCCGCCATGTTGGCGATCATCTCAGGGATGCACAGCGGAGACACGCGGCCCGGACCCTTTTCGTTCAGCTTGGGAATCTCCTGCTCGGCAATCTGCAAACCGCCCACGCCCGAACCATAGATAACGCCCGTACGGTAGGGGTCAAAATTGCCCTCCGTAAGGCCCGCCTGATCGACCGCCTGCTGGGCTGCGGCCAGCGCAAAGTGGCAGTTAACATCCATGCGGCGCGCCTCGCGCTTATCCACATATTGGGTCACATCAAAATCCTTGACCTCAGCGGCCAGCTTTACCTTAAAATCGGATACGTCAAACTTGGTAATCGGCCCAACGCCGCACTTACCGGCCTTGAGCGATGCCCAAAACGTCTCCACGTCATTGCCAACCGGCGTGATTGCGCCCATACCGGTGATGACTACTCGTTCCATCAAAGCATCTCCTTTTTTCCCTCATACTCCCTGCGACCAAAGCCTGCCGCGAAACTCATTCAAATCATACCGCCGTCGGCCACAATGACCTGACCGGTGACGTAGCTTGCCGCGTCTGACGCCAGAAACGCAACCACGCCTGCAATTTCCTCAGGCTTGCCGAAGCGGCCGAGCGAAATCTGCTTAACAGCGCCTTCCTTGACGGCATCCGGCAGCACCTGCGTCATATCCGTGTCGATAAAACCGGGCGCAACCGCGTTAACCGTGATACCGCGCGCGCCAAGCTCCTTGCTGGCGGTCTTGGTCATGCCAATCAGTCCCGCCTTGGCAGCGGAATAGTTAATCTGGCCCGGGTTGCCCGCAATGCCGGCAACCGAAGCGATATTGATGATACGGCCCTGCTTGGCACGCATCATCATCGCGCCGCACTGGCTGAGCATATTGAACGCACCCTTGAGGTTGGTACGAATGACTGCGTCAAACTGGTCCTCCTTCATGCGGACCATCAAACCGTCGCGCGTGATGCCCGCGTTGTTGACCAGAATATAGGGTACGCCCATCTCTTCCTTGATTTCCTTGAGCGCCGCGCCGCAGGCCTCGTAATCCGCGACGTCCCACTGCTTGACGACCGCTTTCACGCCGTATGCACGGCACTTTTCCGCGACCGCCTCTGCCTTTTCGACCGAGGACGCGCAGTTGATGACCACATCATGGCCTTCTGCAGCCAGCTTTTCCGAAATGGCTGCGCCAATGCCGCGCGAGCCGCCGGTAACGATTGCAATTCCCATCGTTTATCTCCTTATTCAAAACGCTTGTAAGCGTTCTTCATCAGTTGTTCCGCCTCATCCGTCATGCCGCGGATGATATCCGCGCACGGACGAAGCTCCTTGAGCATGCCCGCAATCTGGCCGGACATGAAAGTGCCTTCCTCGTAGTTGCCATCCTGTACTGCCTTGCGCAGCGAACCTGCGGTTGCGGCCTCCAGCTCCTCGAGCGACTTATCGGTGTTAATCTTCTCCAGTTCGAGGCACTTGCGCGCCATCGGGGTCTTGAGCGAACGCACCGGATGACCGGAAGGACGGCCGGTGACAACGGTCGAGATATCGGTCGCCTTGAGAACCAGCTCCTTATACTTCTCCGAAATATAGCACTCGTCGGAGGCAAGGAACACCGTGCCGCACTGCACGCCCTCGGCACCCAGCATGAACGCCGCCGCCATGCCGCGGCCGTCCGCGATGCCGCCGGCCGCAATGACCGGGATGCTCAGCGCGTCGACCACCTGCGGAACCAGCGGCATGGTCGTCAGCTCACCGATGTGGCCGCCGCCCTCCATGCCTTCCGCAATAACAGCGTCTGCGCCCGCGCGCTCCATGCGCTTGGCCAGCGCTACCGACGCGACAACCGGCATAACCTTAATACCGGCATTTTTCCAGTTTTCCATATATTTGCCCGGATTGCCCGCGCCCGTGGTCAGCACTTCGATTTTTTCGTCGATGGCGAGCTGCGCGAGGTCATCCGCGTTGGGAGAGAGCAGCATGATGTTCAGACCAAGCGGCTTATCCGTGATCGCACGCGCCTTGCGAATCTCGTCGCGGATGTAATCAACCGGAGCCGCGCCGCCGGCAATGATGCCGAGGCCGCCGGCCTTGGATACTGCCGCCGCCAGATGATGCTCCGCAATCCACGCCATTGCGCCCTGCACAACCGGATACTCGATACCGAGCAATTCTGTAATCTTGGTTTTCATTGAACTCTCTCCTTTACAGTTTCAGTACAAATGCGCCGTAGGTCAGGCCGCCGCCGAACCCGGTGCATACAATGGTCTGCCCTGCCTGCAGCAGGCCGTTTTTCCGCATTTCGTCCAGACAAATCGGCACGGAAGCGGAGGAAGTGTTTCCGAAGCGGTCCATATTGACATAGACCTTCTCCTTGGGCAGATGATAGCGCTTGGCAATCACGTCGAGGATGCGCAGGTTGGCCTGATGCGGCACAACCCAGTCGATCTCCTCCGCGGACACGCCCGCGCGCTGCAAGGCCGTGTCGATTGCCAGCGGCACGGCATGTGCGGTAAAGCGCACGACCGCCGCGCCCTGCATCTTGAGGAAACGCGCCTTGGGGTCCACCGGACGCTCGGCTGCAAACGGGTCCTCGACCGGCAGCGCCTCCATGTACAGATATTCCGCACCCGATCCGTCCGCCGCGATAAAGGTGGACTGGATGCCGACGTTCTCATTTTCGGTTGCGCGGTAAACCGCCGCCGCCGCGCCGTCACCAAACAGGATGCAGGTCGAACGGTCGGTATAATCCGTGATACGATGCAGCGTCTCCGCTGAAACGACCATCACGGTTCTGGCCTTGCCCGCCTTGATAAAACTGTCCGCAATGTCAGTTGCAGAAACAAAGCCCGCGCAGGCGTTATTGATATCGATTGCACCCACCTGCCGCGCGCCCAGCTTGTCCTGCAGGACGCTTGCGGTGTTCGGGGTGTTGGTATCCGGCGTGCAGGTGCTGACCAGAATCAGGTCCAGCTCTTCCGCCGCAATGCCCGCGTCCGCCAGCGCGTTCTGCGCCGCGCCGAGGGCAAGCTCCCACGTATGGGTATTTTTCGCAATGCGCCGCTCTTTGACACCCGTGCGCTTGACAATCCATTCGTCGCTGGTGTCCACCATGGTTTCGAGCATCGCGTTGGTGAGTACAAAATCCGGAATGCACGAACCCGTGCCGATGAGTTGGCTGTTGATGATTTCCACGCTCCCCAAAAGTTCAAATCGCTCTCCCAAAGCGTGGAAAAGCGACAATAGT
>DYCA01000036.1 GCA_019418305.1 Clostridiales bacterium
AAATATATAAGGTTATAAATTCGCATATAATTAGCCTGTCGAGAAACCCGGTTCATGCATCAAGCGTGGACCGGGTTTCTGGCGTATAGGGGCCAAAGAAGTATAAAAGTGAAAGGGGAACACTTCTCCTTCCACAACTAACAGGCCAGTTTTTTCAGATTTGTGGCAGCAAATTTGAGCTTCACCCAGTTGGACACTTGAGCCAAGACTCTGTACCGCGAATAATGTATGACGTGTTTTCCTTGGCGTCGGCAAAGACCCGTTTAATGGTCTCCTTTCGCCGCTTGTACAGTTCTCAGCATTTCGGAATATAGCGGGCGTCATCCGCTAAGTCTTCGTAATCTCTCCTGATATGCCGCTGAACCATTTTGACACTGTCTTTCGAATGGGTACACAAATGGCGGGTGGGACAGTTGACACAGATATTCGGATCACTCCTGCCGCTTCTCGGACAGAGCCTTTTGCAGTTTTGCCTGATGATTCTCGGTCAGTTGCATTTGTACGTCCGGCACAAGTCGGCTTTTTTTCAGTTCTTTGAGTGCATTGCGCTTGTCTTTCAGATGCAATAGCCGAGCGCTGTCTAAATGCCGCCTTTGATGGCATCGATATCGGTGTTTCCGCGCCGTCCAACTTTTCTACTCATTCTTTGCGTTTTTGCTGATAGAGATAGTTGGACAGCCCGCAGAGTTGGGAGGAAATAGACAATTTCGGTGCTGATTTGTTTTCTGTTTGCATCAGATGCTCTTGGGGTTTCGGACTCCGCTTTTTTAAAGCATATTAAGTGTGCGGTTTTATTGTATCATTCCAGACTCTTTTTGTATGCCAAGGTGTTTACAAGGTAAAATAAGAATATACTTTGCGAACGAAGGTTGTCGAAATGAATGAACGCAGATTGACATGGGAGCAAATCACCGACTATGGCCGGTATTTGCGTGGGATGGAGCGCAGCCGAGGGACGGTGGAAAAATATCTGAGAGATGTACAGGCATTTATGCTGTGGTCTGACGGCAAGGGGATGACCTGAGAACTGGCGGCAGACTGGAAGAAGCACCTTCGCGTCCAAGGATACGCACCATCCACGGTTAATTCCATGCTGGCCGCGCTCAACGGTTTGTTTCGGTTTATGGGCTGGGAGGACTGCCGGGTAAAATTCCTCAAAATCCAGCGCCGCCTGTTCCGCGATCCTTCTCGGGAGCTGAGCCGCGCGGAATATGAGCATTTGCTGAAAACAGCGCGGGAACGTGGGCAAGAACGGCTGGCTTTGTTGATGGAGGCGATCTGCGCTACCGGCATCCGGGTATCTGAGGTCAAATATCTGACCGTTGAGGCTGCCCGGCAGGGGAGAACGGATATTTCACTGAAGGGAAAGATTCGAACCATTCTGCTGCCGAGTAAACTGTGCCGAAAGCTGTTGAAATACGCAAAAAAACAAAAAACCGTTTCCGGCGAGATATTTCTCACCAAAAACGGAAGAAGCTTAAGCCGCCGCCAGATCTGGAGCGAGCTAAAACGTATTTGCAGGTATGCAGGGGTGGCACCATCCAAGGTCTTTCCCCACAATCTGAGGCATTTATTCGCCACGACCTTTTACCGGGTCTACAAGGATATTGTCCGGCTGGCAGATGTACTGAGCCATTCCAGCATCGATACTACCCGTATCTATCTGGTGACCTCAGGCGCGGAACAGAGTAAACAGCTGAATCGGTTGGGACTGGTATTGTAGTCCAAATCTATATTTTGTGAATTGTCATCAAAAAACATTGACAATATTTTACATATATATTCTATTGTATCAGTACATTTTTGGGAAAGCAAGCGTATTTTTCTAAAAGAGGGCGCAAAAAGGCAGATCGCAAAACTCAAAGATTTTGCGATCGCCTTTCTAGTGCTCTTTTTTATTCTGCTGAGGCTATTTGAAGGCGTATGCAGTGCCGTGAAAACGGTGTATTAGGTCGCGCAGATGCCATCCTATCAACTAAATATAGATTTAAATATAGATTTTGCTGATAGGGGGTGCAGAATCAATGAAAAACAAATGGTTAGTCTACTGGCCGCGAGCGAGGCCTGTATACTGGCAGGTCTTGGTGAGTGCAGCCTGTCCATAGGGAGTGGCGGAATGTATGATTCCTCTCCGCGTTCGAATCATGCGGTTCAACGGGCCTGACGATAGGATATATCCCACCGAGGAAAGCGTTCGGACGGCCTAATCCATACGTGAATGTAATTACATAAAAAGATTCATTGAACTGGTAATCGGTGAAATCAGGTTGCTCAAGCGGGAGGACGAGCAGATGAAGGATGTGGTGTTCCAAACATTGGACAAACTTATGACTCGTGGGGATAGACTGCAAGGTACTAGGTTTGCCGTGCTTGATACCAGCATCCGCAGGGACCGTACCGCACGGAATCCCCGCACCGGTGAACTTATCCACCTGCCTGAGGAAAGGAGTGTTGCATTCAGGCCAGCGCAGGTATTGAAAAAAACAGTTGAGTGAATCCGGCAAAAGAAAAGACAAATAAAAAGAAGGAGATGGAAACATGAAGAAACGGCTTTTGGCATTGGTCATGGGATTGTTTCCAACGGCTTTCGCGGCTGGCCAGTCAGGAAACAGTTCTTCTTCCGACGGCGTGAGCACGCGGGCTATGACATCGGATAAGGATTATACCATAAGTTTCGTTAAGGACGCCTTCAACATTACGCAGATTGGCGTCAGGGTGGTCGACGGCAGCAGTCCGCCGGCTAATCTGTCAGGGCAGTTTAACGATGCCACGAAGCAGAAAATCACCTTGGACGGCGCCAGCTTTTCGAGCGGCGACGGCTCGATGTCGCCGGCTAACATGGTGGCCGGATACGGACTGATGGATGTTACAACAAATTCTGTAGGTACATACTACTATCAGTATGCCACTTGGGAGCGGTCACTGACAGCTGACCCTGTTACGAGTCTCACCTATGAGGATATTAAAGCGCACGCGGGCCAGACTCTCTACCTCAATTATCGCACGTCTGCAGGTAAGCTGAAGGTTCCCGTCACCGCAGTGTCGGATACTGGCGAGACGCTTGCCCAAAAGTCTGACTTTGTTCCCGGTGATATCACCGAGGCGCAGGCGCAGGAGGTTGTGGCTGGGTTGAGTTCCCCCTATTACTTCCAAGGGGCAGAACTGCGGCCTAAAAGCGGAACGGCCAGCCCGGTTCCCATTACTTATGTCAACCTTTTAAACGGTTGTTACTATGTCAAAAGCAGCTTGAGCAGCAATAGCATGGATGCCTTCGACATAAACGATTGGGATGTATACCTTGTGTATGAGCAGGCCTATAAACTGACCCTGCATATTGAGGATCCGGGCAACCACGCTAATAATAAGGTCAATGGGGTGCACCGCACAACCGAAGATTATATCTACCAGATTCCTAAGAGTGGTGTTCTGGAACTGACGTTTGGAATAGGTGCGAATAGCAATCTCACAGTGACCAACACCACCGGTGGCGGCAGTAATGGCACTGCACTCGACAAAAATAGCACCACCACAACCATCAAACAAGGTGATATACTGCGATTCTATTGTAACGCATCTAGTGCGAGCTATCTGGTGAATACCCTGGTACTCAACGGCACGGCACTCAATCTGCCAGCCTGGGAGTGGGGCGGAAAAGGCACTCATGATGCATCTGCTGATACCACCATCTATGATTCAGCGGGCAATGTGATGGCACAGGTAACCACTAGTGTGTGGATTCAGTACCAGTCTAGCAGCATAGTCAGCTATCCTCTTGAGAATGGCGAGGTCTGGGTCACTCCTGCATTCAGAACCGCCAAAAAATTACTGAGGCTGGTAGTAGTCCGGGTTATATCGAGTCTGCCCTTATTGATTATTCATTCCGTATGACTGGGATGGCAATGTAGGCGGTGGTTACTATACCGATAGCGCGACCTTCAACCTGGGTATGGATAATTTGGCGACATCGGTTCTTGACGCCAGCTTGCAGCCCAATGCACCTGCAGGCACAACCTTCGTCGGGTGGAGCCTGACTCCTACCAATGGCGGATATGTAGAAAACTATTATCTTCCCGGTCAGGGCATTCCGCGAGAGGAGGGCGCGGCGAGCTCTAGTGCCATTACATATGGTAACACCGGCAAGGCCGTCATCAATCTCTATCCTGTGTTCGAGAATAACAGTAACAGTCTTTATGTGAGTTACACGGTGACCATTCATGTGGGTAACGTAACCTATACTTTACCTTTCACTGGCGGCATGATAGGCTCCAACTTGGATCGCGATCTTGTTATGGCGCTGGGGCAGGTGTTGAGTTATATTGGTGGTCTGACTGATAACTATGTAATGGACGGTGCCCGCAGTGACAGCCTGGTGGAACTCACGGGTTCAGGGTCCAATGCCTTTAACCTCTATTATGTTGACACTGATCCGGTGAACATCACTTTTGTATCACCCTATGGCTTTACTGATGGAACTACAGGCTCGGAGCAGACCAAGACAGGTAAGCAGACACCCGGCAGTATCATGGAAGTGCCTACGCCCTATGAGGGGGATGGTGCTAACGCTTCTTTCATCGGATGGAGTTTGGACAAGAGTGCTACAATAGGCATGGACCTGACCAACGCTCTGGTACCCTATGGGGATACCACCTACTATGCCATCTACGCGCCTAACTACACAGTCTCTTTCTACACATGGACGGAGGCGGACAGTTGGGGCGCGAGTGCTGCTCTGACTGCTTCCGTGGGTAATAGCCAGACTATCCCTGCGGATAAGAAGCGTGAGATCAACGCCCTGACACCCAACATTACGGGTTACAATTTCCAAGGATGGGCCAAGAACGGTCCCAGCGGTCCGACAGTTTAGGTGGACGCTCTGATGCAAACGACGTTCACAACAAACACGGATTATTATGCCGTTTATACCCCGAGAGATGATATTTCCGTTACGTTGAATGCCAATGGCGGTACGTTTAGTGGATCACAGAATACCAAGACATTGTCTAATCAGGTCTACGGCCAGACGATAAACTATGGCGATGCTCCGACCCGTGAAGGCGGCTATGTCTTTGCCGGATGGAGCACTGACAAGAGTGCTACCGTGGGTCAATTGACCATCACCGCTCCGGCTACCCCGGGCACCACTTATTACGCTGTGTGGATTCTGCCCCAGCTGGAAGTAACAGCGAATGGTCCTTTCACTTATGACGGCACAACAAAGACGCCTACGCTCACTGTAAAGTACAATGGAAAAGAAGTGTCCTCAGGAGACTACAAGGTACAATACAGCAGTGATACACGCGCTAACGCCGGTACTTACACCGTTTTGGTGACCTATCAGGATTTGCAGGGCATTGCAACCTTCATTATTGAGCCGAAAGCCATCAATGACTCAAGTGTTACGGTGGAAAACATCGCTCAGCAGGAGTACACCGGTAGCGAACTGCGTCCCGGTGTGACGATCAAAGACGGTGAAAAAACACTGAATCTCAACGTCGATTATGTGGTAAGTTACAGCAATAACACGAATGTAGGCGGCGGTGCTGCTGTGACGATTCAGGGTATTGGCAACTATAAGGCGAGCACAAGCAAGACCTTCCAGATCGTGCTGCCCGCAAACATTTCTATTGCCACCATTCCGGATCAGGAGCACACCGGAAATGCAGTTACGCCTGATCTTGTGGTGTGCGATAGCAACGGTCGTATGCTGACAAAGGAAACAGATTACACCGCAAACTTCACGAACAATACCAACGTAGGCAACGCAAATGTCAGTGTCATCGGTAAGGGTAACTATGCGGGCAAAACTGCAAACAGCACTTTCCGTTTAAAAAAATGCAAGAATGCAGGCAAGAAAGCCAACCCATAAAACATTTGGACAGACTACACTCTTGTACACGCCTAACCGACAGTGCTTGGCTATGGAATTGCCGCGCGCTGCAACCGCGTGCCAAAATCCGACAGATTCGGCAAGGATACCGGCAGATTCTACACGGTTTATTGTGGACTTCGGGTAAATTATGTATACTGTCTCTAAAAGTGCATGATGGGAGGAAAATATCTTGCAATCAAGGGTCATCTCCATGTTCCCATATCAAAAGGTCGATATAACGCCTTTCAAACGCAGCCCCGAAATTGACGAGGCGAAGCTGCAAAAGGAGCTCGATCGTGCGGTATACCCTTACATCACGTGGTCAGACGGCGATGTGGCTGCTATGGGAGACGTGGTAGAGTGCAGCATGACTTCTCCGGATAAGCGCTTCCAGCGCCCCAATGCAAAGATTACGGTGGGTGCTGGGTTGCTGGACCGGGAGGCGGAAAAAAAGCTGGTGGGGCAAAGGGTAGGCGATACGCAGATGCTTATTTGCCGCGGCAGCGAAGTCAGCGTCACAATTCTTTCGGTTAAGAAGCGGTGTGTGCCACCGCTGACCGATGAGATGGTGGACGCTCTGGGCCTTGAGGGGGTGCGCACGGTGGAACAGTACCGCACCTATCTGGTGGAACAGGCGTTGGACGAGCGGTTCTCTAATGAGAGTTATGCAGTCATCCAATCCGTGCTTCAGACCGTGCGGGAGCGCAGCGAGGTCTTGATCACCCAGGAGGATTGGCAGCAGAGCGTACAGTGGGACATCAACCGGCTTTCGGTCATTGCACGGTTCGACGGGATGGAACTGGAAAAGATGACAGCGGCGGAGTTTGAGGGACGTATCCCGGTTCAAAGTTATTATGAGCTTGTGGCTATGCTGCAGCGTGATGCATGGCAAAACACATGGCAAATGCTTCTAGGCCGGAAGTTGGCGGAAGAGGATGGTTTCACAGTGACCGAGGCAGAGTACGAGGCTTTTCTGGCTGAGCTTGCTGCGTCATGGAATTCCACTGTTGAGGCGTACCGCCCCGCCTATCCCTATGCCTACTATGAGGCGATTCAATACCGCATTCACTATTATGACGCCGTATCCGATTACATCCGTAAAAATATTTATTGGGAGGACTAACCATGGCCATTCAGTATGCAACCGCAGAAAATTTTGACGAACTCGTCCAGCAGGATTTTGTAATCGTGGATTTCTTCTCTGACCACTGTGGACCCTGCAAGGTGTTCAGCAAGATTCTGGAGGATATTGCAGCGGAGATGCCCTTTGTCAACATCGTCAAGGTCAACACCACCGCAGAACCTGCACTAGGTGAGCGGTTTGAAATTCATGCGGTGCCGACGGTTCATTTTTACCGCAATGGTGAGTTTGCCGAGAGCTATCTCGGTGTCATTCCGGCCGACAAGCTGCGCGAGATGATTTCGGGATATCTATTCTGATGAAAGATTTGTTAATTGTGGGCAGTGGCCCAGCAGGGATCTCGGCCGCGTTAACCGCCGCTGCCCGTGGATTGGATTTTCTGTGGTTCGGCAGTCGGGAACTCAGCCCGAAAATTACACAGGCACCCGAGATTTCCAACTATCCGGGACTGTGTCGGGCATCAGGTCGCGCATTTCAAAAGGTATTGCAAGAGCAGATAGGGACTATGGAGCTTGAAATACGCGAGGAGCGCATTGACTCTATTTTCCCTATGGGGGATTATTTTGCGGCCTGTGTTAACGAAACTATGTATGAAGCAAAATCCGTTCTGCTCGCTGTGGGGGTTTCTGCAACGGGGACAGTGCCGGGTGAACTGGACTATGTGGGGCAGGGGGTAAGCTACTGCGCAACCTGCGACGGTGCGTTGTACCGAGGAAAGACCGTGGCCATTGTCTCCACAAACCCGGCGTTTGAGGAGGAGGTCGACTTTTTGGTTAGCCTTGCCGCCAGAGCGTATATCAGCCGCAGTTACGCGGCGGTTGATACGCCCAATGCTGAGCGCATCCCTTCCTTTCCCAGAAGCATTCGGCGGGAGGGGGGCAAACTGCTGCTCACCTACGCCGATGGAGAGCGCGCCGTGGACGGAATCTTTTTCTTGAAAGACTCTGTCTCTCCAGCTGTTCTATTGCAGGGCTTAGATATCGAAGGGGCACACATTGCAGTAAACCGTGATCTGGAGACGAATATTCCCGGCTGCTTTGCCGCGGGAGACTGCACCGGCCGGCCGTATCAGTATGCCAAAGCGGTAGGTGAGGGCAATGTGGCCGTCCATACCGCGATTCGCTATCTGAAGCAGAAAAAAGAATCATGAAACATATGAAAACGCCGTCGGTTGGAACAGCCCGCTGACTTTTCCGGAGCGCAGGACGCACGGAAGGCGTTGGAAGGATTGTCCGCCGAAGCAACGGCTGCGGTCCAATCTCAAAAAAAGAGGATGAGCGCATATGCAAAATAAACTGCCTCCAAAAGGCTCCATGGGCAGGTTCTTTTCCATGCTGTGGAAGGCACGCTTGCCTTACGCTTGGATTTTGGGTTATATTATTGTTAACATCGTATTGACCAATGTGGGAGTCAGCACCACCGAGTATACCGCTGAGCTGTATGCCGGCAATGTGGATTTTATGGGCGTGGTGCTGCCATTCCTGATGGTTTCTCTGGTCAGCCTTGTTGTCAGCAGTATCTCGGGAATTCTGAGTGGGTTGTGTATGGCGCGCATCGACCGCAATCTGCGTCGGGCAGTGTGGGAAAAAGTAGTACGCCTGCCCTTTGGTTATTACCAGCAAAACGCGCCTAAGGAGCTGATCTCCCGCGTGACCACCGATGTCAGCACCATCAGCGCTCTGATTATGCAGGTGTTTATTCTGGCGTTGACCTCGTTGTATGCGACGGTACGCCTCTTTGTACAGATCCGGTCTTACGACCCACAGCTCATGGTGGCGACGCTGGTGCTGCTGCCCCTGCAGGTGGTTATCGGCGGTATCGCCGGACATCTCAAATTCGGGCTGAGTGATCGGGTCAACCGCCGGATGGCGGAACTGACAGAGGCTATATCGGAGCGCACCAGTCAGGCTATGCTCATCAAGTCTTTCTCGGCGCAAGAGCGGGAGGAACATACCGTTGGCCAGCGCGCCAAGGCTTTTTATAAGATTTCGCTCCAAAACGCATGGGTCACCAATTTTGTTTCCCCGGTCTATGTGCTGGTGGGCGCGCTGCAATTCATCGTCATCGTTATGGTGGGGCGTGGATTCTATTCGGACGGTTCGATTACACTGGCTCAGTGGGTGGCTTATTTTGCCTTTGCCAATCAGATCATCAATTACCTGACTGCCTACACCGGTTACTGGACAAGCCTTAAGACGGCTCAGGGTGCGACAAACCGGGTGGCCGCCGTGATGGCCGAGCAGGAGGAAGATCGGGATGCCGGCGACAAGGTGGAATCACTTCGGGGTGACATCGTCTTCGACCACGTCTACTTTGCCTATGGAACAAAGCTTCTCTTTGAGGGTTTGTCCCTGACCATTCCTCAGGGACGGGCCACGGCGGTGATCGGCCCCTCGGGCAGCGGAAAAACGTCGCTGCTCAACTTAGTGGAACGACTGTACAGCCCGCAGTCCGGGTCCATCCGCATCGGTGCGGATGACATCTGCCGTTTCAGCAAAAAGAGCTATCGCGCTGCGCTCACTTACATTACGCAGGAATCTACCATGCTTTCAGGCACCATCCGTGAAAACCTTGTGTTTGGTGTCCGTCGCGAGGTGGAGGATGACGAGTTGGATCAGGTTTGCAAACAGGTCAATCTGCTGGATTACATCCGCAGCCTGCCTGCAGGCTATGACACACAGGTAGGCGAGGATGGGTTCCGGCTTTCGGGCGGACAGAAGCAGAAGCTGGCAGTTGCCCGGGGCATGCTGAAAGATTCTGAATATTTTCTGATGGACGAAGGTACAGCGGCCATGGATGCCGAAGCCAAGGATGCGGTGTGGGACGCAGTATCCCGCATGATGCGTGGCAAAACCACACTCTATGTGGCCCATGACCGGCAGACCGTGCTGAAAGCAGACTACGTGGTAGTCATGGAGCAGGGACGCGTGGCGGCCTTTGGCCCCATCGAAACGGTGTACGAGAAGAACGATTACCTGCGGCAGCTGGTTGGCGAGGGAGGTCTGAAACGATGAAGCAAGCGAAAAAAAACGAAAAGGAACGGCCCCGGAGGGAAAAACTCTGGGGGCCGTTTCTCAGACTTTATACCCGGTTTCCCATTCCGTGGCTGTTTTTTATCGGCGCAATTCTGCTGGGGGTCGCCGCTACGGAACTTGCGCTGCGGGTGGCAGACCTGACGATCCGAGTCAACAAAGGAGAACTGTACAACGGGGTCATCATCGCGTATGTGCTGCTCAGCATTCTGAACGCTGTGATCATAGGCTTCCAGAATATATTGGCCACCTATGGTACCCAGACTACCACATTGAGGGTGCGGGGCGTAGTGTGGCGGGCAATCTTGGGACTACCGATGAAGGATGTTGAGCAGGAAGGTCCCAGCAATCTGATCTCCTGTGTGACCAATGACGCCACGCAAGCAGCCAGTGCTTTACAGATGCTGTTTTTGTGTGCATCCTCGCTGTATGCACTGATACGTGCCTGTATGAAAATGGTGATTTACAACGCGAGAATGTCGCTGGTGTTGGTTATCGCGATTCCGCTGGCTATGTTGGTGTTCTTTATCGTAGGACGAATGCAATTCATTGCCAGTCGGCGGCAGTATGAGGCACTCAACACGATGACAGCCTTTTTTTCCGAGCATATTGCCTGCACCAAGCATGTCAAAGCGCAGGGAATGGAGGAGCGCGAGATTGAGGAGGGGATGCATGCCATTGAGACGCGGTACAAAGCAGACATCCTCAATGTGCTGTTCAATATGGTGCAGACGGGCTTGTTCAGCCTTTGCGGAAAGCTAAATACCGTACTGATCGCCGTAGGCGGATCACACCTCATCCGCACCGGTCAGATGGAGAGCACCGGCATTAACGATTTCACTACTTACTCCGGCAAGGTGGAACAATATGAGAGCGAGATGCTGACTCTGTATCAGACCGTTAAGGGAACGCAGGGCAGCTTGCGGCATGTCAACGAGATTCTAGGGCGCGAAGCGGAGCAGTTGGACGTGGGCAGCCCGCTGGGTCCGTCTGGTGACATTGAACTGCGCGACGTTCAGTTCAGCTTTGACGGCGAGTATTCCGTTCTGCGAGGCGTTTCCTTCACCATTCCTTATGGCAAGCGCACGGTGATCATCGGCGGCAACGGCAGCGGTAAATCCACCGTACTGAAACTGCTGCAGGGGTTCTACCGGCCGGATTCCGGTTCCATCACAATAAGCGGCCAGAATCTGGCAGACGTTCGATTGTCTGATTTGCGCAGCCGCTTTGCCTATGTACTGCAAAACACGCCGTTACTTGCCGGTACGATTCGGGAAAATCTGGTCTACGGTGCTAAGAGCATGCCGGATGAACAGACTATCATTGCGGCTGCCAAAGCCGCGAATGCCCACGATTTCATCCGGCAGCTGCTCGACGGATACGACACGCAGGTAGGTTCCGCCGGAATGCGCCTTTCGGGCGGGCAGCGGCAGCGAATCGCCATCGCGCGCGCTCTGTTGGTACAGCCGGAATATCTGCTCCTGGATGAAGCCACCGCCAGTCTGGACCATCAAACCGGCGGACAAGTGTTCCAGAACATTTTGGATGGTAAGGTGCCTACGGTTATCTATATCTCCCACAACATGGACGAAGTCCGACGGGCTGACCATGTTGTTGTCCTGCGGAACGGACAGGTTGAGGCGAGCGGCACCCCCGAAGAGCTGGCACGCGTAAGCCCGACTTACCGCGACTATGCGGCCAAGCAGCGGGTGGAGGTATCGGTATGAAAAAAATTACGATTACCTTTATGCTGCTGCTTATTCTGGCGACGGTTGGTGCACTGGTCTTTGTAGGACTCTCACCGGACTTTGTAGAGCCGATCAAACGCAACGACCAAACGGAGCTGACGGCCGATAACCCGGTATGGGATAAGTCTATCGACGAATTGGCGGAGTATCTGGTTGCGCAGGGTGTGTTGCCCTCGGCAGAGTACGCGCCGCTGTCGGGAGGTATTGCTACCGTGGCGCGGAGCTATAGCGGTCTGGAACTGTACTGGTGGGATCTGGAGACTATGAAAGAGGGCAGTGATGAGTACAATGCCTATATCGGTGCTCGGGACAACGGAGCAATTGATCTGTGGGGCAGCGGTAGTCTGATGACTATCACGGCGTTGCGCGGTCCTTTTGCCCTGAACATTACCACCGCCTACACCGGTGATCCTGTTAAAGCGGAAGCGGCATTCCGGAGCTTTTGTGCGGACACGGAAAACCAAGCGGAAGGAGGAGAGGGTTATGCAGATTCGGACAGTAATCGTTGAAAAAAATCCCGAACAGCTCATCGAAATTGAAAATCTGCTGGCGTTCTACCGCAAGTTCGAGATTGTGCGCACCTTTGACGACATTGATTCTGCCAGTCAGTATTTACAGGAAGAAGAGGTTGATGCGGTCTTTATCCGCAGTGACGTAGGTGATCCCCGGCGTACCCCGGACGGCAGCTTTCTGTTAGGCTACATCACACAGAAAAAGCCCGACCTGTTGGCTGTGCTTTACTGTGATTCCATGGACACCGCTTTTTGGGGGCTGACGGCTGGGGCAGTGGCCGCCTTCACCACGCCCATTGATCCGCTGCTGTTTCAGCGTGCCATCGACCGGGTGCTCTATGTGTTTGACCTGCTGCAGTACAAGCGGGATGCTCAGGCGCGGAGCATTATGGTAAAAACCAAGGACGGATACCGGATGCTGCGCCTGACGGATATTCTGTTTATTGAACGCCGGGAGCGCAAAAAATACATCGTCTGTGCTGATGGCTGTGAGGTCACGGTGTCCAACTATTCTATGGATGACTTGGAGACAATGCTGAGCACCAGCCATTTCTATCGCTGCTATTCTTCTTTTATCATTAATCTGGAACGGGTGGTTCGCATCAACATCAACACAGACAAAAAGCTCTATTCTATCACTCTGGACGGCTTTGACGGAGAGATTATTCTGAGCCGTGAAAAGTACAAGGAGCTTATGGCTGTTCTGAAAAAGAAATATTCTGACTTGACACTGTAAAGGAGGTTCCTTCATGGGATTTACCCTTCTCTCCAAACGTCCGCTGGACGAGCTGGATGCCGTGATGTGGGAAATGCAGCATGAGCCGACCGGTGCCAGATTGATCTGGCTGGATCGTGCGGAAGAAAACAAGACGTTTTGCATCGCGTTTCAAACCCAGCCGCGGGATGACACCGGCGTTTTTCACATCTTGGAACATTCAGTGCTTTGCGGTTCCGAGCGATATCCGGTTAAGGACCCCTATGTGGAGCTGATGAAAACTTCGCTCAACACCTTTCTAAACGCCATCACCTTCCCGGACAAGACGCTGTACCCCTTTTCCAGTCGCAACGAGCAGGATTTTCGCAATTTACTGCGAGTGTATCTGGATGCTGTTTTCCATCCGCTGCTGCACCAAAAGCCGGAAATCTTTGCGCAGGAGGGGTGGCACTATGAGGTCAGCACCGATCGGGCTGTCAGCTGCAAAGGCGTGGTATTCAATGAAATGAAGGGCGTTTTTTCCTCTCCTGACGCGCAGCTAGAATACGAGATGAACCGTCGTCTTTTCCCCGACACCTGCTACCGCTGGGTGGCCGGCGGTGATCCCGAGCACATCTCGGAACTGAGTTATGAGCAGTTCGTGGCGGTCCACCAGCAGTGGTACCATCCCTCCAATGCTTACATTTTTCTGGATGGCGCTTTGGATCTGGACGAGGTACTGAAAATTTTGGATGAAGAATATCTGTCGGCCTGCGCCCGTCGTACTCCACCACCGCCGGTTCCGATGCAGACGCCGGTGGACGGCGGCACGGCCACTCTGGACTATGCACTTAGCCGGCAGGAATCGCTGTCCGGCCACTGCTGGCTGGGACTCGGATATGGGGCCGGTACCTTTCGTGACCGAGAACAGCTGACCGCGCTGCAGGCACTCTGCGATGTCCTCTGCGGCGACAATGAATCACCCCTAAAACGCTGCCTGCTTGGCAAGGGTCTAGCGCAGGATGTAACGATGCAACTGAATAGCGGCGTGCTGCAGCCCACCGTTTTGCTGACCGTGAAAAACTGCGATGAGAATCGGCTGGAGGAGGCCGCTGCCGCGATTCAGGACGAGCTGGCGCGTTTGGTGCGTGAGGGCCTGAACCACCAGCGAATCTGCGCTACGCTGGACAATCTGGAATTCAACCTGCGGGAGCGGCAGGGCGGCTGGATGCCCCAAGGCCTGCTGCTGGCTACGCAGGTGTATGGGAGCTGGCTCTACGGCGGCGACCCGGCGGAAAATCTTTGCGTGGGTACTCTGTTTTGGCAACTGCGTCAACAATGCTCGGAAGGGTATTTTGAGCAGCTGATTGATCGGGTGCTGCTTGACAATTCTCATCGCTGTCGGGTGATTCTGCGACCCTCCCATACTCTGGGGGACGAGCGCGCTGCGCGGGAGTCTGGGCGCATCCGTGCAGCAACGGAAGGCTGGGACGCTGGCATGTGGGAGGCTGTCCGGTACCTGCAGACGCAGACTGAGGCGTGGCAGACCACGCCTGACAGCACCGAGGCACTGGCCACGATCCCACGGCTGCGCCTTGATCAGATTGAAGCGGAACCCCGAATGCTTCCGACGGAGGTCGAAACCCTGACGGGGCTGTCCGTGCTGCGGCATACGCTGCCCACCCACGGCATCACCTATCTCAATCTCTATTTTGCCTTGGACGATCTGGAGCGGGAAGCTATCTGTGATGCTTCTTATCTCTGCGAGCTGCTGGGCGCCCTGGATACCACCTCGATCCCTGCGGTAGAGTTGTCTGGAAAAATTCGTGCATGCTTTGGTTCACTGCAAAGTCGGGTAGAGGCCTACGGCGAAGCAGAACATTTCGATCGCTGCCGGGTTTTCCTCTGCGTTTCAGCCAGTATGCTGAACACCAAGGTGGAACAAGGCGTTCTGCTGCTGAGCGAACTGCTGCAAAACACCCGGCTGAAAAATCATGAAAAGATGTTGGAAATCCTGCGTCAGCGTCGAGCCGCGCTGACACAACAGATTGCGGGCAATGGCAGCAGCTTTGCCATGACGCGGGCAGGCGCGGCCTTCCGGGTAGAATGTGCTGTTCAGGAATATGCCGGCGGCATTGAATATCTCCAATGGCTAAAGACCATAGAGGATCAAGGAATGGATGCCATGCCTGTTCTGGCCGAACGGTTACAGGCTTTGCTAGCGCGGGTGTTTACCGGTGCTCGGCTGACGATTAGCGTGACCTCTGATGCAGAGGAGGCAGCGGGAAAGACTGCGGACCTGCTGGCACGTACACTCCCGATTGGAGCGTTTACGCGCCCAGACCGCTCCGTCGTGCAGCTCTGTGCGCCCCGCCGGGAAGGGATTGTGCTGCCCACCGACATTTCTTTTACCGCCATGAGTGGTCCTTTTCCTGATGCCAACCGTGGCATTGCCCGGGTTATGAAACGGGTGGTTTTTCTCGATCACCTCTGGAATAGCATTCGCGTTCAGGGCGGGGCCTACGGCACCGGCATGGTGCTGCGCAACAACGGACTAGCCAGTCTTTATTCCTACCGAGACCCCAGTGCAGCCCACTCGCTGGCCTGTTATCGGGAGATCCCTGCCTTCCTAAAAACGTTTACTGTAGAGGTGCAGAGCGCGATTATAGGCGCTATCGCTGAGAGTGATCCGTTGCTGACGCCTCGCGATAAGGGCAAGACTGCTGATGCTTACCACTGGAAGAAACTTTCCCACGAAACACTCTGCCGCATCCGGCAGGAGATCCTGACAGCGACCGGTAAAGATGTGGCCGCGTATGCGGAGAGGATGGAAAGATTTGTGGGGCAGAGTGCGGTCTGTGTATTGGGTCCCCGCAGCCAGCTGGAACAGTGCGGGGATGAACTGGAAACTATCCTGTCCATTTGAAAGGGGTTTACTATGACAAAAGAACTCTATGAAATATATACCGCTATACTAACCGAGGAACTGATTCCGGCGATGGGCTGCACCGAACCCATCGCTCTGGCCTACGCTGCCGCTTGTGCCCGGGAGGTGCTGGGTGCCGAACCGGACGGCATCCGAGCACTGTGCAGCGG
>DYCA01000037.1:0-2830 GCA_019418305.1 Clostridiales bacterium
TCTGAGAGCCTACCTGCGCGGTGTCGCCGTCGATAGCCTGACGGCCGCAGAATACAATGTCATCATCCTCAATACCGATCTTCTTGATGGCAGCGGCGAGGATCTGAGAGGTGGCAAAGGTATCCGAGCCGCCGAACTCACGGGCAGAAACCAGAACGGCTTCATCTGCGCCCATTGCGAGCAGCTCACGGAGCATGCTCTGCGCCGGAGCCGGACCCATGGTAACAACGACGACCTTACAGCCGGTTGCATCCTTGAGCTTGAGAGCTGCTTCTACTGCGTTCTTATCGTCCGGGTTGATGATGGTGGCCATGGATGCACGGTTCAGGGTGCCGTCGGGATTGACCGCAACCTTGCCGGAGGTATCCGGAACCTGCTTTACACAAACGATTGCTTTCATGTTCTGTTTTCCTCCTATTCCTTACTTGCCGAGAATGTTGCCGGAGATAACGACGCGCTGGATTTCGCTCGTACCTTCGTAGATCTCGGTGATCTTGGCGTCACGCATCATGCGCTCAACCGGGTAATCCTTGGTGTAGCCGTAGCCGCCGTGGATCTGAACTGCCTTGGTGGTGATCTTCATGGCTTCTTCGGAAGCGAACAGCTTGGCGGTTGCTGCATCAACCGTAAACGGTTTGCCTTCGGTCTTGAGGGAAGCGGCCTTGTAGGTCAGCAGACGGGCAGCTTCAATGGCAACGTGCATATCGGCAAAGACGAACTGGGTGTTCTGGAACTTGGCGATCGGACGGCCGAACTGCTCACGGGTCTTGGCAAAGTTGATGGATTCTTCCATTGCGCCTTCGGAAATGCCGAGCGCCTGAGCAGCGATGCCGATACGGCCGCCGTCGAGCGTCTGCATAGCGATCTTGAAGCCCTTGCCTTCCTGACCGAGCAGGTTTTCCTTCGGCACGATGCAGTCGGTGAACACGATTTCCGCCGTGGGCGAGCCGTGCAGGCCGAGCTTTTCCTCGTGCTTGCCGACAGAGAATCCCGGGAACGAGCTTTCTACAATGAATGCAGAAATGCCGCGGGTGCCCTTGGTCTTATCAGTCATGGCGAATACAACGAAAACATCCGCAACATAACCGTTGGTGATGAAGATCTTGGAACCGTTCAGGACATAATGGTCGCCCTCGAGAACTGCGGTGCAGGTGCCCTTGGCAGCATCCGAACCGGCATCCGGCTCGGTCAGTGCAAACGCGCCTACCTTATGGCCTTCGGTCAGCATGCGCAGGTACTTTTCCTTCTGCGCGGGCGTGCCGTGCTGAATGATCGGGCCGCAGCACAGGCCGTTGTGGGTGGCGAGAATGTCGCCGGTGGAAGCGCACTGCTTGCTCAGCTCTTCGATGGCGATGGCGGAGCAAAGGTCGTCCGCGCCGGCGCCGCCGAACTCTTCCGGCACGATCATGCCCATAACGCCCAAATCGAACAGCTTTTCGATGGTCTCACGGGGATAAGTAGAGGTTTTGTCGGTTTCCGCAGCGATGGGCTTGACTTCGTTCTCGGTGAAGTCTTGCATCATCTGGCGAACCAGTTCCTGTTCACGGGTCAGATGGAAATCCATGTTCAAGTCTCCTTTTGTGATGGAAATTTATTGCCGATGCCGACGGAGAGCCGGCGTTCCGCCATATTCAGAGGTGCCGTGTTATACGGCAGGAAAAGACCAAGCCATCCGCAACAGAAAGGATAACAGATGGTTTGGTTTCGGTCTTTTTTTGTATATATTTTTGTTAAGTTTTGTTTTCGACTATCAATATACCACACAGAAAATCATGCGTCAATTGTCAAAATTGACGGAATAAAACAATAAATTTGTTAAATTATAAGTATGTTTTGGTCATTGTTGTGTAACTTTGTGAGAGGAGAGGGTGCTGTGTTGGGCAATATATGAAAAAGCAGAGGCTGCAATGGGGAAAAATGTGCATATCAAATCGGCAGGAAATATGATATAATAAAACACACTAAATAAGTATGAATGAAAACAGGAGAGAAGCATGAATCTGATTTTGAGTGACAGACCGCTTTGCCTGCCGGAAACAGACCGCGGCGATACGGAATGCATTGACCTGTCAAAACTGCATATTTCCAATTGTGTCGGCTGCTTCGGGTGTTGGACGAAAACGCCCGGAAAATGTGTCATTCGAGACGATGCCGTGCAGGTCTATCCTCGCATCGCGCAAAGCGACCGGGTGCTGTACGTCAGCAGAGTGAAGTATGGAAGCTATGATACGACGATGAAAACCATGCTGGAGCGGGCAATTCCGGTGCAGCAGGCATTCATTCGCCTGTTGCACGGCGAAACGCATCATGTGCAGCGGAATGTCAGGCCCAAGCAGGCGATAATCATCGGTTACGGCGACCTGTCGGAGTAAGAAAAGGATATTTTCCGGCAGTTGCTTGCACGCAATGCAAACAATATGAGCTTTGCAAGCTGGCGTGTGGTGTTTGTACCGGAAGAGGAAGTGGAGCAAGCGGTTCAAAGCGAGGTGCAGTCATGGGAAAAATAATGCTGATAAACGCGAGTCCGCGGGCGCCGAAATCCAATTCCAAGCAGTACGCCGAGATGTTTGCCAAGATGTGTCGGGCAGAGACGGCGTATTTCGCCGTTTCCCGAAACAACCACAGAGAGCTGTGTCAGGCCATGGAGGATTTTTCGGATGTGCTGCTGGTGTTTCCGCTCTACGCGGATGGCCTGCCGGTGACACTGATGCATTTTCTAAAGACGCTGGAGCAAAATGCACCACGGCGGAAACCGCGCGTTTCCGTTCTCATCAACTGTGGATTTATGGAGCCGGAGCAGAATGATATCGCGGTGCAGATGGTACGGCTG
>DYCA01000037.1:2840-15951 GCA_019418305.1 Clostridiales bacterium
GTTCTGAAAATCGGGAGCGGCGAGGCCATTCTGTCCACGCCGTTTCGGATTCTGGTGCGTGCCAAAATGAAAAAGCTGGCTGCCGCTATTGCTGCGGGAAAGTCACAGACATGGAAGGTCACCATGCCGATTTCCAAAAACATGTTTCTCCGCGCGTCCACCGTTTATTGGACGAATTATGGAAAGCGCAACGGGATTACAAAAGAACAGATGCAAAGCATGCAGATTGAAGAATAAGCGGAGGGGGGAGAGTCAATGAAATATCGGTATTGGTTAGCAGCGGCGCTGTTGCTGACCACGCTGTCAGGCTGCACCATTCCAGCGGAGGAGCAAACTGTCTTGCCGGAAGAGTCGGCAGATATTGCAGCGGCGGAGAATGAGATGCCGTCGGCGGTTGAAACTCCTAAGGCAGGAGAGGATGACATACAAACGGCAGATCTGCCGGACCCGCCGCAGGACGCGCAGGCTTTTGTCCGCGTGCAGGACTATATTCCGGATATCGCGGTCGATTTGCGATACGCTACCACAAATAACTTTACCGGCAAGGTGATTTACGCCTATGACGATGCATGGCTGCGCTATGCTACGGTCAGCAAGCTGTCGGATGCGCAGGAGCAGCTCAAGGCACAAGGCTACCGGCTTTGTATCTGGGATGCATTTCGTTCGGCCCATTCGCAGCAGACCCTGTGGAAGACCTATCCGGACGGTAACTATGTCGCCAATCCTGCCAACGGCTATTCGGGACATACCCGTGGCGACACGGTTGACGTCACACTGGTGACACTGGAAGGGGAGGCGGTAGAGATGCCGTCTGGATTTGATGATTTTACCGCGCTGGCAGATCGAAATTATGAAGATGTGTCCGCGGCCGCAGGTGAACATGCGATGCTGCTGGAATCGGTGATGGAATCCTGTGGATTTACCGGATACGATAAGGAATGGTGGCATTACAGTGACAACGACCGCGCGCAGCCCGCACCAGACTTTGAGCCGGCGGCATAAGTCGATGTAAGACGGCTCAAATTGACAGAAATAATAAAGAGGATTTTCCTTCACGAAATCATGGCGATGCGTTTTGTTATGAACGCATCGCCATTTTTACAGGAGGACTGGCTGTTTTCGCTGTTATTTTGTCCAAGCTATTGACTTGTTTGGCTATAAAAAACCAGCAGCACGCTGGAAAGCGTGCTGCTGGTATCAACTATTTTTTATTGTCTGCCTGACGGGTACCACTTGAATGCTGCGGCACGTCCTTTTCAGGTTTTCTGCAAGCATAGCTTAAGCGAGCAATCAGTTATCCCATTTCCAGTCACGAATCTCAGGCATATCGATTCCGTATTCTGTGATATACTGCTTATGCTCAACCAGCTTGTCGCTCATTTTCTGATACAGATAAGCGCCACGATTGCCAAGCTGAGGCAGGCGCAGCATTGCATCCTGTACCAGATGGAAACGGTCGATATCATTCTGCACACGCATATCAAACGGAGTCGTGATCGTGCCTTCCTCCTTATAGCCGCGTACATGCAGATGACGATTGTGACGGCGGTAGGTCAGTTCATGCACCAAAGTCGGATAACCATGGAAAGCAAAAATAATTGGCTTATCCTTGGTAAACAGCATATCATATTCTGCGTCGGTCAGACCATGCGGATGCTCTGTGGCAGGCTGCAGTTTCATCAGGTCCACCACATTGATGACGCGAACCTTGACCTCCGGCAACTCCTTCCGCAGAATGGATACAGCCGCAAGGGTTTCCAGCGTCGGCGTCTCGCCACAGCAAGCCATTACGATATCCGGCTCGGCCCCCTGATCGTTTGAAGCCCAATCCCAGATGCCGATACCCTGCGTGCAGTGTTTCACGGCTTGTTCCATCGTCAGCCATTGCGGCCGCGGATGTTTGCTGGCAACAATTACATTGACATAGTTGCGGCTCTTGATACAGTGATCAAAGCAGCTGAGCAGGCAGTTCGCATCCGGCGGCAGATACAGACGCACAACATCCGCCTTCTTGTTTGCGATATGATCCAGGAAGCCCGGATCCTGATGGGTAAAGCCATTGTGATCCTGCTGCCATACGTTAGACGCCAAGATGAGGTTGAGTGAAGCGATCTTCTGTCTCCAGGGAAGCTGATTGCATACCTTGAGCCACTTGGCGTGCTGTGCCGCCATCGAATCGATGATACGGATAAATGCTTCGTAGCTGGCAAAGAAGCCATGACGGCCCGTCAGCAGATAGCCTTCCAGCCAGCCCTCGCACATATGCTCAGAAAGCATACCATCCATTACGCGGCCGTCTGCTGCCAGAAATTCATCCGTGTCCAATTTCTCTGCGTTCCAATCACGGTTCGTGACCTCAAAAATATGAGACAGACGGTTGGACATGGTTTCATCCGGTCCAAATGCGCGGAAATTGCGGCTGCTCTCGTTGAGCTTGAATACATCCCGCACATAGGCGCCCAGTTCGATCATATCCTGTCCTTCGACAGCGCCCGGCGCCGGGACGTTAAATGCATAATCCCGGAAATCCGGCAGACGCAGATCGCGCAGCAGCAGTCCGCCATTGGCATGTGGATTGGCGCCGATTCGATGGTTGCCCTTGGGTGCAAGCTCGCGCAGCTCCGGAATCAAACGGCCGTTTTCGTCAAACAGCTCCTCCGGGTGGTAGCTGTGCAGCCAGTCGTTCAGGATCTGCAGGTGCTCGGGCTTATCCATCATGATCGGCACCTGATGCGCGCGGAAGCTGCCTTCGATCTGCTGGCCATCCACATTTTTGGGACCGGTCCAGCCCTTCGGTGTGCGCAGTACGATCATCGGCCAAACAGGGCGTGTTGCGTCGCCGGTCTCACGGGCATGCTTCTGGATCGCAAGAATCTCCTCCACTACCTGATCGAGGGTTTCAGCCATCTTTTTGTGCATCGTCATCGGGTCGTCGCCCTCGACAAAATAGGGTTTCCAACCGCAGCCCTCAAAATACTTCTGCAGCTCCTCATGTGAGATGCGGGAGAAGATAGTCGGATTGGAAATCTTATATCCGTTCAAATGCAGAATTGGCAGCACCGCGCCATCGGTAATCGGATTGAGGAACTTGTTGGACTGCCATGAGGTTGCCAGCGGTCCAGTCTCCGCCTCGCCGTCGCCAACCGTAACGGCTGCAATCAGATCCGGATTATCAAATACTGCGCCAAAGGCGTGTGCAATGGAGTAGCCCAGTTCGCCGCCTTCATTGATCGAACCCGGCGTTTCCGGCGCTACGTGGCTGGCAATACCGCCCGGGAAAGAGAACTGCTTGAAAAGGCGCTTCATTCCCTCGGTATCCTCGCTCACATTCGGATAAACCTCGCTGTATGTTCCTTCCAGATAAGTATTGGCAACAAAGAAGTTTCCACCATGTCCCGGTCCGGACAGCAGGATCAAATCCAAGTCATATCGCTTGATGGCGCGATTGAGGTGGACATATACAAAGTTCTGCCCCGGTACGGTGCCCCAATGTCCAACAATCTTCTTTTTGATCTGATCCATGGTGAGAGGTGCTCGCAGAAGCGGATTATCCAGAAGATAGAGCTGGCCTGCTGCCAAGTAATTGGCTGCGCGCCAATATGCGTCCATCTTATGCAATAACTCGTCCGTCAATGCGCCTTTTTCCTCGCATACAGCGTGGGTGTTATCTTCCATTTTTGAATGCTCCTTTCTTACCTACAAGGCCCTTTTGCTTTCGCTTTTATTGTATACCACTGTAGAGCAGTCAGCCAGATTTTTATGATTGAAAAATTAACAATGTTTTAGAGCTTAAAATTCTCATTTTTATTCATTGTGAATAATTTCACAATATCTGGTTTGAATGTGTCCTGACGCCACAAATTCCTGTTGATTCTCTGCAAACCACAGGTTGATACCAAAAGCTTTTTTACTTGGGCCGCGCGCGCAAACGTGCCATGGCACGGGCAAGCGCTGCCTTGGAGAGATGGTATTCGCGCACGCTTTGGTGCTGGCGCAGCCGCTCCTCAGCACGCTCCTTCGCGCGTTCGGCCCGTGCATGGTCGATCTCGTCGGGGCGCTCGGCGCTTGACACCAAAAGAATCGTATAATCCGGCATAATTTCAGCAAGCCCATCGCTGACTACGACTTCCTGCCAAACGCCGTTCACCTGAAAGCGGGCGATGCCCGGCTCAATCGCAGTGACGACTGGCTCATGACCGGGCTGCACACCGTACGCGCCGTCAATCGCAGGTATCACCAGTCCCTCAGCGGGACCGACATAAAACTGCTTTTCCGGCGTAATAATTTCCAAATAAAACAGGTTATCCATTAAACCGCCCCTTGCGTGCGCGCTTTTTCACGGACCTCGTCCACAGTGCCGACCATGGCAAAGGCAGACTCGGGATACTCGTCCAGTTCGCCGCCCAGCAATGCTTCAAAGCCGCTCAATGTCTCTTCCAGCTTGACGTAGCGTCCTTCCAGACCGGTAAAGGGCTCGGCCACAAAGAATGGCTGCGAGAAGTACTGCTGCATGCGGCGTGCGCGGTCTACCGTCTTGCGGTCATCCGCGCTGAGTTCTTCCATACCCAGAATGGCAATGATGTCCTGCAGTTCACGATAGCGCTGCAAAAGCTCCTGCGCGCCGCGCGCCACCGTGTAATGCCGGTTGCCGAGTACATCCGGCTCCAGAATACGGGAAGTGGATTCCAGCGGATCGACTGCGGGATAAATACCCTGTTCTGCAATCTTACGCGACAGCACGGTCGTTGCATCCAGATGCGAGAAGGTGGTGGCCGGTGCGGGGTCAGTCAGGTCGTCCGCAGGGACATAGACTGCCTGCACCGAGGTGATCGCACCGTCACGGGTCGAGGTAATGCGTTCCTGCAGCGCACCGACCTCGTCTGCCAGCGTCGGCTGATAGCCAACCGCGCTCGGCATACGGCCCATCAAGGCCGAAACTTCGGAGCCTGCCTGCACATACCGGAAAATGTTGTCGATAAACAGCAGCACATTCTGCTTCTGACAGTCACGGAAATATTCCGCCATGGTAAGGCCGGTCAGCGCAACGCGCATACGCGCGCCGGGAGACTCGTTCATCTGACCGAAAATCAGGGCGGTCTTGTTCAAAACGCCCGATTCGCCCATCTCGCGCCACAGATCGTTGCCTTCGCGCGTCCGCTCGCCCACGCCGGTAAAAATTGAATAGCCGCCGTGTTCGGTAGCAATGTTGTGAATCAGCTCCTGAATCAGGACGGTTTTGCCGACACCTGCGCCGCCGAACAGGCCGATCTTGCCGCCGCGCGCATACGGCGCCAGCAGGTCGATAACCTTGATGCCGGTTTCCAGAATCTCAGTGGTGGGATTTTGTTGCTCGAAGGGCGGGGGATCGCGATGGATTGACCAACGCTCCGCAGTATCTACTGCGCCCTTTTCGTCGATCGGATCGCCCAATACATTGAACATGCGTCCAAGCGTACCTTCGCCGACCGGAACGCTGATAGGATGCCCGGTAGCGTTCACCTTGTCGCCCCGGCCAAGTCCTTCGCTGGGCGAAAGCATGATGCAGCGGACCGTATCGCCGCCGATGTGCTGCGCAACCTCCATCGTCCGTTTCTCGTCTCCCACTGTAACGGAGAGAGCTTCATTTATTTCAGGCAGGCGGCCGCCGTCAAATTCCACATCAACGACCGGGCCGGCCACCCGCACTATGATGCCTGTTTGCTCCATATTGTTTCCTCGCTTTCTATGCGCGACTGCCATCCGCCAGGAAGCGAATTACGCGCGTCGGCTTTTGCTGCCGGTGCTGCGGCAGGTCGTTCTCTTTGGTTTGGGCGCCGCCTACGATTTCGGTAATTTCCTGCGTAATGGCTGCTTGGCGCGCACGATTATAGCGCAGTGAAAGCGTCTTGAGCATATCACGCGCATTATCGGTTGAGGTGTCCATCGCCGTCATACGGGCGTTCTGCTCTGAGCAGAATGACTCGACCAGCGCACCGAACAGCGTACCCTTGACATAGGCAGGTACAACTTGGCTGAGCACCCGGTCAGCCGAGGGCACATAGGTAACCGTCTGCCGGTATGGGCTGGCCTCGCTCTGCCGCGGTTCCCATTGGAAGGCGTCGATATCCAGCGGCAGCAGCTTGCGCACCTTGGGCTCAAGCCGTACCGGCGAGACCATTTCGGTATAGACCACATAGACCTCGTCAAGCTCCCGTGTACGGAATAATCGAATAAAAGTATCGGCAATATCACGTGCCCGCGATACGGTCGGATCCTGTGCAGTATACATAAACTCGCCGTCAATCGGGATGTTGCGCGCTGCAAAATAACTGCGCCCCGTCTGTCCTATCAAGAAAAGAGTCGGATGCGCGACTTTCGCCAAGTGTTCCTCGGCCAGACGCAGGACATTGTGATTATAAGCGCCAGCCAGTCCCTTGTCTCCGGTAATAACGATAAAGCCTACTTTGTGCTCGGCTACATCTGCCCGCTTGTCAAAGTAGATGTGTTCAATTTCAGGCGAACGATGCAGAATATCTGAGATCGTGGATGTGATCTTCAAAAAGTACGGCTCTACGCTATTTAGTTGCTGCCGCGCCTTGCGCAGCTTGGAGGACGAGATCAGATACATTGCATTTGTGATCTTAAGCGTCTGCTGTACGCTGTTGATGTGCGTGCGGATTTCTTTTATTCCTGCCATGCCGCACCCACCTGCTTTTTATATGCCTCCAGCGCTTCGCGGATCTGCTCTGCCGCCGTGCCGGTTAGGGTGCCGGTGGACTGGATCTCACCCGTCAGGGTCTCGGGCAAGCTGTCTGCAAAATCGTGGACAAACTGGTTGACACGATCAAGAGGAATATCGGAAAGCAGGCCGCTCGTTGCAACGTACAGGATAACCGCCTGCTGCCATACCTGCAGCGGGTGGCAGAGCGGCTGTTTCAAAATCTCCATCAGGTGTTTGCCGTGGGCAAGCGTCCGGCGGGTATCCTTATCCAAATCCGAACTGAATTGGGTGAATACTTCAAGCTCGCGGAAACGAGCCAAGTCGATACGCAGCGTACCGGCTGTTTTCTTGACTGCCTTGGTCTGTGCAGCACCACCCACACGGGAAACCGACAGACCAACGTTGACTGCCGGACGCTGACCCGCAAAGAACAGATCGTTTTCCAGATAAATCTGTCCATCCGTGATTGAAATGACATTGGTAGGGATGTAAGCGGAAACGTCGCCCGCCTGCGTTTCAATAATCGGCAGCGCGGTCATCGAGCCGCCGCCATATTTTTCGGTCAGATGGCAGGCACGTTCGAGCAGACGAGAATGCAGATAGAATACATCGCCCGGATACGCCTCGCGACCCGGCGAGCGGCGCAGCAGCAGCGACAGGGTTCGGTAGGCGACTGCATGCTTGGTCAGGTCGTCGTAGACAATCAGCACGTCTCGGCCTTTTTCCATAAAATATTCGCCGATCGCCGCTCCCGCATAAGGCGCAATGTACTGCTGCGGCGCAGAATCGGCTGCGGTTGCTGAAAGAATGATGCTGTATTCCAGCGCGCCGTGTTTTTCCAGCGTGCCGCGCAGCTTAGCGACCGTGGATGCCTTCTGGCCAATCGCAACATAGATGCAGATCACGTTCTGGCCCTTTTGGTTCAGGATTGCATCCACAGCGATCGAAGTCTTGCCGGTCTGTCGGTCGCCAATGATCAATTCACGCTGTCCACGGCCGATCGGGACCATTGCATCGATTGCCAGAATACCGGTTTGCAGCGGCTGGTTGACCGGCTCACGTGTGACGACGCCCGGTGCTTCGCGTTCGATTGGGCGTGTCTCAGTACAGGCGATCGGTCCCAGACCGTCAATCGGCTCACCCAGAGCGTTGACCGTTCGGCCGAGCATCGCATCACCGACCGGCACATCTGCCGCGCGACCGGTGCGCCGAACCTGAGAGCCTTCATGCAGCCCGGTCTCGCTGCCGAGAAGGACAACGCCTACGCTGTCGCGCTCCAGCCCGAGCACGACGCCGCGCACCCCGGTTTCAAATTCCACCAGCTCGCCGTATACTGCGCGGCCCAGACCGTAAACAGTTGCGATTCCGTCGCCGATTTCGAGAACCGTGCCGGTTTCATCCCGGCGGGTACGGTTATCATATTGTTCAATCTCCTCGCGGAGAATGGATATAATTTCATCAGAATGGTTCAACAATTTTCACCCCTTTTGCAGGCTTTGTGCCAGTGCATGAAGCTGCCCGCTTACACTTTTATCATAGGTAACGCCGTCCAGTTCGGCGACAAAACCGCCCAGCACCGCCGGGTCGATTATAATTTCCATCGTCATTGCCTGATAGCCATGCCTGCGGCACAGCAGCCGTGCCAGTTCACTCAGCTGCGCATCATCTAGTTCGCGTGCACAGCGCAGCGTGCAAAGACCCTCCTTGTTTGCATGCAGTTCCAGCAGGCGATATGCCTTCACGATTTCAGGAAGCAGTTGCATCCGGCCTTTTTCCGCCAGCATTTTGTAGAAATGCTGCAGTTTATCGTGTTCGGTAAAGTCCGGGAGACGGTCGAGAACGGCGTGCTTTTCCCGGACTTCCACCGCTGGGCTGCATAGCGCTTCCCACAGCGGTGCACAACCGGTCAGGTAATCTGCGGTTCGCCGCAGTTCTTCCAGCGTACAGTCGGACTCCCGCAGCGCAGCAGCATAGCGGGCCGCCACCGTGCTCATAACGCGTCACCCGCTTCCTCCTGCAGGAAAGAATCCAGCATGGTGCGATCTGTATCTGCATCCAGACGGCATTGAGAAACCTTGGCCGTAGTCAGCAGCACCAGTGCCGCAATCTGCTTTTTGGCGTCCGCCAGCATAGCCGCGCGGTCTGCTTCACGCTGCTGCGCGGCCTGCGCATTGAGCCGCTGTACAGCCTGCTCGGCCTCGGCAATGCGGCGCGCATATTCTCTCTCCCCGCGTTGCTTGGCAGCGGCAATGATGCGCGCCGCCTCCTCCTGGGTCTGCGCCAGCTGACGGTCGGATTCCGCCTTGCGCTGTTCGGCATCGGCCAGACGGTTTTCAGCCTGGTCGATGGTATCAGACACGCCTTGCGCCCGCTCATCCAGCATTTTGGTGACCGGCCCGAAAAGGAATTTCTTCATCAGCAGGAACAGAACCAGCAGATTGACGAATACCCATATGATTTGAGCGTTCAGATTCAGGATCATCCGATAACGCCCCCGATCAGCCCATGAAGATGAGCAGGATACCAATCAGGAAGCCGTAAATCGCAGTCGCCTCAGCCAGTGCACAGCCGAGAATCAGATTCTTGCTGATCTGGCCGGCAGATTCCGGCTGCCGTGCGATTGCTTCAGAAGATTTGCCCGTAGCAAAACCAATACCGATACCCGCGCCAAGACCAGTCAGAACCGCGATACCCGCGCCAATTGCAATACCCATTTTTATTTCCTCCTAATTTTTGTTGCCCAAAGTTGTTTACTCGATTGATTCCGCAAGGAATAGCGTTGTCAAAAAGACAAACACAATCGCCTGAATCATGCCGTCGAACACGTCAAAATACAGACTGAACGGAATCGGTATGATGGCCGGAACGGCCAGCTTGATGAGCTCCATGATAACAAAGCCCGCGAAAATGTTGCCGAACAGACGCATACAAAGCGACAATGGACGGATGCCGATCTCCATAATGTTGAGCGGCGCCACAATTGCCACCGGCTCACCGAACTTTTTCAGCCCGCCGCCCAATCCGTGATAACGGAATTGCGCGCCGTAGATTAACACTGCACTCATCAGCGCCAAACCGGCTGTGACGTTCAGGTCCTTTGTCGGCGGAGCAACGCCGAACAGGCCGGACACATTCGCCAGAGCCAGATACAGGCCGACCGTGCCCAGATACGGCGCGAATGTGCGCCAGTGGGCCTCGCCGAGCGAATCGCGACAAAAGTTGTTGATAAAACCAACCAGCATCTCTGCGGCCATCTGTCGTCGTCCGGGCTTTTTGCGCATCCCATGCGTCAGCCAGATCGCTGCAAGAGTGAGCACAAGCATGATTACCCATGTAACGACTGCAGATTCCGGTACCGGTATTCCGCCGAACAGTGGGATTTCAAATGCCGTATGTGTTTGCAGCTGCGCATTGAGTTCCGCTTTGATTGCCTCCAACAGGTATCCCCCCTTTTTATTTTTCAACTTTGTGACCTATTATAGCGACAGAAATGTGAAATCGTTCCCTTACGAAAGTAAAAAAAACAAAATGCGCAAAATGCCGGTTTCTGTCGCTTGCGCCTGATTTAATTTGATGCGTTTCGCCAATTATGTTATGATAGAGAAAAACGAAAAAGGAGGGGGAGTGTTGATGGAATGCAGCACCCCATCTGTGCAGTTATATGGGCAAATTCGAAGGATTTTGGTGGTCTGCATCGGTGTTACAATGCTGCTGGCCTTTAGTGCGAGCCTGTGGATCAGCTTGAAGCAGGACGCTAAAGTGCGCGATCAGGCGCTTTTGAGCGCGGTTCAGGTGGCGGCAGGCACGTCCCTGCTGATGGAAAATGACAATATGGATAGGCTGCAGGAATATGTAGAGCACACGGTGCGCGAGGTCCCTACAATTGACGTTTTCGCAGTCTATGATGCTGCGGGCAATCCAACCGCGTTCTATGATCTTGACTCGAACTCAAGCGAAATGTCCGGACTGCCGTCGCTGAGCGAGGATATTCTCTCTTATTTTCGAACGGGGGGAACAACGCTGCTGTATAACCATGAAGCTCCCGCTAATGCAGATCGGTGTGCATACGCTGCGATTTATGATAGCAGCGGCCAAGTGAGCGGTTTTGCAATGGCGGCTATCTATATGCGCTCCATTCATCAAACCGTGTTGAGCACTCTCATGCTGCATCTGATCATCGCCATCGCTGCGCTGATGCTCGGCAATCTGCTCAGCCTGCGCCTGACCAGGCACATCAAGCAGGAGCTGCTTGGATACGAACCGGATGCCTTCCGCCGCCTGTTTCTGCAGCGCAGCGATATTCTGAACGCGCTGGATGAGGGACTTCTTGCCATTGACCTGACCGGACGCATTACTTATCTCAACCGGGCTGCGGCCGATATGCTGAAGACAACCCAGCAGGACGCGCTTGGCCAACTGCTCAGCACGTTCTATCCCCGTTCTACCATCGCGCGCGTAATGAAGACCGGCTGCGCAGAGTATAACGTCAGTCTGGAATCGATTAAACATATTGCTGTCCTTTCGGACCGTATCCCGCTTTGGCGCAATGGGAAAATTGAGGGCGCAGTTGCGATTTTCCGCAACCGAACAGAGGTTATTCAGCTGGCACAGGATCTGACCGGTGTACGCCACATCTTGGAAGCACTGCGCTCCTATACGCATGAATTCACCAATAAGCTTCATGTGATCCTTGGCCTGCTGCAGCTTGGTGAGATAAAACAAGCAGAGGACTATGTACTGCAAATCACACAAACCCGCGCGCAGTCCATCAGCTTTATCTCGGACCGAATCCATGAGCCTTCTATCGCTGCGCTTTTGATTGGCAAAGCCTATCGCGCAGCGGAACTTGGCATCCGGTTTGTGCTCACGCCATCCAGCCATCTCGGCGTGGATAATCGGTATATGCCTGCTGGCGGATTGGTGACTGTCATTGGGAATCTTACGGAAAATGCATTTGATGCACTAAGGAATGTACCGGATTCTGCGCCTCGCGAGGTCACCGTCAGCATCCAGGATGGCGAGCACGGCCTGTTGATCAGCGTAGACGATACCGGCCCCGGCATGTCTCCTGAAACTGTCCAGCGCATCTTTAAGCGAGGGTATTCCACCAAGGGGAATGGACATGGCACTGGCCTGTCTCTGGTACAGGATATGATTTCGTCCTATCATGGCGCCATCCGGGTCGAATCCGAACCCGGGGCTGGAACTTCGTTTATCATTACCGTCATCGATCCCTATTGAAAAGAGCAGGAGGCACTATGTATACCGCCGTAATTATTGAGGATGATCCTATTATCACTCGCCTAAATGCACGCTATATCGATCAGGATCATCGTTTTACTGTTGTTAAAACCTTTTCTTCAGCCAATCCTGCGCTGGTTTATTTGCAGAATCATGCGGTTGATTTGATTGTGCTGGATGTTTTCATGCCGCAGATGAACGGATCCGAACTGCTGCATATCCTCCGGGTGAAAGGAGTGAATGCGGATGTTATTATGGTTACTTCCGCAAACGATGCAGAAACTGTTCAGACAATGATGCGGCTGGGGGTAATCGACTATTTGGTCAAGCCGTTTGCATGTGAGCGCTTTCAACTGGCGCTGGAGCACTTTTGCCAACGACGTGAGGCGATACAAAACGGTACCATTAATCAGGGATTGCTGGATCGCGCACTGTTTTCCGATACCCATGGCAATCTTTCTGCAGTTTCTTCCACACCGCCGAAAGGACTGCAAGCCCAGACGCTCGAGCGAATCAAACGTTATCTCCGCTCCAAACCCGAAGAAAAGCATACCAGTGATGATATTGCGTCGCATGTTGGCCTGTCGGTTGTTACTGTGCGCCGCTATATGAACTACCTGTCGGAACAGAATATCGTCGAAAGCGAAATGGATTACAGTACCGGCGGCCGCCCGTGTATTGTGTACCGCAGTCTGCCGGAGCCGGGATAGCCGTCTATATATGCTTGACCGGCGAGTCGTGATGGGAGCTTTGGAAGAAAGTCCTGCTATTGCGAATCGGATGCATTTTATATCAAGAAAAAGCAGAAGGGCTTGCTGCCTGTGTTTTACAGACAGCAAGCCCTTTCGGCTGCGTGAACAATATGAATGAAACGATATGGTTTAATTTTTGGTGCCTTGGGTTCTGATGCTTCGGAAAGTACGCGCAAATAAGAAAAAAGCCTGCACAATCAAAAGGATTGCACAGACTTCTGTTCTGGTGACCCAGCGGGGATTCGAACCCCGGACACCCTGCTTAAAAGGCAGGTGCTCTGCCGACTGAGCTACTGGGTCATATTGGGTTGTGTCATGGATGCCGGATTTGCTCGGATAGATATGGCAGGGACGGCTGGATTCGCTTTTCTGCGGAAAAGCCACGGCGGTTCAAACAATCCGCCGGATTGTTTACAAG
>DYCA01000038.1:0-6635 GCA_019418305.1 Clostridiales bacterium
GAACGAGATCAAGGAGAAGCTCGAGGCTGCTGGCGCTAAGGTTGAGCTCAAGTAATTTTCTGATTGCTCGGCCGGCCCTTTCAGGGCTGCAAGCTGTCTGAAACCCGGCAGGTATTGCTTTTAGCAATACCTGCCGTTTGTTTTGTCCTTCTGCACTTATTGTATACGGATGATTCCGGAAATGGGGACCTGTCATGCATTCCTTTCTGACCAAACTGGGCGGCTTTGTCCGACGTGAAGCCGTACTGGTCATTTCACTCGTGTGCGCTTTGCTGTCCATGCTGGCCGTGCCGCCTGACGCCGCCTATGCCGGCTATATTGACCTGCGCGTACTTTGCCTGCTGTTCTGCCTGATGGCGGTAGTCGCGGGCCTGCAGCAGTGCGGCCTGTTCACCGTGCTGGCACAGCGCCTGCTGACTGGCCGCAAACAACTGCGATTGCTATATCTTGCGCTGGTGCTGCTGCCGTTTTTCTGCTCCATGCTGATCACCAACGATGTGGCGCTCATCACCTTTGTGCCGTTCACTGTGCTGGTGCTCGGCCATATCGGCCGCATGGAGGCGCTGATTCGTGTGGTCGTGCTGCAAACGCTGGCCGCCAACCTCGGCAGTATGGCGACCCCGGTTGGCAACCCGCAAAACCTGTTCCTCTGCTCGTATTACGGGCTGAGCTTCGGCGCATTCCTGCGCGTGGTGCTGCCGCTGACGCTGGTCAGTCTGGTTGCGCTGTCCGCCGCCGCGCTGTGGACACAGGGTGAGGCCATCGAAATCACGTTCCCGCAGCAGGAGCACATTGCGCAGCCGCGCCTGTTTGCCCTGCTGTGCCTGCTGTTCGTGCTGTGTCTGCTGTCGGTCGTACATGTGCTGCATTACGGCATCACGACCGCAGCGGTCGCCCTGTGTCTGCTGTTGTTTGCGCGCGGTCTGTTCGCGCGCGTGGACTATGCGCTGCTATTCACGTTTGTCTGCTTTTTCATTTTCGCAGGCAATATTGGCCGCATTGACGCGGTGCGCAGCGCGCTCGAGCTGCTGCTCGGACGCAGCACCTACTGGACCAGCGTGCTGGCCAGTCAGGTCATCAGCAATGTGCCTGCAGCGGTGCTGCTCTCAGGCTTTACAGACAATTGGCGCGCGCTGCTGGCCGGTGTGGATGTCGGCGGACTGGGCACGCCGATCGCATCGCTGGCGAGTCTCATCTCGCTCAAGCTGTACTTACGCGCGGAAAACGCCTCGCTGCCACGCTATCTGCTGGTGTTTACGCTGGCGAATATCGCAGGACTGGTGCTGCTGTCGGGCGCGGCGTTCCTGTTCGGCTGTGTTGGCTGAAGGCATCTCTCCAAATGGCATTTCGCCGTCCTCCCTGCCTTTCCGGCAGGCGGACGGCGCTTTTTTGTCTTTCCGTGTCGCCTACAGCCGCCACAAGGCAAAATCCCTTGCGTATCGGGGCAAAAGAGGGTATACTAACCATATCTGAATTATCTGGAGGAATACTGGAATGCAGGATGGATTTGTCAAAATCGCTGCCGCAACGCCCGATTTGCACGTGGCGGACTGCGCCTATAACGCTTCCGAAATCATAGAGCAGGCAAAGCAGGCCGCCGCCAAGGGCGCACGCCTAATCGTGTTCCCCGAGCTTTGCTTGACCGGCTACACCTGCGGCGACCTGTTTTTGCAGGAGGTTTTGCTGGACGGTGCGCTGGATGCGCTCGAAACGGTCTGCCGCGAGACAGCTAAGTTGGAGGCTGTCGTGCTGGTTGGTCTGCCGCTGCGCGTGCGCGGCAAGCTGTACAACTGCGCCGCTGTTCTGTGCGGGGGTGAGATATTGGCCTTCGTACCCAAGCAGCACCTGCCGAACTATTCCGAATTCTATGAGCAGCGTCACTTCGTTTCCGGAGAATTGCTGGACGGCATGGAGGGCGTAACTGTGCGGAACGGCAGCGGCGAGGCTGTCTGCGTGCCGGTCGTGACCGGGCAGGTGTTCACCTGTGAGGACGCGCCGCTGTTTACCTTCGGCGTAGAGATATGCGAGGACCTTTGGGTGCCCAATCCGCCCTCGACCATGCTGGCGCAGGGCGGTGCATATATCATTGCCAACCTGTCCGCTTCGGATGAAATCATCGGCAAGGCCGCCTATCGCCGCGACCTCGTGCGGCAGCAGTCCGGTCGTCTGCTGTGCGCCTATTTGTACGCAGACGCGGGCTTTGGCGAATCCACGCAGGACTTAGTGTTCGCAGGACACAACCTGATTGCGGAAAACGGCGCGCTGCTGGCCGAAAGCCGCATGTTCACCCACGGCATCACCTATGCCGACATTGATTTGCAGCGTCTGGCGCATGAGCGGCAGCGCATGAATACCTTCCAGAGTGTGCCGACGGGTGAATTTTCCTTCCGTCTGCCGATGGCAGACTGCGATCTCACCGACCGCAGTTTCTCGCGCACCCCGTTCGTGCCTGCGAACAAGGCGCTGCGCGACGAACGCTGCGAAGAGATTCTGACTCTGCAGGCCACCGGTCTTGCCACCCGTCTGCGCCATACGCACGCGAAAACCGCAGTGATCGGCCTGTCGGGCGGACTGGATTCCACGCTTGCGCTCATCGTCGCCGTGCACGCCTTTGACATGTTGGAACTCGACCGCAAGGGCATCCTCGCGGTGACCATGCCCTGCTTCGGCACGACCGCGCGCACGCGCGGCAATGCGGAAAAGCTGGCGGATGCTTACGGCGTAACGCTCCAGACCGTGGACATCAAGGCCGCGGTCGACCAGCACTTTGCCGACATCGACCAGAGCAAGGACGACCTCTCGGTGACGTTTGAAAACGGACAGGCACGCATGCGCACGCTGGTGCTGATGAACCTCGCCAACAAACACGGCGGCATGGTGGTCGGCACAGGTGACCTGTCCGAGCTGGCGCTCGGCTGGGCGACCTATAACGGCGACCATATGAGCATGTACGGCGTCAACGCCTCCATCCCCAAGACGCTGGTGCGTTATCTGGTGGCCTACGAGGCCGATCGCACGCTGGGCGAGCTTTCGGACGTATTGTGCGACGTGCTGGACACGCCGGTCTCCCCCGAGCTATTGCCGCCCAAGGACGGCGAAATCAGCCAGAAAACCGAGGATTTGGTTGGCCCATACGAATTGCACGACTTTTTCCTTTATTATATGCTGCGCTTTGGCTATTCGCCGCGCAAAATCTACCGCATCGCACGCAAGACCTTTGCGGGGGCGTATGACGACGCGACCATCCGGAAATGGCTGACCACCTTCCTGCGCCGTTTCTTCTCGCAGCAGTTTAAGCGCTCCTGCCTGCCGGACGGCCCCAAGGTCGGCACCATCACGCTGTCGCCCCGCGGCGACTGGCGTATGCCGTCGGACGCGTGCGCCGTACTTTGGCTGCGCGAAGCGGAAAACCTGTAAGAAAGGGAATAACCTGTTTTGAAAACCCTGATTCGCAGGCTGGCGGTCGTTGCGACCGCCGCCCTGCTTTGCTTTAACCTCTATTACGAGCTGGCGCCGGAATATATCGTCGGGCCGGAGCAGAAATTCGCATTTGCCGCAGCGTTTGTCGTGCTGCTCGGCATTGCACTGTTTTACGGCGTGCCCAAGGGCGCCCGCAGCAAACGGCGGCACGACTACATGCTGCTGCTGTTCTGGTATTATCTGTGGGTGCTAGCGAACGTATTGTTTTTTGACAACGCTTTCGGCCGCGGTCTGTCGATGCACGCGACGTTGGAAAAGGTCAATCTGGAACCGCTGCGCACGATTAAAAACTACCTGATTGCCTACGGTTACGGCAATATCTCGCTGCGGCTGGTGATTCTCAACCTGCTGGGCAATCTGGTTGCATTCGCGCCCATGGGCGTGTTTTTACCCGCGCTGTTCCGCTGGCAGCGCAGCATCTTTTTCTTCGCGGCAACGCTGACCCTCGGCATCACAGCAGTCGAGGTAACACAAGTCTACACGGGTGCAGGCTCGTGCGACGTGGATGACCTGATACTCAACCTCGCTGGTGCGCTGATTGTGTTCATCATTTGCCGCATTACCCCGATTTGGCGGCATATCTGCCGCGTAAACCCCAGAAATAAGGAGTGACCCCTATATGTTTGACACCGTACTCATCGCAGGGCTTGGCCTGATGGGCGGCTCGATGGCCAAGGCCATCAAAGCGCGCACACTCAGCCGCGTCCTCGGCTGGAACCGCACCCACCGCACCGCCGAGCAAGCGCTTGCAGACGGCTCGATTGACGCTATCGCCACCGAAGCGCTCTATAAGGAAGCCGATCTGGTCATCATCGGCCTGTATCCACAGGCGACTGTTGACTGGCTGCTGGAAAACATGCCCAAGCTCAAGAAGGGCTGCGTTGTGGTTGATATGGTCGGCGTCAAACAGTTTATGGTCGATCATCTCGATAAGGCTGCGCTGGACGCGGGCGTACATTTTGTCGGCGGACACCCGATGGCAGGCCGCGAATTTTCCGGTCTGGATTTTGCGCTGCCGACGCTGTTTGACGGCGCAAGTATGATTTTTGTGCCGACAGAAAGCAGCACCGAGCGCGTGCTTGAGCAGCTCGAAGCATATTTCATGTCGCTTGGCTTCGGACAGACTGTGCGCTGCACCGCCGCGCAGCACGACAAGATGATAGCGTTTACCTCGCAGCTTGCGCATGTGGTGTCCTCGGCCTACATCAAAAGCCCGGAGGCGGACAAGCACAACGGCTACTCCGCAGGCAGCTACAAGGATTTGACGCGCGTGGCAAAACTCAACGAGACCATGTGGAGTGAGCTGTTCCTGTGCAATGCCGAGCCACTGGCACAGGAAATCGACGAAATCATCCGGCATCTGGACGAATACCGCCGCGCCATCCGCGCGGGCGACCGCGAGCAGCTCACCGTGCTTTTGCGCGACGGCCGCGAGCGCAAGGAAAAACTGGGATAACAGAAAACCGCCCCGCAGCGCGTAAAAGCGCCGTGGAGCGGTTTGTTTTTTCTTATGCGGAATGCCCGATATGCTGCGCAAACGAAGTGGAGCGCAGCGCTTTTTGCAGTGCAGGCAGCAGCGCCATGGCCACTACCACCGCGATCACAATATTCGGAGGGGAGGTAAGTAGCTTCGGGATATTGGCGATAAACGCCGGAACAAACGCGCTGCCCCCGATCATCAGCTCCGCAATGCCTTTGAGCATGTAAAACACGGAGGAAACCACCGCCGCGACGATGCAGGCAATCAGATTGCGTGAAAACTTGTTTGCCGCTGCCTGCCCTGCATGCGCGATCCATCCGCAAAGCCATGCCATCAGGAAAAAGCGCAGGAAGGTGATCCACGCTTCCGGTGCATACTCCGGCGTCATCAGGTCGAACAGCATCGAGCCAAAGCCTGCGGCCAGCCCGCCGCACACCGGCCCGATCAGCAAGCCGCACAGCAGGATAAACGCGTTGGCAAGTTTGATCATGGTGGTTCCGGTCGGCGTCGGAATGCGGATGGACAAATACATGGTCACCACAAAGACCACCGCTGCCATCAGGCCGATCGCTACCATGTGATATAAGCTGATTTTGTGTTTTTGATTTTCCATATTGTTTTCCCCTCTTTCGTAGTGATAACATCTTACCCTTTCTATGGCATCTTTTAAATGTCCAATTTTCGTTTATTTTCTAATGCCAGATGCATACCTTCCATCTTTCTGCACAAAATAGCACAAAAACCGGAAGGAGCATGATTATGAAGCTGGATAAGCAGAGCTATCAGCGTCTGCTGGAACAGAAAAGTCCGCCGTCGCCGCTGCCGCTTGACTGTTTGAAGGCATTTTTATTCGGCGGCGCGATCTGCACGGTAGGCGAAGCGGTGAGCAACTTCTGGCAGTGGCGCGGACTGGACACCACGGACGCGGCCGCTGCAACCTCCATCACCATGGTATTTCTCGGCGCGCTGCTCACCTGTCTGCATCTGTATGAAAAGCTGGCCAAGCACGCGGGCGCGGGTACCATTGTGCCGATTACCGGCTTTGCCAACTCGATCGTTTCGCCCGCGATGGAATTTAAAAGCGAGGGTCTGGTGCTTGGCGTGGGTGCAAAGCTGTTCGTTATCGCCGGACCGGTGTTAACCTACGGCATTTCAGCCAGTGTAGTCTACGGACTGGTGCTTGTGCTGCTGGGAGGAGGCGGCGGCGCATGATTGAACGCATCGGGCAGCGCACGCTGCACCTGACAGGCCGCCCTTATCTTATCGCGCACGCGGCCGCGGTCGGCAAAAAGGAGGGCGAAGGTCCGCTCGGCGCGTATTTCGACTTTGTCACAGAGGACGACCGCATGAAACAGAAGTCGTGGGAGCTGGCGGAAAGCGCGCTGCAAAAAACCGCTATCAATCTGGCACTGCACAAGGCCGGGATGCAAAAGGGCGATCTGGACGTTATCCTTGCGGGCGACCTGCTCAACCAGTGTACCGGCTCATTTCTCGCTTCGGTCGATTCGGACACGCCCTATCTCGGACAGTACGGCGCGTGCTCGACCATGGCGCAGGGGCTGGCTTTAGGCGGCTGTCTGGTCGAAGGCGGTGCAGCACGCCGTTTGCTCGCGGCTGCCTCCTCGCATTTCTGCTCGGCTGAGCGGCAGTACCGCTTCCCGCTTGCTTACGGCGG
>DYCA01000038.1:6645-15712 GCA_019418305.1 Clostridiales bacterium
GCGTACGCCAACCGCCCAGTGGACGGCAACCGCCGCAGGCGCCGCCGTACTGAGCGCACAGGGGACCGGACGTATCCGAGTGACGCACGTGCTGTTCGGCAAGATGATTGAGCTGGGCGTGAAGGACGCAAACAACATGGGCGCGGCGATGGCGCCCGCAGCCTACGACACGCTCTCCACCCTGCTTTCCGACCTTGGCGCACAGCCGACCGACTTTGACTGCATTGTCACCGGCGACCTCGGTCACGTCGGCGCGGACCTGCTGCTCACGCTCCTGCGCACGGACGGCATCGACCTTTCCCCCGTTTACTCGGACTGCGGCAGTCTGCTGTTCGGAGACGAACAGGATGCGCACGCAGGCGGCTCGGGCTGCGGCTGTTCTGCGGCGGTGCTGTGCGGGCCGCTGCTGCGCGATATGCAGGCCGGCAAGATACAGCGGCTGGTGTTCGCGGGTACGGGCGCGATGATGAGCCCGACCTCGGTACAGCAAGGCCAGCCGATTGCAGGCATCTGTCACGCGGTTGTGATAGAAAGGAGCGACGCATGAACTGGATGGAGTATGTCAATGCATTCTGGGTGGGCGGCGCAATTTGCGCAGTCTGTCAGGTGCTGATTGACCGAACCAAGCTGACCCCTGCGCGCATTCTGGTCAGTCTAGTGGTGCTGGGTGTTGCGCTGCAAGCCTTTGGGCTGTACCAGCCGGTCGTGGACTACGCAGGCGCGGGCGCGACCATTCCCCTTTTGGGCTTCGGCTACTCGCTGGCTAAGGGCGTAGCAAAAGCGGTCGCGGAAAGCGGCCTGCTGGGTGCGTTCACCGGCGGCGTGACAGGTGCGGCGGGCGGCATTGCTGCCGCCATCGTGTTCGGCTGTCTGTTTGCGCTCATTGCGCGGCCCAAATCCCGCTCCTGAGCGCTTGCGGATAAGGGTAAACCCCGGTATAATAGACAGCAGAACAAAGAGAACGAGGTTTGCCCATGCGCTACTATTTTGCCCCGATGGAGGGTGTAACCGGCGCGGTTTACCGCCGCACGCACCACGAATATTTCCCGGGGATTGACAAGTATTTTATGCCGTTTATCACCCCGACCACAGCCGAGCGGTTTACCCCGCGCCAGAAGCGCGATATTGCGCCCGAAGTCAATGCCGGCGTGCCTGCCGTGCCGCAGCTGCTGACCAAATCCGCCGCAGACTGCATCTGGGCGGCGAACGCGCTGGCCGATATGGGTTACGCGGAGGTCAATCTCAACCTCGGCTGTCCGTCCGGTACGGTGACGGCCAAGGGCAAGGGCGCGGGCTTTCTGGGTGACCCGGATGCGCTCGACCGCTTTCTGGACGCAGTGTTTTCGGCCACGCATGCGCGCATTTCCATCAAAACACGGCTGGGAATGCACGACCCGGCGGAGTTTACGCGGCTGCTGGAAATCTACAACCGCTATCCGGTTGCGGAGCTGACCATTCATCCGCGGGTGCGGCAGGATTTCTATAAGGGTACGGTGCGCGAAATGGACTTTGCCGCTGCGCTGCCAAAGTGCTGTATGCCGGTATGTTATAACGGCGACATCGTAACCGAGAAAGACGCACAGGCTGTCGGGACACGTTACCCCGCTTTGCCCGCTGCGATGATTGGGCGCGGACTGATTGGCGACCCCTCGCTTGTCACCCGCCTGCGGGGCGGCCCGCGCGCGGACCGCGACACGCTGCGCGCCTTTCACGATGCGCTGTATGCGCGCTACTGCGAAGCCTTCGGCGACGCGCGCATCGCCATGCTGCGCATGAAAGAGATTTGGTTCTATCATCTCAACCTGTTTGAAGGCAGTGAAAAATACGGCAAGCGGCTCAAAAAAGCCACCGACCCGCGCGCCTACGAAGATGCGGCGGCAGCCATTTTCCGCGACCTTGCAGTGCGGGACGATATCGTCCCCGGCTGGTTTCGTCCGGCATAAAAAGCAACGGCTCCCCTCCGAAAACCGGAGGAGAGCCGTTTTTTATTAGTATCCTTTTTCAACCGCCGCGGTCAGTACCTTGGAGGCTACCGTACCCGCAACCGACGAACCGCCGCCGCCGTTCTCCACCAGAACGATGAAGGCATAAGGCGTGGCCTCGTCCCGCAGGAAACCGGTAAACCAGGCGTTCGGCGTCTGGTCCGCGCCGACCTCAGCCGTGCCGGACTTGGCGCAGATATCCATGCCCGGAAAACGGTCCTGACCGTAGGTCTCAATGACGTTGTTGTGCATCATGTCCGCGATGGTCGAAGCCGTGTCCTCCTCAATCAGTTTGGAGGACTTGTGCGCAAAGTACAAACCGGTCGGCAGGCCGTAATCCGTGGTCGTTTTCTCAATCAAACGCGGCATCGCCGCCTTGCCGCCGTTAGCGATTGCACCCATATAGAGCATCATATTGATGGGGCACATGGTATCCTCACCCTGACCGACGCCCGCCCATGCCAGCTGGTTGTCGTTGCCGTCAAAGTTGAAGTGTCCTTCCGAGGTATTGACGCCGTCTACCTTGATGGCCTCGGTCAGGCCCGCAGCATCGGTGTATTTCTGCATGGTATCACCGCCCAGCTCGACCGCGAGCTGACCGAATACGCCGTTGCAGGAGTTGGCAAGCGCGTCCTCAATATCCTGCTCACCATGCGCATACGGACAGGTGACCACGTCGCCGCCGATTTCCACCGAGCCGGTGCAGTTCCAGCTGCGGGTGAACAGGTCGGGCAGATTTTCAATCGCCGCGTTGAGCGTAACCACCTTGAAAATCGAACCAGGAATCGAGTTTGCCGACAGCAGACGGTTGACATATACGCCGTCCCACGCCGGGTCATCCGGGTCGATGTTCGGCGGGTCGGCGGGGTCAAAGGTCGGGGTCGAAACCATGCACAGGATTTCGCCCGTCTTGTAGTTGTACACGCCCACCGTACCGCTCATGCCGCCCAGCGCCTGATAGGCGATGTTGTTGAGATAAGCATCGATGGTCAGATACAGGTTGTTGCCCGTGCCAAGCGGCGAATATACGCCGGTCAGCAGGTTGTAGCCCGACAGCTTATCCGCGAACGCGGTCAGCGCGCCTGCGCCGATGTTGCCCGCAGGGTCACCCACCGCATGCAGGGTGGCACGGCGAATATCGCCGTCCGGATAATAGATGCGGTTGCCGTTTTCGTCCAGCGTAGAAAGCACGTCGCCGTCCCGGTCGAGGATGGTGCCGCCCTTGAGCTGGCCCGAGTTGCTGTACAGATGCCGGTTATAGGGATAGGAGGCCCAGTCGCCGCCGTCCATAACGAACTGGAAACAGAAAACCGCCAGTCCCAGTCCCAAAAGCGCCGCCAGAATCAGGCAGAACACACCGCGTTTTTCAATTTTCCGCATTTAGTCCACCTCCCCGCGCAGTTCGCGCCGCGAGGGCAGCTTGACCGCAAAGGACGCATTCTGCCGCGTGTCGGTCGCCTTAAGGAAGGCGAGCATGCCCCATGCCGACAGCATGGACGAGCCGCCGTTCGAGACAAAGGGCAGGGTTACGCCCGTAAACGGCAGGATATCGACCGCGCCGAATACGTTCAGGCAGGTCTGGAACACCAGCAGACTGGTCGCGGCACAGGCCGCAATCGTATAAAAGCTCGACCGGCCCGCGCGGCATGCGCGCACCGCGAACACCGCCAGCGTAATGATGCACAGTATGGTCAGCACCGCGATAATGAGGCCCCATTCCTCGCACAGCATGCCGAATACAATATCGGTATCCGCCGCAGGCAGGCCGCTCAGCCATCCCTTGCCCGCGCCCACGCCAATCATACCGCCGGACGCGGCTGCAGTCAGCGTGTGGGTCTGCTGGAAGCCCGCGTCGTACACATCCTCCCAGATGTGGCCCCACGAAGCAAAACGCGCGGCAACGTGGGGTTTGACGGTCAGCATGACCATGCCGCCGCCGAAGCAGCCCGCACAAATCAGGCCAAGCACGGCAAAGTCGCCCGAGCGCAGGAATGCGATGACAAGGAATGTCACAAAGAACACCAGCGCCGTACCGAAGTCGTTTTGCAGTGCGAGACAGCCGCCGCAGATGCCGGTTAGACCAATAAACATCCACAGATTGCGCTTGTTAAACAGGCGGTCGAGCGTCGCAGCGCCCGCAAAAATATAACAAATCTTGGCGATCTCCGAGGTTTGCAGCGACAGCGGACCAAGCCGCAGCCACGCCTTTGCGCCGCCCTGACTGGAGCCAATCAGCAGCGTGATGACCAGCAGGCCGACTGCCGCCGCGCCCATAAACCAGCGCACCTTTTGCGCGCGTGTCAGGTCGCGCAGGAAAAAGCCGAGAATCAGGAAAATGGCAAGCCCCATCAAAATCGCAATGAGCTGCTTGGGCATCTCCTCGGGTACCTTTGAACCGGTGACGGCCAGCGACAGCGTACATAGGAAAAACGCGATCGTTTCCATCTCAAAGCCGATGCGCCGGAACGAGCGCAGAATGATAAAATAGCCCCAGCAAACCAGCGTCAGCACCAGAAAGGTCAGCGGGATGGTGACGGTTGCCTCATCGCCCGCCGCAATAATCAGCTGCAAAGAGGTCAGCACCTGAAACAGCGTCAGCAGCACCAGCGAACCCCACATGCCCGCAGGGCGCCCCTCGATACGGCGCTCGACCATCTGCTCGCGCTTCTCCTCCACCGAGATCGGCACCAGCATGGTCGGAATCCCGCCGAAGGCGACGGTATCTCCATCCTCGACCACTGCGTATTCGTCCACCGGCAGGTCGTTAACCGTCACGCCCCCCTTTGAGCCGAGGTCGTACACCGTCCAGCTGCCGTCGTCCTCACGGATAAGGGCAGCGTGCTGCCGCGAAACCGAAGGGTATTCGATCTGCACGTCGCACGAGGGCGCACGGCCGATGATATTTTCCCAGTGGGTGATGGGCAGGCGCACGCCGTTTGCCATCGCCAGATAGCCCCAGACCTCGTCCGGGTGCTTGACCTTCCATAGCGAGTGGATCGCACCGACCAAAATCATCAGCGCAAGGATGGGAAACACAAAGCGGACCACCGTCGTATACCATGCGCCGACCAGCGGATTTTCTGCCAGAAAACCGGTAATCATGCCGAGCAGGCGCTGCAAAGCGTCGGTCATGTTGTTGTTCCTCCTTTCGGGAATCAATTCTTTAACCTTTATATTATAGCACAGCTTGTCAAGGAACGGATGAACCGTCGGTAAACGACAGGAACGGATAATACTTGACAGCACATGCACAGGGTGATACACTAATATCCTAAAGAGCATACAGCGACAAACGAAGTTTGCAGGAAAAAGCCGTCTGGCTTGCCGAAGGAGCAAAACTCTCAGGTGTCCGGATTTCCGGATGGGGACTGTAAATGGATGTGACTCTGGAGAACGCTCCGAAGGGAGCTGCCGAAGGTGCAAAGCGTGCGGCCGGGGAAACCGCGCGCCAATCTCTCAGGCAAAAGGACAGAGTGCGAACCACAGCGCAGGGCGGGCGCTTTTTTTGCGTTTTCTGCCGCGCTGTCCGGCCGTTCTTTCAGAGTCAGACCCTGAAACAGGGTTCTGGCTCTTTTTGTTTGCCGCAAAAACAGAAAAAGGGGTATGTAGGTAAAATGTCAATGGATCAACTGGCGGATCTTGTAAGCAAGATCAGCGACATCGTATGGAACAGCGTACTGCTGTATCTGCTGGTAGGCACCGGCATCATCTTCACCATCCGCACGCGGTTTGTGCAGGTGCGTAAGTTCGGCGCGGGCTGGAAGCGGCTGTTCGGCCACTTCTCACTCAACGGTGAAAAAGCGGGCAAGGACGGCATGAGTCCGTTTCAGGCGCTGACTACCGCCATTGCGGCGCAGGTCGGCACGGGCAACATCGCGGGCGCAGCCACCGCACTCTACTCCGGCGGCCCGGGTGCCATCTTCTGGATGTGGCTTTCCGCGTTCTTCGGCATGTCCACCATCTACGGCGAGGCTGTACTCGCGCAGAAGTACAAAACGGTCGACCAGTCAGGACACGTGACGGGCGGCCCGATTTACTATATCCGCGCCCGTTTTACCGGCGGCTTCGGCAAGTTCCTCGCTGTTTTCTTCTCGCTTGCGATTATCTTTGCGCTTGGCTTTACCGGCAACATGGTGCAGGCCAACTCGATCAGTGAGGCGTTCCAGAACGCCTTCGGCGTGGACAAGCGCATCATCGGCGTTATCTGCGCGGTTATTGCGGCGTTTATTTTCCTCGGCGGCGTCGGCCGTATCGCGGCCTTCACCGAAAAGGTCGTACCGGTGATGGCCGGCTTCTACATGGTCGGCTGCGTTGTTATCCTGTGCATCAACCACGCCGCGATTATCCCCGCTCTCCGCTCCATCTTTGTTGCGGCGTTTGACCCGCAGGCCATCCTCGGCGGTGCAGTCGGTATCACCGTGCGCGAAGCCATGCGCTACGGCGTGGCGCGCGGCCTATTCTCCAACGAGGCCGGCATGGGCTCGACTCCGCACGCGCACGCGCTGGCAAAGGTCGAAAAGCCGCAGGATCAGGGCGAAATCGCCATTGTTTCCGTATTTATCGATACCTTTATCGTGCTGACGCTGACCGCGCTGGTCATCCTGACCTCGGGCCAGCTGCAGGCAGGCGTGCCCGGCGGTCTGCAAGGCACGGCGTTGGCGCAGGCGGCATTTAACTTTTCGCTCGGCTCGTTCGGCAACGCTTTCGTCGCCATCTGCATGCTGTTCTTTGCGTTCTCGACCATCATCGGCTGGTATTTCTTTGGTGAAACCAATGTCAAGGCCCTGTTCGGCCAAAAGGCCACCAAGATTTACGCCGCCATCGTCGTGGTGTGCATCGTCATCGGCTCCGCACTCAAGGTCGATTTGGTTTGGAATCTGTCCGACCTGTTTAACGGCCTGATGGTGTTCCCCAACCTGATTGCACTATTGTTCCTGTCCGGTATCGTGGCACGCGCCGCGCATGACGAGGACATTATGAAAAAGTAACCATTTATGTACAAAAAAGGCCGCTCTGTGCGGTCTTTTTTGTTATTCTGCCCGGTTTTGTTTGACAAAGTCACCCCATCGGGTATAATAAGGTTGAGTCACATAAGGGGGAACTTTTCTATGCAAAAGCTGCACGGCAAAAACCTGCTTCTCGTCGGGTTTACGCTGTTTTCCATGTTTTTTGGGGCGGGCAATCTGATTTTCCCGCCCTTTCTCGGCGCCGAGGCAGGCAGCGCCGCCTGGCCGGCTTTTTTCGGCTTCGCCATGAGCGCAATCGGCCTGCCCGTACTGGGCGTGATTGCAGTGGCGCGGTCGGGTGGCCTTTCCTCTCTCGCCGGACGGGTCCATCCCCGTTTTGCCGCGGTATTCACCTTGCTCATTTATCTGTCCATCGGTCCGTGCCTTGCCATTCCACGCACGGCCAGCACCTCGTTTGAGATGTTTGCGCCCATCATCGGCGGCGGCACGGCAAAGCAGGCCGTATACTCGGTGGTGTTCTTCGCGGTTGCATTCCTTGTCGCCCTGCGGCCGGACAAGCTGACCGACCGTTTGGGCAAGATTCTGTGCCCGACGCTGATTGTGCTAATTGTCGTGCTGTTTGCAGGCTGCCTGATTGCGCCAGTCGCGGCGCATTACGGCACGGTGCAGCCAAACTATGCTTCGCTGCCGGTCGCAGCGGGCTTTCTCGGCGGCTACCAGACGATGGATACCATCGCGGCGCTCAACTTCGGTGCGGTCATTGCGCTCAACATTCGCGCCAAGGGCATCGAGGAGGATGGACAGGTCGTGCGTGGCACGATTCGCGCGGGCTGGATTGCGGGCGCGCTGCTGCTCATGATTTACGCGATGCTCACGCACGCAGGCGCACTGGCAGGCGCGGCCTTCCCGCTCGGCGAATCCGGCGCCGACACCCTTTCCGCCCTCGCTTACGCACTGTTTGGCACGCCCGGACGCGTGCTGCTTGCGGCAATCTTTCTGATTGCATGCCTGAACACCTGTATCGGCCTGATTTCCTGTGTCAGCGATTACTTCCACGGCCTTTTCCCGCGCGTGTCCTACCGCGCATTTGCGGCGTTTTTCTCAGTGGCCAGCATGGTCGTGTCGAATATCGGGCTTGCGGGCATCATCCGCCTGTCCACGCCTGTGCTGAATGCAATCTATCCGGCGGCAATTGTGCTGATTGCGCTGTCTTTCGTGCCGCAGCTGGCGGCGTTCCGTCTGGTCTATCCGCTGACCGTCGGGCTGACCTGCGTGCAGAGCGTGACCGAAGCGCTGGCGCAAAGCGGTTTGTCCATTCCGCTCTGGACAAACGCGGTCACTGCCTTGCCGCTGACGCAGACAGGCTTCGGTTGGGTACTGCCCGCGCTTGTGGGGCTGCTACTGGGTCTGGTGTTCTCCCCCCGGCCGCTGACGAACACTTAACAGAGTATCCACAACCCTATGTATAAAAAGACGCCGAAAAGCGTCTTTTTTTTCGCGCCGTTTCCCTTCCCGCGCCACAAGGCGCAATAAAACAAGAAAAGAACCGCCTTTGGGCGGTTCTTTTCATAAAAGCCGAGGACATGTGCCTCGGCTTTTATACCAGTATGGAGCAAAGTCTTGCTGATTGGAACTTTGCGCAATCCGGGCTGTGTCCGCGCTCCCGCGCGGCACAGCCCCCTCGATGAAAGCTATACGCTTTCATCGAACTTCTTTAGATGGTGTTGATATCCACCATCTCACAGTTTTCAATCTTAATATCGCCCTCGAGGCAGCGCAGCAGTGCGGACGCCGTATCAATCGAGGTCAGGCACGGAATGGCGCGCTCGACCGCCGTGCGGCGGATGTGCACCGAGCCCAGCTCCGGATGACGGCCCTTGACCGAGGTGGCAACAACATAGTCAATCTTGCCGGACTCAATCAGGTCGATGATATTCGGGGACGGCTCATCCACGTTGCGGATGGCGTTGGTTGCAACCATGTGACGGTTGAGCACGTTCGCCGTGCCGCTGGTGGCGTAAATATCAAAGCCAAGGGCTTCAAACCGCTCGCCGATACGGATAGCCTCCTGCTTGTCCGAATCGCGCACGGAAATGAGCACCGCGCCCTTTTTCTTCA
>DYCA01000039.1 GCA_019418305.1 Clostridiales bacterium
GGGCGGGCTGGGTAGACGCGGACGCGGTTTACCGGACTTTGTGCGCGGACAACCGCGAGATGCTCACTGCGTTGGACACGGCGTTTGGCGGCGTGCTGGACGAGACTGGCACGCTCGACCGCCCAAAACTTGCGCGTATTGTGTTTGCCGACCCGGTAAAACTGCAAAAACTAAATGAAATTACCCTGCCTTACATTCGTGCAGCGTCCCTTGATGCGATGCGTAATCAGGGAGGCTGTCCGTTTGTGCTGTACGATGCGCCGACCCTGTTTGAGGCAGGAGTGGACGACCTGTGCGAGTGTACCATCGGCGTGCTGGCGGACACCGAAGTGCGCGTGCAGCGCATTATGGCGCGCGACGGTTTGGACGAGCAGGCGGCGCGTGCCCGCATCGGCGCGCAGCCGGACGCGGACTTTTATCGCGCGCGGTGCAATTACATTGTGGAAAACAACGGCGACCTTGCCGATTTGCAGCGACAGGCCGACGCGATTTTTAAAGATTTACGCAAAGGAGACTGACTTATGACTTCCGAACAACTGTTTTATGACAAAAAACCGGGATTTGACCGCCTGACCGGCAGTGACAAACGCGGCATGCAGACCTATGCCGAGGAATACAAGGCATTCCTTGACGAGTCCAAGACCGAGCGCGACGCGGTCAAAGAAATGGTGCGCATGGCCGAGGCCAAGGGTTTTCGCGCATGGACGCGCGATGACACGGTCAAGCCCGGCGACAAGCTCTATCAGGTCAACCGCGAAAAGGGCATCATGCTCGCCGTTATCGGCAAAAAAGGCATGTCGGAGGGTGTGCGCCTGACCGCCGCGCATCTCGACGCGCCGCGCGTGGACATCCGCACCATCCCCTTGTATGAGGACGGCGGCATGGCGTTCTTCAAAACGCATTACTATGGCGGCATCAAGAAATACCAGTGGACGGCGATTCCACTTGAGCTGCGTGGCGTGGTGTGCGTGTGCTACAATGGGCAGATGAAAAAGGTTGAGGTGCGCGTAGGCGACAAGCCGGACGACCCGAAATTCGTCATCACCGACCTGCTGCCGCATCTTGCCTCCGAGCAGATGACCAAAAAAGCGACCGAAATCGTTAAGGGCGAGGGCCTGAATGTCCTCATTGGCTCAGTGCCGAGCGAAACGGTGGACGAAAAGTGCAGTGAGAAGATTAAACTGGCCATCATGGAGCATTTAAACCGTCAGTACGGCATGGTGGAAGCGGATTTCCTGTCCGCGGAGCTGTGCTGCGTGCCTGCGTTCAAGGCGTGCGATATCGGCTTTGACCGCTCGTTTGTCGGCTCGTATGGCCATGACGACCGCGTCTGCTCGTATACCGCAGCGACCGCGCTGCTCGACTTGAAGGCGACGCCGACCCACACCTGCGTATGCCTGCTGGTGGACAAGGAGGAGACCGGATCGGACGGTGTAACCGGCATGCAGTCGCGTGCATTCGACACCTTCATGGCCGACCTGTGCCGTGCGCAGGACGCGTTGCTCGAAGAGTGCTATGAAAACTCGGTCTGCCTGTCCGCCGATGTGTGCAATGCGTTTGACCCCAACTATCCGGAGGTTTCGGAAAAGCGCAACGATGCCAAGGCCAACTGCGGCTTTGCGCTGGTCAAGTACACGGGCGCGCGCGGCAAGTCCGGTACGTCGGACGCGACCGCGGAGCTGATGGCTCGTATCCGCTGCATTTTCGACAAGGCGGATGTCATCTGGCAGACTGGCCAGCTCGGCAAGGTCGATCAAGGCGGCGGCGGCACGGTTGCGATGTATCTGGCCAACCGCAACATCGACACGGTGGATGCCGGTGTGCCTGTACTATCGATGCATGCACCGTTTGAAGTGATTGCAAAGCTCGACCTGTATATGGCATACAAGGGCTTCGGCGCGTTCTACAAGGACTGAACCTAAGGAAAGTAACAATTTGGTGACAAGAGGGCGGCTTTTGCCGCCCTTCATTACGTCTATGTTACATTTTACAGTTAAAGACTCCAAGCTATGGTATCATAAACTGAACCCGAAAAGATCATCTGGCAGGAGGTTCCAAAGATGACATTTAAACAGGTGCTTTCGTACTTTCTGACCGGTGCGGCTGTACTGTCTGTGACAACCACGACGTTGGCCGCAGAGGATCTGCTGCATGACAATGCGGACGGTGCCGCCGATGTGCAGGCACAGATATCCCACGCAGAGAAGGTGCAGACTTCGTACGATCTGTCTAAAGAGGGCTGACAAAAGCGGCCGCTGTGCTCAGCAAAGCGGCCGCTTTTTGTTTTTTCAGTCCAAAACGGAAAATTCGATTTCTTCCAGCGGGTAGCCATCCTCGAGGATCATAGGGGCGTGCAGGTTGTGGTCGGCAAGCGATTCGGGCAGATGTGCAAGCGTGAAATGAAGCTGGCTGCCGCCGCCTTCGCGTGGGGACAGCAGCAGACTGCCGCCGTGCAGCTGCGCGATGCGTTGGATGAGTGGCAAACCCAATCCGGGCGGCGTACCCTGCCGCGCGAGTGCAAGGTACTCGTCGAGCGGAGCGGGCATCTGCCAGCCGGACAGCAGCGCTTCAAAGCGTGCAGCATCCAGACCAGGACCGCGGTCGGCAACCGTGATGGTGAAAAATGCGCCGTCATCATACACGCTCAGGGAAATATCGCCGTCCGGTGGTGTGACATGCAGCGCATTGGCAAGCAGGTTGTACAGTGCGGTGCGGATGAGCTGCGGCTCAATCAGTGCGATACAGCTATCGTCTGCATGCACTGTGATGGGGGCGGCGTTGCTCGAGGCGTGTGTGGATGCCTGCTCCGCAGCGCTGCGGCACAGCTGGGCCAGATCATCGTGGTGCAGCTGCAGCTGCTCGGTCAGCGGTGGGTCATGCAGAAAGTCCGAATGCATGAGCAGACGGTGCAGTCGCAGACACTGACGGCGCAGGTGCGCGGCAAGCATGGGATCGTCCACCTGTGCAGCGTCTGCAAGTAGCGTGCCCAGATACTGTGTGCCCTTGGCGTGCAGTACACGAAGCGTGCCGTCATAGGAGACACGGTCGTCGCGCACAAAGGCCAGTAGCGCCCCATCGCGGTGCGGGAGGATTTCCAGACGGTATTCCAAACCGTCCAGTTCTTCATAAACCGTGTGCGGTGCGCGCGCGGCAATGCAATCGCGCAGAGCTGCCACCGCCTGATCACTGAGCAGCTGGTCGATGCGTTCGAGCGGGTGCAGCCCGGTCAGGCGAGTGGCGACTTCATTGCTGTTTTCAATATAAAGTGTGGAGGAAACCGTGACAACCGCTGCGTCGCGCAGACCGGTGCGAGCAAGCAGCTCACGCAGGGTTTTCTCATCAATCTGTGAAAAGAACGTATTCGCCATCTCTATCCTCCAAAATATTTTTGTTTTTCTTTTGATGAGTATAAGGCTGCGCAGTGACTGAAATACTATATTTTGTGGGATGTGCTTATTATACCACCAGACGGGAATGCATTGCAAAGAAAAATGTACAAAAAGCCCAGTCGTAATGACAAAAATTTCACAAATATTACACCTTGCGGCAGACGACCCGTTTAGTGTATAATAAAACCATCGACAGAGACTCATTAAAAACATTTTAGGAGGATACTGTAAATGGCTATCAAAGTTGGTATCAATGGCTTTGGCCGTATCGGCCGTATGGTTTTCCGCGCTGGTCTGAAGAACCCGAACATTGAGTTCGTAGCGGTAAACGACCCGTTCATGACTCCGGACTACATGGCATACATGCTCAAGTATGACACCATGCACGGTCGCTATGACGGCACCATCGAGTATGACGACAACTCCATCACTGTGGACGGCAAGAAGGTTCTGTTCCACGCTGAGATGGATCCGAAGAACATCCCGTGGGGCAAGGACGGCGTTGATTACGTTGTCGAGTCCACCGGCGTGTTCCTGACCAAGGAGAAGGCACAGGCGCACATCGACGGCGGCGCTAAGAAGGTTATTATGTCCGCTCCGTCCAAGGACGACACCCCGATGTTCGTTATGGGCGTTAACCAGGACACCTACACCAAGGACATGACCTTTGTTTCCAACGCTTCCTGCACCACCAACTGCCTGGCTCCGATTGCTAAGGTTCTGGACGAGGCGTTTGGCATCACCGAAGGCCTGATGACCACCGTTCACTCCACCACCGGCACCCAGAAGACCGTTGACGGCCCGTCCAAGAAGGACTGGCGCGGCGGCCGTGCGGCTTCCGGCAACATCATCCCGTCCTCCACTGGCGCTGCTAAGGCAGTAGGTAAGGTTTATCCGAAGCTGAACGGCAAGCTGACCGGTATGTCCATGCGCGTTCCGACCCTGGACGTTTCCGTTGTTGACCTGACCTGCAACCTCGCTAAGCCGGCAACCTACGACGAGATCTGCGCTGCTATGAAGAAGGCTTCCGAGACTCCGCTGTCTGAGGGCGGCCTGCAGGGCGTTCTGGGCTACACCGACGAGGACGTTGTTTCCTCCGACTTCCTGGGCGATGCTCGCACCTCCATCTTCGACGCCAAGGCTGGCATCCAGCTGACCGACACCTTCGTGAAGGTTGTTTCTTGGTACGACAACGAGTGGGGCTACTCCAACAAGCTGCTGATGCTCATCGAGCACATGGCTGAGGTTGACAACAAGTAAGTTATCCTCTTAAAACCCACAAAGCACCCTTTCCACAAGGAAAGGGTGCTTTTTTTGTTTGGCATATGATATAATCACAGCAGAAAATGAGGTGGTTCATATCAAACGGAAATACAGCCAAGAGGAAGTCGAAACGCGTATGCGCGGCAGGTTTTACTGCAACCCGGACGATAAGAACCTCTTTGTGCGCCGCAGCATATGGGGCGCGTGGACGATGAATATGGGCAATCCGTGGGCGTGGTGTGCCGTTGGTGCAATCGCGCTGGCGGTTTGCCTGGCAGCGTATCTGTTGCTGTGGGTGCTCGGTGTGTAATATAAATAAAAACACCCTTTCCGTCGGAAAGAGTGTTTTTGTTTGCACAAAATCAGTCGGTCAGGTCGTTCGACCACTTCAGCTTATCGAATACATAAAACAGCAGGCTCATCAGCATGCCGACAATGGCAGCCAGCGTCATGCCGGACAGCGACACATTGCCCAGCGACAGCGTCACGCCGGAAAGACCGGTGACAAAGATGACCGAAGTGAGCGCCATGTTGCGGTTTTTGCCGTAATCGACGTGGTTGTCAACCAGAATACGCAGACCAGAGGTGCCGATCATGCCGTACAGCAGGAAGGAGATACCGCCGATAACCGGACCAGGAATGGTCTGGATGAGCGCAGCCAGCGGGCCGACGAACGAGCAGATGATGCTCAGCACAGCCGCGCCGCCGATGACGCGCACCGAGTAAACCTTGGTAATGGCCATCACGCCGATGTTTTCGCCATAGGTCGTAGTCGGCACCGAGCCGATAAAGCCCGAAATCATAGTAGAGAAATTGTCCGCGAACAGCGAGCGATGCAGGCCGGGGTCCTTGAGCAAGTCGCGGCCGACGACCTTGCTGGTGACCAGCTGGTGGCCGATGTGCTCGTTGGCGATGACCAGAATGACCGGCAGGATAATCAGAATGGCCTCCAGATCAAACTTTGGGGTCTGGAAATTCGGCAGCTGGAACAACGGCTGATGCATGGCGGCAACAATACCGTCCCAGATGACGTGTTCTCCCGAAAGATACTCGGTGATGAGTCCTGCCACATAGCCGCAGATAATGGCAATCAGAATCGGGATGACCGACAAAAACTTGCGGAACAGCACGCTGCCGAGCACCGCAACGGCAAGCGTCACGCAGAAGGTAACCACAGTCGCGGTCGTTACGCCGTCGCCGACGATTTTGCCCGTCGATGCGGCGGAACCGGCCAGCTCCAGACCGATGAGCGCCACAACCGGTCCCATCGCAGCAGGTGGAAGCACCACGTCAATCCACTTGGTGCCGCATTTATAAATGATTGCCGCGAGGATGCAGCCGCACAGACCGACAACCACAAAGCCGCCCAGCGCATACTGGTAGCCCCAGTTCTGAATGACGATGGTGGCCGGTGCGATGAATGCGAACGACGAGCCAAGGTAGGCAGGCGACTTGCCCTTGGTGATGAAGATGAACAGCAGCGTGCCGACGCCGTTCATAAACAGCACGATAGCCGGGTTGATGCCGAACATAAACGGCACCAGCACGGACGCGCCGAACATGGCGAACATGTGCTGGATGGACAGCGGCACGAGCAGGCGCGGCGGCACCTTCTCCTCCACCTGGATGATTCGATTGGTTTGCATGTTACTCTTTTATCCCCTTTTTTGTAATTTCGGCAGTGCGCCGATGTGTATGAAAAAGCGCGCAGAGCGCGTTTTTCTCAGGAAAACAGGCGCCGGATGTCATCCATGCGCGCGCATGCCATATTATACCCCATTTCGTAGCCCCATTCCAGCTTTTTCACATCTTTTTCAAAGCTCTCCAAATGGTCGGTGGGTTGGAGCAATACGGTGTTCTGCGGCTGCTTTTCCGCCAGCTGATGGCAGAAGCACACGGTTTCGTTGTAGCGCTTGGGGCGCGTGAGCATAGTGCGCGTCAGCGCGGGATACTTGCGGCGCATGGCGCGCGCGGCAAACTTGGTGCCGTACGTCATTTCTTTGCGATAGTCAAGCGGCTGGGTAAGCACAATCAGATTCTTTTCGTTGCCGTCGTGCAGACTTTTGACAATCGGAATGGGGTCGGCCAGACCGCCGTCATAATAGGTCTGCGCGTCGATGGTGACCGGCGGGAAATAAATCGGGATGGCGCAGGTCGCGCGCAGCATGGTGCTCGCGCGGTCAAGCTGCATGCCGTCGAGGTATTCCGCCTCGCCTGTGCGCGCGTTGGTTACACCGACGCGGATGCGGCCCGCATAACGGTGATAGGTGTCCCAGTCAAACGGAATCAATTCGTTCGGAATGGTGGAGAATACAAACTCCACCCCGAAAATTGAGTGGTCGCGCCGCAGATTGCGCGCGCCGAAATAGCGTTTGTCGTTGCGGTATTGCCGCAGTACCTCCAGATTACGCCCGCGCTGGCGGGACAGATAGGATACCGCATAGGTGATGCCGGCGGAAACACCGATGACATAGTCGAACATCAAATCGTTATCGAGCAGCGCGTCCATCACGCCGCACGAAAATACCGGGCGGAACGTGCCGCCCTCTAGAACAAGTCCTGGCATGCTTCCTCATAACCTTTCTGCTTGGGATGATTTATCGCCTTTTGCGCGTGGGCGGCTTGCCCTTGCGGCCGCGTCCTTTGCCGCGTCCCTGCCGGCGGCGCTGTGCGCGGTTTCCGGGCGCAGGCGCAAACGCGGGAGGCGGCGCATCCTCGGTCGGGTCGGATATCGGCAGCGCGCCTTCGGCGGGCGCAAAGTCAATTTGTCCGGTCACTTCGCTCGCGGCAAGGAGTTTGACGCGAATTGGTGTGCCGATGGTAAAGCGTTTGCCCGTGCGGCGGCCGGTCATGGTCATGCGTTGCTCGTCATACTGGTAGAAGTCACCCGTGAGCAGTTCGACGCGAATCAGTCCTTCGCAGCCGTTTTCGAGGGCCACAAAGATGCCGAACGACTGCACGCCAGACACCTCTGCGTCAAATTCCTCACCGATGAAGCGCTTCATATAGGCCGCGATATACAACTTGTCAATGCCACGTTCACACTCGTCCGCAGCCTGTTCGCGCGTGGAGGATTGAGATGCGGCTTCTTCGCACAGGGTATGGTCGGCGGTCGTGAATTCTTCGCCGGTCAGCGCCTTTTGCAGCATTCGGTGCGCCACCAAATCGGGATAGCGACGGATGGGAGAGGTGAAATGCAGATAGAACTTTGCTTTCAGGCCATAGTGGCCGATGCACTCATCCGCGTAGCGCGCGCGGGCAAGGCTGCGCAGCAGCAGCGTAGGCAGAATGCGCTGCTTGGGGTCGTTCTTCGCGCCGCGCAGTACGGTCTGAAACTGGAAGGTGTCCTCCGGCTTGGAGGGGTCGATGCGGTAGCCAAACGGCCGCGCAAAGGCTGCGAACACGCGCAGCTTGTCCGGGTCGGGGTTTTCGTGTACGCGGTACACGGTCGGAAGCTCCCTTTTGCACATATACTCTGCGACCGCTTCATTCGCCGCAAGCATGAATTCCTCGATGAGCTTTTCGCTTTCGCCCCGGTCGCGGTATTGAATGTCGGTTGGATTGCCGTTTTCGTCCACGATGATTTGCGCTTCCGGGATGTCAAGCTCCAAAGCACCACGCTCAATGCGCCGCTTGTACAGCGCGTGCGCAAGGTCGTTCATGCGCTCGGCGGTATCGACGAGGAAGGCGTACTCTTCCCGCAGGGCCTTGTCGCCCGCAAGGATTTGATTTACCTTGTTGTAGGTCATGCGCGCACCCGACCGGATGACCGATTTGGCAAAGCGGGCCTTGTACCGCCGCCCGTCCTTGTCCACCTCCATCAGCGCGGAGAAGGTCAGACGGTCGACACCGGGATTGAGCGAACAGATGCCATGGCTGAGCGCAAACGGCAGCATAGGCACGACATGGCCCGGGTAATAAACCGACGTGCCGCGGCGGAACGCCTCCATATCGAGCGGCGCGCCGGGCGTGACGTAATGCGACACGTCGGCAATATGCACGCCGAGCAGCAAATGTCCGTTTTCGAGCGGCTCGAGCGATACCGCATCGTCAAAGTCCTTCGCGTCATCGCCGTCGATGGTGAAGATGAGCTTGTCCCGCAGGTCGAGACGGTCCTTACACGCTGCCGGGTCGATCTCCTGCCCGATTGCGTCCGCCTCTTGCAGCACCTCGTCGGGAAATACATCATACACGCCGTTTTCGTGCAGGATGCCTGCAATGGCGGCCTCCATCGTGCCGTCCTCACCCAGATTGGCTTCGATCACGCCCTGTGGAAGAAATCTTTCGTCGCCGTAATGCGAAACGGACACTGCGACGCGATCGCCGGGTTGGGCGTCGCCCAGATGGTGGCGATCGATCGCAATTTCAGGGTATTTTTTCGAGGTTGGCTGCACGAAATACGCATTGCCGCGCTGCACCAGCGCGCCGGTCAGTTCGCGGTCGGCGCGGCGCAGCACGCGAATGACCGTACCCTCGCGTCGTCCGCGATTGTTTTTGCGCTCGGACAGCTTGACCAGTACGCGGTCGCCATGCCACGCGCCGCCGTTTGCATCGGGCGGGATAAACAGGTCGTCCGGCTTGGTGCCATCCGCGGGCGCGTCAGGGGCGACAAAAGCGAAGGCGCGTTCGGTGGCAAGATAGGTGCCTGCCACACAGCCGTAATGCGTGCAGACGGCAAAACGGTTTTTCTTGTTTTTCATCACCTGACCGTCCGCAATCAGATGGTCGAGCGCGTCCTTCAGTTCATTCTTTCCGGTTTCGGGCATGGCGCGGCGCATCTCATCCATGCGCATGGGCTGCGTCAGTAGGGCAAGCAGTTTGCTTTCCAGCTCAGTTCGTTCCATAAAAAGCCCTCCTTTCTATTCAGTATACCATTATCCAAGGCGGAATAAAAGGAAAATTGGCGTAAGCTCCGGTTTGACGGCGCGCGGGTCGCATGGTACACTAAGAGTAAGCAAAAACCTCCGGAAAGGGGAGCAGCATGATGAAAGCATTGATTACCGGCGCGTCCTCAGGCATTGGGCGTGAAATTGCCCGACTGCTGTCTGAGCGCGGCTATGAGCTGATTTTGTGTGCGCGGCGGGAGGACCGGCTGCGTGAACTTGCTGCCGAGCTGCCGACCGTGTGCCATATCATCGCGGCGGACGTTTCGGACGCAAAGGAATGCCGCCTGCTGTATGAAGCGGCACGCGGGGATGACCTTGAGGTGGTCGTCAATAACGCGGGCTTCGGTCTGTTCGGCGCGTTCACCGAAACCGATTTGGATGAAGAGCTGCGCATGATTGACACCAACATTCGCGCGGTGCATATCCTGACCAAGCTGGCTGTGCAGGATTTTCAGAAACGCGGGCGCGGCTATGTGCTCAATGTCGCGTCGAGCGCGGGCTTTTTGCCGGGTCCGCTCATGGCGACCTATTACGCGACCAAAAACTACGTTTTGCGGCTGACCGAAGCGCTGCGCGAGGAGCTGCGGCGTGCGGGCAGCGGTGTCAAGGTGTGCGCGTTGTGCCCCGGACCGGTGGATACCGAGTTTAACAAGGTTGCGGGCGTACGGTTTGCACTCGGCGGCCTGACCGCACAGCGGGTTGCGCGTGCGGCGGTGGACGGGATGTTCGCGGGCAAAGGTATCGTTGTGCCGGGTGCAGCGATGAAGGCGATGACGGTTGCGCGCCATTTCGCGCCGGACAGCCTGCTGGCGCGTGTAACCTATCACTTCCAGCACAAAAAGGGTGGCGCATGACCGGACAGGAGATTCGGCGCACGCTGCAAAGCGAATTTGTGCGCACGCTGCGCAAACCCTTTGTGGACGCGGTCAAGGCATACCGGCTGGTGCAGCCGGGGGACGCTGTCGCGGTCTGCATTTCGGGCGGTAAGGATTCCATGCTGCTCGCGCTTCTGCTGCAGGATTTACAGCGCACGGTGGATTTTTCGCTGCGCTTTCTGGCGATGGACCCAGGCTACACGCCCGAGGGGCGCGTGCGGCTAGAAGCGAACGCCGCGCACCTTGGTCTGCCGCTCGAGGTGTTTGAGACCAATGTGCTGCGCATCGCGGGCAACCACGCGGCTGAGCATCCGTGCTTTTTGTGCGCGAAAATGCGGCGCGGATATCTGTACACCGAAGCGCAAAAACGCGGCTGCAACAAGATTGCGCTCGGTCATCACTATGACGACGCGGTCGAGACGGTGCTGATGGGACTGATTTACGGCGGACAGGTGCAGGCGATGCTGCCGCGCCTTGCCGCGAAAAATTATGCGGGGATGGAGCTGATTCGTCCGCTGTATCTGACACGCGAACGCAATGTACAGGCGTGGGCAGAGTTTTGCGGGCTGGATTTTGCATCGTGCGACTGCCCGGCAAAACAGTTGGAGCGCGACACCAAGCGCGCCGCAGTCAAGGCGCTGATTGCGTCGCTGGCGGCGGAAAATCCGCAGATTGAGGCGAACATCCTAAACGCCGTTAAAAATGTCGATACCGCAAAGCTGCTCGGTTGGCGGGATGAAAACGGACACCACAGCTTTCTGGACCGGCTGTGAGGGAAAACAAAAGCGGAAAACCTACCAGGGCTTTCCGCTTTTTTGTGTTATTCGGTTTTGACATACAGCATACGGATGGAATTGAGCACGCACAGCATGGCAACGCCGGAGTCTGCGAATACTGCCAGCCACATGGATGCGATTCCGGCAAGGCCCAGCACCATGACCAGCAGCTTAATGCCCAGCGCAAACGCAATGTTCTGGTGTGAGATGCGCCGCGCGCCGCGCGCAATCTGCACGGAAGCCGGAATGGAGGACAGGTCGGCGTTCATGAATACCACGTCCGCGGCTTCAATTGCCGCGTCCGCGCCGCTGCCCATCGCTGCGCCTACGTCCGCGCCCGCAAGCACGGGCGCGTCGTTGATGCCGTCGCCGACGAACATCACCGCGCCGTGCTTTTCGCGCAGCTCGGTCAGTGCAGTCAGTTTGTCCTCGGGCAGTAGACGTGCGCGCACCTCTTGGATACCAAGTTCCTTTGCGACCGCGTCTGCGGTCTCCTGCGCGTCTCCGGTCAGCATGGCAGTGGTCAGGCCCTGCGCCTGCATGCGGTCCATGGCCTGTTTCGCGTCTGCCTTGACCGTGTCCGCAATCACAATATGGCCGAGCAGATGTCCGTCTCGTGCAAGCAGCACCTCGGTGCTGCCGGGCGTGCCGGTGAAGCCTGCAAGATTGATGCCGTGCCGCTCGAGCAGCTTACGGTTGCCGCAAAGCACGGTTTCGCCGCCGATAACGGCTTCCACGCCTTCGCCTGCCTGTTCACGGATGGAATCCGCAGCAGGGTAGTCGGTCTGGCAGGCGGACAGAATGGATTTTGCAATCGGATGGGTGGATGCGGATTCGCAGGCTGCCGCAAGCTGCAGCAGTTCGACGGCTTCCATATTCGCGTCCGCGGCAGGCACCACCTGCTGCACGACGAAGTTGCCGCGGGTGATGGTGCCGGTCTTATCCATGACAATGGTTTTCACATCGCTCAGCGCTTCCAACGACACGCCGCCTTTGAACAGAATGCCGCGTTTGGAGCCTGCACCGATGCCTGCAAAATAGGTCAGCGGTACGCTCAGCACAAGCGCACACGGACAGGAAATGACAAGGAAGGTCAGCGCAGTATAGACCCAATGACTCCAGTCGCCGGTGATGACGCCGGGGACAAGGGCGGTCAGTACCGCAATGCCGACAACGGCAGGCGTGTAAACACGCGAAAAGCGTGTGATAAAGCGGTCGATTTTTGGTTTGCGCGCAGCAGCGTTTTCCACGCTGTCCAAAATACGCTGTACCATGCTTTCGGCCAGCACATGGGTGACGCGCAGTTTGAGCACGCCGTCTGTATTGACGCAGCCGGACAGCGCGCGGTCGCCGGGCGCGACGCGCACCGGTACCGGCTCACCGGTGATGGCGGCGGTGTCCAGACGGCTGACGCCTTCCTCAACTACGCCATCGAGTGGGACACGGTCGCCTGGACGGACGAGAACGAGGTCATGGACTTGCGCATCGGCGGCGGGGATGGTCTGCGTGCTGCCATCGGGCTGGATACGATTGACGGTTTCCGGCCGCAAATCGACCGCCTGCATGATCTGACGGCGCGAACGCTCGACCGCACGGTCCTCAAAATATTCGCCGATACGGTAGAACAGCATAACGCCGACTGCCTCGTCGGATGCGCCGATGGCCCATGCGCCGATGGTTGCCAGTGACATCAAAAAGTTTTCGTCAAAGATTCGGCCTTTGCCGATATTGCGCACAGCGGTCAGCAGCACGCGCCAGCCGAGCAGCAAATATGCTGCCAGCATAGCGACGACCTGCGGCACACCGTTCAGCACCAATTCGCCAAGCAGGAACAGTCCTGCGCCGATGAGCAGTTCGGCCAGCGTATGGCCACCGGTTTCCTCTTCCTCCTCCTCAGGCGCAATGACCTTGGTCGCGCTTTCGATGGAGGTGCAGATTTCACGGATGCGGGGCAGCAACGCGTCCGGATTGTCACCGGTCACGCGCAGCTGGCGGGTCTCAAACACCAGAGTGCAGTCGTGCACACCGTCCAGACGGCTGATTTGGTGCTGCATTTCAGCAGCGCAGTGCGCGCAGCCGAGGTTTTGCAATGTATACACGCGCTGCTTGCCGTGCTTGTGGAAAGCATGCGCTTCGGGATGGTGTTCGTGATGCTCCTGATGATGATGCTCGTGCCCACAGCCGCAGGCACCATCGTGATGGTGATGCTCGTGCCCGCAGTCGCAGGCGTCATCGTGATGGTGATGCTCGTGCCCACAGTCACAGGCATCATCGTGGTGATGATGCTCGTGCCCACAGTCACAGGCATCATCGTGGTGATGATGCTCGTGCCCGCAGTCGCAGGCATCATCGTGGTGGTGATGGTGCTCTTGTCCGCAATTACAAGCAATAGAGTGGGGATGCTCTATATAATTTTCAGTATTTTCTGCATGCGTGTGGGAGTGTAGAGTGCTTTTGGTTGCAGATGCAGCTCCGCAGGATTCTTCGAATGCCATGAAGACGGCCTCCTAATCTATATATGAATGATTGCTCATATGTTCATATATTCATATTATGACATGGCAGGAGGTTTGTCAATATGGGATGCGCAAAAAAATACACAAAAGAAAAGACCGTCATTTGACGGTCTTTGATGCAATTTGAAAGCAAACTCAGGCGGCGCTTTTATCCGGCAGCTGCGCTAAAATGATAGCGGCAAACATCAGTACGCAGCCCAGAATCTCTCGGCCGGACAATGTTTGGTGCAGGATAATCCAACCGGCAAGCACGGAGATAACCGACTCCAGGCTCATAATCAGCGAGGCCACGGTCGGGTTCATGCCCTTTTGCCCAATGATTTGCAGGGTATACGCTGCGCCGGAGGACAATGCGCCTGCGTACAGCACAGGCTTCCACGCGGCGAGCAGCGCACTCAGACTAGGTTGCTCAAAGAGCAGCATACCCGCGCCTGCAATCACAGCACAGACAAAAAACTGAATGCAGGACATTTTCACGCTGTCGGTCAGAGGAGAAAAATGGTCGATGACCATGATATGTACCGAAAACAGGATGGCACAGATAAAGGTGAGGAGGTCGCCGCGGTTCACGCTCAACCCGTCGGTCAGACAGAGGAAATACAGGCCGACGATTGCCAGCGCCACACCGCACCAGACCAGTCTGCCGCATTTGCGCCCGAACAGAAGGCCGAGCAGCGGTACAATCAGGATATAGCAGGCGGTCAGAAAACCGGATTTGCCGACTGTAGTGTACAGCAGGCCGATCTGCTGAAAAATACTCGCAAAGCACAGCGCCGTGCCGCAGCACACACCGCCAAGCACCAGCGTTTTGCGTGCGCGCCGTTTTTCTTCGGCGTTTTCGTGCGTATGGCTTGGACCGCTTTGATGCAGGATGACGACGACAGGCAGCAGAACGATACCGCCGATCACACTGCGCGCAAACAGAAAGGTAAACGGGCCGACATAGTCCATGCCGACGCTCTGCGCGACGAACGCCACGCCCCAGATGGCGGCGGTGAGCAGAAGAATCAGGGAGTTTCGGATTTTCAAGGCGAAACACTCCTTTTACAGAGGAATTGCACATTGCATAAAAAAGCGAACCGCTTCGGGCGGTTCGCTTTCGTGGAGCTGCTGACCGGATTTGAACCGGTGACCTCATCCTTAC
>DYCA01000004.1:0-36998 GCA_019418305.1 Clostridiales bacterium
AGACTTAACCGCCTACCGCTGGCGCGGCAGCACCGTACCCGTAGTATAGCAGAAATGTGTCGAAACTGCAAGCAAAGCCCCTGCACGTGGTGCAGGGGCTTTTGCTTTCCCGCACGGCTGCGCGTGGGGGTGTTCCCTATATTCGAGCGGGTATGCAATGGAAAAGGCATAACGACCGCAAAGAAAGGGCAGATCAGGACGCGCCCGCTTGTGGAGCGCACGGGGCATCGGCGGCAAAAATCGCCTTGCCGTCTATGTTGACAATGATTTCCCGCTTGCAGCCGCGACAATATGCGGGAAACTCACGGCATTGTGTGCGCTGCATGACTTTGAATAGCTTTTTGCCGCAGAATGGACAGCAAAACCAAGTGCTTCCGTCAGCGGTGCTTTTGATTTTCATGGGGTTTCCTCCTGCAAATGGACGCTTACGCTAACGTCCCCATCATGTCCGCATACCGGGCAGATAAAGTCAATGCGCTTGCAAATGCTGTCGGCGTACAGATAGAACAGCGCAGCGCCGCAGACGGGGCAGGGTATCGCCGCGCGCGTGGGGCGGTGTTTGGGCTTCCTGATGCGTTTTCGTTTCATAATATCATACTCCTTGATTGGCATTTCTGAAAAATCGGAAATGCATTTAGGGAATTTGCATGATAGAATACCCGATTACCCTATAGAAGAAAATTTCCATAGGGTGTGGTATTCCCTGTGCGGTAATGCATTTACGCGAATGGTGAAATGGTGTCACCGGACGGTGACAGGGTAAAGCGGTTAAAGGGACAGGTATGCGGCTTACATGCCGCGTAATATGCCATCTGTTGGGCATTTCTGAAAAATCGGGAATGCATTTCGGAGATTTGCATAGGGAAATAGCGCGCTTATCGCTGTACCAAACGGTGAAATGCATTTACGCGAATGGTGAAATGGTGTCACTGGACGGTGACAGGGTAAAACGGTCGAGCGGGTGGGTGTTCAAATTGGACACGGGCATTAAACCGCTGCGCCGAGTGAGCGGGAAGATGTGTACATTCTTTTAACCCGCTTGCCCTCGATACCGTGCGCTTGTACGGTCATCATAGACGCGACACAGGCCGCGCCTATGTCCTCTAAGCGTTCTGCATGGATATGGTCACCATGTAGCCAAAAGCCCGCATAGGCGGCTTGTATTTCTTCGTCTGGTGCGTCGGTCAGCAAATAGACCTTGAGCGCGTCAGGCGTGCGGAAGTCAAACGCATAGATATAGCGCAAGGCGCAGGATGGCGTGCGCATGGCAAGCTGCTCGCGCAAGGGGCGTATAAACGCCTGCTTCCAGTGCCAGTGCAGCAGATCAGCAGACAGGTTAAACCGATGCAGATCGAGCGGGAGCGTATACAGGCGGCTGTCGGGCGCAAAGCAGGTGGCAACCCTGCTTTCCAGACGCTTTCGTGATTGGTATGTATGCCAGCGGTGTTCGGTAGCTATGACGGCTGCGCTTTTGGTTTTCATGGTTTCACCTCGTAAAAATCTTCGGCATGGGGAAAAAATCTCGCGTGTATGGAGGCCTGCGGTCTTGCACCTCATGCCCCGGAACTTTTTCGGGGCGGGGGTAGGTGCATAACGGGCGCAGGCGTGGCGCACAGGCGGGCGGATGGGTGCTTGCGCCCAAGCCTTGCGCCGTTTGGCGCGCTTTCTAGGCGGCAAAAAGCGGCGTTTATCGCGGCTTTGGATGGGTTTTGCGGGGTAATGCAAGGCGCTGTCTGGGCTGCTTGGTGGAGGGGCATAACGTGCGCCTGTGCGCGCTTACGCGAACCCCACCCCTCATGCGGCAGTGCCGCAGTAAAATTTCTGTTGGGTATGCGGTCTGAGGGCGGCGGGACAGCGGCGGCGCATGGGGGGGAGTGCGCTGTGCACGCTGCACGCGGTCGCGCGCGGTGGCTGTTCTGGTCTGTTTCCAGAATACCCGCCCGCTCGGTTGATTACAAGGCGTGCAGGGCGTTTTCTCTGCGCCCCTCTCTACAGATATACATGGCTTCAAGCCTGAAAGGGTGCGCTATTTGATTGTGCAGTATGCCGAGCGGGTGCGGCCTATCGTTGCGCATACGGGCGCGCAGGCGTGTCCATTTCATAGAGCGTCGGCGGTATAGGTAAGCTGGTCTTGCTGCGGCGTGGGCGCGTCTTGCGCGGCTGTGGGCGTTCTATGCGGTAATGGATATAGGAATAGCCCGCGAACTCGTTTTGCTTGTCCTCCCGCTCGATCACATAGCAGCCAGCGGGCGCGGTTAGCGTTTCGTCACCGTCTACCCAGCTTGTTTCTACCGTGGGCTTTGTCAGCCCGCGTGAGGGTGTCCAACTCTGCGCGCCGTTGGGTTTGCTCTCGGCGGCTTCTTTGGTGAGATAACGCGCAAGCCCGCCATAGTCACGGTCTGCAATGCGCTCTAAGTCTACTTGTTCGCCCCATATCCAAAGGCTGCGTATCAGGTCATAGTCGCCCGCTGTGGCGTTTATTACAAGGTGGTGATGAAAACGCTTGTCGCCGTGTAAGCCCTCTGTGGCGTAGACGTATTTCAGCGGCAGGCCGCGCGCTTTGCGATAGGCGCGCAGCTGCGCAAGGAATTTACGCAGACGCTTCACGGCTTCCTTGCGCGTGGCGGGCAGATCGCCGGGACGGTAGGTAAGTATCAGGTGAAAGTCGCGGGGCGTGAAATTGGCAGCAAGCAGCATTTCAAGGCGGCGGCAGGCGGCTTTCTGGTTGAGTGCCTTGCGCGCGGCGGTTGTGGCGCGGGATTTCGCGGCGCGGACGTGTTCGGGGTCGTTGGGTGCGGGTGGGGTGCAAATCGTCGCCCATACAAGGTTACCCGCTCGGACAACTCGCTTTCTTTTCTTCATTCGTTACGCTCCATGCAAGATATTTTGTTCTATTGCATTGTACACACGATATGTGCAATGCCCCTAAAACGGCGATGTGCGGGGCAAATGCCCCGCACACCGTGCAGATATGTACTTTTTAAGCCGCGCTGAATGGCTTTGTGTCGGTTTCAGTTGTACCATTCAAGCCCAATGCGGCTTGTGCGGCTTCCAGCGCTTCCAGCGCGCCGTTGCTGCATCGAACGACAAGTCCGCTTGCAATTTCCATACGGCGAATAAATTCCTCGCCGTTGCGTGCGTCTTTTCCGTATCCACCCCAAAGCGGGGCAAACGTGCTGTTGATTTCGTTTGCAAGATATTTGGCTTCCAGCATACGCGAAAGACATTCACCAAGCGCGCTGTCCGCGTCCATAATGGCTTGATCGCGCAGAGTGGTACGGCGCGCTGCGCCGTCCAGTAGCCCCATTTGATAGGCTTTCAGCACCTTATCGCGCAGCAGCTGCGCCAACTCAGCGCAGGCCGCAGGCTCGGCGGCTAACCATGATGTGGGCATGGTTTCGGTGGAAAACCAAGCGCGGACGGTGGCTTCGTGTGTTTCGGTGTGCATTTGTTATCGTCCTTTCTATTTGACAAGGGCGAGCGGGTGCGGTATAATATGTACAAACAAACCCGCTCGCGGGTGGATACGTCTTTTGACCTTTTCAGTGCCGTCCAAAGCTGCTGGAAAGGTCTTTTTCATTCTTCAATGCGGCGTAGCTTGCCATATTCGGGCGCAGGCTGCGCCGCGTTGCCGTTCTGGTAAACGTCGCTTGCCAAGTAGGCAATGAGCAAATCAAGGTTAATCAGCGTGTGCCGCCCGGCTGATACGCTGGGGATTGCACCCGATTTGACCAATACGCGCAGCTGGTTTTGCGTCAAAGCGGTATTCGGGTCTTCGGCCTTGATTTCCTCAATGGCTTTTGCAAGGGTGCGCATACGGGGTAAGGTGTGCTTGGGTTGTTGTTCGTTCATGGGGTTTCCTCCTTTTGGTTTGTATAGCTGATTAGGTCGCCTACTTCACAGCCGAGATAGGCGCACAATGTGCCGAGTGTTTGCAGCGATACCGCGCTGTTGCGGTCATAGTACAGGCTGGTTAGCGTTGCGCGGGATATGCCCGTATCTCTCGATATGGTGCTGATTTTCAAACGCTTTTCGCCCATGATCGTTGACAAACGGGAATGTGTTTGTGTCATCGTATCACCTCTTATATTCTATAATATCACGAATTGCATATATGTCAATATATTATTTCAAAAAATATTTCGTTTGAAAAATCCGAAATATTCTTTTCAAAATATAAATTGCATGGTATGCTAAACATGGGGTGAAAGCCATGAGTAACATTGCTACATTAAGAAAACAGCGTGATATGACCCAGACTGATCTTGCTGCACAACTCGGAATAGCACAGGGAACATTAAGCCAATATGAATCTGGAAAAAGAACGCCTGATAGCAAAACGCTAATTAAGCTATCTGAATTTTTCGGCTGTACACCCAATTATATTTTGGGGCTTCCAGAAGAAAAAAGCATTAACATTGACGTTTCAAAACTCTCCATGACAGATGTAACGGCAGTCACAGAAGTCGATAGTTTTAAGCAAGCGAACGTTTGTTTGCGCATCGGCTGGAGATTGCTTTATATCGGTGAACGATTTGTGCAGTATGAAGATGGAGGCGGGCATGGAAAAACCGTGTATGTATTGGGGTGGTTTGGTGATCCTGCAAACGCAGAAGTGCCAACAGACCCGGACGCAGAGCCTTATGATTGGTGTTAACCAGTAATGCAAGCCTAACGGTGTTCAATTTGAACACACACACCCGCTTGAAAGGAGGTGCGCTACATGGCAACCGTAACCCGGCGCGGTAAGTCGTATTCTATCCGCGTTTCCTGTGGCTACGACATGACCGGCAGGCAGATTATAAAATCTATGACATGGAAGCCCCAGCCGGACATGACCGACGCACAGGCCGTAAAAGAAGCCCAGCGGCAGGCCGTGCTTTTCGAGGAAAAGTGCCGCACGGGGCAAGTGCTGCAAGGCAACGTGCGCTTTGCGGATTTCGCGGAAATATGGCTGCGGGACTATGCTGCAAAGCAGGTGCGCCCCACTACGTTTGACCGCTATAAAGCCATGCTGCCGCGTATCAATGCAGCCATCGGGCATATTCGGCTTGACCGCTTGCAGCCGCACCACCTGATGCAGTTTTATTCCAATCTGGAAGAAGCGGGGATAAGGGAGGACGGCAAACAGCATTTCAAAGGCGATTTGTGGCAAATGCTGCGCGCCCGCTCGATCACGAAAACCGCATTTGCCGAGCAAGCGGGCGTGTCGCTCGCGGTGCTTGCCAGCATCACGCAGGGAAAGAACGTATCAGCCGAGAGCGCAAAGCGCGTTTCTGACGCGCTGGGGCAGCCTGTGGGCGCATTGTTTGAGCCGGTGGGAAATGATAAAGGCTTATCGGCAAAGACCATTCTGCACCATCACAGGCTAATTTCCGTCATTCTGCAAACGGCGGTCGAATGGCAAGTGCTGTTTGCCAACCCGTGCGACCGGGTAAAGCCGCCCCGTGTGGAGCATAAAGAAGCGCGGTATTTGGACGAGGAACAAGCCGCCCGCTTGATGGAAGCGCTTGAAAGTGCCGATATACAGAACAGTACCATGATAAAGCTGCTGCTCTATACAGGTATGCGGCGCGGCGAGTTGTGCGGCCTGACATGGGAAGATATTGACTTTGAAAAGTCGGTTATCCATATCCGGCGTTCGTCGCTGTATCTGGCCGACAAGGGCATTTTTGAGGACGAAACGAAAAACGCCACTTCACGGCGCAGTATCAAAGTGCCTGCCGATGCAATGCAGGCATTGCGGGCTTTCCGCGCATGGCAGCGGCGGCAGGCGTTGCAGCTTGGCGACCAGTGGCAGGCGAGCGGGCGCGTGTTCACCGCGTGGAATGGCGCGCCGATACACCCGGACACCGTTACGGGCTGGTTTGCGCGGTTCATCAAAGAAAACGATCTGCCCGATATTTCGCTGCACTCGCTGCGGCACACCAATGCTACGCTGCTGATCGCGGCGGGTACGAATTTGCAGACCGTGGCGGCGCGGCTTGGTCATGCCAGCGTGACAACGACGGGCAAAATTTACGCCCATTCGATACAGTCAGCCGATGCAGCGGCAGCGGATACCCTGCAAGACCTGCTGCATCCGCTTGACACAAAAGTTAAAAAATAAGGCCGATATACCACAAATGCAGTGATATATCGGCCTTTCGGTTTGTCTGCTTAAAGAACAAATAAAGAACAAGCGCGGGGCGAGCGGGAGCAATGAACAAACGCAGAACGCAAAAAAGTAAAGAAAAAGCACTGATTTCTTACGAAATCAGTGCTTTTTAGTGGTTGCGGGGGCTGGACTTGAACCAACGACCTCCGGGTTATGAGCCCGACGAGCTACCAACTGCTCTACCCCGCGATATAAGACCTTCATTTGAAGTGCTTATATACTATACCACGGGATATGGTGGTTGTCAAGAGAAAAATGAAAAAATAAGAAAAATTATTGTGACTCCCCGTCCGACTCGCTGCTTTCCGGTGTGTCTGGCACTTCAAACCAGAAGGAAATGCCGCCCGGCACATTTTCAGCGCCGCAGGAGCCGTGCAGCGTATCGGCAATGGCATGCACCAAAGACAGGCCGATGCCGGTACCGCCTGCTTCACGGGTTCGGGCGCGGTCGGTACGGTAAAATTTCTCCCAAATTTTCGGAAGCTCTTCTTCCGGCAGGCCCTCGCCTTCATTGAATACAGTCAGCCGGATGCCGGAATCCGTGCGCGCTGCCGAGATTTCGATATGTCCTCTGTCCACCGTGTAGCGGATTGCATTGGAAAGATAATTCATCAGTACCTGCTCCAATAGGTCGCCGTCTGTGCGAACCGTGACACAGGTATCTGCAAAATGCACGGTCAAGCCGCGGCTCTCGCAGAGTACCTTCGTCTTTTGAACAGCTTCTGTGCAAAGTTCGTGGATATCAATGTCCTCATAGAAGGTTTGCTCAGCGCCCAGTTCCAGCTTGGACAGGTTGAGCAGCTGCATGACCAGCTTGTTCATGCGGTCGGCTTCGTCCGCAATGGTGTCGCAGTAAAATTCCCGATCCTCCGGGTCGTCTGCCACGCCGGCGGTCAGGCCCTCTGCATAGCCCTGTATCAACGCGATAGGGGTTTTCAGCTCATGCGATACATTGACAATAAATTCGCGCCGCATGCTGTCAATACGCTCTTTCTTTTCGATTTCCTGCGCGAGTTGATCGTTGGACTGCTTGAGTTCCCCGATGGTCTGTTCCAGATAGGCGGACAGGCGGTTAAGCGATTGACCGAGGTGGCCGATTTCGTCGCTGCCGCCGGCCGGACACTTGGTCGAGAAATCCAATTCGCTCATACGGTCGGCAACACCTGCCATATCAATCAGCGGCCGGGTGAACTGACGCGAGATAAAATAGCCGCAAATCAGACAAATAAGCAGCGCACAGCCGCCCGCAATGAGCAGGAATACCAGATTGAGCGAGGAGTTCTGTTCAATATAGGCATAGGGCATATAGGCAAACAGACAGTTTTCTCCCCGGCTGTCCAGCGTACCGGCAAGGCACAGGTACTGATCGCCGTCCCACAGCGAAACGTTTAAAAACTGATAGTTATGCTTGACAAGTGTATCCAGATTGACGCTTTGGGCGATGGATTGCAGGATGGCATAGCCGCGTCGCTGTTGGTCGAACAAATCAAAATCCGGCAATTGGAAGGTTCCCTGCAAGGAGGATTCGCCGCCGGTCGGGTCACCGTTGCCCGGCGAGAAGAAGGAGGAATAGCGCACCGTGCCGTCTGCTGCCACGATGGAGAGACGAATTACGCTCCGGCTTTCATAGTTGTCCAGCACGGTGGCGATGTCATCCACACTGCCCGTATAGCTGCTGCGGATGCTCTGATAGGCGTCGCGCAATTCATTACGCCGCGTCATCATATAGTAATCCTCGTAGAAGAACAGATTGAGCAGCAGCAGCATGCCGATAAAGACCAGCGCAACTGCACTGATCGCGGCAAAAAACTTAAACCGGATGGAACCGTGTTTCATCTTTATCCCTCAAAACGGTAGCCGTAACCGCGGACGGTGGCAATCATCGAGCCGCAGTCGCCCAGCTTGGCGCGCAGCTTTTTGACATGGGTGTCGACCGTGCGCAGATCACCGAAATAGTCGTAGCCCCAGACTGCGTTGAGAATGCTCTCGCGCGACAGGGCAATGGCACGGTTGTTTTTGAAATAGACCAGCAGTTCGTATTCCTTCGGGGTCAGATCAACCGGGGTATTATTGACCAATACCTCGCGGCGTAGTTCATTGATGGACAGCGCGCCGAACTGCTCGACCGGTGCGGCGGTGCGGCCTTCTCGTTTCAGTAGAGCGCGCACGCGCGCGGCCAGCACAATGGGGGAAAACGGCTTGGTGACGTAATCATCCGCGCCGTCCTCTAATCCGCGCACCTGATCCGCATCCTCCGCGCGGGCGGTCAGCAGCATGACGGGCAGGTGCTTGTCCCCGCGCTCCTGTGCGCGCAGCTCACGCAGCACCTCAAAGCCGTCCATGCCGGGCATCATCACATCCAGAATGGCAAGATCCAGACTGGGATGCCGGGTTTCCAGTATTTGCATGGCCTCGCGCCCATCGGCGGCCTCCACAATGTTGTGGCCGTCGCGCTTCAAAAAGTCGCTGACCAGACGGCGAATGCGCGCCTCGTCATCGGCAATCAAAATCGTAGACATCATATCCCACCTCTGTGTTGATATATAGCAAAGTATACGGGGAAAGTTTGTCCGTTGTGTGAACAAATAGAAAAGGGATAGAGGATTTCTTGAAATAATGTTGTGTATTCTGGCGGCGCGGCAGTGGGTCAGTCGCCTACGTTTTCCTGCTCCTCCTGCTCCAGCACAAGACGGTACAGCGCATTCTTTTTCACACCGGCCTCGGCGGATACAGCCTTGACTGCGTCCTTTTGCGTTTCCCCTTGTGCGACACGGCGGCGCACCTCATCTGCGGCAGCTTGCAGACGCGCGTCCGCATCCTCGGGCGTGTCCGGCATATCGGGCGCGCCCTCGACAATCAGCACAAATTCGCCGCGCGGCGGGGTTTGGTCAAAATACTGCACAGCCTCGGAAAGTGTAAAACGCAGGGTCTCCTCGTGCAGCTTGGTCAGCTCACGCGAGAGCGAAATGCGGCGCTCGCCGCCGAAGGCTTCCGCGAGGTCGCGCAGCGTGGCGCACAGTTTGTGCGGCGCTTCATAGAAAATCATCGTGCGCTTTTCACCTTGGAGTGCGTCCAGATGCTCGCGTCGCGCCTTTTTGTTGACCGACAGAAAGCCTTCGAAGCACCAGCGGCCGGTCGGCAGGCCGGAAGCCGCCAGCGCGCACACGGCGGCGCAGCAGCCCGGAATCGGGATAACCGGCACGTCATGGGCCGCGCAAAGAGCCACCAAATCCTCACCAGGGTCGGAGACAGCGGGCGTGCCCGCGTCGGTTACAAGCGCGCAGCTTTCGCCGGCGAGCAGTTTGGCGAGTACTTCCTCGCCGCGTGCGCGGCGGTTGTGCTCATAGTAGGAAATCAGCGGCTTTTTGGGCAGCGCGCAGGCGGTCAGCAGCTTTTGGGTGACGCGCGTGTCCTCGGCCGCGATGAAATCCACCGAGGAGAGTACCTCGCGCGCACGGGGCGACAAATCGCTGAGGTTGCCGATGGGTGTGGCAACCAGATATAATGCAATTTCACTCATTGTAATATTTCCTTAATAAATTATTTTCCGTATATTCTTTGGTATTCCTCGCTCTCGACCAGCAGCGGCGGTTCGACGCTCAGGCCCTCCGCGCTGCCGCCCTTACGGCACTCGACCAGCACGGCGCTGGGCACGGCAGCCGCGTTCTGATGCACAAACCGCAGCCGCTTGGGAACGAGCCGCACGCGGTCGAGCGCTTCGAGCAGCACCCACATCCGTTCCGGACGGAATACAAAGGCGGCCTTGCCGCCCGTGTGCAGCACAAAGGAAGTGGCGACCGCCACATCCTCCACCGTGCAAGTGCCGTCCTGCCGGGCGGTGCGTTTTTCGGGGGAGGGAGCGCTTTTTCCCGCCGTGCGGTCAAAATAGGGCGGGTTGCAGATGACATAATCCATGCTGCCGTGCGGAAAAAACGTGCGAATCGCGCGCAAATCGCCCTGCACGGCGGTAACGCCTACGCCGTTATCCACAATCGAGCGACGGAACAGCGCAAGCGCGTCCTCTTGCAATTCCAGCCCTGTAATGCGCAGGTCGGGACGGTAAATCAGCAGTGCGAGTGCGCCCGTGCCGCAGCCGAGGTCGAGCACCTTGGCGTTCCGGCGCGGTTTGGCGAATGCGGAGAGCAGTACGCTGTCCTGTCCGAGCTTGAAAAAACGGTCGTCCTGCCATAATTTTAGCCCGTTCGGCAGGACTTCGATGGTTTGCGGCATGGGTTTTCCTCCTTGCGGCGTATGCGAAAGGCCGGCCTTAACCGGCCGGCCTTGGGGCACTTGAGTTATTGTTCGGCGTCGCCGCGATGCCGGCGCGCGTGCTCTTTGAGCTTTTCAAAGGTTTCCGTGCTGATGACATGCTCGATGCGGCAGGCGTCTTCGGCTGCGGTTTCGGGCGAAACACCCAGCATGGTCAGCAGCTCGGTCAACACCGTATGGCGCTCGTAGATGGTTTCCGCGATGTGCAGACCGGATTCCGTCAGACCGAGCAAACCGTTTTGGTCGATGGAAACATAGCCGTTGTCCCGCAGCAAGCCGACCGCGCGGCTGATGCTCGGCTTGGAAAAACCGGTGTAGTGGGCCACGTCAATCGACCGCACCTGCCCGTTGCGCTGCGTCAGCACGAGAATCGCTTCCAGATAGTTTTCCGCGCTTTCCTGTATTTTCACGGGGGCGGCCTCCTTTGATGCTTAGGGATAATATATTTATTTTAGCATGTCTTACGTTTTTTGGCAACAGGAGCGCAGCGGCGGCGGCAAACAAAAACGTCTCTGCGGGGCTTTTCATTTGCTTTGCCGCTGTGCTATAATAAATTATACGGACAAAAAGGAGTGACCGCAATGGATAAGCAGATGTTCAACAATACGCAGATTCTCGCTTGGCTGCAATATTTTTCGGAAAACACGCAGGTTGATCTGGAAAAGGTCAAAATTCTCGACATTACCCGCAAGAACAAAAATCTGATCCCGACCGTGGAATCGAACGACGCGGTGCTTGTATTCACCGAGGCCGGTCATGCAGACATCTTCTATCGCATGTGGGATGCGGGATTGGGCGAGTGCGATGTGTGGTACAATACCGGCTCCGACCCCTCCGGTCCGATTCAGCACAACAAGCTGCGCGATATGATTAACCGCGGCATCAACGCTTCGGCGGCGATGCTGATTCTCAATCCGACCGCGCGCTCGACCTACAAGATCGGTATGCGCAACTCGAGCTTTTCGCGTGGGTCGATTCACTATGTCGGCAGCGAGATTCGTGCGGTCATCCTCAACAAAATGCACATCGCAAACGATGATACCGTGTGTATTATCTCAGGCGAGTCAATTGCGGTCGAGTCCGCGATCATCGCAGGAGAGGGTACGGTCATTGCGGTCGAGTATAACCAGAACGACCGCCGCACGATGGAGGAAAATATCGAGCAGTTCGGTCTGAACAACATTCAGATTATCGACCATGTGGACGACGAAACGATGAAGAACCTGCCTGTGCCGTCGCTTACCATGCTGGTCGCTTCTGCGAGCATGGAGCAGGAGATCGAATGCCTGCTGCGCATCAACCCGCACATGGAGTTTGTCATTTATACGCTGGACTTCCGCTGTGCCGCGTCCATCCCGGATTTGTTTGCACGCTATGGCATCGGAGAGACCGAGGTCATCCAGATTGCGGTGTCCAAGCTGAGCAGCAAGCATACCTTTGTCACCGAGCCTGCGCCGTGGCTGATTTCGGGCAAGGCTTGACGTGTCCGCGCAGGAGAAACAATTGTTTTTGTGCGAAATGCCGATTGACATTGCTCTACCCCTTTATTATAATAAAGTGCAGTTACAACAAAACAGCCAAAGATGATGAGGGAGACAGTAGGATCGCATCCCAACGCCGCAGCGAGCCGGGGCATGGTGTAAGCCCGGCGCCAGTAGGACGATGCCGAATATCACTCCGGAGTTGCAGCCCGAAACCCTGTGGGGGAGTAGGTGCTGACGGTTTTCCCCGTTACAGGAAGCGCGTATGATGGTATGCAGTAACGGGTGGTTACACGTAAGTTTTCGACAGGCTTTCGTCCCTTTACGGGGACGAAAGCCTTTTTGTTTTCACCCGCGGAAAGCCCCGCGCTTGGATGGACAGGACAAAGAACATACGAGGAGGAAACAGCATGAAAAACATGGTGGAGATTCGCTGGCACGGCCGCGGCGGACAGGGCGCCAAGACCGCCTGCCTGCTGTTGGCGGATGCGGCGTTTGCATCGGGTAAGTATGTGCAGGGCTTTCCCGAATACGGCCCGGAGCGCATGGGCGCGCCGATTACGGCCTATAACCGCATTTCGGACGAGCGGTGCACGATTCACTCCAATATCTATGAGCCGGACTACGTCGTGGTCGTCGATGAGACACTTTTGCAGTCGGTCGATGTGACGCACGGACTCAACCCTAAGGGGGCTATCGTCATCAACACGCACAAGTCGCCCGACGAGGTGCGTCCGCTGCTGCGCGGCTATGAGGGCCGCGTCTATACCATCGACGCGCGCGCGATTTCCGAGCGCACGCTTGGCAAGTATTTCCCCAACACGCCCATGCTGGCCGCGATTGTTAAGGTCAGCGGTGTGCTCGACCCGTGGCGGTTTCAGTCGGATATGGAGGTTTCCTTCAAGCATAAGTTTGCGACCAAGCCGCAGGTTATCGCAGGTAATATGGAATGCCTGACCCAGTCTCTCAAGGAGGTGCGCGGATAATGGCAAAGAGCGCAAAGGATATCAACGAGCAGTCGCCGTGGCAGGATTTGACACCGGGCGGCGAGATTTACGAGGGCGGCACCGCCCGCATGACCATGACCGGTGAGTGGCGCGCCAACATTCCGGTCTGGCATGAGGAAAAATGCAAACAGTGTCTGCTTTGCGCGCCGTTCTGCCCGGATTCGTCTATTCCGGTGTGCGACGGCAAGCGCACGGACTTTGATTTTGACCACTGCAAGGGCTGCGGCATCTGCTGGAAGATGTGCCCCTTCGGCGCAATCGACTTTGTGAAGGAGGAAAAGTGATGAGCATTCGAGACCGGCTTTCGGGCAACGAGGCGGTTGCCTATGCCATGCGGCAAATCAATCCGGACGTGTTCGCCGCGTTCCCCATCACGCCCTCGACCGAGATTCCGCAGTATTTTGCGCAGTATGTGGCGAACGGACAGGTCGATACCGAGTATGTGACGGTCGAGTCCGAGCATTCGTCCATGTCCACCTGCATCGGCGCGTCGGCGGCGGGGGTGCGTGCGGTCACCGCGACCTCGTCCTGCGGCCTTGCGTATATGTATGAATTGCTGTATGTGGCGGCATCCGCCCGCCTGCCGATTACGCTTGCATGCGTCAACCGCGCGCTGACCGGCCCCATCAACATCAACAACGACCATTCGGATTCGATGGGCACGCGCGACGCGGGCTGGATTCAGTTATACGCTGAGAACAATCAGGAGGCCTACGACAACTATTTGCAGGCGATGCGTATCTCGGAAACGCCCGACGTGCGCCTGCCGATTATGGTCTGTCAGGACGGCTTTATCACCTCGCACGCGGTCGAGAACATTCTGCTGGAAGAGGACGAAGCGGTTAAGGCGTTTGTGGGCGAGTATCATCCTGAGCATGCGCTGATCGGCCGGGAAACACCGCTGGCCGTCGGCCCATACGACGTTTCGCCCTATTACATGGAGCATAAAGTACAGCAGGCCGAGGCGATGAAAAACGCCAAGCGGGCGATTCTCGATGTTGCAGCGGACTTTGAAAAGACCTTCGGCCGCAAATACGGCTTTTTTGAAGAATACCAGATGGAGGACGCAGAAGTCGCGCTCGTGCTGATTGGTTCGACCGCGGGCACGGCCAAGGCCTGCATCGACCAGCTGCGCGCGGCGGGCCGCAAGGTGGGCCTTATCAAGATTCGCGTGTTCCGTCCCTTCCCGGCCGAGGAACTCGCGCAGGCGCTTAGCCATGTCAAGGCGGTTGCCGTCATGGATAAGAGCGAGGGCTTTTCCGCCTGCGGCGGCCCGATTTACGCCGAGACCTGTGCTGCGTGCTATGATTTGGAAAAGCGTCCGGTGCTGATTGACGTGGTGTACGGTCTGGGCGGCCGTGATGTGGCGACAGAGGATATCGCGCGGGTGTACGACCACCTGTTCCTGTTGACCGAAAACGGCGGCAAGGGACCGAAATACATCCACATGGGCCAGCGCAGCAGCGAAAAGGAGGTGCTCTGACATGGCGTACAATCATAAGAAAGAACTTTCCAAGCCTGAGCGCTTTGTCGGCGGTCATCGCCTGTGTGCGGGCTGCGGCGCGGGCCTGGTGTGCCGCGGTATGCTGCGTGCGCTCGATGAGGGGGACAAGGCGGTTGTGTGCAACGCGACCTCGTGCCTCGAGGTTTCGTCCTTCCTGTATCCTTACACCGCATGGGAGGATTCCTACATCCACTCCGCGTTCGAGAATGCGGCCGCGACCTGCGGCGGCGTCGAGGCGGCGTACAATGTACTCAAGCGCAAGGGCAAGCTGGACGGTACCTATAAATTCCTTGCTATCGGCGGCGACGGCGGTACCTACGACATCGGTTTCCAGTCGCTTTCCGGCGCGATGGAGCGCGGACACGATATGGTTTACTTCTGCTACGATAATGAGGCGTATATGAATACCGGTATTCAGCGCTCGTCGTCCACGCCGCGCTTTGCCAGCGCGACCACCACCCCGACGGGTACGGTTTCGGTCGGCAAAAAGCAGAATAAGAAGGATTTGACCGAGATTATGGTCGCGCACAATATCCCGTATGTGGCGCAGACCACCTTCCTCGGCAACTTCAAGGATTTCCATGAGAAGGCACATCGCGCAATTTATACGGAAGGGCCTGCGTTTGTCAATGTTATGTCGCCCTGCCCGCGCGGCTGGCAGTATTCGACCGAACTGCTGCCCGAAATCTGCAAAATGGCGGTCGAGACCTGCGTCTGGCCGCTGTATGAGGTAATCGAGGGCAAGTGGCATTTGAATTACATGCCGAAAAACAAGCTGCCTGTCACTGAATTTATGAAATTACAGGGCCGCTTCAAGCACTGCTTCAAGCCGGGGAATGAGTGGACGCTCGAAGCCGCGCAGCAGTACGTCGACGAACAGTGGGAGAAATTGCTCAACCGCTGCGAAAGCAACTGAAATCAATGAAAAAGCCGTTTCGCTCCCATTCGGGAACGAAACGGCTTTTGTGTCGGTAGAGTAATTCTCGCGCAGCTTGGGCGGTGTCCGCGCGCTGCCTATTCGTTTGAAACTGTAGTTTCAAACAAGACCCTGTTAGTCGTGCGGGCGGCGGTAGAAGTTGCCCGCCACCTGATCGGTTTTCAGAATGTTAATGAAGGCGTGCGGGTCAATCTCGCGCGCGGCGCGCGTGATCTCCTTAACCTGATCGCTGGTGATGACCGAGTAAATCAGGTCGCGCTCCTCGCCGTTATACAGGCCGGTGCCGTGAAACAGCGTCGCACCGTGGTGGGTGGTGTCTTTGATATGCTCGTAAATCTCCGGCGCACGGTTAGAGATAATGAACAGCGTCGTGCGCTTGAAGCGTGGGTCGAGCAGATGGACAACCTGTGTCGAGGCGAATTGGAAGATGATGGAGTACAGCGCTTTATCCCAGCCGAACAGCATGCCTGCCACCACAAGCATCAGACAGTTGCCGATGAAGATGTAATTCCATGCGTCCACATTCAGCCGTTCGCTGAGGGCGACCGCAATGAAGTCTGTGCCGCCGCTGGTGGCGCGGCCAAGCAGACAAAGGCTGATCGAAAAACCATTGATGATGCCGCCGAAGATACAGACGAGCAGAACGTCGTTGGTCAGCGGCATGGAGGGGATAATATCGGTCAATACACTGGTCAGTGCAATCATCAGGCAGGAATAAAGGGTGAAGCGTTTACCGATGAGCCGGAAACTGATGACAGCCGGAATGGCGTTGAGCAGCAGGTTGATCGCAGTAAACGGCAGCGCTATGCCTGCAAATTGCTGTGCGCTGCGCTGAATGAGCAGAGTCAGACCGTTAAATCCGCCGGGAAATAGTCCGCCGGCATCGACAAAGCTCTTGATGTTGACCGCCATCACAACCGAAGCCAGTACGATGAGGAACAGACGGCGTGCCTGTCCCGTGAGCGGCGGCTCCCAGCCGCTCTGCGGATGGGTGTTTTGGACACCCGATGCTTGCTTTGACTGCATGAAAATCCCCCTCTTTGACCGGCTGTGCAGCCGGTGGATGTTCGGTTATATTATAGCACAGCGGCGCGCAGAAGTTAACCGACATTCTGCACGCCGCTGTGAAAAATTCCGAAGGGGAGTATGAACTTATGTTACGGCTGCTGACCGTCCTGCGGAGGCACAGGCGGCTGCTGAGGAGCTTCCTGCGGCGGTACCGGAGCGTCGGTCTGCGGGGGGACGGACGGCTGCGGGTTGACCGGCGGCACAGGGGGCTGCTGCGGAGCGGCAGGTGCCGGGCCGGCGCCGGGGGCAGGCGGAACCGGCTGCTCTTCGGGGAGCGGTCCCATCTTGCGGTTGATTTCCTGCGTGTTGCGGCACAGCACAAGCAGCAAAAGCGCATATTCATACACGATGCGCGCTGTCAGATTGCCGAGCACAAACAGCAGCAGGGCGGTAAAGAAGTGTGAGAACAACAGCGCGACGCTGTAAATCACGATACCGACAACCGTGATGCAGTACAGCGCACGGATGAGCTTTTCGGTATAGAAGGTTCGGAAGTTGAGTGCATCATGCAGCTTTGCGGCCGTGCCTTGAAAACGGTTGGGCTTGCGGACAAACAGGAAGTACAGCGCAAGGCCGCCTGCAATAATGATAATCGCTGCGATAATCGGAAGGATAACAGAGAAAAAAGGGGTATATGTATAGGTATATGCATGATGATAAGGATAGCTAAACATGATTTCCTCCTGATAAAAGGATAAAGTGTGTATATTTAGTGTAACATATCCGGGAAAATCTTGCAAGTCTTATCGAAATGTTGTACCCTATTAGGGAGAAAACAAGACGGAGAGAAATGGTATGAGAATTTTACACACTACGCCCGCCGAAGACGGGTTTTCTATGCCTGCGGAGTTTGCACCGCATGAGGGCTGCCTGATGATCTGGCCCGAGCGGGCGGATTCGTGGCAGTACGGCGCATATGCCGCGCGCAAGGCGTTTTTGAGGGTGATTGAGGCCATTTCGGCAAGCGAAAAGATGACCGTTTTATGCTCGGAGGGGCAGTATGACAACGCGCGTGCGCAGCTGCCCGAGCGGGTGCGGCTCGTCGTGATGGAAACGGACGACGCATGGGCGCGCGACGTTGGACCGACGTTTGTCATAAACGGAAAGGGTGAGCGCCGCGGTATCGACTGGGGCTTCAATGCCTGGGGCGGATCGTTCGATGGCTTATATCCGAGCTGGGAGCGCGACAACCGCGTGGCGCGCAAGTTCTGCGACCTGCTGGAAAACGACTGCTACGATAAGCGGGACTTTATCTGCGAGGGCGGCTCCATCCATGTCGACGGCGAGGGCACCGCGCTGGTAACCGAAGCGTGCCTGTTGTCCAAGGGACGCAACCCTGACCTGACCCGAGAGCAGATCGAGCGCACGCTGTGCGAGTATCTGGGTGTTTCCAAGGTGATCTGGCTGCCGCGCGGCATTTACAACGATGAGACCAACGAGCATGTGGACAACGTATGCGCGTTTACCGCGCCCGGCGAGGTCGTACTTGCGTGGACGGATGACCAAAACGACCCGCAGTATGCGCTTTCGGCGGCGAGTCTGGCCGTGCTGGAGGCAGCGACCGACGCAAAGGGACGCAAAATCCGCGTGCACAAGCTGCCGTTGCCCGCACCGGTGACCATTACGGCCGAGGAATGTGAAGGGCTGGATTTGTGCGACGGTGAGCCGACGCGCACGCCGGGCGAACGGCTTGCGGCGAGCTATGTCAATTTCTATATTGCAAACGAAGCAATTGTTATGCCGGCCTTTGACGATCCGATGGACCAAAAAGCGCAGGCGATTTTGCAGGATCTGTTCCCGACGCGTCAGGTCGTGGCGATTCCCGCGCGTGACATTTTGATTGGCGGCGGCAACATCCACTGCATCACACAGCAGATTCCCCGTGCATAAGCGGAGACGGATAACCACAAAGGAGAAGAAAAAACGATGAGCAAAGTGACCGTAGCTGCGATTCAGATGACCTATGGGCTGGAAACCGCGACGGAAAAAGTACGCGAGGCAGCGGCGCAGGGCGCGCAGATTATTCTGCTGCCCGAATTGTTTGAAAACTGGTATTTCTGTCAGGAAAAGAATTATGAAAACTATCATCTGGCGACCACGCTGGAGGAAAATCCGGCGGTGAATGTGCTGCGCACGCTGGCGCATGATTTCCATGTGGTGCTGCCGGTCAGCTATTATGAGCGTGTGGGCAACACCACCTTTAACACGGTGGCGGTGATTGATGCGGACGGCACCATTCTGGGGCAGTATCGCAAGACCCATATTCCGGACGACCATTTCTATCAGGAAAAGTTCTATTTTACGCCGGGCGATACCGGTTTCCGCGTATGGGATACGGCTTACGCCAAGATTGGTGTGGGCATTTGCTGGGACCAGTGGTTTCCGGAGTCCGCACGCTGCATGGCGCTGCAAGGCGCGGAGCTGCTGTTTTACCCGACGGCGATTGGTTCCGAGCCGATTCTCGACTGCGACTCCATGCCGCACTGGCGGCGCTGCATGCAGGGACACGCGGCGGCGAACATCATGCCGCTCGTTGCAGCAAACCGAGTCGGGACCGAGACTGTGACCCCCTCGCCGGATAACCAGAACCAATCCTCCAGCCTGACGTTTTACGGCTCGTCCTTCATTGCCGACGAGACGGGTGCGTTGGTTGAGCAAGCAGGACGGGAGGAAACCGGTATCCTGACGCATACCTTCGATCTGGACGAAATCCGTGAGTTGCGCCGCAGTTGGGGCGTGTTCCGCGACCGTCGGCCGGAAATGTATGGTGCCATGGGGCATTTCGGATAAGAATACGGGATAGCAAAAACGCCCGCTGCGGCTGAAGCTGCAGCGGGCGTTGCTGTCTGTTGAGGTAAAATCAGAAGGCCTTTTTGGCGATGTGTGTTTCCTTGGCTTCGCGTAGCTTGCGGATCAGTTCCGGGTCAGCATCGTCCAGACATTCATAGACTTCGATGGCAAAATCCACGCTGTCAATAGATTTCTGCACCAGACGGATTTTTTTATCGCTTTCGATCGCGTCAAGCAGGCCCTGTGCGATTTCGTGACCCGGCTCGCGTGCGCACTGCTGGGCAAAAGCCTTGACCAGATTGTGCGGGAGCAGGCTGGAACCGCCGATAATCAGCAGGAATGCGCCGAATGCGGCCAGCAGAAGGCTGACAGGCAGCAGACTATTCCCGATAAGCAGATTAAGAACGATGGCGACCAAAAGCAGTACGCCTCCGATGATTTCAAAGCGTATGGCAGCCGCGCGATAGCGGCTGAAGTAGGAGGCGTCCTTGTCGTTTTTCATGTTTTTGCAATCCTTTCTGCATGACGGGACATGCTCAGACATAAGATGGAATCAAAGTCAAACAATGCTGGTGTTGCTATAGCCCTTAAGCAGCGTTGCCAGCGAAGACTCTTCGGAATAATGCAGATGCTGCACCATGGCCAGAGAGGCGCGCTCCCAATTGTGCTCCAGGCAGGCATCCGCTATTTCTGCGTGCTCCGTCATTGTCCGCTGCAGGCGGCTTTCAATCATTTGGCCGCTCATGACGCGCAAACGGATAATCTGCGTCTGGATGCGGGAATAGAGGTCGGACAGGTATTCGTTGGGCAGGGCCGAAACCAACGTGGAGTGAAACCGGTCATCCAACTCATAAAAGCCTGTAAACTCTTCTGCGTCAGCATGATCATGAAAAATCTTGGAAAACTCTGCAATTTTATTCATATCAAGCCGACTGCCGTAGTTGCGCAGTGTGTAAGGCTCCACCAGGCGACGCACCTCGAAAATCATGCTGATATCGCTGATGGTAAAGCCGGACACAACAATGCCGCGTTTGGGAAACACTTTGAGCAAGCCCTCCTGTTCCAAACGGCCGATGGCTTCACGCACCGGCGTACGGGAGAAACCCAGTTCCGCCTGCAAAACGGCTTCACTGAGCAGTTGATTGGGGGCATACTCGCACATCGTAATTTTTCTTTTGATAAAATCATAGGCCTGTGACTGCATTGAGGATGTTTTCGCAGTGGACATGTATGTTGATACCTCCGAAGGGGCGTAAATCACCCTGATAAATTTATTATATCGGATTGGAGGAATTTTGCAAGAGGTGAAAGAACGGCGCTGGTTCGTGATTTTAGACATATTGCATTGAGCTGGATTGGATAAACTCACGGTTTTTGGGAAAAACGTGAAACAGGAATTGACAAATGAGAAAGAGGGGAATAAGATTACAAGTAAAGAACAACTTGTATACAAGCGATATACAAGATTTTGAGACTAATTTTAGCGGGAAAAACCCGAACAAAGAAAGTTTGGAGGGAAAAAGATGAAAGCAATTTGCATCAAGGAGCCGGGCAAGGTTGAAATCGTGGAACGGGAGATGCCGGTTCGTAAGCCGGGCGAGGCACTGCTTAAGCTGCTCTATGGCGGTATCTGTGGCAGCGATCTGGGTTCCTATCGCGGCGCAAACGCCTATGTATCCTATCCGCGCGTTCCGGGCCATGAGTTTTCGGCGGAAATCATTGAGATCGACGATAATGACAAGGGTCTCAAACCGGGCATGATTGTCACCTGCAACCCGTATTTCAATTGCGGAAATTGCTATTCCTGCAAGCGCGGTCTGGTAAACGCCTGCACGGATAACCAGACCATGGGCGTGCAGCGCGAAGGCGCTTTTGCCGAGTACATCACCATGCCGATTGAGCGCATCTATGATGGTCAGGGTCTTGACCCCAAGGTACTGGCGCTGATTGAGCCGTTTTGTATCAGCTATCACGGCGTCTCTCGCGCGGATGTCAAGCCGGGTGAGCGCGTGCTGGTAGTCGGCGCAGGCACCATCGGTGTGCTGGCAGCGGTTGCAGCCAAGGCTAAGGGCGCAGAGGTTACCATCTGCGACGTTGCACCGGATAAGCTGGACTACGCTTACAAGACCTTCGAATTGGATCACAAGCTGCTCAACGAGTCGCCCGAAGCCTTTGAAAAGGGCGTTGCAGAATTAACCAATGGCGACGGCTTTGATGTGACCATCGAAGCGGTCGGTCTGCCGAACACCTTCCAGAACTGCATTGACGCCGCCTGCTTCGGCGCGCGCGTGGTTCTGATTGGTGTTTCCAAGCGCAATATCGAAGACTTCTTCTTCACCATCATTCAGAAGAAGGAGCTGAACATCTATGGCTCACGCAATGCGATGAAGAAGGACTTCCTCGAGCTGATTCAACTGGTCAAGGGCGGCGGCGTTACGCTGGACAAGATTGTCACCAATACATATAAGTGGACGGACGCGCCCAAGGCGTTTGAGGAGTTTGCTGCAAACGCAGGCAAGATGCTGAAGGTTGTTATCGACTTCACCTGAGCGGCACGGCAATGGTGTAGTAAATAAAAGAGAAGAGAAAAGGAGAATCACTATGAAAGCAAACGTAAGCAAGAGACTGCTGGCCATGCTGCTGTGTGGTGCGATGGCGGCGAGCTTGACCGCATGCGGCGGTTCGGGCAACGGGGGTTCGACAGGCACTGGCGGCGATGCTGCGTCTACCTCGGGTGATGTGATCGAACTCCAGATTGGTTTTGAGAACTCGATCTCCGAGCCGATTGGTCAGGGCATTGAGAAGTGGGCGGAACTGCTGGAAGAGGCTTCCGGCGGCACCATGACCATCACGCCTTATCCGGACAGCCAGTTGGGCAGCAAGAATGAGTTGATTGATTCCATGATGCTGGGCGAGCCGGTTTGCACGCTGGCTGACGGCGCGTTCTACGCAGACTATGGCGTACCGGATTTCGGTATCGTGTTCGGGCCGTTCCTGTTTGACAGCTGGGATGAGTGCTGGACGCTCATCGAGTCCGACTGGTATGCTGACCAGTGCGCACAGCTTGAGCAGCAGGGCCTTAAGATTCTGACCTCGGACTGGAAGTATGGCGCTCGGCACACGCTGACGGTTTCTCCGGTCAATTCGGTTGAGGACCTTGCCGGTATGAAGATTCGCGTGCCGAACAACCAGATTCAGTCCTATGGTTTTGACGTTCTGGGTGCAGTGTCTACCGGCATGGATTTGGGTGACGTTTATCAGGCGCTTCAGACCAAGACCATTGATGGCGCTGAGAACCCGATTGCCACTTTGTATGGCCGCAAGCTGCACGAGGTTGCCAAGTACCTGATTCTGGATGGTCATGTGCTGAACTTCACCACTTGGGTTTGCTCGGCTGACTGGTTCAACAGCCTGACTGAGGAGCAGCAGAACTGGCTGATCGAAACGGGTAATGAAGCCGGCCTGTACAACAACGAAGTACTTGACCAGCAGGAACAAGATTACCTGCAGCAGATGAAGGACGAGGGCGTTACCGTTGTTGAGCCGACCGAAGAAGTGCTTCAGGGCTTCAAGGACAAGGCACAGTCCTTCTATGACATGGGCGATACTTTTGGTTGGTCCGAAGGCCTGTACGAGACTGTTTGCGAGGCAATGGGCAAGCAGGCCTGATTGGAAGCGTTTGATTATAACACAAAAAAGATGAAGTGACTTCCAACCGGCAGCGGCAATGCGCGTTCTGCCGCTGCCGGTTATCCATTTCTGAGGAGGGTAAAACACATGAAGCAAGGCAGTAAGCTGCACGCGGTTGTGTGCAATCTGGATACGATTGTAGCCTCCGTTGTGCTGGCGATCCTGATTATCCTGACCTTTGCGGGCGTTATTTTCCGTTATGTGCTTGGCGCGCCGTTCACTTGGCTGGAAGAAGTGCAGACGTCCTGCATGGTATGGATCGTATTTGCAGCGGCGGGCGCGGCATTCCGTGCCGGCAACCAGGTGGCAATCGAAATGATTGTCGATATGATGCCGAAAAAAGCACAAAAAATTGCGCAAATCTTTATTTCCGTGGTTGTAGTTGTCGTTTTGGCGTATCTGTTCTATCAGAGCATTGGCTTTATCAATATTTTTGTAAAAAGCGGTCGTTCGACTCCGATGCTGAAGATTCCGTATGCATTTGTCTATGGCATCGCGCCGGTATCCTATATTTTGATGATCGTCAGCTACTTCTATGCGCTGTTCAAGGGCGTAAAATCCGAGGCAAAGGAGGCGCTTGAAGTATGAATGGTGTACTTGCACTTGCATCCATCGTCATGCTCGTGTTACTGTTCCTCAAGGTGCCGGTATTTGTTTCGGTCCTGGGCGGTGCAGCCGTATACTTTGTGATGAATCCCGGCGTAAATTCGATTGTATTTGCGCAGCAGGCAATTACCGGCGCGGAAAGTATTTCGCTGCTGGCAATCCCGTTCTTTGTATGTGCCGGTATCATGATGAACTACACCGGCGTTACCGCCCGTATCATGGGCTTCTGTGAAGTGTTGACCGGTCGTATGTACGGCGGTCTGGCACAGGTAAACGTGCTGCTGTCCACCCTGATGGGCGGCCTGTCCGGTTCCAACCTGGCTGATGCCGCAATGGAAGCCAAGATGCTGGTTCCGGAAATGGAGAAGAAGGGCTTCTCTAAGGAATTTTCCACGGTTGTCACGGCGGCTTCCGCGATGATCACTCCGCTGATTCCGCCCGGAATCTCGATGATCCTGTACGGCTGCATCGCAAATGTTTCGATTGGTGATTTGTTCATTTCCGGCCTGGGTGTTGGCGCGTTGCTGTGTATCACTATGATGATTCTGGTTCGCTTTGTGTCCAAGGCACGCGGCTATGCGCCGCTGCGTACCACCCGTGTTTCGGGGCGAGAATTCGGTACGGCTCTCAAGCCCGCTATTCTGCCGCTCTGCCTGCCGATTATCATCATTGGCGGTATCCGTCTGGGCCTGTTCACCGCGACCGAAGCCGGTGCGGTTGCTATTGTCTACTCTATGCTGCTGGGTGTTGTCTACCGCGAGATGCGTTGGGATGACCTCAAGCGTGGCTTCAAAGAAACCGTATGCACCACTTCGTCCATCATGCTGATCGTTGCTGCTGCCGGCGTGTTCTCTTGGGTACTGACCAAGGAGCGTATCCCGCAGCAGCTGACGGAGTGGATCGTTGCCACCATTGATAACAAGTACATCTTCCTGCTGATCGTCAACATTTTTCTGCTGATCGTCGGCATGTTCATCGAAGGCAACGCTTCTATGATCATTCTGGTTCCGCTGCTGCACCCGATTGCTCTGGCGTACGGCATCAACGAAATCCAGTTTGCTATGACCTATATTTTCAACAACGCCATCGGCGCGCTGTCGCCCCCGATGGGCACGCTGATGTTCGTCACCTGCGGCATTACCGGCTGTAAGACGGGCAAGTTCATCAAGGAAGCAGTTCCGTTCTATCTGCTCCTGCTCGTCAACCTGCTTCTGATCACCTATGTACCGGCCTTCTCTACCGGTATCCTGTCCCTGTTCGGTGGCTGAACGTTTTTGGTTCATCCATAGGTTATTGTCCGGTACGGCGGAGGTTTCTCCGCCGTTTCCGGGTTGTTTGTATAAGGAGAATGATGATGGAAAAACTCAATTATGAAGTACTGAAAAAGTCCGGTTATACGGGCTATATCTTGGAAAACGCACCGGAAAAGATTCTTCAGTTCGGTGAGGGCAATTTTCTGCGCGCCTTTGTGGACTATTGGTTTGACATGTCCAACGAAAAGGTTGGCTGGAACGGCAAGGCGGTTCTGGTACAGCCGATTGCACCGGGTCTGGCTAAGCAGATAAACGATCAGCAGGGCCTGTATACTTTGTATCTGCGCGGCCGCGAGAATGGTGAGAAGGTGGATCGCAAGCGTGTGATATCCTCGGTATCCCGTTGCCTTAACCCTTATGAGAAGGCGGACTATGATGCGATGATGGAAGTTGCGGTGTCCGATGATCTCGAATACATCGTTTCCAATACCACCGAGGCCGGTATCGTGTATGATCCTGCCTGCCAGAAGGATGACTGCCCGCCGTCCTCATTCCCGGCAAAGCTCACGCAGGTGCTGTATAAGCGCTGGCAGGCCGGCAAGAAGCCGCTGGTTATCCTGTCCTGTGAGCTGATTGACAACAACGGCAAGGAACTGGAGAAGTGCGTCGGTCAGTACATCGAGCAGTGGGGCCTCGAAGCGGACTTCAAGGCTTGGTGCGGTGAGTGCACCTTCTGTTCTACGCTGGTCGACCGCATTGTGCCCGGCCGCATCAAGGACGCTGCCGAGGCGGCTAAAATGGATGAGGAGAACGGCTATCACGACGAGCTGATCGACGTGGGCGAGGTGTTTGGTGTTTGGAATATCGAAGGTCCCGCATGGCTGGAAGACAAACTGCCCTTTAAAAAGGCCGACCTCAACTGCATCGTCGTGCCGGACGTTACCCCGTATAAGAAGCGCAAGGTGCGCATTCTCAATGGCGCGCACACCGGTTTTGTACTCGGCGCATACCTCGCGGGCTTCGATATCGTGCGCGACTGCATGCACAACGAGCATATCAAGGGCTTCATGAACAAGATGCTGCACGAGGAAGTTATCCCGACCCTGCCGCTTGACAAGGACGATTTGGAGAATTTCGCGGCAGCTGTGGAGGACCGCTTCAACAACCCGTTTGTAGATCACGAGCTGATGAGCATTTCGCTCAACTCCACCTCCAAGTGGAAGGCGCGCAACATGCCCAGCTTCCTTGAGTACATCGAGAAGGAGGGCAAGCTGCCGGTATGCCTGACCATGAGCCTTGCTGCCTACATCGCTTTCTATTCGACCGACGTGCAGGAGCTGACCGACAAGGGCTTGGTCTGCAAGCGTGCGAAGGGCAACACCTACACCTGCTCGGATGACCGCTGGGCGCTTGAGTTCTACTGGGCGCACCGTGACGACAGTGACGCTGAACTGGTGCACGCGGTGCTGACCAACGAGCAGATGTGGGATCAGGACCTGACGAAGATCGACGGTGTGGAAGCTGCGGTTCTGGCAGATCTGGAAAAAATCCGCACGGAAGGTGCGGAGGCTGCATTTGCTTCCTGTCTGTAAGCGGGGAAATATGCTATGACAAAACTCATTCGCATTAACGAGCGGGATAATGTAGCGGTTGCGCTGCATCCTGTCAGCAAGGGCGAGACACTGACCGCGGGCGGTGTGACCGTCACCGCAGTCGAGGACATCCCGCAGGGCCACAAGATTGCGCTCGAGCCGATCGCGGAGGGCGCGTCTGTTGTCAAGTACGGCTATCCGATTGGTCACGCCACGGCGGCAATCGAGACTGGCGCATGGGTGCATACCCATAATATGAAAACCAATCTGTCGGGCGAAGAGGAATATACCTACGAGCCTGCTGTTCCGTCGGTATCGGTTGTCGAGCCGGAAATCTTCATGGGTTTCCGCCGCAAAGACGGCCGCGCGGCGGTTCGCAACGAAATCTGGATTATTCCGACCGTCGGCTGTGTCAATGACGTGGCGAAAAAGATGGTTGCGGACAATCAGGATTTGGTGAGTGGCTCCATTGAGGGCCTGTATACCTTTACGCACCCCTATGGCTGCTCGCAGACCGGCGCGGACCACGCGCAGACCCGCAAACTGCTTGCGGCGCTCGTGCGTCATCCGAACGCGGCGGCGGTGCTGGTACTCAGCCTCGGCTGCGAGAATTTGCAGCACGATCAGTTTCTCGAAGAGCTTGGCCCCTACGACGAAAACCGTGTCAAGTTCCTGACCTGTCAGGAGGTCGAGGACGAATTTGCAGCTGGTCGCGAACTGCTGGAGCAGTGCGCCGCATTTGCCGCGCAGTTCACCCGTCAGCCCATTCCGGTCAGCGATCTGGTGATCGGTATGAAGTGCGGCGGATCGGACGGCTTGTCCGGTGTCACTGCAAACCCGACTGTCGGCGCGTTCAGCGATATGGTGATCGCCCGCGGCGGTTCGACCGTGCTGACCGAGGTACCCGAGATGTTCGGCGCTGAGGGTATGCTGCTCAGCCGCTGTGTCAGCCGTGAGGTATTCGACAAGGCGGCCGGTATGCTCAACAACTTCAAGGATTATTTCATCAGCCATCATGAGACAGTGTATGAAAACCCCTCGCCCGGCAATAAAGCAGGCGGCATCACAACGCTGGAGGATAAGTCCTGCGGCTGCGTGCAGAAGGGCGGTACGGCACCGATTGTGGACGTCATCGGCTATGGAGATGCAGTGACTGCGCACGGCCTGAACATGCTGTACGGCCCGGGCAACGACCTTGTCTCTGCTACAGCCATGACGGCGGCGGGTGCGCATATCGTGTTGTTCACCACCGGTCGCGGCACGCCGTTCGGCGCGCCCGCGCCAACCATTAAGATTGCCAGCAACAGCCAGCTTGCGGCAAAGAAGTCCGGCTGGATCGACTTTGACGCCGGTCCGGTGGCCGACGGTGAACCGATTAAGGATGCGGCGGCGCGCCTGTTCGATCTGGTCTTGCAGATCGCCAGCGGCCGACAGTCCAAGAGCGAACAGCTTGGCTATCGGGAAATCGCAATCTTTAAGGATGGCGTTACGCTCTGAGGCAGGCATGTGTTTTCTTTTGATATTACCTTATTCCCTTTTCTACTTTCTTTGAATGGAAAACGCCGTAGCGCTGAGGCTCTGCGGCGTTTTCTCATATGAAAAGAAGGCCGCATTGGCGGCCTTGTTTTTGCTATATGTGCGCTTTGTGGTACGATTTATTCGTTGGAGTGTTCTGCGGCGCGGGTTTGTTGGATTTCCTCCAGCAGGTGCTTTTGCGTATCGTCGAACAGAAGGCGCTTGTTGTGCGCAAAATAGGCTTCGCAGCCAAAGTTCTGAATGAACCAAGAGGTGAAGTAATTCGAGGTCAGCTCGGTGGCGAACAGCACCATCTCCTGACTGTCGCCGATGGCTTCGTCGAGGAAGGCAAAAGCGTTGGCAAGTGCGCGGTCGGTTTTGTCCGCCGCGTCCGCGCGCGCCTGCACGTCGGTCTGAAATTTCTCTTTGAGGTAATCAAAGGCGCGTCCAGCCGGAATCTTTTCAAGCGACAGTCCCTGCCGGAAGGCGTCCAGCCGCTCGGTCTCGCGCGACGCAATAAACAGTGCGTCGCGGTCGGTCGAACCGGCGGCGCGGCGGCGGGAGAGCGCAGCGCGCTTGTCGTCCAGCAGTGTGCCGAGCGTCTTTTCGCCTTCGCGGATGCGGGTGAGGTCCTGATGCAGCGCATCGGTCAGACCGTCCAGCCGGTAGGTCTCTCGCGCGCTGTCAGCCAGCCGTGACAGCAGCAGGCCCAGCACGCCCAGCTTTTCATCGAACGGCGCGCCGGCAAGCTCGGAGGCGCGTACGCGCTCCCACGAGCCGTCGAGGATTTCCTCTACGCGGTAAACGCGCTTATATTTATCGTATAATTGCAGATAATTTGCAAAATCGCTGGCGACACGCGGCAATTGCAGATATTGCTCGACCACCTGCCGGTCGACCGGTAAGCCCAGTGTTTCATATACCTGCATCAGCTCGGATAAGTCCTCCCAGCCACGCGCGGTGACAAACTGCAGGCCGTCTGCGGTTGCCTCGACACGGTAAAAATGGTCGCGCCGAATCTCCAGATAGGACAAAATCGCGCCGTGGATGCCGCGGCGGTAGGCATATTCCTTCCAGACCGCGAAATCCTCCTCTACGTCGATGCGCTTGACACGGTCGAGCGTGACCACGTCGAACTCGCGCACGGATTTGTTGTATTCGGGGGGATTGCCCGCGGCGACAACCACCCAGCCTGCGGGCAGCTGCTGATTGCCGAAGGTTTTGCACTGCAAAAATTGCAGCATCATGGGGGTCAGTGTTTCGGAAATACAGTTGATTTCGTCGAGAAACAGGATGCCCTCGGAAACGCCTGTGCGCTCGATTTCTCGGTAGACCGAGGCGATAATCTCGCTCATCGTGTAGGCAGTGACCGTGTATTCCTGTCCGCCGAATTTCTCATGTTCTATGTACGGCAGACCGAGCGCGGACTGGCGTGTGTGATGGGTCAGTGTGTAGGACACCAGTCCCACGCCGGTTTCGTCCGCGATCTGCTCCATAATCTGCGTTTTGCCGATGCCCGGCGGACCCATCAGCAAAATGGGACGCTGCCGGATGGGCGGGATGCGGTACGCGCCGAACTCGTCGCGCGCAAGATAGGCGCGCAGCGCGTTTTTGATTTCGTTTTTGGCTCGTTTGATGTTCATAGTGGTTCTCCTATCTCGTCCTCGCGCAGCACGGCGCGGATGGCCCACGGCGGGACGTTTTCGGGGTAGGCGCCGCCTTCGAGCATGACGAAGGCCGCGTCGTATTTGGGGCGTTTTTTGGGGTAAATCCCCAGTCCGTCGGTGAAGTAAATCAGCCCGCGCAGATGGTGGAACGCACCTTCGTTCACCAGCCGGTCAACATATTCAAACACCGGTCGGAAGTCGGTCGCGGACTGTCCGATCAGCTCGAAATGCTCCATATAATCGGCAAGGTCGCGTGCATTGGCAATGCGTTTATCCGCGCGAATCTGGTCGTCGCACTGCAAAATGCGCAGATTGATATGCCGGAAAAAGCTCTCGCTGTCCTGTAACAGCTCGTAGGTGCGTGTGAGGAAGCTGCGCACCAGCTCGCCCGAGGTGGACATCGAGGTGTCGACCGCGATGACGAAATCCTCGATTTTGCGCACCTCACGCGTCTCGAGCGGCTCGATGAGCGGCATGTTGCCGAAGTACCGCAGGCCGTAGGCATAGTAGCCGTAGTCGAAGGAATCCGCGTCGACTGCGACCTCCTCACGCAGCGCGGCAAACCGCCGCAGGAACGCGCGGTAGTCGGTCGTGTGCTGGGTGGTGACGGAGAGCTGTTCGCGCACAGCTTCGCCGCCTGTTGCCTGATTGGAGAATACAGTTTCCATCGCAGTCTGGGTGCGTTCGGCGGTGCGCTGCCACTGCTTGTCCTGCTCGTCGTCGCCTTCTTCGGGCCAGAGCGAGTGCTCATCGACCGCGAATACACGCGAGAGTGTGGCGCAGTCATAGGAGTTTAACCGGTCGCGTCGGAACTGCCGGTAGATCGCCTCGGCGGTCAGCACAGGCATCTCTGCACGCAGGCTGCGGTACAGGTTTTGCCGACGCACAGAGGGCTTATCCGCCTGCAAACAGCGGTAATCCAGCGTGTCCAGTATACTTTCCACCGCTACGTCGCAGGCCAAATCCCACAAATCGCGGTCGCGGCCGCGCGTTTTCGCGGGGTGGCGCAGCAGACAGTGAAATACGCTGTGCAGATAGGCACGGTTGATGCGCGGACGGCCGCGCTCGAGCTGCTGTGCGAGCCACGCGCCGTTAAAGTACAGGCTGCGTGCGTCGGTGGCAAGGGTGGCGGTGTCAAACCCGTCCGAGACGGCAAGCGCAGACAGCGCGGCGTCCAGAAAGGGCAGGCTCATATATAATTCGGTGCGGGCGGAGAATAAAATCTCGCGCCCGAGGGCGTTCCAGCGTTCGCTTTGAGGCATGGAAAAGCTCCTTTACAGGTCAAAGGTTTTGGCGCGGCCGCGAGCGGTGCTTTTGCCGGAGGCGGCCAGCAGCACGGACAGCGCCGCAGTCTGCCCTTTTTCGCGGGCAGCGTCGCAGGCGGTTTCCACATCGGCGATGGTCAGCACGCCGAGCGACAGCAGGAAGGAAATCGCCGCGCTTTCGCCGGCGGCAGCGCACCCGCGCAGCAGCGCGCCGCCGTGCGCACGCAGACAGTCGAGATATGCGTCGCGTGCGGTATCGGACAGGGCATACGGGACAGCCAGCCGCCGTGCGGCGACCCGTGCGGCAACCGCAAAGTCATGCCGCTCGAGCAGGCCGGTGAGCGCAAGGTCATATTGTCGGAAACTCAGTACACCCGCGTCAAAGCACTGACGGTAGCCATAGCCTGCGCCGTGGATGCGGCGCTGGAAGATGTGCGCGGGGGAGAGGTCCTCGAGTTCCTCCGTGTAGGCGGGAAACAGCAGGTGCGCAGGCGTATTGCCGCCAAAGCGTACGTCCAACTCGCCCGCGTGCTCGCCCAGCAGCTTTTGCAGGCAAGTCGAGGTGTTCGGCTCGGCCCGCAGTACAACCGTGTGCAGTGCGCGGCAGTTCATCAGCGCCCCGCCGCCGAAGTCCGTGACCGCTTGGGGCAGGGTAATGGTTTCCAGTCGGCGGCAGTTATAAAATGCATAGCTGCCCACGCTTTGCAAGTCTCCCGGCAGCGTGACCGAGCGGATGGCGTTCGCGTCGTGCACAGGCTCCGGCCCGCCGCAGGTGATGCGGATGGAAAATGTCTCCTGTTTGGAAAGATCGGGCGCGCGTTCGCTGAGTGCATAAGGCCCGAGCTGTGTAACCGGCACGCCGTCGATATCGTCCGGCAAGCGCACGGTATCGTCGCGCGTCTCGCACCGCAAAATGGCGATGCCGTCCGGTATGTGCGCACAGCTCAGTAAAAGGTCGTTTTCGCCGTCGATTACGCGCATATTCCGCTCTCCTTTTCGGATAATTTTCGTCTGGTTTGATTATAGCACACGCATGACGGGGCGGCAAGGAAAGGACGCGACAGAGTTGATTCTTATAATAAGAAAATATCAGAATAATAAAATATAAAAATTCTCAAAAAGCGCTTGACAAATCCGCTGGCTGAGAATATACTGTCACCATACTGAAAAACCAATGACGAAGACGAGTAGCAGGGAGACCAAACCTCCAAGAGAGCCGCGGGTGGTGAGATCGCGGCAGGCAAGGACCTTGTGAATGGACTTTAGCAGGGCAAGGCGAACGGAGGAAACTCCAAGTAACTGCGACGGGGACTCCACCCGTTATCCGGGGAGCGCATATTGTTGGATATGTGAAAGTGAGCGGGCGCATTTTGCGTCAACCTGGGTGGTACCGCAAGAGTTTGTTATCAACTCCTGTCCCATGATTTTCATGGGACAGGAGTTTTTTTATTTCGTTGACTCACATATTTCATATAAAAAGGAGAGAACCTACCATGGCAAAGATTCCGCACAGATTGTATTTAACCGAAGATCAGATGCCCAAGCAGTGGTACAACCTGCGCGCCGACATGAAGGAACAGCCCGATCCGCTGCTCCACCCCGGCACGCATCAGCCGCTGCCCGAGGAGGCGCTCTATCCTATCTTCTGCGAAAAGCTGGCGCATCAGGAGCTGGACAGCACGGATCGCTATATCGATATTCCGGAGCCGATTCTGGATATGTATAAGCTGTACCGTCCGTCGCCCCTGTGTCGTGCCTACAATCTGGAAAAGGCGCTCGGCACCCCGGCGAAGATCTACTACAAGTTTGAGGGCAACAACACCTCAGGCAGCCACAAGCTCAATTCGGCTATCGCACAGGCGTATTACGCCAAGGAGCAGGGACTCAAAGGCCTGACCACCGAGACCGGCGCGGGCCAGTGGGGCACGGCGCTGTCCGAAGCATGTGCGTATTTCGGACTGGATCTCAAGGTCTATATGGTCAAGGTTTCCTATGAGCAGAAACCCTACCGCAAGGCGGTGATGCAGACCTTCGGTGCGGATGTAACGCCGTCGCCTTCCAATACCACCGAAGCGGGCCGTGCAATTCTTGCGCAGGACCCGAACACAGGCGGTTCGCTCGGCTGCGCAATTTCCGAGGCGGTTGAGATGGCAACTACGCATGAGGGCTACCGTTATGTGCTCGGATCGGTGCTCAATCAAGTGCTGCTGCATCAGTCGATTATTGGCCTGGAGAGCAAGCAGGCAATGGAGATGCTGGACGAATATCCGGATATCGTCATCGGCTGCGCGGGCGGCGGATCCAATCTGGGCGGTCTGATTGCGCCGTTCATGCAGGATAAGCTGCTGGGTAAGGCGGACCCGCGCATTATCGCAGTCGAACCGGCCTCCTGCCCGTCGTTTACCCGCGGCAAGTACGCGTATGACTTCTGCGATACCGGCCATGTGACGCCGCTGGCGCGCATGTATACGCTGGGCAACGGCTTTATGCCGGCGGCCAACCATGCGGGCGGCCTGCGTTATCACGGTATGAGCCCGATTCTTTCCAAGCTGTATCACGACGGCTATATGGAGGCGGTTTCTGCTAAGCAGACCGATGTGTTTGGGGCGGCAACACTGTTCGCTAAGGTCGAAACCATCCTGCCCGCGCCGGAGTCCAGCCATGCGATTCGCGGTGCGATTGACGAGGCGCTCAAATGCAAGGAAACCGGCGAAGCCAAGACCATTCTGTTTGGCCTTACGGGTACGGGATACTTTGACATGACAGCGTATGAAGCGTATCACAACGGCACAATGACGAACCATGTGCCGACGGATGAAGAATTGCAGGTAGGGTTTGACACACTGCCTGCTCAGCCGGAATAAAATCCATTTCGTGTGGAGGTGAGGCCTGTCGTGGACATGGCGGAGCATCTGCTCGAGTCTGTTGTTTCCTGGGCTATCCTGCTATTTGAATATGTTGGTGTGGCGGTGATTGCGGTTGCCGGTGTACAGGGCGTCTGGCACTATGTGCGCCGCGATCCGCTGACTCGCCTGACGCTTGCCAAGGGGCTGGCGCTCGGTCTGGAGTTCAAGCTCGGCAGCGAAATTCTGCGCACCGTAATTGTGCGCGAGTTCAAGGAGGTAGGTTTGGTCGGTGCGATCATTCTGCTGCGCGCGGCGTTAACTGTTCTCATTCACTGGGAGATTAAAAATGAAGAGCAGGTTGCGGTGAAATTGCCGGCAGAATAGGTCGCACAATCCATTTCATGTGAGCCGCCGAACGTGGTTTTCGGCGGCTCTGATTGGAATGAGAGGGGAAAAGGGGGAATTTGCAGAAGGAGAAAAGAAATTAAAGAAAAATTTGAAAAAAAGATTGACAGAAGCGATACGTTGTGGTATTCTATTTAGGCAGTCGAAACTGAGCAAAAAGTTCGGCTGAGAAAACACAAATAAATTATTTGCGCCAGTAGCTCAGCTGGATAGAGTGTTTGGCTACGAACCAAAAGGTCGGGGGTTCGAATCCCTTCTGGCGTACCAAGAAAAGCGGTTATTTCGTAAGAAATAACCGCTTTTCGCTATTTCTGATGCTGTTGGACCATTAGCCGAAAAAGTGATGACCGGGGTTTTGCGGAGAATGGAAGAGGGTTCGCCTGCACCAGATTGTCAAACGGCGCGCGAAAAAATGCGGCAGATAATACTAATATACTTGTGATTTCTGTCGAAAATAGATTCATCGGCCGAACGGAAATGCTTTAGATGAATATTGGGAGCGGTATTGGAGCGGGTCTCATGAACCATGAGATGCTGGATATCATGATTTTCTGAACATTCAGTGCATGATTTCTTCAATTCAAAGCGCTTGATTCTTTCATATGAAGTGTAAATCGCCATTGCCGAAGTTTGTTCCGCCGATGATCGGGGAAAGTGAACTGCTTCGGCGGAATATTGAGCAGGAAAAAGAAAAAAGCGCGGATACAGCTTCTGCTGACAGGGATTGTGAGGGTTTCCATATGAACAAAGTTTTTTATGATGAAGTGGCGTATGTTTTTCGGGATGTTTGGGTAGATAGTGCAGAGCATCTCTTTCACGAAATTGCTTGGGACTGTCTGGAAAAGGAAGGATATACTACTTATTCGGATGAAAAAATGCATGCTATGATCCATGTATATGCATATGTCATTCAAATGCTGTGTGAAGAATTTTTTGATCGGGCGTATGATGAAACATGTGCATATGATTATGAGACACCCGATGAAGAGCCGTTGACAGATGCTGCCATTGGTTGGCTTTATCGGGACGTATTGAGTAAAAGTAATGCTGATAATATGGATGAGCATTTTTCCTCCAGTGCGCGAGAAATGTTAGTAGCTTTAATGTATGAATTGCGCTATACCGTTGCCGATGTGATATTTGACCAGCTTGGAAAACAGCTTGTGGGAACGCTCCTTCACTTTTCTGTATCCGGGGCACCTTTGCAGGAGGATGAGACAGAGTCACCGGCGGATTTCCAGACCAAGGAAGAGCTGCTTGAGTATTGCAAACAGGTTGGATTTGTGTTGGAAGATGTGTTGACCTATGAGAATGCGATGCGGGCCTGGAACTGGCTTGACAGCCATTCTTGTGCGTTGGATGAATAGACGGCAAACATGAAGAAAAATATCAAGCGGCATTTGCACGATGATATTTCTGCTTTGAAACCAATCTGTGACGAAAAGCGTCCTATGTGTTAGGACGCTTTTGTTTGTGATCAGCAGCGCATTCCGGTTGTCATGCTGTGACTGATATGTTATTATGGGAGCAGAATGAAATTCGGGAGGCAGCCTGCTCAAGGAGTGCGGCAGCAAGCAGAAAGGGGATAAAAACCATGCTGCAAGGTGTGATTTTTGATATGGATGGGCTGTTATTCGACTCAGAGCGTATTTGGGACACGCTTTGGCCCGAGTGTTGTCGGCGAATGCATCTGCCGCTGCCGCCGGAAGAATTTTATGCGGGAGGCCGCGGCATGTCGGGAAAAGTGTATGCGGATTATGTGCAGGGATATTTTCCGCAGGCAGATGCCGCGCAAGTCGTCGCGCTGTTCATGCGGCTGGGGGAGGAGCGCTTTGCCAAGCCGGTGCCGCTTAAACCCGGCGCACGCGAGCTGCTGCATTTTCTTGGGGAACGAAATATTCCTTGTGGCATAGCCAGCTCCAGTTCGCGCAAACTGATCGAGGGTAACCTGAGAAACGCAGGCATGACTGAGTGTTTTCGCGTGGTTGTGAGCGGGCAGGACGTGACGCGCACCAAGCCGGATCCGGCTATTTTTTTGCTGACTGCGGAGCGGCTCGGTGTGGATATTCGGCATTGTCTGGTGTTGGAGGACAGTCTCAATGGTGTGCGCGCTGGCTATGCGGCCGGCGCGGTGACGATCATGGTGCCCGATATGGTCCCGCCGAATGACGAGGTTGCTAAGTTGTATACTTGCTGCTGCAAGGATTTGCTTGAAGTCAAGGACCTGCTCGAGCAGGATAAGCTCACTATATAGAAATGGTAAAATATTTTAAAAATGCCGTTGATGTACCTATGCGACGGGTGATAAAACCGACAGATTGTAGCGCCTGTTTTCTCGTTGATAGATAGTGGAAGCGACAGGATTCGACATGGATCGAATCCTGTCGCTTTTTTGTATCTAAGCGCGGTTGCATAGGAGGCTTGGAATATCATTTCCAGGCGGGTCAGCGGTTCGGAATGGTTGCGCTGGGGCCCTTGTGACTGGGGCTATACTGTATCTGTACCGGAGTGCTTTTGGGTGGAAGGCAATCTGGATTCGCCGGCCGCACTGCTGCCCATTATGGCAGAGGGTAATACCGAGTTGCATTTTCAGAATCTGAAAAAGAATGAGTTGGCGCAGACACGTAATTTTCGGCTGATTAAGAAGTGCTTTCCAATGCGTGCAGTTTGAGGACGAGATGCGCCGCATCGTCGATGTTTGCAACAAACACGATAGGCGACATCGTGGCAACTGCCAAACGGCAGCAAGCAGACAGGATTTTTCATGTACATCCACCTATATCATCAGGAAATTGGTGATCCGAATCCCCTCTGGATTGCCATCCTTCACAAAAAAGCAAGCGATTTCCAAAGAAATCGCTTGCTTTTTGCTTTTTTAGGATTGAAAATTTTGGCGCTGATAGGAGTGTGGATTTTTGTCGGCAGCTTGGTTATCAGTGTATGGAC
>DYCA01000004.1:37008-67211 GCA_019418305.1 Clostridiales bacterium
CATCTGTCGTTTACAAAACCATAGAAAGGAGATCCACCACAGCTTTGCCGGAGCATCCCCGCCGACAGCACAAAAACCCGGGCGGCAAGGCGCCGCTCCGGGTTTTTGCACAGAAGAGGGGGAAGAAAGGGGTTATTGAGCCACCAGATTGGGCAGCCAGTGGACAATGCCCGGGAACACGGTGACGAGTATAACCACAAAGATGATAATCAGAATAAAGGGGATGACACCGCGGTAAATGTCACTGATTTTGACGCTGTCCGGCACAATGCCCTTGATGTAGAACAGTGCAAAACCGAACGGCGGGGTCATGAAGCAGGTCTGCAGCATGACCGCAGTGACAGAAACAATCCACAGTCGGTCAAAGCCGAACATATCCATAATCGGCAGGAAGATGGGGAATACGATCATAACGATGCCCAGCCAGTCGATGAACATGCCCATGATAAAGACAATCGCCATCATGATGGCAAATGCGCCCCACTTGCCGATGCCTACGCTTGCAATCCAGTTGGCGATGAGCTGGTCGCCATCCAGCGACATGAAGATGCCGGTGAACGCGCTCGCGCCAAACAGGATGATGAAGACCATCGCAGAGGTCTTGGCGGTATCGATCAGCGAATCGTATAACATCTTCCAGCTGAACTGCTTGTAGAAGACTGCCAGAATCAGCGAGAACAGCGCGCCGACGCCTGCGGCCTCGGTCGGGGTTGCCCAGCCGGTGAAGATCGAACCGAGCACGCCGACGATCAGGATGACCGGCGGAATCAGGTTGATGAGCGAGCCGGACACCCGTTCGCGAAGCGGCATGGCGGCCAGTTCCTCGGCCGTCATGGCCGGACCGTAGTCCGGGTGCAGGTGGCAAATGATAAACACATAGATCATGTAGCACAGCGACAGCACCAGACCGGGTACAATCGCCGCAAAGAAGATTTTGCCCACCGACACGTTGGCGTACGAGCCCATCGACACCAGCATGATCGACGGCGGGATCAGAATGCCCAGCGAGCCGCCTGCACACACCATGCCGCAGGCCAGGGAGGGCTTATAGCCGCATTTGAGCAGCACCGGAATGGACAGCATGCCCATCGTAACGACAGACGCGCCGACGATGCCGGTCGTGGCGGCGAATACGGTCGAAACCACGATAACTGCCAGGCCCAGACCGCCCTTGAGCGGGCCGAGCAGATAACGGATGGACAGGAACAGTCCGTCTGCGACCTTGGAGTGGGTCAGGAAGTTCGCCATCAGCACAAACATCGGGATAGCGACCATGGAGTAGCTCTGCATCTGGTCGTAAACCTTGGTCATGGCGATGGTGATGCCCGGACCGCCCCAGGCCAGATAGCCGATAATGACGCCCGCGCCGCCCAGCACGAAAGCCAGTTCCTGCCCGGTGACAAGTCCGATGATCATCAGGATGAACAGCGCGCCCAGCATGATCGCGGCCAGCTGTGAGGCATCGACACCCGTTCGGGTGACCAGATCAGTCAATAGCTGCATCATGCCGCGTCGCCTCCTTTCTTGGCGTCGCTGCGAGTCTGCAGTGCCTCAGCGATACCGGTTACCTGCTTGAGCATCTCGGAGATACCCTGCAGGGCCAGCAGCGTCAGGCCGACAAACAGAGCCAGCTTGACCGGCCATGCCGGCGGCGCCCAGACAGAATAGCCGCGCTCGCCCGACAGAAAGGAGCGCAGAAAAAAGCCCCAGCTTTCGGGTACAAGCACAAATACGAACGGCACCATGAAGATCACATAGGTGATCAGGTGCAGGATGTGCTGCGTCAGCGGCTTGAGCCGCGCATACAGTACGTCGACCGCGACAAAGGCTTTTTTCTGGAAGCCGTAGGCGCAGACCATGATGATATAGCAGCCGAAGGTCATGCAGATGACATCCATCGTCCAGATCTGCGGGCTGTGGAACAGACGCCGCAGGATAACCTCGATTACGATGACCGCGAGAATGACCAGAACCGCGAACGAAGATATCCGTCCGATCCAGTCATTGACGAGGTCGATCACGCCGCTGATGCGTTTGATCACTTTCATATTTTACACCTCATCTTGCTGTGCTCCGTGCACGCTCCATACGGAGCGTGCACGGGCGGGGATCATTCTTCGTATTCGTCGTAGTTAAAGCCCCAGCCATAGTCGCCGAGCATGGCGCGGTAGGTATCCGCCTGCTCGCGGTATGCGTTCATCGAGCTGTAAACCATGTTGAAGTTCTCGTTGGCAGCCGCTTCCTCCTCGTAGACCTCGCGGCAGGTGTCGCGGATGGTCTGCCAGTCCTCGCTGTTCATCTCGGTGACGATGCAGTCATCCTCCTCAAGCATCTTCTCGGTGGATTCAAAGTCCATCCACAGATAGCGGGACAGCTGCTCGGCTGTGCAGATCTGCGCAGCCATCTGGATTGCGTTCTGATATTCCTCCGGCAGCTCATTCCATGCGTCCATGTTGATCATGACGCCGTTAACGCCGCCCGACTGATACCAGGCAGGCGAACACCAGTAAGGCGCGACCTCCTGCAGCTTGAGCGAGTCGTCCGAGCACGGGGTGGAGAATTCGCCGCCGTCGATGACGCCGCGCTGCAGCGACTCATACAGCTCGGAGGCCGAAACCGTGGTGATATTGATGCCCAATTTTTCAGCCGCACGGCCGGCCATCACGCCGCCGAGGCGGATCTTCATGCTCTTCATGTCCTCGAGCGAGGTAATCGGCTTGGTCGAGCGGATGCCGGATTCGGCGTGGTTTATCATGATGGGGAAGTACATCATGTTATATTGGCCGTACATGTTCTGGTAGCAGTCCAGACCACCCGCCTGCGTGATCCAAATGTAGTAGTCCAGGCCGGTGAAGTTGTCCATCGTGGTCGAGAGCAGTTCGAACGCGGTGTCCTTGCCGCTCCAGTAGCCGCCCCAGTCGCCGCCGCACTGGATTGTGCCGTTCTGCACATAGTCAAACAGCTGGTTGGCTGCACACAGCGCGCCCTCGGGATAGTTGGTGATTGTGAAGCGCCCATCGGTCAGGTCGCTGACCAGCTCAGAAAAGCGCTCGTCGCAGGTGAAGTGAATATTACCGTCCCCCCAGGTAGAACCCATCTTCCAGGTGACAACCGGCAGATCGCTGCTGCCTCCGGCGACCGCATTGGCGTTGGCCGCATCCATCATACCGCTGTCTGCCGTGCCGCAGCCGGTCAGACTGAGCATCGCGCCCAGTGAGCCGCAAAGCAGGCCGGCCATCAGTCTTTTAACTTTCATGAAAAAGCCTCCTTGTATCTTTTTTCTATCGCAAAGCGCCGCCCCTTGGGCGCTTTCGACCGGGAGAAAAAAGAAGAGGAGGCGGCATCTCAGTCTGCGGGGTCGGCCAATTCGCCGACTGCCTCGACCACGCGCTGCTGTTCGGGCGTCAGCCGGTCATAGAGCGGCTGCGCAGCTTCGCGGAAGCGGGCGGTCTGCTCCTCGTCGAGCAGCGCCATATAGCAGCCGCTGCGCGAGGCGTGCAGCATAGCGCGGACCTCGGCGTTGAGCCAGTGGTCGCGCTGCCACGCGGCGGCTTCAACCGCACAGTCGCGCAGCATGGCACGCTCCTCTTCGGTAAAATCCTGCCATGTGCTGGAAGATGCAATCAGCACATCGGCATTATAGGTGTGTCTGTCATAGGTCCAGTAGGGCGCGAGCTTGTAGTACCCGCTGTCGACATAGGTCGGCAGATTGTCCTCGGCCCCGTCGATCTGGCCGGCGCGCAGCGCCAGCGCAAACTGTTCGCGCGCCAGCGGCACGGCAACCGCACCCCATTGCTCAACCAGTAGGTCCATTTCGCTGGAGGCACCTGTGCCCAGCCGCAGACCCTGTAAATCGTCCAGAGAGGACAGCGGTCGGTCGGTGGTGAAAAAGCAGCGGTAGCCCGCGTAGAAATAGGTCATGCCAACCAGCCCTGATTGAGAGAGCGAGTCCAGCGCCTGCTGTCCGACCGTGCCGTCGAGTACGCGGAACAGATGCTCGTCCGAGGTGTACAGATAGGGCATCTGCAGTGCGGTCAGCAGCGGCGCGTACTGCGCTGCCGCGCTGACGGTCGTGCGGACAAAGTCCACCCCGCCATAGACGCGTTGGGTAAGCGCCTCGTCATCACTGCCCAGTTCGTTGTCAAACACCGGTTCGATGACGATGCTGCCGTCCGAAGCCTGCTCGACCAGATCGCAGAAGCGCTGGCAGGCCTGATTGGTCACATAGGTTGCGCTCTGGCTGCTTGCCAGCCGGTAGCGCCGTACCGGGGATTGGACGGCTGCAGCGCAGCTGCTCAGCAGCAGTGCTGCGGCCAGTGCCGCCAGCACGACGAAATGAATGTATTTTTTCATCGTTTCCAACCTCAATTATACCGGCGGGGTGTGCGCCAGCCTATCGGAAAAAATTGCGCTCCGGTAGGCAATATTATGACCGCCGCCAAATAGAATGCAAGAATTTAGTGCGTTTTGCACAAAATCAGTGATTGCGGTATTCTGTCGGGGTGACGCCGACGTGACGTTTGAACACCTTGGAGAAATAACCCGCGTCCGCGTAGCCTACGCGCGGGGCGATTTCTCGCACCGGGATCTCGGTCTCCTCAAGCAGGCGAACAGCTTGCCGGATGCGATAGGCCGTCAGGTATTCGACAAAGGTCTGGTTGTAGGCGGTGCGGAAAAACCGCGAAAAATAAAACGAGCTCATGCCCATGGCCTCGGCCGCTTGTTCCAGTGAAACATCCTGCATGTAGTGATGCGCAAGCCAGACGGAAAACTGGGCGCAGAATGGGTTTTCGGTCTCGTCCGGCTGCTCGGCGATTTGCTCGGGTAGATGAAGCGTGCGCCGCAGGCAGGCGTTGACCTGCGCGCGGTCGAACGGCTTGAGCAGATAGTCGGTACCGCCCGCTCGCATGGCGCCGACCGCGTAATCGAAACGGTCGAACGCGGTCAGAAAGATGATGGGGATCTCCGGCTGGGTTTTGTGCAGAATGGAGGCTGCATCCAGCCCATTCATGACGGGCATCTCAATATCCATGAAAATCAGCGCGGGCTGGATCTGTCGAGCGCGCTCGACGGCCTCGCGGCCGTTGCTCACGCCCTCGATCAGTGCATCCTCTCCCAGACGGCGGCGCAGATGACCAGTCAGAGTTTGCAGGCTGAGCGGCTCGTCCTCAGCAATTAGGATTTTAATCATGCGCGGTTTTCCTCCTTTGGCATGGGCAGGGTCAGGCGGGCGGTCGTACCCAGACCGTGCAGGCTGTACAGACGGAACGAGCCGCCGGTCAGCTGAACGCGGCTGGCGATGTTGTGCAGACCGATTGAGCGCCGGCCGGTTGCGGCGGGCGGGTTGTTGCCGGTGCATGTAAAACCGCCGCCGTTATCGGTTACTTGAATGCGGCAGTACGCGCCGTCGGCGCTGGTGACGATGCGAATGCGTCCGCCCGCGCTGCGGGTGCGCATGCCATGTACGATAGCGTTTTCGACCAGCGGCTGCAGAATGAACTTGGGTACGCGCAGCATGTCGCAGCGGTTGTCGCAGTCCATCTCAAACGAAATGCGTTCGCCAAAGCGCAGCTCCTGCAGCGAGATATAGTCGCGCAGCAGCGCCAGCTCACGCGCGAGCGGCACCATGCTCTCGTCGGTTTCGAGTGTATAGCGGAAAAAAATGGCCAGACGCACGACCATGTCGCCCGTCACAGTCGCGCGCTCGATCTGCGCCATGCTGGCCACGCTCTGCAGTGTGTTGAACAGGAAATGCGGGTTAATTTGGCTTTGCAGCTGAGCGAAGCGGCTCTGCTCAACCAGTTGACGCAGGTGGGCTGCTTCGGCTTCCTGCTGACGCAGCGATTTTTCCAGTGCGGCTTCGCTTTCCAATGCGTGAATGGTCTGTGCAATTTGGTGCTTCATGTGGTTGAACGAGGCGGCAAGCACGCCGATTTCGTCCGAGGAGGGGTGCACAAAGTCGTCGATGCCGTATTCACCGTCGGCTACGCGGCGTGCCGCCTGACTGATCTGCCGCACAGGCAGGATCAGGCTGCGAATCAGGTATAATACGAGCAGCGCGAACACGATACAGCCCAGCGCTGCCACGACCGACAGCACGATATTCTGGTCGGCGAATTTCTGGCCGAGATCCAGGTAGCGGTTCCGTCCCTCGAGCAGTACCGCGTCCATCAACGTGTCGGCATAGCTGTACAGATACGCGCTCTGCTGCTGCAGTTGGGAGAAGGCTGTCGCGTCAAAAATGCCTGCGGCAAAATCGTCGAGGAATTGCTGCTGCCGTTCTTGCAGGCTGTTCATCGCGCGGCCGATTACCTGCTTGAGCAGGTCGATTTGCGCATTGTCTGTGGTCTGCGTGGGAGCTAGCGTCTGCCACGCGGTGGAAGTTGCCTCGCAGGCGGCGGTGTATTCGTCGACCGCTTTGGCGTTCGCCGCGGCAAAGGGCAGTGCGTCGAGCAGCTCGCTTTCGGTGCGCAGCGCGTTGGCGTAATCAATGCAGCCTGCGTATTCGGACAGGATCCGGTCGGTTTCCAGCCGGTAGGCGCTGAATTCGAAAATCAGAATGCCAACCGCGATCAGGATTGGCACGACAAAGGTACAGCATAATGCGACGGCCTTGTAATGAATGGACATATTCGCCCAGTGCCGTCTCAACAGAGTCATAAGACTTCCCACCTTTTTTGCTGCTTGCCGCAGCTGTCTTTTAACAGCCGCGGATGCGCGATTACTGGTATTATACTCCTGCGAGAAAAACAGAACAAGAGTGAAAGCAGCGGCGCGGAGCAAGCCGCGGTATCTTTTCGAGTATGCTGTTTTCGCAATACAGTGGTTGCTGAGTTGGGCTTAGAATGGTACACTGATAAATCAGTGTAGCCTTGAAGCCGTGTTCCGGCAAAAAGAAAGCGTTGCAGAACGATACATTCTGCAACGCCTTCTTTTGTTTCGTTTGCGATTATAAAGCGACATGAATCGCAAACTTAAATTGCTCATGTGTCCGCCAGAGTCTCTTCCATGCTATGCCATAGCTTCTCCATGATATCCACCAGCGCGTTTTGTTCTTCGCTTGACAGCTTTCTGAACGCGGATAACTCCACATTTCGCATCGTTCGGCCAATGCGGCGTCCGGAAGCACGGCCGTCTTCGGTTAAAGTGATCATACGGCTGCGGCGATCGTTTTCTGCAATGCTGCGGCTGACCAGACCGCGCTGCTCCAAGCTGTCCACCACACTGGTGACCGTTTGGCGGGACAGATGCAGCTCCCGGCTCAATTCGTTCTGCGTCATGGGTGTGCGATGCTTGTACAGCAAGGTCAGAATATTCATGATGTTGGAGGTCACACCACAGGAAGCCGCTATCTGATCGTAGGCGGCATCTATCCCTCTCCAACTTTTGTAATATCGTTCAAATAAATCGTTTTCCCAACGCTCCATCACAGTTTCACACCTTATATTGTTTAATAGATCCTTTTATTTATTATACGCTAATTATGATATTCCAGTCAATACCATAAGCATACAGAACAAAAACGGGGCTGGTTTTCTAGTCAAGTATACAAAATAAATAAATAATGATAAAACCGCTTGATTTTTTTGGGCTAAGTTATATAATTGAATTATCCGATATCAGACAAACCGAAATCGGATTGACTGGGTAAGGACAATCAAATTTCGAACAAAGAGAAAGGGAGCATTAGAATGGATTTTACACTGAGCAAAGAGCATCGCGCATTGCAGGAAAAGGCAAGAGAGTTCACCGAGCAGGTACTGTTCCCGTATGAGCTGGAGTGTGAACAAAACAACGGTATTTCCCCTGAGACTCATAAGTACATCACTTCTCAGGTTATGGAGTGGGGCTTCAACGCAACCAACCATTCCAAGGAGCACGGCGGCACTGGTTATACCCTGTTTGAGCAGGCACTGATCAGCGAGCAGCTCGGCATGGCGACGGGCGCTATCTGGGATGCGGTTCCGCAGCCTTCGTTCCCGATGAAGTTCGGTACGCAGGAGCAGATCGAAGAGTATCTGATTCCGACCTGCCAGTGCAAGCGCCGTGATGCGTATGCAATCACCGAGGCGGACGCTGGCTCCGACCCGACTCAGTGTCAGACGACTGCAGTCAAGTGCGACGGCGGTTATAAGATCAATGGTGAAAAGTGGTACGTAACCGTTGGTGATATCGCGGACTTCCTGCTGGTACATACCCATCTGGACGGTGACCCGAATAAGGCTACCGTATTCTTCGTTGAAAAGGATGCCCCGGGCGTCAGCATTAAGCGCACGCCGGAATACACCCACCACTTTGCGTTCAAGCATCCGGAATTCCTGTTCGAGGATGTTGTAGTTGACGAGTCCAAGATCCTCAAGGGCATCGGCGAAGGCTTCAACATGACCAAGGACTGGTTCGTAGAGGCTCGTTTGGGCATTGCCGCTCGCTGCGTCGGCGGTGCACAGCGCGTGCTGAAGGAAGCAAACGACTGGGCGGCTACTCGCGTACAGGGCGGCCACGTCATCCGTGACTACCAGGTAATTGAGCATATGCTGGTTGACATGACCATGGATATCATGGCTGCAAAGAGCCTGCTGTATCGTGTATGCTGGGAGATTTCCGGCGATATGGATCGCAAGCTCAAGCACGCTCGTGCATCCGCTATCAAGCTGTGGTGCTCCGAGATGGTCAACCGCGTAACCGACAAGGGCGTTCAGATTCTGGGCGGCCGCGGCTACATGAGAGAGAACGCTATCGAGCGTCTGTGGCGTGACCAGCGCGTTGACCGTATCTGGGAAGGCACTTCCGAGATTCAGCGCAACGTTATCGGCGGTCAGATCAAGAAGCGCGGCATCGAGCTGTACACTGGCTGGGCTTACGAGGAGTAATTGAATCATCTAACCGTGAGGCTTTCTTCTCACAGTAATAGGAGGTTGCTATGTTTCCTTTAGAAGGAATAAAAGTGCTCGATTTGATGACACTTTCCGGTTACTGCGGGATGGAACTGGCTGATTACGGAGCGGAAGTTATCAAGGTGGAATCGCCGAATACCGGTGATCCGCTGCGGGCACTGGCGCCATTAAAAAATGGCGCCAGTGTTCATCATGCCTTCCGCGATCGTGGCAAAAAGAGTATCACGCTGGATCTGACACATCCTGAGGGAAAAGAGATTTTCAAAAAGCTGGTGGCACAGGCAGATGTGGTTTTGGAAAATTTCCCACCCAATTGGATGGATGAACTGGGCTTAGGATATGATGTGCTGTCAGCTATCAAGCCATCTCTTGTATATGGACGTATTTCTGCATACGGTTCAACCGGGGAAAAGACAGATTTGCCGCAATATGATCTGCTTGCGCAGGCAAAAAGCGGTGTAATGCACTTCACCGGATTTCCGGAAAACCCGCCGACCCGTATCGGCTTTTCAATCTCCGAACGATATGCAGCCAGCTTCCTTTCCTCGGCTGTATGTATTGCCCTTTATCATGCGAAAAGCACGGGTGAGGGGCAGCTCGTGGAAACAACGCTTTGTGGCTCCGCGATTGCGATTTCGGAGGATAAGGTTATTACTTATGGCGCAGAACACGAAGATCCGATGCGTACCGGCAATGCACATCCGCTGATAAATCCATATGATATCCTTAAATGCAAGGATGGTTATGTGGCCATGGGCATTTCTTCCGATGCGCAATGGGCGAAATTCTGCGATGCATTCGGGCGTCCTGAATGGAAGGTAGATGAATTATACTGCTCCAATTTGGTGCGTGGCTACCATTATTTCGGCGACCTGCGTGTCAAACTGGAAGACTTGTTCTCTAATTACACGATGCAGGAAATTGCGGATATTTGTGATGAAACACTGATTCCGGGTACGATGTGCAGCACCACCAAGGAAGCATTGCAGCAGCCACAGCTTAGGGTGCGCAACATGATTGTTTCGGTCAATGACGCAGAGCTGGGCGCGGTTGAGATGCCGGGCAAGCCGGTCAAGTTCGCCGGGCAGGAGGAGGATGACCTGCGCGCAGCACCTACTGTGGGAGAGCAGAACAAGGAACTTTACGCAGCGCTCGGATTGGATTTGGCTGCACAGGCTGCCTTGCATGAGCAGGGTGTAATTTGAGTGGCGGCGCAACGAATACTGAAGGAGAGTAACAAATGAAGAACGGACCTCTCAAAGGAATCAAGGTGCTCGATTTTTCACAGGTGCTTTCCGCTCCGTTCTGTGGAATGATGCTGGCAGACATGGGCGCGGAAGTGATCAAAATAGAGCGTCCCGGCGCCGGTGATATATCGCGTGAGTATGGACCCTATGTCAATGACATCAGCTTGTATTTCTGCCAATATAACCGCGGGAAAAAGGGAATCGCCATTGATATGCGTTCGGAGGAAGGCAAGCGTGTTGTACTGGATCTTGTCTCTCAAGTAGATGTTGTCATAGAGAACTTTAAAGCAGGAACACTCGAAAAACTTGGAATCGGCTATGATAAAATGCTGGAGGTCAATCCCGGCCTGATTTATGGCTCGATTTCCGGTTTTGGCACATATGGGCCGCTTTCCCACCTGCCCTGTATGGACATTATTGCAGCCGCACGAAGTGGTCTTGTCGCACAGAGCGGTCAGGCGGGCGATGCGCCGATAAAACCCGGTTTCTCCATGTGCGATACATGGGCTGGACTGCAGCTGTTGCGCGGTTTATCGATGGCACTGCTGTATAAGCAAAGGACGGGAAAAGGGCTTCGCGTGGACATTGCCATGTTGGATTGTGCGTTCTACATGTGCGAAGCATCTGTACTGGAGCACTCACTGACCGGCCGGTTTTCTGAAAGAACCGGCAATCATCATGCGTGGTATGCTCCTTATGGCGAATTTGCTGCGAAGGATGGAAATATCGTAATCGCGGTGACAGACGAGGGCGCATGGCAATCGCTGTGCAGCACGCTGGGACTGGATGCCCTTGCGGCGGATCCTCGCTTTGTCAATAACGAGCAGCGTGTGGCCAACCGGGATGCACTGATTGCGGAGCTTGAAAAAGCAACAAGCACAATGGGTCGATATGAGATGGAAGAAAAGCTGCACAGGAGCGGAGTGCCCGCAGCGGCGGTACAGTCGCTGCAAGAGTTTGACAACGATCCGCAGACCAGACAGCTCAATGTTATCACTCAGGTCACCCAAGAAGGCGTAGGGGAGTGCACTGTAACCAATACGCCTATCCTATTCAGCAAGACTCCGGTTGATTGCAATGCTTCTGCGGCCGGATTCCCGGGGGCGAACAGCAGGGAAATCCTCAGTGAGCTGGGATACAGCAGCGAGAAGATCGACAGCCTGATAGCAAGCGGTGCTGTTGCGCAAGCGGTTTGATAATTGCTGTAAATCAGATGAATGATCCACCTGATGCTCGTAACCTGTCTAGAAGGAAACGGTGCATTGGGTGGATTTTTTTGAAAGGGATATGTTTGTGAAAGCTGTTGAACTGATTTCTCCGGATAAGCAACAATGTGTGAAATGTTCTGCCTGCATTGATATCTGTCCCATGCGTGTCATCGAGATGGATGAGGAAGGATATCCCCGTGCGGTTGGCAAAGCGTTTTTAACGTGCATTAACTGCGGCTACTGCGTGGATGTCTGTGCGCCGGGCGCGCTGCTTCACAGAGTGCGTAAGCGTTCGATTAACGCCGCGGCAGCGCAGCGGGCAGCGCAAAAGCGCTTGAACAGAACCCGGGAATACAGACAGAAGCAAGGAGAATCGAAATGAGACGGGATTGTATCTTTTTTTGCCCGATCCGTGTCCGCTTTGGAGAAGTAGACAGACAGGGCATTGTATACAATGGAAATTACGTGGCATATACCGATCTGGCTTTCGAGGAATTCCTTCGATCCAAGGGATATTCCTACCGGGAACTGGCGGAAAAACATGGTTCAGAAGTATGTCACAAAAAATCCACCTATGAGTTTGTTGCCAGCGCATACGAAGGGGATATGCTCGAAGTCGGTATCAGCAAGATTAAGATCGGCAGGAAAAGCTTCACGATGCAGTTTGAAATATACCGGCAGGGTGAAGACGACTTGCTCCTTTGGGCAGAATCGGTATACGTTGGTTATGATGTGGAAAACCGAACCAGTCGCCCGATTACCGATCTGATGCGTGCGCTGTTGACTAACTGACCGCTTCAAAATGCTGTAGGCGACGATTTTACGAAAGATAACACGCTATGGGGAGGCGAGCAATACCATGGATAATAAACAAAACAAGAAAAATGCGGATGTGGAAGTCGGTTTGATTATTGTGAGTGTGGCAATACTGGCTGCATTCATTGTCTTTATGATTCTCAATCCGGAGTCTACCCTCAATGTCATTTCCTCGTTCTTCAACCTGATGATTTCAGTTCTGGGACCATTCTTTGAACTTATCGCGGTCGTCGCATTCCTTGTCGGTTTGTACCTGCTGTTTGGAAAGTACGGCAAAGTACGTTTGGGCAACTGTAAACCCGAATATTCCAACTTCAGCTATTTTTCAATGATGCTGTTGGCGTCGCTCGCATCGGCTGCGCTGTATTGGTCGTTCACAGAATGGGCGTATTATTATCAGGCGCCTGGTCTGGGTATGGAAGCGTTCAGCGTGGAAGCGCTGGAATCCTCTCTCGGTTATCAGTTCTATCATTGGGGTATTGTCAATCAGGCAATGTATACGGTGATGGGCGTTGCCATTGCTTATGGCGTTTATGTACGGAAACTGCCCTCGTTCCAAACCAGCGCGGTGTGCTGCGCTATGCTGGGCGAGAAGGTCAAGGGCAAGACTGCTATTGGCAAAATCATTGACTTCCTTGTTATTTTTGGTATTCTGGGTGCGCTGAGTTCCTCTTTGGGCTTGGCTGTTCCGCTGGCAACCGGCGGTCTTAAGCAGCTGTTTGGCTGGGAGGCAACTCCGGTTGTTCAGATTGGCGTTATTGTATTCATTGCAATCGTTTACAGTATCACCTCGTTCCTTGGCACAAAGCGCGGCATGCAGACAATCAGCAATATTGCATCTGTGGTTTGCGTGGTATTCCTTCTGTATGTGCTGTTCATGGGACCGACGACATTTATTTTCAAAAATATCGTTAACTCCCTCGGTCATATGTTTGAAAAGCTGCCGCGCATGGCACTGTTCACCGACCCCATCAATAACACCGGCTTTGCGGAAAGCTGGACCATCTACTTTGTTGCGTTCTATCTAAACTATGTAGCAATGATGGGCATTTTCATTGCAAAGGTTTCCAAGGGCCGCACGATCCGCGAGATCGCGCTCTACACAATCTTTGTTATGACGGCCGGCGGTATTGGAATTTTCGGTATCAATGGCAGCTTCTCAATTTTCACCCATCTGCAGGAAACCGTGGATGTGGTTGGCCTGGTTAACAGCGGCATCGGAGATGCGGCAATTTACAGCATTCTGGAAGTGCTGCCTCTGGGCAAAACGCTGCTGCCGTTCCTCATTCTGGTGCTTATTGTCGGCTTTGTGGCGCCGTCCATGGACTCGGCATCACTGGCGCTGGCGGAAACGGTTACGAAACGGGGTACCCCCAAGATGGCACTTCGGCTGTTCTTCTGTGTTCTGCTGGCAGTGATCCCCATGTCGATCATTCTGGTTGGCGCGGATTTCACGGCGATCAAAAATATTGCGATTATTATTTCGGCACCTTTCCTAATTATACTTGTAGGAACTATGCTTGGTCTGTTAAAATGGTTACGGCACGATGATCGTATTGGTCTGCATGCTGAGATCATTGCGCTGCACGAAGCAGAGCAGAGACAGGAGGAACTGTCCGGCGATAGCGAAGCTGCGGAGGAGCAAAACCCTGTGCAGGAGCAGATTCTCGTGCAGGAGACGGTCGAAGAGTCCTAATTTATTACAATCAGCTGGGACAGACAGGCGTGCCATGTGCATGCCTGTCTGCTCTGGAGTCAGGAGAAACACATATGAGAGATTTGTTTTTTGGCGAGGAAGCAAGAAAAATGCTTCAGGATGGCGTGGATCAGGTTGTGGATGCGGTTAAGATCACACTGGGACCACTGGGCAGAAATGTTCTGGTGGACAGTTCTTCCGGAGTGCCGTTCATTACAAATGATGGCGCGAGCGTTATCAATGACATGCAATTGACTGACATTGCGGAAGATCTGGGTGCACAGATGATCAAGCATGTTGCCCTCCGCATAAATGAAGCGGCGGGCGATGGCTCGACTACCGCGATGCTGCTGACACAGGCGATTATTCACGAAGGGATTCACAATCTTGCAGCAGGTGCCAATCCCATACAGCTTCGCCGGGGCATGCAGGGCGCGGTTGACGAGGTAGTGCGGTATCTGGAGGAGCATTCGTACAAGCTGACCACGCGGGATGATATTGCGCACATTGCGGGTGTTTCTGCTGACGACGAACAGATTGGAAGCATGATTGCAGATATCATGGATCAGCTCGGTTCGGATGGCGTAATCACGGTAGATGCATCCAGCACGATGGAGACTTCCTGCGAGATCGTCCGCGGCACGCGGTTTGACAAGGGGTATCTGTCGCCTTACATGGTGAGCGATCAGGAGAAGATGGAAACCGTATTCGAGAATGCATATCTTCTGTTTACCGACAAAAAGATCACCGAACTGCAAGAAGTTCTGCCGATTTTGGATCAGGTTGCGCAGCAGCATCGTCCGCTGGTCATTGTGGCGGAGGATGTGACGGGCGAGGCGCTGAAGGCGCTCATTATCAACAAGCTCAAGGGCGCAATCGACGTAGCTGCGGTGCGTGCGCCGGGCTTTGGCGAACGGAAAAAGGCTTTGGTAGATGATATTGCACTGATTTCGGGCGCCGTGGTCATCCGCGAGGAAACCGGCTATGATTTGAGCCATGCTACAATGGACATGCTTGGCCGGGCAGATAAGGTCATCATTCGGAAGGACAGCACGCTGATCGTCGGGGGCGCGGGCAATCGCGATGAAATTGACAGCCGAATCGAGATGCTCCGGCGCATGCTGGCGCAGGCGAAGGATGAGTTCGCGGTGGATCGCGCTCGTGAGCGTCTGGGCAAGCTGGCAGGCGGCGTGGGCCTGATCCACGTTGGCGCAGCGACCGAGCTGGAGCTGAAGGAGAAAAAGCATCGAGTGGAAGACGCGCTGAATGTCACTCGCGCTGCGCTGGAGGAAGGCGTTGTGGCCGGTGGCGGCGTGGCATACTGCGACGCCTGCACACAGGTTGAGGCATATGCGGCGCAGCTTACGGGAGATGAAAAGGTCGGCGCGCAGATCATCTGCACTGCGTTGACCAAACCGGCAGCTCAGATTGTGGAAAATGCCGGCGGAGACGGCGATTCCGTTGTGACAGAGATTCGTCGGTTGGAGCCTGGAATGGGAATGGATGTTTGCACTAATACCTATGTCAATATGATTGAAGCCGGTATTATGGATTCGACCAAGGTAGTGCGTCTGGCGCTGCAAAATGCGGTTTCCATGGCGAGCACTTTCCTGACCACCGAAGTGAATGTGATCGATCCGGTCGATGAGGAATGGCTGCGCACCGGCGGCGCGAGCCGACGCAAGAGCACGCATTGATAGAGAATAAATGTGCGTCTCTCATCTTGCAGTATGCAGATAAGCGCAAGTCTTTCTGACGAGTAAAAGGAAACCTCCTGTTGCAGCTATGCTGCGACAGGAGGTTTTTTTTCGTACTGTGGCTTACAGCCATCCGTTTTTACGCCAGGAGCGAAATTCCGTAAACGCCAACGCAATGCTGAGCAAAAAGACCAGCATATCCGTAATGGGAACGGCATATAAAGCGCCATCCAGACCAAAACTGCGGGAGAGCAGCAACGCCAGCGGAATCAGAAACACCCCTTGCCGTACCAGCGGAATCATCAGCGAGTGCACAGGTTTGCCGATGCTCTGAAAAAAGGATGCCGTAGTCATATGTAGACCGTAGAGGAAAAAGGCCATCATATAAATTCGGAAAATGTGAGCGGTGCAATCCAGATACAGAGGATTATCCGAGACAAAGAGCATACCGATTTGCCGGGGGAGCACCATGAAAACCAGAAAGCATACAGCGGAAATGATGAGCGCAATCCGGCTGGCCAGCAGGTATGTCTGATGCACCCGCGTGTAGTGTTTGGCGCCGAAGTTAAAGCCGTTGATGGGCTGTACGGCGGAGGAGACGCCCACAAACATTGAGTGGGCAATTTGGTATACCTTCATCATCATGCCGTAGACCGAAAGAGCGATGTCGCTGCCAAAGGCGCTCAATGCACCATACTGACGCATCAGGTTGTTCATGGTGATCTGCACCAGCGCCATCATCGTCTGCGTCAGCAGACTTGGAAAGCCCAACGCAACGATACGTCCGGTCAATGCAGGCGTGGGGCACAGATCGGGTTTGCGAATGCGGACGGTACGCATATGGCGCAGATAAAAGAGGCACATACAGCCGGCAGATGTCTGTCCCACCGCTGTGGCAATACCGGCGCCCACCACACCCATTTGCAGCGGGAAAATGAAAATGGGATCCAGAATCAGGTTGATAACGGCGCCTACAATCATACACTTCATGGTGTACTGGGGAGCGCCATCCGCACGGATGATGGCGGTGAATGCGGGGCACATCAGCTGGAACGGCACGCCCCATGCGATCGCCCGCAGATAGGAGACTGCCTGCGTATAAGCGGTTTCCGTGACGCCGCACAGAATCACCAGCTGCGGGGCAAAGATACCAAACACCAGCGCGCAAAGGATGCCGCTGCAGACAATCAAAGTCAGTGCGTGCGACATGGTCGCATCTGCTGTTTGCTGCTGCTTGCGGCCCAGGCACAGACTGATATTGGCCGCGGCCCCATCCCCCAGCAGCAGCGAGATTGCGTTTACCAGAATCATGAGCGGAAACGCGACGTTGGTAGCTGTCATGCCGGTGATGCCAACGCCTTGCCCGACAAAAATCTGATCAACGATGTTGTAAAGGTAATTGACCATGAGTGTCAGTGCTGTGGGGATAGAATATCGCACTAACAGCGCGGAGATCGGCTCTGTTTCCAGCGGGTTTGCGTTTTGTACCAGTTTATTCATGGCGACAGCCTCCTCTTGTGGTTCCCTGCCGCCGGATAAGCCGGATAAATCGTAAAGCAGCCGTTGATTGCTATCCAACGGATGCAATACCGGCTGCTTCGTGTTCTTTCATCGTGCACGAGAAGCTGCCGGTGCTGCCGGCGGCTTTCTTCTCCCATCCAGACCTGACTGTTGGCCCCGGGATTGCACCGGGTTAGCTTGCGCTCGCGGGCTTTGACCGCCAGTAGAGAATACTCTCGTTTCCGAAGAAAGGAATATACAATTTTATAAGGTCATTATAGCAGAAAATCCTGCCCTGTCAATCGCTTGAAGACCAATTTTTTTGCAGAAATATTGTGCGTTATGGATGGCCGGTCGGCGGAGATACAAGTTGGGGATACGCCGCCTGCAGTATCACTCATTGCCAGCCGTCTGAGCCGAACTGTTCCACATTTTCCTCTGTAATTAACTCGACCGGCACAATGATTTCGCTTTCATAGGCTTGTCCGGACAGAATCTGGTATATGACCTGCGCTGTCGTCTGTCCGATCTGAATAGGAGATTGGGCGACCGTTGCTGTCATGACACCCTCAAAAATCATATTTTTGGCTTCGGGAGCACCGTCTACGCCATAAACCAGTGTGCGCTCCAGTAAATGACGCTCCTCCAGTGCAGCCATCGCCCCCAATGCTGTCGGATCGTTGAGCGCCATCACTACATCAATCGTCGGATCGGCATCCAGCAGGCCGTCCAGCGCCGGCATGGCAAGTTCCAGCTGACCGTCGCTGCTTGCGCGGCCGGCGATCTGATACTGCGGATGCGCGGCAATGGTGTCGCAAAACCCTCGAATACGGTCGACCGCCGACTGGGCGGTCGGGTGCTCCAGCAGGGCGATGCGCGCGGAATCACGCGTGCTCATCAGATGCTCGGCGCATAATACGCCCGCGCCATAATTGTCTGAAGCAATCGTGCAGGCAACCAGTGAGGGATCGCTCACCTGCGAATCCACAATCACAACCGGAACATCTGCCTCCCGCGCTTCCCCCAGTGCAGGACGAATCTGCTGAAAATCCACCGGGTTAATCACAAGCAGATCGATTCCACCCGCAAGCAGTTCGTGAATCTGGTCGTTTTGCTTGTCCTGATCGAGTGCAGGGTCGCGCGTGAGCAGGATATCGCCGCGGCTTTCGATCATCAGCCGCAGTTCCTCGTCAATGACGCTGTAGAATGGATTGTTCATTGTCATATAGGTTGCGCCGATACGCAGCGGTGTCTCCTGCTGTTCTTCCCATGCGCCCAGCGTCAGACACAGCCATGCCGCCAGCACGACGCCGCACACAGCAAGAAACAGTCGTCTCCATTTCATCGCCAGCCCCCCCTTACTTGTTTTATCATATCATATTAGGGGAGTCATGAAAACGCTTTTTTGCCGGTTCTGAACAGGACGACGATTCTTTTCCGGAGAGGTTTTACATGTATTTATTTGCGGCCTGCGGTGAACGGCGCGCTATTTCACCGGGCAGGCTGCGGGTATTCGCCTGCTGTTTTTGCACCTGCTCTGATATGTTGTTTGACCTTGTGCAGGATATATATTATAATTTATGCATAGGAAACCCGTTCCACAGCGCAGCACGGCAGGAAAAAAGGCGACTGTCTGCGGCAGAAGAAAGACAAAGCTTAACGGGGAAAAGGGGGGCTGCTGGCATGTCGGATGGATCGGCCAATCGCGAGATGCAGACGGACGAGAGCCTGACCCTGCTGCGGCAGGGGACGCTGCTCATCAATCTGGCACTCTGCGCGTTCCTCGGTGCGGTTTTTGTGCTGACGCCACTGCGTGCGGTGCAGCGAGCCGAGGGTGTGAGCTTTTTGCAGGGGCTGAGTATTTTACCGGCTGCTCCGTGGAGCGTGTCTTTTGCGGCGCTTAGTTTACTTGCGTTTGTCGCGGTCGACTTTGCATATCGGCGCGGCAGGCTGGGAAACGGCCGTATCGTGTTTTGGTTGGAACCGGGAGTCGCCCTGCTTGTGATTCTGGCGCTGCATCTGGACTATAACGGCCTGCTGCTGCTCGCCGTGGTCAATCTGGTGGATAGTCTGCATGGGCGCGGGCGTATGCTGTTTCTCGGCGCGATGACCTCGCTCTATCTGCTGACCAGTCTGGATGTTTTGCAATCCGGCTTGGGTATGGTTTCGGTATCCGAATATCTTGCCTATTATGAGGGACAGCCGCGGCAGCTCATGCAGACAGCCATTGGTCTGCTCAGTGCGCTCAATCTGATTTTGTTTATCGGGTATATGGTGATTCTGGTCGGCAGGCGGACGGAAGAAAACGCGGCTATCCGCCGACTCAACGGAGAACTGGCGCGGGCGAATGATAAGCTGTCCGTCCTCAACGGTCAGCTCAAGGAATATGCGGCGGAAAGCGAGCGCATGGCGGAGACCCGAGAACGCAACCGTCTGGCGCGCGAGATTCACGATACGCTTGGCCACGCGCTGACTGGCATCACCGCCGGTGCGGATGCCTGCATTGAAATGATGGATATTTCGCCGGATATGGCGCGCAAGCAGATGGAACTCATTGCGAAAACCGCCCGTGCGGGCATGAATGAGGTGCGCCGTTCGGTCAGTGCGCTCAGGCCGGATGCACTCGAGCGGTTTCGCTTGTCCGAGGCGCTCGACAAGCTGTGCAGCGAGATGCAGCAGACTTCACATGCGGATATTCGGCTGAATGTGCAGCCGACGGATATGCGTCTTTCACAGGACGAGGAGGATGCGGTCTATCGGATTGTACAGGAAAGCGTGACCAATGCCATCCGGCATGGGCATGCGACCGAAATTGACGTGTCTCTGTCCTGTCAGGAGCGCTGCATGACGATTGTGGTGCAGGATAACGGTATCGGCTGCGCAAAAATCGAACAAGGCTTTGGGCTGCGTCACATGCGAGAGCGGCTGCGGCTGCTCGGCGGCAGCCTGCGCGTGAACGGAGAGAACGGGTTCCGGATAGAGGCTTCCATACCGCTTCGATGGGGGGATGAAATATGATCCGTGTATTGATTGCAGACGATCAGGAGTTGATCCGTCAGAGCCTGAGCTTTGTGCTGGATGCGCAGGCAGATATCGCCATGGTGGGCACAGCATCCAACGGACGTGAGGCGATTGAACTGGTGCGCAAGGAAAAGCCTGATGTGGTGCTCATGGATATCCGCATGCCCGAGGTGGACGGTGTGGAATGCACGCGGCTGATTAAAGCCGCCTATCCGCAAATCAAGGTCATTATCCTGACCACATTTGACGATGATGAGTATGTATTCGGTGCGCTGCGCTACGGTGCGTCCGGTTATCTGCTCAAGGGCGTTTCGGTCAGCGAACTGGCAAATGCGGTACGTGAGGTGGTGCGCGGCGGCTCGATCATCATGCCCGGCGTGGCATCCAAGGCACTGGATATGTTTGCGCGCATGGCGCGCGGCAGCATGCAGATTCCGGTGGATAAACAGCAGACCGCTGCTTTGCAGGAAAACGAATGGCGGGTCATCCGCGAGGTTGGCTGCGGCAAATCCAACAAGGAGATTGCGGCGGCGCTATGCCTGTCGGAGGGCACAGTGCGCAACTATTTGAGCAGTGTGTTAAGCAAACTCGATTTGCGTGACCGTACACAGCTTGCGATCTGGGCGGTGCAGACCGGTGTGGCGGCCGATCCTTATGGGGATAAGCCATGAGACAGATGCTGAAACGACTGACAGTCGGCGTATTGTTGACTGCGGCAGTGCTGGTGTGCACGGCCTTTGGTGCGTCGCGGGAAACTGTGATCACGGTCGGCGTGATTGCGGGCAGCTATTGGGATGCGCCGACCGGCAACTGCTATGCTGTGATTGACGCTGCGATTGCGCGGTTTGAGCAGGCGCATCCCAATGTGCGCGTGGAGTATACAAGCGGTATTTTAAAACGAGATTATTCCGAATGGTTGACTGACCAATATCTGCTTGGTCGAGAGCCGGATGTGTTTATGGTACTGCCGGAGGATTTCGGTATGCTGGCGGAGCAGGGAGCTTTGCAGCCGCTGGATAACCTGCTGGCAAACGATTCTGCGGTTTCTACAGCGGATTTCTATGACGCAGCGCTCGAGAGCGGCGCGGCGGGCGGCGTGCAGTATGCGCTGCCGTATGAATGTGTGCCGACGTTGATGTTTGTCAATAAAACGCTGCTGGAGGCGGAAAATATCTCGGTACCGGATAATGACTGGACGTGGGATGATTTTTACGAGATCTGCGCACAGGTAACGCGTGACACGGACGGCGACGGCACGATTGACCAGTTTGGCAGTTACGGCTATACCTGGCGGGACGCGCTGGCGTCAAACGGCGCGGCGCTGTTTGATGAGAACGGCAGCAGTTGCCTGATTGCGCAGCCGGCGTCCGTGGAGGCGGTTCGATTTGCGCAGCGGCTGGAAGAATTATATGCGGACTGCGACATCACGGCGCGCAGCTTTGACGAAGGGCATGTTGCATTTCGGCCATTTTTATTCTCGGATTACCGCACCTATCAGCCTTATCCGTGGCGAATCAAGCGGTATTCGGATTTTGAGTGGGACTGTATCCAGATGCCGGGCGGGCCGTCCGGTGCGGGACGGTCGGAGCTGAGCACCGTGCTGGCGGCAATCAGCAGTCGGTCCTCGCAGCAGGCGCTGGCGTGGGAATTTCTCAAAGAGATGACCTGCTCGGACGCGACGCAGAGTATGCTGTATACGGATTCACACAGCGTATCCGCGCTGCGGCGCGTGACGCAGTCGCCGCAGACCCAGCAGATTCTGCGGCAAGACACGCCGGGCGAGAGCCAGCTCGGATTGGAAATTCTGTCTGACGCGATGGAGCAGGCGGTTGCCGCGCCGCATTTCCGCGCGTATGACCAGGCGCTTTTGCTTGCGGAAAGTCTGGTGGCAACGGCCATGGAGGATGACCACAACCTGTCCCTTCAGCTGCAGAGGGTGCAGCTGAAGATGGAGGAATATTTGCAGCATTAAACAAACGAAGAACAGACAGACAGAATAAGCCGTCTCCGGTTTTGGCAATGTGCCAAAGCCGGGGGCGGCTTTTTTGCGTTTTTCCACAAGGCAAATGACATTTGTCATGTAAAAGAGGATAAGTGTCATCTGTCATTCGTGACAATGGACAGATGTATTATTGTGGGTCAATTGGTAAAATTGTCTCAACAAACGAGAAAGGGGAAAATGAGCATGCGTTATCTGATTTTGGTCAGCCACGGAACCTTCGCGCCGGGGCTGCACAATGCGGTCGGCATGATGGCCGGTGCGGGCCGCGAGGACATTCGCTCGACCAGCCTGCTCGATGGCATGGATGTGGACACCTACCGGAAGGCGTTTGCAGAACTGGTTGCGGATATCACCGCGGAGGACGAAATCCTGTTGTTTGCGGATATCATCGGCGGCTCGCCGCTGACGACCGCGATGGAGGTCCTGACGGAAAAGGGCCTGTTGGCGAACACGGCTGCCATCGGCGGCATGAACCTGCCGCTCGTACTGACCGCCGCTTTTGCGGACGCGGACGCACCGCTCGCGCAGGTTGCGGCCGAGATTATGGAGGAAGGCCGTGGTCAGCTCAAGCCGTTTGACCTGGACGGCGGCGACGAGGACGATATTTGACGGCACATTGCAATATTTAATAGGGAGGAAAAATTCATGTCTATTTCATTTATCCGTGTAGACGACCGCATGATTCACGGTCAGACCTGTACCCGCTGGGCGCTCGAATATCCCTGCGACGGCCTGATTGCCGTCAATGATAAGGCGGCAAAAACGCCGGTACTGAAAGCAGCTTACAAAAATGCCAGCGATAAAAAGACCTTTGTCTGGTCGCTCGACGAGTGGCGCGCCAAGTGCGGCAAGGTGCTGGCGAGCAAGGACCGCTACTTCCTGATTACCAAGGACCCGCAGACCATGAAAACCATTCTGGTCGACGATGGCTTTGACCCCGGCGAGGTCAAGACGGTTGTTATCGGGCCGTGCAACGACCGTGAGGGCGCAGTCAAGCTGGGCAACAACCAGTCCATTACGCAGGAAGAGGCGGATGCGTTGGAGGCTATTATGCAGAAGGGCTACGAAGTGGAGTTCGCGCTGATTAAGGAAGCGGCCATCGGCAACTGGAAAAAGTTCCGCGGTCAGTTCGGCTACAAATAAGTATAAACACCGCGGCATGGCTGCGGGTTAAAAAACAAAAGGGGCTATACAGAAAGGTTAGGTGAAGGATTTTATGGAAATCCAGGTATGGCAGGCGGCATTGTTCGGCTTACTGGCCTGTTTGGCGTCCATGCCCGGCCTTGGCGGCACGGTGTTTGGCAACTACACCTTGGGTCGTCCGCTGGTTGCGGGCCTGATTGTCGGCCTGATTATGGGCGACGTGCAGACCGGTATCTATCTGGGCGCGGCGATTCAGGTCGTTTACATCGCGCTGGTTACGCCCGGTGGTACGGTATCCGCTGACGTGCGTGCCATCTCTTACATCGGTATCCCGTTGTCGATTGTTGCGGTAAACGGCATGGGCCTCAACCCAGCTTCTGCAGAGGGTCAGGCAATGGCGGTCACCCTCGGTTCGGCTGTTGGTACGCTGGGTACGGTTCTGTTTTACGGCACGGCGACGGTCAACCTCGTTTGGCAGCATATGGGCTGGAGAGCGCTGGAAAAGGGCAACCTGAGAAAGCTCTATGTAGTTGATATGGGCTTGCCGTGGATTTCGCACATCCTGTGCTCGTTTATTCCGACATTTATCATCACCAAGGTCGGCGTCAACATGGTTGACCTGATGAAGGCCTATCTGCCGATGGACGGCATCGCTATGAAAACCCTGTTTACGGTCGGCTCACTCCTCCCGGCAGTCGGTATTGCGATTCTGCTCAAGCAGGTGGCGACCAAGCCGGTCGATTTGCTGACGTTCCTGTTCGGCTTTACACTGGCGGCCTGCATGGGCCTGAATCTGATTGCGGCATCGGTGGTTGGCGGCTTTTTCGCGGTCATCAATTACCGCATCAAGCTGCTGAGCATGCAGAAGGCTGCGCCTGCTGCTGCATCGGATGCCGGCACGGGCGAATTTGACGATGACGAGGAGGAGATTTGACCATGGCTGAGAAAAAGCTTTCCAAAAAGGCGCTTGCGAAATCCTTCCGCAACTGGTATTACGGCCATCTGACCTGCTTCTCGCAGGAGCACATGCAGACGTTCGGCTACCTGTGCGCCATGCTCCCGCTGGTGGAGGAGCTGTATGATACCAAGGAGGAGCAGAAGGAAGCTCTCCAGACGTATTCCGCATTCTTTAATACCGAGCCGCAGCTCGGCACGGTAATCGTCGGCATGACCGCCGGCCTCGAGGAGGCCAAGGCCAACGGCGAGGAGATCGACGGCGAAATGATAAACGGTATCCGCGCCGGCCTGATGGGTCCGGTCGCCGGTATCGGCGACAGCCTGCTTGTCGGCACGCTCATTCCGATTCTGCTCGGCGTTGCGCTGGGCATGTCGTCCGGCGGCTCGCCGCTCGGCGCCATCTTCTACATTCTGGTTTACAATATCGTATTGACGCTCGGCATGCGTTTCCTGTACTATAAGGGCTATGAGCTGGGCGGCAAGGCAGTAGAACTCATTGTCGGCGAAAAAGCCAACGCCATCCGTGAATCGGTCATTATGCTGGGCACGGTTGTTATCGGCGCGGTTGCGGCGACGTGGATTTCGATTACCACACCTCTGGTGCTGCCCGGCGACATCGCCTTACAGACCGGTGTACTCGATACGATTTTCCCCAAACTTCTGCCGCTTGCGGCCGTTATGTTCTGCTACTGGCTGATGAGCAAAAAGAAAATGGCGCCGACGACGGTTATGCTCATTCTGGTCGCGGTGGCACTGATTGGCGTACTGATCGGCTTCTTTGACCCGCAGCTGAGCTACTAAAAAACAGCATTGGAAAGGAGTTTTCGCAGATGAAAACCAAATTGAGTAAGAAAACGCTGCTCCGGGAAGCGGAGCAGCAGAAGGACGCGCTGGCGCGGCTGTCCATCTGGTTGAGGAATGCGATGCTCCTTTCCTCTTGTGCTGCGGTCCTGGCCTGGTGGGGACTGAGCGGAGGCGGACTGCGTCTGGCATGCGGCGTGGCCGGGGTTGTGCTGGCGTGTATCAGTGTGGTCTGTGCCGCTCTTCTTGGACTGGGCATCCGCAACGGCCGCCGCAATGTGGCGCATATTCTAAAGGCGGTGGAGCAGGCATGAACAAGACCGAAGACGTTATCCTTCCCCTTCGTCTATTGTGTCTGGACATTGACGGAACCCTGCTCGACACTGCGCATCAGCTGCCGCCCGAAAACCGGGCGGCAGTGCAGTATGCAGCGGCAAAGGGTGTCTGCATCTGTCTGCTGTCCGCCCGACCGCCGCAGGCCATCGCGCCGATTGCGCAGGCGCTTGGCGTACCGGGACCGATTGCGAGTTTTGGCGGTGCATTAATTGAAGAGGGCGAAAGACGAATTTTTGACCGCAGGCTGCCTGTGGATGCAGTGCAGACGGTAATTCGACTGGCGCGGCAGCAAGGTGTTTCGCTCAGCCTGTACCGTGATACCGATTGGTTTGTCGAGCGGGAGGACCGGTGGAGTGAGGGCGAAGGCATCATCACCGGACTGCATCCGACGGTTGTCGCATTGGAGGACACGCTTGCTGCGGGCGCGCCGCACAAATTGCTGTGCATGGGTGAGGCTGCACGCATTGATGCCTTCTATCAAATTCTGCAAAAGCAAGCGATTGGAGCGGAGTTGCTCCGCTCCAAGGACGAGTATCTGGAGATTATGCCGCAGCAGGCCGGCAAAGCCGAGGCGCTGCTGAACGTTTGCCACCATATGGGTATTGCATCAGAACAATCTATGGCAATCGGCGACCATGACATTGACTGCGCGTTGCTGCGCGCAGCAGGTGTCGGCGTGGCGATGGAAAACGGCTCTGATGCTGCACGGCAGGCCGCGGACTGGATTGCGCCGGATAATGACCACGCGGGCGTGGCGGCGGCGGTCTATCATTGGATAAAGGAGAGAGACGCATGAAATTTCGTTTGCTCGCGCTGGATTTGGATGGTACGCTGCTCAATTCGCAAAAGGAGATTACGTCGGAAACCCGCAAGGCGCTGACATGGGCCAAGGCGCACGGTATTTATGTCGTACTATCGACCGGGCGGATTGTCGGAGAAGCGGCGGAGTTTGCCCGCGAAATTGCCTGCGAGGATAGGATGGTCACGGCGGGCGGCGCGGCGATTGCGACGGCCTCCGACGAGCGTATTCTGGAAAGCTGGGCGATGCCGTGCGAAATCGGTGCGCAGGCGGTCGCCGCCGTGCAGGATTTGCCTGTGCGCGTGATGATTTATGTGGGCGATAAAATCTATATCAACCCGTTTTCCGACCGCGATTTTGTACAGAATTATCGCGTAGAGGGTTTTCACGCCAATAAGGTTGTGCTGGACGATATCGCGGGCGCAATTCGCGCGCGGGGGCTGGATGTGACCAAGGTGTATGCGATTGGCGAACGAGCGGATCTGGACAAGGCGCTCGAAACCATCCGTCCGCTGCCGGGGATTACGATCACCAGCTCGGGCAGCGATAATTTTGAGGTCATGCCGGCGGGCGTGGATAAGGGGACGGCGCTGGTTCGACTGGGAGAGATGCTTGGTGTTGGCCCGGAAGAAATGGTTGCTATCGGGGACAGTGATAACGATGCAGCCATGCTGCGCGCGGTCGGCATGCCGGTAGCGATGGGTAATGCCGATCCTGCGCTCAAGCAGCTGGCGCGCTATGTCACGCAGGACTGCGACCATGACGGCGTGGCACAGGCGGTATATCATATTTTTTCGTAAGGACCCGCCGCAAGGCAATGGTGGGTCTAGTATGAGAGGAGCGTTTTGCATGAAAAGCTATATCACCATTCCGGAAGCCGCAGTCAAATGGGGCGTGAGTGCGCAGCAGGTGCGAACCAGCTGTGAGAAAGCCCGCATCAGCGGGGTGGTACGGCTGAGCCGCCGCTGGTTGATTCCGGAGGATGCGGTTTTGCCGCCTGAACTCGAATATGCTGCGATCAAATGCAGTATATCCGCTTAAAATATGCAGGGACGGGAGGAGAAACCATGGCGCAGACCGATCTGCATATGCATTCCTCCGTCAGCGTGGACGGCGAGGTTTCGCCGCGCGGGCTGGCGGAGTTGTGCTGTCAGGAGGGCGTGACACTGGCAGCGTTGACCGATCATAATGATATCGCGGGGACAGCGGAATTTATTTGGCGCTGCGCGCAGCTGGGCGTGCAGGCGATTGCCGGCGTGGAACTGGACTGTATGTATGAGGGGAGTCACTTGCACCTTCTCGGCTATGGGATTGATATTGCCAATACTGCGCTGCTCCACGCAGTGCAGGCAGTACATGGGTTGCAAGCCGAGGCCGGCCTGCGGCTCATGGATGCTGTTGCAGCGCTGGGCATCGGGTTTGACCGGGAGCAGGTGCTGGAGTTGGCGGGAGATGGTGTGGTGTGTGCGGAAACAATCGCGCAATCCGCACTGCAAATGCCGGAAAACCGTACGCATCCGCTGATTCGTCCGCTTTTGCCGGGCGGTGCGCTGTCAGACCGGCCGCTGGTGAATTTTTACTGGTCGGTGTGTGCACCGGGCAAGCAAGCATATGTGCCGGTCGATTTTATGACGGCCGGACAGGCGGCTGACCTGATTCATGAAGCCGGTGGAGTTGCGATATTGGCGCATCCGGGCATCAGTATTTCGGATATGGCAGTGTGGGATAAGGTGCTTCAATTGCCGCTGGACGGCGTGGAAGCCTTCAGCGGCTATCATACAACACAGCAAGCATTCGCTTACGTGCAAAAAGCGAATGCAAGCGGACTACTGATCAGCGGCGGCAGCGATTTTCATGGCAGAATCAAACCGGATATTCGTATTGGTGTAGTCGATTGGCAGGGATGCGAAAGCGAGGCGACAGCAGCGCTGCTGGATGTGATCCGGCGCTCCCGCTAAAAAAACAACAATTGATATGGCGACATAACAAATACCCCGGCCTGTATAGGCCGGGGTATTTGCGTCCTCCGCGGCGATGGACCGCGTGGGAGGACAATCGGAAAAAGAAGAAGAATAAGAAAAAGCATGTGTCAAAGCTCAGCGACGGTAATAACGCCTTCTGTTGCACTCACCCCATTGAGAAGTGTGTTGATCGGGCATTTGCGGTGCAGCCGCAGAGAGAAAATTGCGCAGGCATTGTGACTTTCGCTGCCCGAAGCGCGTGTGATCTCAATATCCATGATGGTCAGATTGTGGTGCCGGAAAAGCTGGAGCACACGCTCCAGACAGGTTTTGTCAGAGTATTCCATATACAGATTGATTTCCGGAACATGATCGAGAATGCGATATTCGATACGTGAAAAGATGATTTCCGCCACCAGCACGGTGGCGCAGATGCCGCCCTCGTAAAAGCCTGCGCCGATGGCCAGCCCCATGCAGGCGGACGCCCACAGGCCGGCCGCGGTTGTCAGACCCTTGACCTCCTGACGGCCCGTGACCAGAATAGTGCCCGCACCGAGAAAGCCGATGCCTGCCACAACCTGTGCGCTGAAACGGGATACGTCGGTGCGTTGGCCGATCGATTCCGCCAGCGACGACCAGTGCAGATCGAGTGCGATGCTCTCATACTGGCCGAGCAGCATGGTCAGCGCGGCCCCCAGACAGACCAGCATATAGGTGCGGCACCCGGCGGGGCGGCGCTTGCGTTCGCGCTCCAGACCGAGCAGACCACCGCTGATCATGGCAAGTGCGAGTCGAAAGAATAAGGAGACCGCATTGAGTTCACGCATATAAGACAAGAGTTCATACAATTCTGGTAAGCTCACCTTTCTGTATTGATGTGGCAGCGCTCCTATGTGGGAGAGAACACCGGGTTAAAGCGTTTTAGTAGCGACGATGTTAACGTCTGTGTCAAGGATGTTGGCGGCCAGCAGCTGACCAACCTTGACTGGCGCCTGTACGTTCAGCGTGTTAATCAGCTGCATGCAGTCGAACATTTTTTCCTTAGGCAGCGGCTTGTCGGTTTTGACCGGCAGGCGGGGGATTGAGGCGCCTTGCACCCGTACGGTTGAGGTGATCATGCGAACCGGATGCAGCAGCTCGTTGCGGGCATATTCCGCGCCGCGCGGACAGGAATTACCGGTCACGGCATGGTCGTTTTCCTCGTCCACCGTGAGATGACAGCCCTTAGGGCAGGTGATACAGATTAGGCTGGTCATGCCTGTGCCTCCTCGACAGAAATTGTAATTGCGCCCTGCGCCTTGTCCAGCAGTACGTGCGGCAGCTTGATGTTTTCCATTTCGCCCGGCGCCATATGCTCGCGCGGGAAAGAGGCGATTTGCGCACCGGCCTCGTCAGTGACGACAATGCGGCTGCTGCCGCAGATGGCGCGCACACGGAAGAATACGTCGACTGTCTGGAAATCCGTGTCCCTGTGGATATGCTGCGGCACAGTGTAGCCCACCAGATTTCCGTTTTGCAGCTCAATCGTATCGTTGGGCGGCCCGCCTTGCTTGAGCGAAGGCCAGCTGTTTGAAAAAACATGCTTCAATCGACAAATCCGTCAATCGTGTGGTATGATAATAGGGCCTTAAAAAGAGGCAGCTGGTTGAGTGGATACAGCATGGAGGTGAAGCGGTATGCATGTGATCCTCTGCTTGGACGACAAGGATGGGATGCTGTTCAATCATCGGCGGCAGAGCCAGGACCGTATTTTGCGCAGGTATATCCTTTCCTTGTGTGGCGCGCGGGCGTTATGGCTGAATGGATATTCCGCCGGGCAGTTTGTAGAGAACGAGCGCGCCCGCCTGCGGGTTGATGACCATTTCCTTGCATTGGCAGGGGAGGGGGACTACTGTTTTGTCGAAGATCAGCAGATAGAGCCGTTTCTGGATAAGATAGAGAATATCATTCTTTTCTGCTGGAACCGCGTTTATCCGGCGGACCGGTATTTTGACCGTTCGCTGCTTGACCACGGCTGGACCTTGCGGGAAACGGACGAGTTTGTCGGTTCCTCGCACGCAAAAATCACAAAGGAAGTATACCAAAAATGCAAAAAATCATGAAAAGAATCATACCGGTTCTGCTG